>CAZVZK010000063.1:0-2603 GCA_964630925.1 uncultured Alcaligenaceae bacterium
TGCTGCCGCTCCTGAAGGAGCGCTTCACCTGTTATCTGATCGACTTGCCCGGCGGAGGGGCTCACTCATGGCCGGCCTCCTTGCGGGCGTTGGCCGCGTGGAGCCTGGCGAGGAGCTGGCCGAGGAGCTCGTGGAGCTGCCGCCGTCGGCCGGCCGGCAGACGAACCCACACCGGGGGCGGGTTGGTCAACGCTGCCGCCGTCGTCTTCGGGCGCGGGGGGGCGCGGGGCGTCGGGTGGTGTCGGACATGCGGCTTCTCCGTGGGGAACATCCAGGCGTTGCCGGCACCACGCGGCCAGCTCGAGCAACGCCGTGATGTCGATGATAGCCGATTCGCCGGGTGCCGCCCCACCTCCTCCTTGAGGGGTAGTCTGCTTGGGCCTTCTCGATGTTCCACCGGCCCATGTACAGGCCAATGTCCTAATTAGGACACCTGATGGATCAAATATCCTGTCGGCGTTTGGTATCGGCGTTTGGTATAGGGGGCCATGCGGACAAGAACAACTACGTCGTCCAGGGCGAGCACTTCGGCCCCTGACCGACCGCCGCCCAGGGAAGGAATGCCATTCGCCCGATACCAATGTGGCCCGGTACACCAAGAACGAGGTTCCCATGTTCCTCCTGCTCCTCACGCTCTCCGTCCTCGTGGGCCACGCCGGTAGCGCCTTGAACCTGCCCGCTGGCTGGCACTCGACCCACACACCCTCCTGGGCCGTCACCTCGATGTCGTCCTGTCGGCGGCCCTCCCCCGCCAGGCCAAGTCGGGCGGCCTGGCCAGCCGTCAAACGCGTCACAGCCCATAGATTGGATTCATCACCAAGCTCTATCTTGCCGATTACACTTCAGACGGCGAGCGCCCACGCATTGTCCATAACTTGCCTTTCACCGAGCGGAAGGAAGTGATTCGGCCAGATCGGCAGGAACACCCTGCTGGCGCCGAGGCCCGTGCATTCATCGTCAGCTATTGGGGGTCTGATGCAAAGAACGCTGTGGGTGGCCGTGGCGGCGGTGAGCCTCTTGGGCAACGCGGGGTGCGGGGGCCTCATCTGGGCCCACAAGAAGGCGGAGATCACCGCCGTCTCGTTAAACTCGTGCGACGCGCACTGCGGCAAGGAGGCGGGCATCCCGTTCTACCTGCCCAAGCCACTGCTGATCGTCTCGAAGAACTTCCGCAACATCGAGGAGGCGAAGACCGGACTCACCGACCCGGCCCCGATCCCGGGCGGCTTCGACGACCAGGCCAAGTACGCCGACCTCAACGCCCGCACCAACTTCGCGGGCCTCCAAACGCCGCTGCCGCCCGACCCGAAGGGGGTGGCCTCCTCCGGCGTACCCGGTTCGTCTGGCCCCTACATGCACTCGGCAGGCGCCCCGCTGACCCCCGACAAAGCACCCAGCGACGGGCTGGCCCCGAACACGTTCTACACCTACCAGATCGTCTTCGTCCCCGACATGACGCAGAAATATGGCCTGCGTATCAAAGGCGGCCCCGGCGAGATCCGCGCGGCCATGAACCTCGTCAACGGCTGGCAGTTCACCGGCATCGGGCCGTTCTACCTCAAGGACAGCTCGACCGCCCAGAACATCCTCGCCTCGGGCATCTCGTCCCGCCTGGGCGGTCAGGCCGCCGCCGACGTGCTCAACGCCAGCGCCAACCTGGCCAGGGCCGCCGGCGTCGGCACCTCGGGCGACCCCAGCCTCGACGCCACCAATCCCGCCGTGATCCAGATGAGCCGGACGCTCTGCGCCCTGCCGCTGGGTATGCACCCGGCGAAGATCGAGAACTTCGCCGAGATCAAGGTCTACGAGCCGCACCTGACGCCGGAGGGCCTCATGGAGTGGAAGCAGATCGTGGACGTGAAGTTCGACCGCGACTTCATGGGGCAGGAGGTCGTCCAGACCGTCGCGACGCCCCTCGCCAAGCCGGCCACCCTGAAGGACCCCAAGGATCTCAAGGAACCCAAGGGCATCGGCACCGCTGGCACGCCCGGCGGCACGGCGGGCGCGGGCGCGGCGTTCGCTGGCGTGGACAACGAGCTGGGCCGCGCCGCGCTGTCGGCCGTGTTCGGGCCGGGCGCGCTGACCGCGGGCCGCCCCGGGAGCCTGACCGCCGGCCCTGCCTCTGCCCCCGCCGCGGCAACGCCCGCCATCGGCGGCATCAATCAGATCCAGGTCGGCGGCGACGGGCACGCCCCGTCCAAGCAATTCAACCTCTTCAACTTCGGCGGCCACAAGGCCCAACCGGCCCGCCCCGTCATCTCTCACCGCGCCATCGTGCTGCCCGAGGGTGCGGCCGCCAGCGGCGCCCGCTCGCCTCTCTTCTCCCCGGGCACAAATCCGACTGGAACGGGGGGTGTGGGGACCGCCGGCATCCCCGGCGAGGCGGCCAAGCCCACCCCGGTCTTCACCCAGACCATCAACCAACAAGTCGTCCCGACGACACCGGCCCCGGCGCCCCCGATGCCGCCGGCTACGGACGCCCCGTTGCCCCCGATCAAGCCCAAGGGGTGATCTGTTGTTGACGGCTGTGACGGCCCTGAGGGGCGGGGCGGGGGGGGCCACCCGGGCGGCCCCCCCCCCCCCCAGGGTTGTTGAATAGTGGA
>CAZVZK010000063.1:2613-57843 GCA_964630925.1 uncultured Alcaligenaceae bacterium
CCACCCCCATGGTGTTACCTTTGGTTGCCCCCTGTGCCGCCCCTGGGGGGGGGTGCGAGCTACACCCCCCGCCCGCCCCGCCCCTCGCCCTTGTTTGTTAATCTCTGAACATCCTAAACTACCTCCTATACCAAAAGCCGACCGGCTGTCCGAGGTAGCCGATGGCCGACAAGCATGCCTTTCGGAACGTCTGCGGCCTGTATTGGCAGACCCAAGGTTACGGCCCACGCACCGGCACGGGCTTCCTCGTCGGCCCGCGCCACGTCCTCACGGTCGCCCACAACCTCTTCGACCCCGAGCTGGGCGGCGACTCGCTGGGCATGATGGCACGCTTCCCCGGCCCCGCGCCCGGCCAGGAGCACACGATTGCCGCCTCCGACTGGATCCCCACGGACCAGTGGAAGTACGGCGACGCCAACCGGCCCGGCGACGCCTACTCGGCCTACCGCACCCTGTCCGCCTTCGACTTCGGCATCGTCATTCTGGATAGGGAGCCGGAAGGCGGCGCGATCAGCCACCTCATCCTCGGCCTCGCCGAGGCGGACGACAACGACGTGGCCCTGGCCGGCTACCCAAGCGGCTTCGTACAACTGCCGCACTTCACCTTCCTGCACTCCTACTCGGCCACGCTGCTCGCCCCGCCGCACCCGGGCTTCGAGTATCGGCTCTTCTACGAGGGCGGCTTCGACAACCTGCTCCTGATGGCCGGCATGAGCGGTGGGCCGGTGTGGAAGGTGGACGCGGCGGGGGTGCCGACCCGCGGCCCCGAAGGGCGCCCCCAGGTGGTCGGGATCCAGACCTCAGTCCAAAACTTCAACGACGGCCTTTCGAGCGGGCTGGCGATAACCGACGGCGTCATCGCCCTGGTCCAGCGATGGCTGAACCTCTAATCAGGCCCCGAACCCCGAGGCAAGCATGGCCCGCATCCGCTCCCAAGCCTACGGCACCACGGTCGCGCCGCCCCCAGGCGAGCTGCCCGCCTCCGCGATCCCAGAGGCCCGGCAAGTGCTCGGCGTCGCGCCGGGCGGGCCGGCGCCAGACGCCCTCGGCTTCCCGGAGACGACGGCCGACGAGATGGCCTTCCTCAACATCCTCCGCCTCCTCAATGAGGCCAGCGGCCCGCGCCTGCTGACTGTCGTCGAGCAGGCGTTCATTGCCGGGGCGAAAACTGCCTTCGAGCAACTGGTCAAGGCGTGCGATCAGATGCTGCAGAAGGCCCCACCCGCCTACGGCGTCGGCCTGGCCGCCGCAGCCGAGGCCCCCTCTGCCACGAAATCATCGGGAGGGGGCGTGCGGAGAACCTCGCCGCGCCGCTCGAACGAAGCCACCGCATAACGCCCTCGAGCGAGAGGGTGTGTCGATCAGGCGTACGCGGTCCTGGAGGCACGCGACGGCGAGGACGCCCTGCGGGTGGCCGGGGGCGCGGGCCGGATCGACCTGCTGATCACCGAGGTGGTGATGCCCCGGATGGGCGGGCGCGAGGCGGCGGGGCGGCTGTCGGCGGCGAAGCCGGGGCTGAGGGTGCTGTACACGAGCGGTTCCACGGACGACGCGGTGGTGCGGTGCGGCGTCCTCCGCGAGGACGTGTACTTCCTCGAGAAGCCCTACTCGCCGGCGGCGCTGGCCCACAAGGTCAGGGAGGTCCTCGGCGGGTAGACGCGCCGTCAAGGCGCGGTCGTGGCGGTTATCCGGCCAGCCGGGCCGCCACCGGCGGAGAGGGCGGCGTTCCGCTGCACGCGGCGGGCACCGCCTATCAAGGTGCCGGCGAAGCACCACAGGGCCGGCACCTCCCTCGCGCGGCGAAAGCGCGGCCCTCCAAACGCTTTCCGCCATGCCCCTGCCGTCGGCCACAACACCCCTCCAGCGCCACGATCCAGGGACGCGCATGGGGCCGCCGACCTCGGGAAAAGAGGGCGAGCGCGTGTGGCTCACCTGGAACGGCCCCTGCCCTCGCGAAGGCTCTTTCGGCGTTGTAGGCGGGGATGAACCTGCGGCGAAGGAGTCCCTGCCCGGCCTTGCCTCTTGCCGCACGCATCCCTGGCGATATCCTCACGTTGCCGCCCGTCGGCCGAGCTGCTGCCCTGATGGGCGACAGGGCACAGCCACGCCGGGCGGCTTCTCCCCCCATGACGGCAGGCCGCTGCGCGACGCGGTCGTCGTGCGGCGCCCCGGCGGGCGACTGCTCGGCCGCCTGTTCAACGACGTCCTGCCGAGGAACAGCGATGCGGCGTGTCGAAGCCCCAACGGCACGGCACCCTTCGCCAGCCAGGGCGGACTGTCCAAATTAGGACACTTGTTGCTTGAAATTAGGACACTCTGCCACGGATTCGAGTGCCAGACGGGAGGTCATCTTCCGCTTCCATGAATTCGGTTCTGGCGATCCCCGCTACGCCGGCTTGGCGGCGCTCCTTGCTGGGGCGGGGCGAACATCGGCGTGGGCCTATCGCCCCCGCCCCCTGCCTCGGCCTCCGGCGCCGGCTCGGGGTGGCGGCTGTTGATCCGCCGGCGGCTCGCACTTCTGCAGCACGGACCAGTAGTGCGCGTACTCCTCACTCTCCGGCGCCGGCCCGAGCAGCGCGCGGCAGACGCGGCGTGCCTCGGGGCGCAGGACGGTCAGGCCGGTGCCCTCCTGCGTCGCCGTCAGCTCGTGCATCGCCCACATGGCCTTGTCGCCGTGCTTGGCACGGTGGGCGGTCACGAACTCCTTCATCTGGTCGGGGCGCCGGCCTCCATACGAGATGAACCTCGCCAGCTCGTACGGGTGCGGCTCAAGGCCCAGGCGCGTCACGAGCGGCAGCGCCGTCGAGGGCCTCGGCTCGCTGGGCCTGTGGTGCGGGTCGTCCACGGCCTTCTGCAGATGCGCCAGGCTCGTCTCCAGCCCCCTGCGCGTTGCGGATGACCGCGTTCGTCAGGTCCTTGTCGTGGCTGTAGAACGGGCCGCGCGGGCGGCAGGCCTCGATCAGCGCCGCCATGTTGGAGGCGGCGGCCTTGAGCAGGGCCAGGTCCTTGATGTCGAATCCCATTCCCGAGGAATACCCCGGCCGGGCTGCTCGCGCAAGGGGTGACCGGGGGTGCCGGTTAACAGGGTGCCGCACGCTCCAGGGGCCGCCCGCGCCTCCCCGAAAGGTAACAGGAAAGGTAACAGAACGGGTGGGGGCCAAAGGTAACAGTAAGTGACGTGTCGCAAGTCGCTATCTGGCAAGCCATTATGGAAGGCCAAAAGCCCCCTGCGGCATCCCCGCTACGCCACTGGAAATGCCGTCCAACCCACAGCAGAGCGAAATACAGGTACAATCGTCACGATGTAGTTTATTGTGATGTCATAGGTTGATACAGGGGGTGCCAACCTCGGCAGCCGAGGGGCTCGGCCGGGGCGATGCCCGCCGGCCTACAAGACGGCGGGGGGGGGCCCCAGGAGAGCCGGCAATCGATTCCGCTCTTCTCGCCAATCCCTGTCCAGATTGAATCCCTCACAATAATCGAGATAGTCGGGGTCGATTAGGCTTGGCGCACGACCTTGCTTGAGCTTGTCGCGAAATGCGTTGAAGTAACCCGCGATGAACGCAGCAACGGCGGCCCCGGCGGGGGATGGCGGCCTGCCGGCGTCGTAGTAGATTCCGATATTCCTCCGCAGGGCCTCTTCGTCCGATTCGCCGTCCTCCGTGCCGGGGTCGACTCCGTGCGGGGGCGTGTCGTCGAACAGGTATGCCACCACCCCTTCCCTTTGGACGAACGTTTCGGTGACCACCGTGATCCCCTGCCCCATCTTCACGCCCGCGACGCATTCCTCGTATGACGGCAGTGCACGCAGGCGTCCTTGGCCCCGCATCTCCTCGGCGAGACGCTCCAGGCGGGCAGGCTGCTGCCAGGAGGTCGAGTAAAAAAGCGGGGCGCGGAACTCCTTGACCACGTCAATCGGGATGCGATTCTTTACATCATCAGGCCCCCGCCCGCCGACCGTTCGCCCGAGGCCGGCCAGTGTGTCGTAGGACGGGCGGGGGCCGCCGGCATCACGCCCCAAGTAGGCAGCGCCCCAGTAGTCCCGCGGCGATGTGACACCCAGCCGGGCCAGGGCCGCCGGCAGCACGGCCTCAGGATGGCAGAGCAGAGCCATCGACACCCGATAGTCGAATGGGATGTAGCCCAGCTTGGGATCCCAGTCGTCCGGCACGGGGCGGGCGCGACCGTATGAGACAACGAAATCAATGTCCCCCGTCCGCATCAAGCGAGGGATCAGCCCGCTCCGGGAGTTCCCCAGCTCGGTCCGCACCTCGACGGCCGAGAGGTGCCTCTTCTCCCACCGCCCGCCTGGCCCGAACACCCTGTTCCAGCCGGACAGGGCCGCCGAGAGGATGCGGAGGGTGATCGTATGGGGAGCGCCGACGACCACGAGGGCGCGATCGCCGGCCTTCGCGTGGATCGCCCGCTCCCGGACGTGGTCGTACGCCTGGGCCAGCCGGCCGAGTTGTTCGGCGAGCTCCGCGCACAGGGGGGTCGGGCACATCACCCCGTCCCGCTTGACGAACAGCTCGTCGAGCGCGCTCCCCTTGCGGCGCCCGAGGCCGAGCCGGTCGCCCGGCCCGGACACGAATGTGAGCAGCCGGTCGAGTTGCCCCAGGGCGGTCGAAGGGCTGACGTCCCCGAACACATCCCGCAGCGATTGGGGCGGGGTGCCCGCCCCTTCCGCGACTCGCCGGTAATAGTCCAGGAAGGCTTGGACGTCCTCACCCCTGGGGAACCAGGCGACGGCAAGGGGATGTGGCGGCGGGGGCATGACGGCCCTCCTTCGATGGTGTCAGGTGCCGACCGCGAACCACCGGGCTGCAACAAGCAGGCCGTCGAGTGACCGGAAGCCCCGGCTCACCGGGGCCCATTCAAGCGGGTCCGCGAGGGCAAGGAATCGACCGGGGTAGATGCCCGTCTGGTAGGCCAGCACGGACAATCCGGGCCGCCGCACATAGAGCCGGTCCCGCAAGTACCCATCGGCCCCGGGGAGGCGCCAGTATAGCGAGACGTGCCCTGCCCGCTCAAGGAGGTCGTGCAGGTAGTCCAAGCAGGCCCTGCTAGCCGTTGCAATCTCCTCTCCCCCTTCACCGAAAGGCCATCCGCTCGCGGGCCGCACGAACCCCCAGGTTTCCCAGCACGCAGTCAAACGCTCCTCCTCGCCCGCTGCCCATTCGATGCGTGCGCGCGTCCGGAAACGGGCGGTTTCCTGAACCGCCTGCGAGATGCCCGGCTCAGGATGGGCTTGGGGCGCCCAATGGGTCCGCAAGACCGAGACGCCGGGGGGGCTGAACGCGGACCTTCGCCCCCCCTGCCGAATCCGCTGCCCGCCGCCCGCCCACGGCGCTCCCTCGACAAGCGGCAGGATCGCCAGCGCTGGCCGTCTTGGTGAGCGGAGCAGATTCGCGAGGACTGCCGGGAGCGGAGGGTGCGTTCGGGTGCGTGGCGCCACGCGCGCCGGTCGCCCCAAAGCAGGTTCGGAGGCCGCGAAACGATCACCGGCGGTGGGCCGCGGAGGCTCAGGGAGGAGCCACGAGGCGAGAGCAGACTCTACCGAGACTAGCAAGCAGTTGCCCATGAACGCCTCCGATCAGGCTGTGCCCGCTCTGCCGCTGGCGTAATAATCGCTACCCATGGAGTATGGATCGAGGCGTCGGCGGCACCGACGAATTTCGATTTTCATCGATATCGACGAATAAGCACGATCTGCGCGTCAGGGCAATCCGAGGGTCCACGACGGAATTCGCCGGAAAACGGTGCGGACGCAGGTTGCCGGGAAGAGAAGCCGCCCGTAGGCTTCTCGCATGAAAAACGCCGTCCGCGCCAGCCAGCCAACCCCATCGCTCGCACCTTCCGCGCTTGAGGAGGGATCTGTCGCCTTCGGGGTCTACGGGATTCGCCTCGCCGGGCCGTCCCTCGATGTCGAGGAAAGCGAACTGTTCGACTTCGGTGGCGGCTATGAGACCGCCCAGGAGTGGCTCCCGAAGTTGGTGGTGCAGAACTTGCCGCCTGCCGGCAGGGTTTCCGGGGGGCGCCTCGTCGTCTGTTTGGCAGCCAAGGCGCCAGGGCCCTGGCTGGAGTGGCCCATCGCGAGGGCGGACTCTGGAGGCCTCAAGACTGCGTTCACCAAAGCGCTCAATTCGGCGGGCACCGTCGAGGTCGCGCTGCTCGACGCCGGGGAAGGGCGGCCGATCATGATCGCTGTTTCTTATTGCGCGCAGCGTCGTCTTGGGCTACGAAGAGCGAAGGAACGAATCAGGGAGGCCAAGGGTAAGGCTTGGAAGCATCTGTTGGATCACGAACGCCCACGCGCAGAAGAAATAGCCCGGGAGGTCTACTGCCGACTGCGAGACCGGTTTGCCTGTGCCGTCGGTGAAATCGCCAAGGAGCTCGCGCCCCATCTGAAAGATATCCTCCGTTCTCCGCCAAAAGAGTTAGATGAACGGAGAAGCATGGTGCATCAGTTGAACCGCATCCTCTACGCCGCCGATTTGGCAATCAAGCACCCCAGGCTCGGTTGCCCAGCGATCTTGGAGTTTACGATCGCGTCACGAGGAGCCGGGTCGATCCGCGTGAAGCCTGTCGGTGGCGGGCTGTCAATGGTGATCGGCGCGGACGATCCGGTCGAACTGGTCGAGTACAAGCGCAGGGTCCGTTCTGAGCCTGAGCGCGTCGGGCGCTAGCGCATGCCACCCTGCCTGGCGTTCAGACAGTTTTGCGGAACCGCTCGTCGCCCAGCGACCCCAGCCAGTGCGTGTGCACCGGCCCGTTGAGCGCCGCCTACACCGCGCTCATCCGTAGGGTATACGGGGCCAACTACTTCCGCAGAAAGAAGTCATTCCACAGCCGGCGTCCAGGTTCTCCACGACGCTCGACGCACGCACCATCGTGTCGGCCAACGTTGCCACGCCCTACCGCAGGGCTGCGGCCAGCCCCCCCCCGCGAACACCAGCGGCAGGGAGCGCCCCGGCTTGACCCGGTGTCCGCACCGAGGCTCGTGAACCCGCAACTCGTCCGCGATGCAATCGCGCAGCGCCATGCGCGTGCCGAGGTCGTCACCCGCCACGGTCAGCACGCCCTCGCGCCACAGCAAGGCAGCGGCAGCACGCCATCCACCCCCGACGAGAACTCTGGGTTGTCTGCCGGGACCAACACCTCACCCTCCGGGGCCACTTCGCGGTAAGAAGTTTGAGCATTCATGGGCTTGACGACACCCGCTGCATGCTATAATATAGCATGCAGCGGCGTCTTTCCATTCTCATCCCGAAGGAGTCCTCCATGAGTAGCCGCAAGGGGCGCACCCTGGCTGAGGAGCAGGCCCCCATCCCCCCGATCCAGGATTTCTCCAATAGGCCGTGGCGGACGTTCGCCATCGGCGCTTGCCTCAGCCTACTCCTGGTGCTGGGCATCGTGCTGCGGTTCTGCCCCCCCAGCGGGGCGCTTTTCCAGGAGATCCTCGCCGCCGCGGTCGCCTTCCCGATCGCCGCTCTCGCGGCGGTTCTGGCCTTGGTGCTGGGCCACGCCCTCGACATCCGCCTCCCCTTGTTCAAGTCCGGATTCCTCGCTGCCGCCGGCCCCATCGCTGCCTTCTTGGCCGTGGGCTTTCCGGTCTACTTCTGGATGAGCGGGACGTTGCGGGCATCGCGCGAGTCCGCCGAGAAGGCCAACGCGCAGAAGGTGGCCTCGCTGGTCGACAGGGTGAACACCACGCTGCTGGAGCTCGCCGACGAGGTCACCCCCGCTCTCGGCCAAGGCGCGCCGGGGTCGAAACTTGATCACCTCGTGCCCCGCCTGGCCAGGGCCATTGAAGAGGCCGTGGAGATCGGCGTTGCTTTGGACCCGCGGAACCACAGTTTGGTGTCATACTTCCAAGCGGCCCGCCTCCTGGGGCGAAGGGAGTACCGGAACGCCCTGAAGACGATCAAGGAGTTGGGCGGCCAAGTCCACGGCACTCTGGCCAACTTCGAGTTCCTGAGGGCCCAGGCATACATGGGGGTGGAGGATTGGGATGCCGCGCTTGCCGCCCTGGCTGCCGCTTTGAAGTTGCACCCGAACGATGCCGTACTCTGCGACTGGGCAGGAATCTGCCACTTCAGGCGGCGATGGTTCCCCGATGCCTATCGGGCCTTTGGCGCGGCCGCGCAAGGACACCAGTCCCTCGTCAAGCAGAAGGAAACAGGTTTGGTGGCCGCGAAGGCGATCCTGGGGAAGATGGCCGCGTTCCAGTACGGACGGGACGGGCACGCCAAGGTGGTCGGCCCGTACGAGCGGTTGGCATCGGAGGCCCAGGTCGCGGTTGGTACCTTCGACACCTTGGCCGGCAATTGGACGCGCGAGCAGGGGCAGAAACGCCGCTTGGGGAGGGCGGCGGCGTACATTCATCACTTGGCGGGGAATATCGCGACCGATCATGCTACCCGCATCGCCCACTACGACCAGGCGATATGCCGTCTCGGAGATCTCGCCAAGGAGGATCTGGAGGCCCGCAAGCACCTCGGATTGGCGTTACTTGATCGAGGGAAGGCGCACACCGCCCAGAAGAACGTCGCGGCGGCTTCGGCCGACTCCTTCAAATCGACGGAGATCCTCTTCGGACTGCGGGACACCCGCTGGGGGCAAGACGACGAGGGCCGCCGGGTGATCTGCGAGGCCCTCGTGATCGCCGGCAATCATGCACTGGCCGGCGGAGGGACGCTTCCGCAGCGGGCCGCAGCAGCCGAGGAGTACCTCAGCAGGGCCGCTTCCGTCCTCGGCGACGCGCCGCGGCTGGGGGAGGATTTCGCCGTACTGCGGGGGACGGCCAGCGCCTACCGCGCTTGCGGGCGTAGTTTTGTGGGCCGGGTGGCCGACGCCCACGACTTGGCCCGGCGGGCGGAGACGGATCTCCGCCCGTACGCGCACAGGGGTGACGTGAAGGGGCTGCTGGCGATCACGCTCAAGATCCTGAAGTCGACACTGCCCGCCGGGCCAGCCGCGGAGCGAAAAGTGTGAACGGCCCTCGCCTGGATGCGGCGGCGCCGTCACCCCGCGAATGAGCTGATCGGACCTCAAGGGCAGCAGGGATGCCTCGCCGGCCCAGCAGAGGGCATGACATGAGTGGCCGGGCGGCCGGCCCACACGCCCGGCTCAGGCGCTGATGGCTGCCGGCCTGCCGGCACGCAGGCCGGTCGGCCCGCGGGTCACCCGGCACGCAGCACCGAGCCCGGCCCCCCGCGGAAAAGGCCGAGTGAAAGCGCCCGACGCCCGCTTCGGGCGGCGCCCACGACGGCAGGGGCGATGGCCCTCGGCAGCTAGTCGCGAAGGTCGGTGAGAGCTAGATGCCCTGGGCTGATCCGGCAGCGGCTTTCCCCGCGAAAACCGAGAAAGGGCCGCACGGTATTCACATGGAACTGGCACGGTTGAGGTGGAAACCGTGGACAATATGGCCATCCGGCGGGTGCGCCTTCGGGATGGTGGTATCCGCAAGCCATTGGCGGGCAAGGAGTTTATGACGTGGCGGCCGGAGCGGGATGTGCGGGTCGATGAATCGCAAAGTTCAGAGCTTGTGGCACTGCGGATTGAGTCGGTCGTCATTGCTCCGACAGTGGGCAGAGAGGATTCACCGCGGACAGAACTTGACAAGCGATCACTTCATTCTGCGAGGAATAGGTCACGCCTTGTCCCGGTCGGGGCAAGCTCGGCGGCTTCAGCCACCAACTTGCGCCCGGACCAGGTCCCCTTGAGAATGCCGACAATTTCAGCGGCCAGCGTGTCGTCCTTCGTGACAGTTATCAGAGCCGCCGCCGGCCAATCCCCGGATCGGAACTTGTCCGCCACTCCCATGCGGATCCGTTCGCACCGGTCCCAGCTCTGCCACCAAGAGCCGCCGGGGAGGTGGCCGGCGAGGTCGTTCCATGCATCATCCGGCATGCGGGAACGCTTGGCCGCCTTGTACACGGTGTCGAGGGATGCGGCCGCCAGCACCACGGGTTCGGCCGCCGTGGATTGCAGGGAAGACCTGAGTGCGGCTGAGGCAAGGCGGACGATGCCTTCGCCAGGGTCCGGCCCGAATGCAGGCAGATGCCGCGCCAGGGCAGCGGCGAGCGCATCAGGCGGGTAACTTTCTTTCGTGTCTAGCTGTTCCAGGACGAAGCGTGCCGTGGACTGATGAGCTCCGGCATTCCCGATCAGCCAGGCCAGCATTTCCTGGGACGACCTCTTCAACGCCGCGACCCAGCCGGCGGGCAGCCCGGCAATGCGTGGCGGGTCGCGGTCCAGCCATTCCATGACCGCCGGTACGGGCCCGCCGCCGAATACACGGAGCAGGTCGGGATCCGTCGGGCTGGCCCCCGCCTGTAGCGCCGCCTTGATGACCTCGACAGCCCGGTCCGCCAGGACGCCGCCCGCCTCCGCCAGCACGCGTGCGGCCTCGTTCTGCCTCTCGGGCGAGGAGGGCCAGAAGGACGCCCGGGTCGCCAGCACGGGGCTGCGACGGAGTAGGCCCCGGAGCACGGCCGGCCCTGATTCGATCGCCGCATCCGAGAATTCCGCAGGCAGCCTGTCGATCAGGCCGCCCAAGACCGCCTCGCTCAGCGGGGAAGGCTCGGCGGACATGAGCCGGGAGAGCATGCCCCAGGCGTCCTGGGCGGACGACCATGCCGCGGCGCCCCTCTGCCTGAGGCGCAGCCCGTCGGGGTCGAAGGCCTCCTGCCGTTCGGCCTCGGCGAGCGCCTCCATCAAAGCCGTTTCCGGCAACCCGCTCACCCCGTCCGGGCCGAGGAGCGCGCTCTTGAATTCGGCCCCCGCGTCCGGTCGGGGAAACTCCGAGGCAGCCAAGCTCACCAGATCGCGGGCCAGCACCCTGGGCGGGCGCGGCTGTCCCAAGACCGCATAGGCTTGTACGACCGGTCGGAACAGCCGCGTGTCTGCCGGGACGGCTTCACCCACCCGGTTGAAAAAACCGACCAGCCCGTCCGCACTGCGGCTCGAGAACTCAAGGGCTGCAATCCTCGCCCACTCGCCTTGCTGCCTCGGCTCCGGCAAGTCGCCCTGGATAACGACGGGTGGCGCGTGCCCTCGATCAAGTCTGCGGACATCGTGCTGCGCGGCGGCCTGCAGGATGAACTGCTCGCCGTCGAGCGTCCGGATGGCCCTGGCGCCGCCGCAGAAGGTGAACCGCTGCCGCAGCGCCGGCCACTGAAGCCTCCACGCGGACAGGAGGGGCGCCGTCGCCGCCTGGTAGCGGGGGACGGCTAGAAGGGCGAACGGGGCCGCCGAGTCGTACAGGGCGGCGACGATGGGTGCACCTAGCGCAGCTGACTCCGCTATCCCCTCCTGCCGCTCACATGCCGCGAACAACTCGGGCACACGCAGCGGGACGTGGAAGCCGCCGAAGCCGGCCGCCGCCGAAGGGCGGCTGAACAGGGCGAGGAACTCCTCGGGGCTGTTCATCTGCGCGAGCAGCTCGTGTGCGATCAGGAGCGTGTGAGTCCAGACGCACCCGGGCCGGCCCATCTCCGGGGCGGGCCAGGTACGGGCGAGGGCGTATCGCCCGACCGGATCAAGCGGGTAGCCGGTCAGGTAGGGGTCGAACTGATCCCCGCCGCCAGCCCCCGACAGGTCGCTGAGCAGCAGGAGCGTCCTCTCGGCGTCCCTCGGCAGGCTGCAGGAGGAAGCCAGGAGCCGGTGGCCGTCGGAATAGCCGTGGACGGCCTGGTGGATCAAGTGCCTCGGCGTGTCATGGGTCTCGCTCATCGCTCCACCGCAATTCAGGACTCTGCCGCCGACATCACCCACCTGATTGGGTGCGTGATGTCGTTTTCCCCGGCCCCTTCCGCCCGGACGATGATCCTGGATGAAGCCGTCGCGTGCTCCAGGAGAGCGGCCGCGTCCGCCGTCCTGCCTCCCTGCGCGCTCACCCCGATAAACGCTGCCTCGAACAGGGCGGGGTTCGCCTTGACGTACTGCCAGAGCAGAGGCAGGCGGTCCCTGACCCAGTCCGCCGGGCTGGCGGCGCCCACGAGGTCCCATGCGGACACGACCAGGGCCACCCGCAGCCTCCTGGAGGCGACCTCGGCCAGGAACTGGAGGAGCTCCACCAGTTGGACCTGGGTCGGCGCCGAACGGGGGGACCACGCCGTGGCGACAGGCGGCTCCTGCCCCGGCCCGTCGATCGCTCCCCCTCCGCCCGCCCATCCATCATAGACGGCGTTGGCCTCCACGATCCAGGCCGTCTCTGCCAGGGTCCCAGGGTGGATGAAGAGGAGGCAGCCCCCGGCGGACGCAACGAGGTCCGCGAACTCCCGCGTGTACTCCCGGGTCTCCCACTGCGCGGCGAACAGCTCGCCCGACATGTCAGGGATGGCCAACTTGGCGAGCGAGCCGCCTGCCGGCTCGCGCAGGAGGATGGAGACGCCCATCTGGCCGCCGCTCGGCGTCCGCTCCAGCTCCGCACACCTCGACCACTGGTCGGCTATCCTGTTGAGGTACTCGAACTCGCCCTCCCGCCGCTCCATCAGGAGGCTGCCGGGAACTTCCCCCGACTTCAGGACGTGCCAGAGGGCGGCGAGGAACGTCGTCTTGCCCGTCCCAGGCAGGCCCATCATCAGGCACCGGAATGCTCCCGCATCAGCCACTTGACGCGCCTCCTCCCCTGGCTGCCCACGACACGCCCACGCGGTCGAATTCGGAGTGGAACCCGGCCCCCGGTGGAGGTGCCGTAACCTGCGGCCACCTCACGCGGACCCACATCTTGAGTAGGCCGGCCATGCCGTGCCCGGGGCGTATGGGCCCGGCCGTCGGGGGCCGGATGGACACCCTGTGAGTCGTCAGGCTGCCGACTTTGGCGGAGTAGCGGCCGGTGAGCCAGGCGATCTTCCCGTCCACGAACTTCTCATGGCCGCCGTCCCCCGCCACCAAGTCCCACTTGGTGACCACGACCTGGATGGAAGACTGGCTGTCGAACATGCCCGCGTCGAGGCACTGGCCGAGTAGCGAGTCGGCGTCGGAGAATGCCGCCTGCCGCTCCCTCAGGTCCGCCGCCCTGGCCCCGTCGACGAGCACTGCGGCGTGGTCCGCCCGCTTCAGGATGCCGATCTTCCGGCACTCGTCGGCCGAGTCCGCCGCACGCCGGAACGCCTCGCCGTAGATGTCGCTGAACAGGACCGAATGGTGCCCCAGGCCCCGTTCCTCGGCGAGGCGCAGGTGCAGGAGGTGCATTCCTTCGCTGTGCCTCGTCCGCTCGGTGTCAGGCCCCTCCAGGCCCGAGGCGACCCGCGCGAGGTGGCACCGGCGCTCGAACCCAGGAAGCGTGCGCGAGCCGGCGAAGAGGAAGCCGCCGAACGGCCCCCTGTGGAACAGCTCGTACAGGCCGCCCACCAGGGTGGTCTTCCCGCTCCCCACCGTCCCCGCCACGACGACGATGCTCGCGGGCGAGGCCCTGACGACCTCGCCTCCCTCCCCAGCGGAGAGGTAGTCGCCTTCTCTGAACACGATCACCGCCGGGCCGTCTTCAGCCATCGCAGCTGCCCTCCGGGGCTGTCGTCATTCCTCCGAGGCTAGGCGCGCCAACAGGCATTCCCTGTGCATCTGGAGCGCGAGGTCCGCCGGCTGGAACAAGGCCCCAGGCCCGATCCCGCTCGCTTTCTTGTACGCGGCCGTCCATTCGTCCTCGCCGTCGGTCGTCAGGGACTGCCGCACGGCGGCGAGCAGCGGGCACAGGTCGGCCACCAGGTCGAGGCGGTGGCGGTCGGCGACGCCTTGCCTCCACGCGCGATCGGTCGCGTTCACCGCCGCGATCAGGCCGATCCCCTTGCTCGCATTCCGGCCGCTGAGCGGGGGGATGATCCCGAGGAGCAGCGAGCGGGCAGGCAGCACGCCGGGCGGGCGGACGAGGTCGGCCAGCTCCTTGCCGGCGACGAGGGACGCCGCGAGCGTCTTCGCCTCCTTGAACGAGATTTTGAGGTCGCGGCTGGTCGCCGAAAACAGCCACCACAGGATGTCGGTCTCCTCCCGCCGCAGGTCGGACTGCCTGTCGAGCTCCGCGATGGCTTCGGCCGCCACCTCGGTGACGGAGGCGAGGGCCTGCAGCAAGACCTCGGCCAATTTCCGGGCCGCGTCAGCGTTCTGGGCCGGCTGGTTCTCCGCCAGCCGGGCCGCGAAGGCTTCGAAGCCTGCCGCGAGTTTCTTCTGGGGAAGGGTCGGGCCCCTGACCTCGGCCTGTTTCCGGAGCTCGCGCAGCCGGCTGTCCAGGTACGCGGCCGCGCGGGCCACGAAGGGTCCGGCCCAGGGCGGGTGTGGTGGCGAGACCGACACCGCGCATACCAAGCCCAGCGCGGCGGCGTCGGCGGCATCGGACTCCTCGGACATGATCCTGCAGAGGACCGCGCCGGCGAGCACGCTTAGTTCCAGGTCGTTCCCGGACATTTGGAATGCCGGGTCGGCCGCCTTGAAGGCCGCGCGGCAGGCGTCAGTGGCCGAGGTCTGGGCCGGACGGCGCTGGAGGGCTAGCCGCACGAAGTCCAGCGCATGTATTTCAGCCCCCTCGGCCAACTTCGTGACCCCCTCCCAGCGCTTGGCGAGCAGGTCCCCGGTCAGGTTGGCCTCGGTGCCGGTCGTGCAGGGCCGGTACCAGTCGGCGAAGTCATTGTCCATCTGCGCCTCACGCCTTCTTGGCGAACGGGTTTTCGCCGATGTCTTTGCCGTGCTGCTGCTCGACTGCCGTCCACAGCTGGTCGAGGACGTCGCCCTCCTCCGCGCGCCGGAAGTAGCGGGTCTGCCGCTCCTCCTCCCTGAGGTCCTGGTCCTCCTCGGCAGTGAGCCTCAGCTTCGTGACGATCTCCAGCCGGGTGACGTAAGGCAAACTGTGGAAGCGGTAGACGAGGCGGCGTTTGTGGTTCACGATCTTGCCCTCCGCAGTCACCTCGGCGCCGGCGCGGCCGCGTTTCGGCACCTCGCCCTCGGCGGGCGGTGGCGGCTGCCAGGCCGGAAGAGGCAGCTCGTAGTGCCGCCGGTCCGATCCGTTGCTGTCTAGGTCGCCCTTGAACACCTTCTGGACGTCATCCCAGACGCGGGGCCAGACATCGACGGCCAGGTGCCTGTGGGCCGCGCTGCCGCCGACCGAGAGCCCGAGAAAGTTATAGCGGGGCTCCCACCGCCCCTCGTTGCGTTCGGGGTGAACCGCGCCTGCCATGACCATCAGCGTGTCGTCGGAACGCTCCAGGCGCTGCACATGCTTGTGGCCGAACAGGCACACCCTCGTCCGCGCCTTGAGGTTGTCGCGGAGATGGTCGCGGTCGTGCAGCCAGTCGAGCGGGTGGTGGCACATCAGGAGGTTCACGATCCCTGGCTCGTTCGAAGGGTACATCTGGTTCCTGCCGACCACCAGCCGGTTCTGGTTCTCGTCGTCCTTCTCGCCGGACACGATTGCCGAGTTGCACCCGCGGATCCGGAGGACCGACTTGTCGTTGAGCTCGATGTCGTCTTCCCAGTAGAGGTGCCTCAACCTGGGGACGCACGCATAGCCGCCGGCGAACTTGGCGTACGCGGCCAGGGGCCGGTGGAGGGCGGCGAACGCTTCCTCATCATCATGGAGGCGGCAGATCTCGTGCTCAAGGTCCCCCTGCCGCAGAATCTTGTGCTTGTCCTGGATGATGCCACTCTTCCTGATAACGTCGCGGTCCACGTCGTGGTTGCCGGGGACGACCCAAACCGCCTCCTCGTCGCAGCGGAGGAGCTTGCAAAGCTCCCTGAGCCAGTCCTGGGCCTTGGCATATTCGTCGGGCTTGCCGGAGAAGGCGATGTCGCCCGAAACAAGGATCCCACCACAAACCTTCACCTTCTCCAGCGTGCGGGCCGCGTCGGCGACCAGCTCCCTGCGGAGGTCAAGGTCCGGATCGTAGGCGCTGCTGCTCCGCTTTGAGAAGTGGATGTCGGAGAGGTGAAGGAAGACCAACTGGGACATGGGCTGCGGCTCCTCGGCCAAGCCGGAGGGACGATGGTTCTGCGCCGGTTTGGTTGAAGGCATTCTACCACCCGGCGGTGCCCGGCCATAGCCGTAGATTGAACTGTGCTGCCCACCCTTGGCCTCGACCCGCCACTTCGCCTCCCGCTCCAACGCGACCGCGTCCGGCTCCACTGTTTCCGAGCGGTCGTAGGTGCCGGCGCGGATGCCTGCCGGCAAGCCGGCAGGCCGGCATAGCGCCCGGCGCCCCAGCCGCCGGCAGGCCGCGATCAGCGGCCAACTCGCTGGCGCGGCCTACAAGAGGCGAGGTCATCGATGTCGAAGCGCATTCCCTGGGAATACAGCGACCGGGCATTCGCGCAAGGGGGCGTGGGGCGCCCGGCCCGCCGCCCCCCGACCGCTGGCATCGTGCACGGAATGTGCACGGTAATGCACGGAAAAGGCGGGAAGGGACGTGAATGGTGAGAGGGGCGGGCGGCGGGGATCAGCGTTTTTCCGGGCCTTTCGGCCCACCCGGCTTCCCGACGGGTTCTTTCAACTCGCGCACCCAGATGTTGCGGAACCGCACCGGGTCGCCGTGGTACATGAGCAGGATGGGCAGCTTCTCGGCGTGCTTCTCGTACCTGTTCTCCTTGTCGTAGTGCGTCAGGCCGACGAGCTCGGTGTGGTTCTGCACCACGACGCCGTTGTGCAGCACGGTGACGAACGCCGGCTTCACGACCTTGCCGTCGGCGTCGAAGCGCGGGGCGGTGAACAGGATGTCATACGTCTGCCACTCCCCCGGCTTCCGCGAGGCGTTCACCATGGGCGGGCGCTGGTTGTAGACGGACGCGCACGACCCCTCCGGGTACGTCTTGTTCTCGAAGCTGTCCAGCACCTGGATCTCGTAGCGGCCGTCCATCAGGCCGATGCCGTTGTTGCCCCGGCCTTGCCCGTCGCCCTTGGCGGGCTTCGGCGTGGCGAACTCGAGGTGGAGCTGGATGTCGCCGAACGCCTTCTTCGTCTTGATGGCGCCCTTGACGGTGAACGCCTTGTCCTCGTCGATCTTCCAGCCCCTGGTGCCCGTCCACTCGTCGAGGTTCTTGCCGTCGAACAGGACGGCCGCGTCGGAGGGGGCGGCGGCGCCGTCGCCGGGGGTGACGACGGGCGGCTCGGGCCACAGGATGCCGCTGAGGTACCGCTGGCCGAGGGCCGGGGCGATGCAGAGGACGAGGAGGGCGGCGGCGAGGAGTCTGTAACGCATGTCGGGGCTCCGGTAATTCGGGTGGTGGCGACGGTAAGGTAGGCTGCGCGGGCTGTGCCGGCCAGAAGTGGCTGCACGGGGATTAAGTTGGTGGTATACTTTTGCCGGACGTGAGGGGCGTGACGGAGAGAAGACGTGAACATCCTGGTGGCCGACGATGACCCGACCTGCCGCACGCTCACGCGCGGGCTGCTGGCCAAATGGGGCCGCCCGTGCCTGCTGGCGAACGACGGGGACGAGGCGTGGGCCGCCATCCAGGCCTTCGACGGCCCCCTGCTGGCGATCCTCGACTGGACGATGCCGGGGGCCGACGGCCCGGAGCTGTGCCGCCGCATCCGGGCGCTGCCGGAGGGGCGTCTGGTGTTCGCGATGCTGCTGACGGGCCGCACGGGCCGCGAGGACGTGCTGGAGGGCTTGCGCAGCGGGGCGGACGACTACCTCGTCAAGCCGTGCGACCCGCAGGAGCTGTTCGCCCGCGTGCAGGT
Source organism: uncultured Alcaligenaceae bacterium (assembly GCA_964630925.1). Taxonomy (GTDB): domain Bacteria; phylum Planctomycetota; class Planctomycetia; order Gemmatales; family Gemmataceae; genus RGDT01. The sequence goes on from CAZVZK010000063.1 coordinate 20,285, forward strand.
GGGCGAACGCATGCTAGGCTTGCAGCAGAGCCTGGCCCGGCGCGTCCGCGACCTCGAAGAGGCCCTCGCGAACATCAACCAGCTCCAGAAGCTGCTGCCCATCTGCTCGTACTGCAAGAGCATCCGCGGCGACTCGGATTACTGGCAGCAGGTCGAGCACTACATCGCCGCCCACGCCGGCGTGCGCTTCAGCCACGGCATCTGCCCGCCGTGCTACAAGAAGGAGGTCCAGCCCCAGCTGGACGCGGCCCGCAAGGGCCTGGGCAGGACCCCATCCGCCGCCGCCGCCCCCGCCCCTGTAGAGGCCACGCGATGACGATGACGCTCTCCCCAAGCAGCGAACGGTACTCGCGGGCCTTCACCCCCCAGCCGGTCACCGTCGAGCACTTCATCTACGACCTGCTCGGCTCCTCCCTCGTACCCGCCGAGGACTGGGAGCGTCTGACGCTGCAGCAGCGCGACCGCCTGCTCAAGCAGCCGGACCACGAACGCGCCCTCTCCGTCATGGTCGAGCTGGCCCTGCTCACCCACTTCCAGGCCGCCCGCATCACCACCGGCAACCGCTTCGGCCTCGTCCTGGGCAACTTCCGAATTCTGGAGCGCATCGGGGCCGGCGGGATGGCCGTCGTCTACAAGGCCGAGCACATCGAGATGCGCCACCTCGTGGCCGTCAAGGTGCTGCACCTGTCCCGCGGCGACGACCCGCGTCTGGAGTCACGCTTCAGCGCCGAGATGCGGGCCGTCGCCCGCCTGCGCCACCCGAACATCGTGGCGGCGATGGACGCGGGCCGGGCCTACAGCCCCGACCCCGACGGCCCGGTGCTGTGGTACCTGGTCATGGAGTACGTCCCGGGCGAGGACCTCGACCGCTACGTGCGCAACCGCGGGCCGGTGGACGTGGCGCGTGCCTGCAACCTCATCCACCAGATCGCCAGCGCCCTCGCCGAGACGGAGAAGCTCAAGCTCGTCCACCGTGACATCAAGCCGAGCAACATCCTCATCACGCCCGAGGAGCAGGCCAAGCTCCTCGACTTCGGCCTGTCGCGGCACGTGCCGACACGCATGACGCAGCCGGGCACCGTCCTGGGGACCATCGACTTCATGGCCCCGGAGCAGGCGCGCGACGCCAGCACCGTGGACATCCGCGCCGACATCTACAGCCTGGGCGGCACCCTGTACTGGTGCCTCACCGGCCAGGTGCCGTTCCCCGCCACGGGCAGCGAATTGGAGCAGCTCGTCAAGCGCCTGAGCGCCCAGCCGCCGTCGGCCCGCATCCTGCTGCCGGACATCCCGGCCGAATTGGACCGCGTCTTGCAGAAGATGATGGCCCTGTCGCCCGACGACAGGTACGCCACGCCGCAGGAGGTCATGCAGGCGCTGCTGCCGTTCCTGCGCCCGCCTTCGTCGGTGGGCCTGGGCCGGCCGGCGGCCGTCTCCGGCCCGCAGGGCCGGATCGTCCCCAGCGAGGGGGCGCGGCAGCACCGCGTCCTGGTGGTCGATGACGAGCCGGGGATCCGCCTCTTCTGCCGCGAATTGCTCCAGATGGAGGGCATCGAGTGTTACGAGGCCGGGGGCGGGGCGGCCGGCCTGGAGGCGGCGGCGGCCTGCTCGCCCGACCTGGTGCTGCTCGACGTGCACCTGCCGGATTTCAGCGGGCACGACGTGCTGCGGGCGCTGCGGGCGCACCCGCCGGTGGCGAACCTCAAGGTGCTGATGTTCTCGGGCATGACCGGCCCGGACGAGCTTGCGGGCATGCTCCTCGACGGCGCGGACGACTTCCTGTCGAAGCCGTTCAGCGTGCCGCAGTTCTTCGGGCGTGTGAAGTCGGCCCTGCGCCTGAAGGACGCCCAGGACCGCTCGGACGTGCTGAACCAGCAGCTGCTGACGGTGAACGTCGATCTGGAGAAGAACATCGACTCGCAGGCGAGCGGCCTGGAGCAGGTGCGCGAGGCGCTGGTGCTGGCCGTCGCCCGCCTGGTGCAGATGCGCGAGAACGACGGCGGGGCGCGGCTGGAGCGGCTGCGGAGGTACTGCCGGGCATTGGCCGAGGAGGCGTCGAGGCTGCCGTCGTTCGCGACGCAGGCGACGCCCGCGTTCATCGACATGCTGACGGCGTGCGCCCCCCTGCACGACATCGGCAAGGTGGGCCTGCCGGACCACATCCTGTTGAAGCCGGGGAAGCTGGCGCCGGACGAGCGGGTGCTGATGCAGGCGCACACGACCGTGGGCGCGGAGGTGCTGGCCGAGCTGGCGGAGCAGTACCCGTCGGCGCGGGCGTTCCTGCAGACGGCGGGCGACATCATCCGCCACCACCACGAGCGGCACGACGGCACGGGCTACCCGGACCGTCTGACCGGGTCGGCGATCCCGCTGTCGGCGCGGGTGGTGGCCATCGCGGACGTGTACGACGCGCTGCGGAGCCGGCGGAGCTGGAAGCCGCCGCTCTCGCACGCGGCTGCGGTGCAGTTGATGAACGAATCGGCGGGGCAATTCGACCCGGCGTTGCTGCAGGCGTTCACGCGGGTGGCGGCACAGTTCGACCGCATCTTCCGTGAGGTGCCGGGGTGAGCGGGCTCAACGGCCCGAGGCCAGCCACGCCCACTCGATCACGCCCGCCGGCTCCACGACGGCCGCGCGTGCTACCCGCTCCGGCAGGCCCTTCGCCCGCCCGATGACGCGGAACGCCCCGCCGCCGGCCGCCTTCGCCTCCGCATGCAGCCGCAGCGTCGCGGGCGACACCATCTCCGAACGCACCCCCGCCGGCAAGCCCTCCGCCCTCAGCTCCACCGGCCCGGCGAAGTCCGCCCGCCGCGTGACCGTCACGGGGATGTCCAGCGGCTTGCCGGGCGTCAGGGTGAAGCGGTCCGCCGCCATCGACAGCGCGAAGTCCGGGTCGCACGACACGCGCAGCCGGTAGGCGTGCCGCGTCCCGCCCTCGCCCCGGTGGTCGCTCACCTCCAGGCGATACGCCTCGTCGCGCGGTAGCGTGAACGCCATCTCCGGGTCGCGGCGCAACGCAGCCGCCTGCACCCGCGCCAGCGCCTTGCCGTCGCGGCCCAGCAGGCGGATCACGCCGTCCAGCGCCAGCCCCTCGCTCGCCGAGTCGAGCCGCACGTCCAGCCGCTGCCCCTTCTTGCCGTCGAATTCGTACAGATGCCGCTCGCCCGATTTGGCGATCCGCCCCGACACCGTCACCGGGGGCGTCAGGCGCTGCACGCCCTCCGCCCGCTCCACGCATTCGTGGTCCTCGGGCAGCACGCGCCCCCATCCGGCGACGCCCTTCGCCCAGACGGTGTCGCCCGAGTGTTCCGCCTTGACGCCGGCGAGGCCGAGGCCCGCCAGGCCGGGCCTCGAGCCACGCTTCACGGCCAGAGGCCAAGCGTGCTCGATGAATCCGCCCGTGGTGAGCGTCAGGCGGTAGAGGAAGCGCTCGCCGCCGGCGTAGCGGATGCTCGCGTCCGGGATCGCGGGGAAGGCGAACAGACGGACGAAGTGCGGACCGTCCTCGCGCGCCGTGTACGCCGCCTGCGGGTCGAGGCCGGCGTGGTCGTTGTTCTGCGCCAGCACGAACCCCTTCGCTGAGACGACCTGCACCACGCCGTCCATCGGCGAGCCGAGACGCTCCGCCATCACCGACGCGATCAGCGTCTGGCCCTTCTTCAACCGCACGGCGAAGCAATCGACATCCCCCGCCTTCTCCAACCGCCCGTTGACGACGGCATCGCCCTCGATCATCTGCGCCGTCTTGAGGTCGTCGTTTGGCTCCTTCTCCATCACCTCCGGCAGCGTGCCGACGACGAATGGACGGGGGGCGCTAGCCCCCTGCACGTCATGGACGCGCAGCCAGCGCGGCCCCGGAGCCGCGTCGGCAGCGACGGTGATCGTCACCCGCCCTTTCACCTTGTCGGCCTTGGCCTCGACGCCGGCGCCTTCGACCCAGACGCCCACGGGCCAGCGCTCGAACGTGCCGCCGAGCGTCACCGTCACCGACGTGCCTTGCCTGGCCCCGGCGGGGTGGAGGTGGGTCAAGGTCGGCGGGGCGGCGAGGGCGACGAGGAGGATCGCCATCATCCCATCAGCTCTTTGATGGGCGTGGGGTCACTGACCAGATGCGCGGGCCGCCCGTTGGGGGCGAACAGGATCTTGCCGGGGTCGATGCCGAGCTTCGCGTACACGGTGGAGGCGAACATCTCCGGAGATAGGGGCCGCTCGACGGGGGCGTAGCCCTTGGCGTCCGTGGCGCCGACGGCCTGGCCGCCTGGCGTGCCGCCGCCGGCGAACAGCACGGACATCGCGCTCGACCAGTGGTCGCGCCCGCCCTGCTTGTTCACCTGCGGCGTGCGCCCGAACTCGCCGAGGACCAGGACGAGCGTGCGCTCCAACTTGCCGCGCTGCCGCAGGTCGTCGATGAGCGTCGAGATGGTGCGGTCGAACACCGGCAGGCGCGTCTTGAGCGAGGGGAAGATGTTGGTGTGGTGGTCCCAGCCGCCCTCGTAGAGCGTGATGAACGGGACGCCGGCCTCGACCAGCCGGCGGGCGAGGAGCGCCCTCTGGCCGAACGGGGTGCGTCCGTAGGCGTCGCGGACGCGGTCCGGCTCGCCGTGGATGTCGAACGCCCTCTGGGCGTCCTTCGACAGCACCAGCCGGTAGCCCTGCGTGTAATGCTCGTCCAGCGCCGCCACCGGGTCGGCGGCGGCCTTGTCGGCGAGGCGCTCCAGTTTGTCGAGGTCGAGACGCACCTCGCGCCGCGAGGCGAAGCGTTCGCCGCTCAGACCCGCCGGCAACGCCACGTCGCGGACGCGGAAGCCGGCGGTGTTGGGGTTGTCGCTGACGACGAACGGGGCGTGCCTGGCCCCGAGGAAGTTCGGCCCGCCGGAACGCGACATCTCCGGCATCGAGAAGTACGCCGGCAGCCCGGCGGGCGCGCCCTTCTCGGAGGCCGTCACTGAGCCGAGGCTCGGGTGGAAGCTGACGAACGCCCCGCAGCCGACGGGGATGCGTGGCGGCGCGCCGGTCATCATGTAGTGGTTGCCGGCCCCGTGGTTGCCCTGGTCGTGGTGGATCGAGCGCACGTTGGCCGTGTGGGCGGTCAAAGCCGCCAGACGGGGAAGATGCTCGGAGTAGCGCATGCCGGGGACGCGCGTGGCGATGGTGCCGAACTCGCCGCGGATCTCGGCGGGGGCGGTGGGCTTGGGGTCGAACGTCTCGTAGTGCGTCGGCCCGCCGTCGAGCCAGATGAGGATGCAGGCGTCGGCCGCCGCCGTGGGCTTCTTCTCCGCCGTCGCGGCGAGCGCGGAGGCGAAGCCGCCGCCGAGCAGGCCGCCCAGGCCGAGTTTCAGACAGCCGCGTCGCGTCAGGTGGGTGTTCATCGGCGGGTTCTCGGCGGGGGGCTGGTGGTGGGTAGTTCTATTGTGACGTTGTCGTCGCGGGCCGGCAAGCGGGAAGTTCGCCGAGGCGAGGATCACGGGGCTTGGCGAGCGGCACGGCGTAAGCGTGCCGTGCCTGCGTCACACGGCACGCTTACGCCGTGCCGCTCGCCTCCGTCAGTTCTTGAACACGAACTCCGGCGTGTTCAAGAGCGCCCACAGCACGTCCTCCGTCGCCTGCCGGCGCGTCACCCCCGGCTCGGCGAACAACTTCAGGCACACACGCCGCTCTGTCGCCGTCGGCCTGCGGCCGTACGCCACGGCGTACAGCTCCTCCACGATCTCGGCCGGCGTCTTCTTCGACGCCGCCAGCGTTGCCGCCCGCCCCGTGTCCGCCGTCACCTTGCGGTGGACCGCCGGCGAGTTCATCAGGTGCAAGGCCTGCACCACCGTCGTGTCGGGCGAGCGCTCACACGGCGGGTCCTGGTTGAGGTCCGGCCTGCCGAAGCTGTCGAGGAACAGCGCCGGGATGCGGGCCGTCCACAGCTCCATCGCCCGCGAGCCGGCCGGCATCGCCGCGAACGTCTCCGGCACCCCCGTCACGTCGGTGACGGCGTCGAGCAGCACCTCCGCCCGCAGACGCTGGCGGTAGTGCCGCGAGTGGTTGCGTGTGTCGGCGGCGTTTCGCGCGTTGATCGACGACGCCAGACCGTAGGCGTGCGACGTGGCGATGGCCCGCAGCAGCTTCTTCAGGTCGTGGCCGTTCTTGCGGAAGTCCGCCGCCAGCGCGTCGAGCAGCGGCCCGTTGCTCGGCGGGTTCGTGGCCCGCAGGTCGTCCACCGGCTCGACCAGCCCGCGCCCCATCAGGTCGGCCCACAGGCGGTTCACGATCACCCTGGCGAACGTCGGGTTGTCCTTCGACGTGACCCAGTCGGCCAGCGCCTCGCGCGGGTCGTCGTCCTCGCCGAGGGAGAGCGCCTTGCCGCCGAGCGGGCGCGGGGCGAGGGGCTTGTTGGTGACGGGGTGGCGCACCTCGCCGCGTGGCGCCAGGATGATGACCTCCTCGCCGCCGGAGATGGGCGGCGAGATGCCGGTGCCCTTCCGCCCCACGCGTGCGAAGAACGCCGCCAGGCTGTAGAAGTCTTCCTGGCCCCACACCTCGAACGGGTGGTGGTGGCAGCGGGCGCAGTCGAGCCTTACGCCGAGGAAGAGCTGGCTGAGCATCGTCGTGATCTCCGCCGGCTCGCGCCGGTCGCGGAAGACCGTGGCCGGGCCGGAACGGAAGGTGCTGCCCCTGGCGGTCAGGATCTCGCGGACGAAGCGGTCATACGGCTTGTTCTCGCGGAACGACTCGCGCAGCCAGCCGTCGAGGTTGAACACCGCCTTCATGCCGACGCGGTACGGGTTCGGACGCAGCAGGTCGGCCCACTTGTTCGCCCAGAAGTCGGCGTACTCCGGACGCTCCAGCAGCACATCGACCAGACGCTCGCGCTTGTCGGCGCGGGTGTCGGACAGGAAGGCATCCACCTCCTCCGCCGTCGGCAGCCTGCCGATGAGGTCGAGGTGGGCGCGGCGCAGGAACGTGGCGTCGGGTGCCATCGGCGACGGGGCGATGCGTAACTGCTTCAGTTTGTCCCAGACGTGCCCGTCGATGTAGTTCTTGCGCGGCAGCCGGGCGAAGAGGCCCTCGTCGATGGCGCCCGGCTGCGGGATGACGACGGTGCACACGGCGAAGTGGTCCGTGAAGCGGGCCATGATGGCCGCCTCGCCGGGCAGCGGCCCGGCGCTGACCAGGCCATCGGCGTTCACCGACGCCAGCACGCTCTCGCTCGACTGGAACAGGGCGAGGTGCGTCACGTCCTCGCTCGTGCCGTCCGCGTAGTGGGCGGTCACGAGGAGCTGTTGCGCCTCGCGCAGCCCCAGCAGCCGATGGGCCGGCTCGACGGCGATACGCTGGACCTTCGGCGCGTCGGCGGGGGTGCGCGGCGTGCCGGCGGCGACCCAGCGTGTCATCAGGGAATGGAACGGGCTGCCGGGGTCGAGCCGCCGGCCGCCGCCGTGCGGGGTGATCGCCGCCGCCTTGCGGAGCAGGAGGCTGTTCTCGGGTGAGGCGGGGAGGAGGCGGCGGCCGCGGCCCTCGCTGGCGATGGCGGCGTGGTCGGCGTCGGCGTCATAGCCGAGCAGCGACAACGCGAAGCCGCCCTGGCCTCGCGCCTTGCCGTGGCAGGCCCCGGCGTTGCAGCCGACGCGGGCCAGGATCGGCAGCACGTCGCGCTCGAACGTCACGGGGCGGTATTCCGCCGCGCCGCGCACGCGCACCGTGGCCCGCGCCTCTCGTCCGCCGACGGACGCGACGAGGACGGCCTCGCCGTCGCTCACCGGCGTCACGACGCCCTCCGCGCTCACGGCGGCCACGGACGGGGTCAGGCTGCGGAACACGGCCCGGCGCGTCAGGTCGGCCCCGCCGGTGACGAGGAGGCGTTGGCGGGCCGCCTTGCCGTGCAGCGCGAATGTCGCCGGGACGAGCACGGGCATCGCGTCGGCGGGCGGCGCGGCGGACGGCATCAGGAGCAGGAGGAGTGCGGACATGCGGGGTGGCTCGTGGCGGGCGGGGGTGGCGGGATGCTCTCATCATCGCACGGGGGAGGTGAAAAACAAGAGCCTCGAGGCCCGACGCGACACCGCCCGAGGGTGTGTGCTCTTCCCTGTCACGACGCGGCCGCCCTGACGTAACAAGTGCGACGAGGGACGACAACAACCCCAGATTGGGAGAAGATAAATGCTCGGCCTGATCGTAGTCATTCCGAAGGAGACGCTGTTTCTTGTCATCGCGAGCCTCATCACCTTCTGGCTCCTCGTGATGACCGTTTGGAGCCTGATGAGCCTCGCCGCCTGGGTGGTCAGGCTGGCGGCCCCGGCGGGGCCGCCCGAGGACCACAGGATGGCGCTCAACGACAACTACGGCCTCCGCGATTGACCCCGGATGAAGCACGCCACGCCGGCGTGCTTCATGGCACGCGCAGCACGAACGCCGTCCCGTCCGCGTTCCCCGTGACCAGGTGCCTCCCGTCCGCCGTCACCCGCAGCGACATCACCGCGCCCGGGAACCGCCAACCCCCCAGCCGCTTCCCCGCCGCGTCGCGCCACATCACCTCCCCTGCCAGACACGCGCTCGCCAGGCGCTTGCCGTCCGGCGACCACGCCAGCGCCGAGAGCAGCGCCTCGTGTTTCTCGCCCGCGGGCTTGCCGTCGAGACGCAGCACGCCGGCCCGGTCCCCGGAGGCCAGCACGCCGCCGCCCAGCGCCAGCGCCGACACGGCCTCGGCATGGCCGGGGTACGATGCCCCGCCGTGGACGCGCGCCGTCGCCCGCCCCTCATACGAGCCGTCGCCGGTGGCGAAGTTCTCGCCCTCCGACGCCGACGACTTCAGGTTGTCGCGGTGAGGGGGCAGTTGCTCCACGCGCTTCCGCGTCTTCACGTCCCAGACCTCCGCCCTCGCGGATTTGCCGCCCAGCAGGAGCCGCCCACCCGGCAGCGGCGACATCGTGTACACCCAGAACTTCACCGGCAGCTCGCCCACCTTCTCGCAGGCCGCGGTGTCGTACAGGTGGACCGACTCGTCCTTGCCGCCCGCCGCGAGCAGCCCGTCCGGGAAGGCGGCCAGCGCGATGATGTCGCCGGGGAAGTCCGCCGGGATCTCACGGGCCTGCCCCGTCGTCAGGTCCCACACGCGGATCACACGGTCGTCGGCGCCCGTGGCCAGCCGCCCGTCCGCCAGGAGGGCCAGCCCGCGCACCGGTCCGGTGTGGCCGCCCGTCTTCCGCAGCGGCTTGCGCGTGTCCGGGCCCCACAGCCCGATGTACCCCTCCTCGCCGCCGACCAGCAGCGCCGGCCCCGGCAGGAACGCCACGGCCTCGATGCGCTGCCACCCCGTATCCAGCTCGCCCGCCGGCCTCCCCGCCGCCAGGTCGTGCAACAGCACCGTCGCGTCCCAGCCGCCCGAGGCCAGCCACTTGCCGTCGCCGCTCAGGGCCACGCAGCGGGCGTCGCCCTTGTGGGTGGCCGCCTCGCCGAGCGACTTGCCCGAGAGCGCGTCCCACAGGCCCACGGCCCCGCCCTTGTGCGCCGTCGCCACCCGCCCCGCCCCGATGGCGACCCCCAGCACCGGGCCGCGTCTGGTGGCGACGGCGGGCGCCGCCCCCACCGGCGGCCATGCGAACAGGCGGAGCCCGCCCGCCTCGTCGCCCAGCGCCGCCCGGCCCCCCGACGCCGCCAGCCGCGTGCCGTCGCCGACGGGCCGTCCGTCCACCTGTTTCGGCTCGAGGTCGTCGCGGAACACCTCGCGCACCCGCACGCCGCCCACCCGTGAGGCCGACATCAACTCCCCGTCCGCCAGGAACGCCACGGCATCGACGTGGCCGACCTCCGGGTGATCCCGGAACCGCGTCGCCTTCCATTCCGGCCCGCGCCACACCCACACAACCCCCGCCGCGCCCCCGGCGGCCACGGCCTCGCCGTCGGGGCTGATCGCCACCCCGCGCCCCTGAATCCCCGCCTCGGACAGGATCGCCTCGGCCTCGCCGGTGGCCGCATCCCAGATGCGGACCTTGCCGTCGTCGCCCCGGCTGACGACGCGCTTGCCGGCGGCATCGGCGGCGATGGCCTCGACGACGCCCCAGTGCCGCCAGCGGTCGTCGCCCAGCACCGCCACCAGCTCCGGCGGGTGCCACGCCCTCCGCGCCCCCTTCGCGGCGGGCGGGTCATCGCGCCGCCCCCCGCCCCCGCGTGGCCACAGGATCCACGCCGCCAGCGCCACCAGCCCCAGCGCCAGCACCGCGGCGGGGACGGGCCACCACGGCCGCCGTGGCGGCGTTTCGGACATCAGGACCGTCGGCCCCGGCGGGGGCCGCACGGTCGAGGGGATGGGCGGTGGCGGCTCGTGCGCGACGGCCGCCCGATCCGGGCACGAGCAGAACGGCGTCAGCAGGGCCGCCAGCTCCCCCGGCGTCGCGGGGCGGCCCGCCGGGCCCTTCGCCAGCGTGGCCGAAAGGACGGCCCATAGCTCATCCGGTAGCCCGTCGGGGCGGGCCGGCGGCTCGCTCTGGTGACGCAACAGCTTCTCGGTGATCGACCCGCCGGCGAAGGGGGGGCGGCCCGTGAGGAGGAAGTACAGGGTGGCGCCGAGGCTGTACACGTCGGCGCGGATGTCGGCGGAGCGGGCGTCGCGTGCCTGCTCCGGGGCCAGGAAGTCGGGCGTCCCCAGCAGCGCCCCCTCCGGCGTGTGCTGCGCCTGCGTCTCCGCCGCCTGACGGTACGCCGCCAGCCCGAGGTCGGCCACCTTGACGACGCCCTCCGGCGTCAGCAGGAGATTCGCCGGCTTGATATCCCGGTGGATCAGCCCGCGCTCGTGGGCGTGTTGCATCGCCTCCGCCGCCTGCCGCACGTGGCCGCACGCCTCGCCGATGGGGAGCGGGCCACGCTCGCCGACCACGCGGCCCAGGTCCTTCCCCGCGACGTACTCCAGCGCCAGGAAGAAGCGCCCGCCCGCCTCCCCGGCGTCGTGGATGGCGACGATGTTGGGGTGCTGGAGTGCCGCCGCCGCCTGGCCCTCTCGTTTGAACCGCTCCAGGGCCGCCCGCGCCTGGCGCCGCTCGTCGTTGAGGAGCTTGACGGCCTGGACGCGGCCCAGCTCGCGATGCCTGGCCCGGAACACGACGCCCATGCCGCCCTCGCCGAGCCGGTCGAGCAGGACGAACGGGCCGAGGATCAGATCCGTCCCGCGCCCGGAGAGGAGCCAGTTGGCCTGCATCCCGGTCAGCGCCCCGCGTTCGACGAGGGCACGCAGCAGCGCCTGCGGGCCGGCGGACGGCGGCGTCTCGCGCAGCACGCGGCGTCCCTGGGCGTCGAGCAGGGGCAGCACGTCGAACAGCGACAGCAGGGCGGCCGTGTCCATGCCGCCCATTGTAGCGGCCTCAGGGCGCGGAAGGCCCCGAAGCCCTCGCACGCCGTGCCGGCGGAGGACAACGGCGACCTGGTCGCTCTTGTTCGCGAGCGCATCGTGGGGATCAGCCGCGCCGTATCCGGGCATCCATCCGCGACGCGAACCACCCTCCGCCTCAGGCCTGCTCGCACGCATTCCGCGAGCCAGCCCCCGCCAACGCCGCGACGGGGCACGGTAACAACGAGCCAGGCAGGCAGACTGGCGGAGAGAAGGGCCGCACCGCCTTGCCCGCCTGGCCCGATTCTCGCCCGCCCGCCGGTCAGATCTCCGTCTGCCCGCAGCGGCCGATCCGCGCGGGCGAGTACGGCGAATTCGGGGGGGCGAAGAAGTAGCTGAACTTGGTCCCCTCGTCGTTGAGGTGCCCGACGCCGAGGGCCTTGTTCGGGCCCTGGATCAGCTTCTTCGTCTTGAACGTCTTGATGTGCTTGTCCTTCGCCGTGTCGAAATTCTTCTCGTCGGTGCCCGAGCCCCACTCGACCACACGGTAGTTCACCTCGTCCTTGTCCAGCCAGGTGGCGTGCTCGATGACCGCGATGTGCGTCCACTTCGTGTCGGCCGCACGGTACACGCAGATCACGTCCCCGCTGCGGACCTCGCTGGCGGCCTTGCGCGGCTTGAGCGGGATGTAGTCCAGCGTCCGGACCGCCGCCTTCACCCAGCCATTCCAGCCGTCGTCCGCGGCCACCTGCTTGTGGATCTTGGCCTCCTCGCCGGCGGAGATCACGGCCCACCCGGCCGGCTTGATCTCCGGCGACAGGCCGTAGTAGTTGCCGACGAAGCCGTTGCAGTCCAGGCTGAAAAACTTCTTCGCGTAGTCAGCCATCGTGAGGGCGGCGGCCGGCCGCCCGGCCACGTCCTTGCCGGTGCCGATGCGGCCGAGGCGCACCGCGAGCCGGAGCACGTCACGCATCTCCTCGGGCGAGCCCTTGAAGCCGAACGCCCGCCGGATCGACTGCCAGTAGAACGACTTGGGGTTCAGCACGTCCCCGAAGGGGAAGATGAACGAATCGTAGGCCGTGTTGAGCGGCTTGGGCGCCTTCTTCCCCAACACCGTCTCGATGGCGTGGATCAGGCTGTCGCGCTCGCCGGACGAGCTGACCTGATACTTTGTGACGTGGGCCGTGCCGGCCACGGCCTTCCCCGTCGCGTCCTTCGCGAACACCGTCAGGTTGTGGTACTCCCGCATGTACTCGCTGGGGGTCTGTCGCGCCATGGCCAACCTCCATTTTCCAGCAGGATGTGTCCCTCTACCCTCCGGGTTCCGTTCCGCGCCGCCGTGTTACGCGCCGCGGGGGCTCTTCGGCCGATTGCCCACGCCGGGCCGGGGTGGTATACTTCCCTGACCTACCCCACCGGAGCTTCCCATGCTCTCCCGCCGTCGATTCCTCCAGCTCGGCGCCCTCGGCCTGGCCACCTCCGCCATCACCCCCTACCGCCTCCTCGCCGACGGCGGCAAGCCCGCCTCCGACACCAGCGTCATCCTCCTGTGGCTGCCCGGCGGCCCGCCGCACATGGAGACGTACGACATGAAGCCCGACGCCCCGGCGGAGTACCGCGGCGACTTCAAGCCCATCCGCACCAGCGTCCCCGGCATGGACGTCTGCGAGCATCTCCCGATGCACGCGAAAACGGCGAAGCGGTTCAGCCTGATCCGCAGCGTGCATCACACCTTCTCGGACCACGGCGGCGGGCACAAGAAGTTCCTCACCGCCCGCGACCCCTTCCAGCCCACCGGCTTCGTCAACGACCACCCGATGGTCGGCAGCATGGTCGCCAGGATGCGCGGCGACGGCGGCCCCGTGCCCCACTACGTCGCCGGCACCGACCCCGGACGCGACGGCATCGACGTGTTCAGCTTCGGATCCGCCTACCTCGGGCCGTCCACGCACCCCTTCTCCGTCCCCGGCGACCCGTCATCGCCCAGGTTCGCCGTCCGCAACCTCGACGCCGACGCCGCCCGCACGGCCCGGCTCGGCGTGCGCCTCGACCTCCTCAAGGGCCTCGACCGCGACGTGCCCGGCCTGCCCGCGTCCGCGTCCAACGCCGACGTGCTACGCAAGCGCGCCCTGCGGCTCATGGGCAGCGAGAAGACGCGCGAGGCGTTCGACCTCTCGCGCGAGCCGATGAAGCTCCGCGAGCGCTACGGCATGCACGCCTGGGGCCAGCGGTGCCTGATGGCCCGCCGCCTCGTCGAGGCGGGGTCCAGCTTCGTGACGATGGTGTTGGAGAACCCGTATCAGTCCGGCGTGCCCTGGCTGAAGAACGGCACCTACAACTGGGACAGCCACGCCGTCAACTGCCACATCTTCGACGACGCCAAGGCCCGCCTGCCCATCTACGACCGGTGCGTGACGGCTCTGATCGACGACCTGCACGAGCGCGGCCTCGATAAGAAGGTGATGCTCATCGTGACGGGTGAGTTCGGGCGCACGCCGCGCATCAGTTACACCGAGGGGTCGCAGACGGGCGTCAAGCAGCCGGGCCGCGACCACTGGCCGCAGGCCATGAGCATCCTGGTCTCCGGCGGCGGGTTGAAGATGGGCCAGGTGGTGGGCAGCACGAACGCGAAGGGTGAGCACCCCAAGGACTGCCCGCTGAGCGTGGGCGACTTCTGGGCGACGATGTTCCAGCACCTGGGGATCGACCCGCACAACACGTCCTTCAACGACCACTCGGGCCGGCCCATGCCGATCCTGCCCGAGGGCAAGCCGATCGCGCAGCTGGCGTGAGCGGCTTGCCGGACGGCTCCCGACGGCGCCACAATACACCGGACCGCCACGGGAGTGCCACCATGCCGCTACTCGATCACTTCCACCCACCGCTGAGCAGCGAACGCCGCTGGGAGTCGTTCCACTCCAGTTGGGCCACCAGGCTCGCCGACGCGCTGACGGAGCGATGGCTGCCGCCCGATTACATCGCCGAGGAGCACGCCCATTTCGGCCCGTCCGTCGAGATCGACGTCGCCACCATGCGGCGGAACGGGTCGGCGGACGGCGGAGGGGCCGGCGTCGCGGTGGCAGTCGGCCCGGCCGTGTGGTCCCCGCCGACGGCGGACGGGTTCCTGCCGGCGGTGTTCCCCGCCACGTTCGAGGTCCGCATCCTGTCCACCGTCACCGGCCCCAGGCTGGTCGCGGCCATCGAGCTGATCAGCCCCGGTAACAAGGATCGCGCCGCCGAGAGGCGGGCCTTCGCGGCGAAGTGCGCGAGTTACCTGTCCCAGGGGGTCAGCGTCATCATCGTGGATATCGTGACCAGCCGCCGGGCCAACCTGCACAACGACCTGCTGGGCCTCATGGAGGCCGACGACGCGCTGGCGTTGCCGGCCGAGGTGGCGTTGTACGCAGTCGCGTACCGGCCCGTGCGCCGCGACGAGCGCGACGAGATCGACGTCTGGCGATCCCCGATGGCGCTGGGCCGGCCGTTGCCGACGCTGCCCCTCGGGTTGCGGGGGGATCTGGTCATCCCCGTGGATCTGGAGGCGGCCTACGCCGAGGCGTGTCACCGCAAACGCCTGCCGACTTCATAGCTGATAGCCAGCAACAGCCAACATCCACCGCGAGAGGGAGGCTGGCTACTGTCTGCTTCAAGCTGGCTGTTGCTGGCTGTTAGCTGGCTGTTGCTGGCTGTTGCTGGCTGTCAGCTACTGGGTCACGCATCGCCGCCGTGGCCGAACCCCTGCGGCACGATCTTCCACTTGGTGCCGCCGGTGAACTGCCCCGCCGTCGGCGCCGTCAGCTTGATCGTCCACGTCGAGCGCCTGTGCGGCTCCTCCATCGGCCACTCCTCGACCACGAGCTGGCCCTTCTCCATCTTCCACTGGCCGTGCCACCAGCGCCCGTGCCACTGGCAGGCGTAGAACCCGTCCGCGTGGAACACCGTCGGGGCGTCCACCCCGTGCCAGGTCATCAAATACGACCCGTACTTGAGGGCGGGGGGCGGCGGGGCCGGACGGGAGATCGGGGCGGGGGCGAACAGCAACATCAGGACGACGGCGCTCATCTTATCACCTCGGCGTCAATTGGTGTGGTTGTGATTGATCATGCCGGCGGACGGAGCATCCCCGCCCCCGGGCTCGGCCCAGGCTCGGGGCGCGAAAAGGCCCCGCGGCCCCGCGTCTCGCTCGGCGCGGGGGCATCCTTGTTGGTTCAGAACCCCCGGGTGGGGGCGATCAGATTTGGATCAGGCCCGGATCGACGCCCTCGACGTGCCGGACCTCTTTCAACGAGGAACGCGGCAGTGTGACAGGCCGGGCAGAGAGATTGGAGACGGCACGCATGGCCTCGCCTCCGAGCGTGAACGTGGAGAGCCAGCCGGAAGTGCCGGCCCGAGAAAGACGGGCCGGTACGGACGGGGGGTGGTTTCGGGTGTGAGAGGCGTGCGTCGTGCGGTTCTGCGAAAGGGGGCGAAGAGAGGCCGCTCACCGCGCTTCCGTGCGCCTGGCCCGAGCGTCGGTTACGCCCCGCCACCGCCCATTCCTTGGGTAGGCCGGCCGGAGCGCCACGACACCCGTCCTAATCGAAGTATACACCAGGCCTCACGAAAAATACATAGAATTTCTCTTGCCGCCGAAGACGCCTGCCATAGCATGGCGGGTTGGGCCCGCGGGGTCGCGGCATCGCCCCGAGTGGAGCGTCAGCGGCTGTCGTCTTCGACAACTAGACACGGCCCCCCCTCGCCGTTGAGGAGGGGCCGTCGGGCGTCTCGCGGAGGTTACTCCTCGGCCGCCACCTTCTCCTCCTCGGGGATGACCGGGCTGCCGGTCCTCGTCAGCTCCTCCGTGGTGGCCCCGCCCTTGCCGACGACGACGCCCGTCCTGGCCGGCGGCAGGTTGGGCTTCAGATCCGCCGTGGCCTTCGGCTTCACGGGCGCCACGACAACGGCCTTCACCGCCGGGACGGGCTTCACGTAGACGACGATCACCTTGGGGGCCGGCGGTGGGACGGGCGGCCTGGCCTGCTTCAGAACGACGACCACCACCTTGGCCTTGCTGACGGGCGGGGCCGGGGGCACCTCCTTGACGGCCTTCACGCTGAGCTGCGTGGGCACCTCCTTGGAAGCGCGGCGCATCTCGGCGAACAGGCAGATGGGGGCCTTGGTGCCCACGGAGGAGTTCGGCTTGCTGCCCACGCAGAGGTTCGGCTTGCTGGACACGGCCAGGTTCTGCCGGGCGACGGGCTTGTTCGGGGCCTCCGCCGCGGCGCGGGCCGCGAACAGCAGGCACGGGCAGAACGCGACGAGCAGATGGAAGGGCTTCACTTTGGTTGTCCTCGGGGGTACGGCGGGCCGGCCCCGTTGCGGGCCCGGCATCCGCTCCTTACCCCCACACGCCCCACGACGCCGGCCTGCAACAGCCCGGCGCGGGGATTTGCCGATCCGCACGCCGCCCCGGCTTGCGGCGCGTCCGCCCCGCGGCTATACCAACCGCAGGACGTTCCACGGGCGGAGGCGACGATGAGCGAGCACGTCACACCGGATGCGGGCCACGGCCACGGGCACACGCACGGCCACGCCCCCAACAAGCCGACATTCACCGACGCCGAGATGGCCGCCTTCCTCAAGAGCGACATCGGCGCCGGGGCGGCCGTCATCGTCCTGATGAGCGCCATCTTCGGCATCGGCCTGCTGCTGTATACCGCCATCGCCTTCATCGTCGCCGCCTGACCTCATCAGGACAGCACGATCTCCGCCTCGTAGCCGCCCTCGGCGGGGAACACCGCGAGGACGCGGCCCGGCACGTTGAACGTCAGCGGCGACGCCCAGCGCTGCAGGGTGACGGTCACGGGGCAGGCGGGCACCGCCTCGGGCAGGCGCACGCACATCCCCTCGCCGCCGATGTCGCGCAGCTGGCCCTGCCACTCGCGGGCGCCGGTCGCCACCCGCACGAACTGCGTCAGCGGGAACCGCTCCTGCCCGTTCTTGTGCCCGATCAGCCCGAGGTACGTCACCAGGCTGGACAGGATGCGCGGCGCCAGCTCGGCCAGCAGCGTCTCGCCCCTGGACCTCGGGCACTCGACGGGCATCATGTGGATGCGGATCGGCGACAGCCCCGACTCGTTGTCGGGCGGCCCGAAGCAGATCTCCACCTGCAACGCCGGCGAGCGGCCCATGCAGCGGTCCCACAGCGTGGCCGCCCCCTCGATGTGGAAGACGACCCGGCCCTCGCCGGCGTCGGCCTTCTCCGCCCGCCACTGGTCGCGGAAGCCGGCCAGCTTGAGCTTGGCCATCCCCGGCGCCAGCCGCGCAAACGCGCGGCACTCCAGATGCCCGCCCGGCAGCAGCCGGTAGGGCAGCGCCCCGTCGGAGCGGATGACGTGCCCCCGGCCCGCCGCCGCGGCGAGGTCGGCCAGCGCCGGCCGCCAGTCGTCGCCGGGGTGCGGCAAGGAGACGACGTGGGCCGACGGCGAGACGGCGCCGCCGAGCGCGCCTTCCTCCAACGCCTGGATGAATTCGGCGCAGGAGCGGAAGCGCCGTTCGGGGTCGGGCGACAGGGCCTGGAGGACGACCGCGCGGTCCGGGCCGGGCAGAAGCGACACGTCCGGCTGCCCGCGTAGCTTCGGGCTCGCGAGCTGACGGGCGTTCAGGTTGCGGAACGGGTGGACGCCGACGAGCAGCTCGTGGAACATCAGGGCCAGGGCGTACTGGTCGCAGGCGTCGCTGACGAGGCCGTCGAACAGCTCGGGTGCGGCGTAGCGGGGGTTGAGGTGGGCGGCGGAAAGGCCCTGCGGCATCCAGAGCCATTCGGCGAGGCCGAACTCGAGGAGGAACGCCTCCTCGCCGGACAGGGCGACGTGGCGCGGCGACAGGGCCAGGTGCTGCGTCTGGTGGTGGTGGTACAGCTCGTCGAGGGCGTCGGCGATGCGCCCGAGGTGGCCGAGCAGCTCCTCGCGCGGCACGCCCGGCTGGCCGGCCGCGTGCGCCTCGCGGAAGCGGTCCCACAGCGTCGAGCCGCCCGCCTCGCTGACGAACGCCGTCCGCCCGGGGCCGGCGGCGAAGACGCGCGTGCCGGCCAGCACCGGGTGGCGCAGGCCGCGCAGCCGTTCCAGGCCTGGATCGGTCTCGGGCTGGGACAGGAAGCGCACGAGGTAGCCGCCGCCGCCCGGCCCTTTGGCCTTCCACAGCTCGCCGGCGGGGCCGCGCCCCAGGCTCTCCAGGAGCTGATAGCCGGCGAGGGGGTCGGCGTCGGGCGCGGGGGCCTTGACGGCGGGCAGGATGCGGCTGCGGCGGCGGTAGTGGCCGGACCCGCGTGGCCCCGGCGTGATGCCCACGTCGGTGTGTTCGACGGAGCGCGAGGGGGTCTCGGCGTGGACGGCCACGGGGGCGAAGAGGGCGTCCTCGAGCGCGTTGACCAATTCGACGCAGGAGGGGTAGCGGGCGCGGGGGTCCTTGCTCAGGGCGCGGGCGAGGGCGGGCCGCTCCTCCTCGGCGAGGCGCGACAGGTCCGGCTCCTGGCCGCACGCCATCATCGCGAGCTGGTTGTAGTTGCGGGCCTGGAAGACGGGCTCGCCGGTGACCAGCTCGTGGTAGGTGACGGCGAGGCTGTACTGGTCGCTGAAGAGCGTGACCTGCCCCTTGAACGTCTCCGGGGCGGCGTACAGCGGCGTGAGCCCGCCGGCGAAGACGCGCCCGCCGCCGTTGCCGGCGAACAGGTCGGCGAGGCTGCCGACGAGGCCGAAGTCGGCCACCTTCAGGTGCTTGCCGACGAGGAAGAGGTTGCGTGGCTTGATGTCGAGGTGCTGCAGCCCGTGCTCCTGGTTGAGCAGGTCGAGGACCTCGGCGGCTTCATGGAGGTAGGCGACGGCCTCGCGGCGCGGGACGCCGGCCTGGCCACGCTGCTTGTAGTCGGTGAGGAGGTCGTGGAGGCTCTTGTCGGCCAATTCCATGACGATGACCAGATCGCCCTGGACGACCTCGACGCGCTCGATGGACAGCAGGAACGGGTGGCGGATGGAGCGGATCAGCTCGAAGGCACGCAATTCCTGCTCGGCGTTGCTGCCGGCGTTGTCGATCTCCTGGTTGCCCTGGACGATCTTGAGCGCCTTGAAGAGGCCGCCCGGGGCGGTGCAGCGCCACACCTCGCCGAAGCCGCCCTTCCCGAGGGGCTCGACGAGGCGGTAGCCGGGGATCGGCTCGACATTCGCAGCGCGGGTGACTGGCATTCGGTGGGGGGTCCGCCGCCTTGGCCCAGAGTGCAACCACGGCCGGGGATGGCCGCACACAACTGTAGGTCACAAAGTAGCCGGAGGAGTAGCTGACAGCCAGCTAACCGAATAGCTGACAGCCAGCAACAGCCAGCGAACAGCCAGCAACAGCCAGCGAAAAGCCAGCAGCAGCCGGCTACGAGCCGGCGGCGTGGACCTTGGCGAGCAAGGCGCTCAACATGCGCTTCGTCTCCGACAGCAGGCCGTCCATCTCGGCGTGCGTCTCGGGCGGCAGATACCCCAGATGGCGCGACAGGAGCAGGTGATACTCCGTCTCTGCCGCCGACCCCATCGACATGGTCAGGAACCGGGCGAAGTCCGGATCGCTCCCCGCCCGCAGCCCTCCGCGATGTTCGTGGCGATGGAAGCGCAGGATCGCCGGAGCTGTGCCCGAAGCCCGTACACCTCATGCGTCGGGTAGCCAGCGGTCTCGCGGTACACGAGCAGGACGAGCTCGTGCGCCTTCTGCCACACCTTCAACGCCTTGAAGTCCTGCATGAGACGCCTCTCCTCCCCTCCCGTCAACGCCAACAGCGGCAGGCTCCTCCGTGGAACCGGCCGCTGTCGGCTGTTGGTTTGTAGCTGGCTGTTGCCGGCTGTTTGCTGGCTGTTGCTGGCTGTCAGCTATTGCGTTAGTTGAAGAAGTGGTACCAGAGGATGCAGGAGAGGGCGTTGAAGGCGTCCTTGAGGCCGATCTTCTTGCCTTCCTCGTAGGTGCGGCCCGAGTAGCTGATGGGCACCTCGTAGATGCGCCACGACGGGCGGTGCCTCGCGATCTTCGCCGTCACCTCCGGCTCGAAGCCGAAGCGGTTCTGTTTGAGGGTGATGCCCTGGAGGACCTCGCGGCGGAAGACCTTGTAGCACGTCTCCATGTCGGTGAGGTTCAGGTTCGTGAACCAGTTGGAGAGGGAGGTCAGCCAGCCGTTGGCGACGGAGTGCCAGTAGTACAGCACGCGGTGCGTCTCGCCGATGAAGCGCGAGCCGTACACCACGTCGGCCTTGTTCTCGATGATCGGCTGGATGAGGCGGGGGTACTCGGCGGGGTCGTATTCGAGGTCGGCGTCCTGGACGATGATGGCGTCGCCGGTGGCCTCCTGGAAGCCGCGGCGGAGGGCGGCGCCCTTGCCGCCGTTCTTGTCCTGGAGGAAGACCTTGATGCCGTCCTTGCCGTCGTACTCCTTGAGGATCTCGCGGGTGCTGTCCCTGGAGCAGTCGTCGATGACGAGGATCTCCTTGGGGATGTCGGTGGCGAGGACGCGGCGGAGGATCTCGCGGATCCAACGCTCCTCGTTGTAGACGGGGATGACGACGGAGAGCTTGAAGCCGGGGGGGATGGGGTAGATGCCGATCTTGCGGCAGGCGGCGTCGCCGAGGAGCTGCTGCAGGAGGGTGACGCGCTCGGCGGAGGTGAGCGCGTGCTGCCCGAGCAGGCGTTTGAGCGCCTCGCCGACGTCGAGGCCGTTGTCCGTGACCGTCATCCTGTCACTCCTTCCCCGTCCTGGTAGAACCCGTAGGATGGTGGATTAGCGTCGGGCCGCGGGCCTGTCAAGAGAGGCGGACCTCGACGCGGGCCGGCCTCCCCGGCCGAGAGTGCCCCGACAGGACCATTCCCAGGCCCGTTCATGAACATCCGCATCGGCTGCCCGGGCTGCCAACGCGCCATCGAATGTCAGGCCGGACAGGCCGGGGAGGTCGTCGCCTGCCCCGGCTGCGGCCAGCGCATGCGCGTCCCCGCCGCCCCTCCACCCCCGCCACCTCCCCCGCCACCGCTGCCACCCTCTCTGCGGGAGCCGATACTCGATGACGACGTGCGGGATGTCTCGAAGCGCGCCCCGAGCCGTCGTGGCAGGCCCGTCCTGCCGGCGGGGGCGCCGGCGGACGTGCTCGGCGAGACGATCGCGGAGTTCTCGACCTGGGGGGGCTGGCTGCTGGGCTTCGCGGGGTTCTTCCTCCTCCTCGGCATGGTCTTCGGCTGCGCCGGGGCCATGGGCGGGCGCCGCTTGGTCGGCCTGGCCATGACCGGCCTGCTGTTCTGCCTCCTGTCCGTCATCCCGGCCATCTACGGCTTCATGCGTCTCGGACGCCGTGTCATCGTCTGCGACAACGGGCTCGTCGATTGCTGGGCGGGGCGGGTGCGTTACTGGACGTGGGACCAGGTCGATCACTTCTACCTGTCGATCACCGCCGTCTTCGTCAACGGCGTCCACAACCACACGAAGCACGTCTACGATGTCCACACGTCCACGGGCGAGAAGCTGACCTACACGGAGGCGTTCGAGGGGGCGGAGGAGCTGGGCGTCCTGCTGGCCGGCGAGATCGCCCGCGCCAAGTTCACGCCGACGCTGGAGGCGATGGAGCGCGGCCACTGGATCGACTTCGGGCGGTTCGAGCTGGGCAAGGCCGGCCTGCGCGCGGGGCGGGCCACCCTGCCGTGGGGCGAGGTCGAGGAGTTCTCGGTGAACAAGGGCGTCCTGCGGATCTTCCCCAGGGACGGCGGGGCGTGGGAGTCCGTCCCGGTGACGGAGGTCCCCAACCTCCAGCTCCTCCTCCGCCTCGGCGACCACTGCAAGCGCGCCTACGCTTGACGCCCGGGCCCGGCCCGATACGACTTCCGCAGCCCCGCCCCTCTCCCGATGGGCCACCGATGATCCGCATCGCCTGCCCCGGCTGTGGCCGGGCCATCGAACGCGACGACTCCGAGGCCGGGCAGGCCGTCTCCTGCCCGGCGTGCGGCCAGCGCATGCGCGTCCCCGCCGCCCCTCCGCCACCGCCACCGCCGCCACCGCCACCGCCCCCTCCCGTCCCGGCGGGCGCGCCGAGGCCACGGCTGAACACGGAGGGGAGGGACAACCCCTTCGCCGCGCTGGAGGACGACGGGCCGGTGGTACGCCCCTCGCGCTCGCGCGGCAAGCCGCGCCTGCCCTCGGGGGTCGATCGCGGCCTGGTCGGCGAGCCGGAGGCGGAGTATGCACCGTCGGGGCGGCTGATGATGTTAGTGGGTGGGGTCGCACTCCTGCTGGTGGCGTTCGTGCTGATCGCCGCGGGGGTGCGTGCCCCTCGCGGCGGGCAGCTCGTGGTGTTGGGGGCCATCGCCTTCTTCGTCGGCGTGTATCTGACCGCGATGGGCCTGTGGCGTCTAGGGTGGCGGGTGGTCCTGTGCGAGAACGGCTTCGTGGACTGCGGCCTGTTCTCCGCTCGGGCCTGGGGCTGGGACGACGTGGACGGCGTGTACCAGGCCATCACGCGTGTCCACGTCAACGGGGCGTACAGCCACACCACGTACCTGTACCGGGTGCGGCTGATGGACGGCGCGACGCTCGAATACACCGAGGCGTACGAGAACATCGCGCTCTTGGGCAAGCGCCTCCTGCACGCCGTGTCGCGGGCGAAGATGCCGCAGGCGCTCGCCGACCTCGACGCGGGCAAGTGGGTGGATTTCGACGTCCTCCGGGTGAGCCGGCACGGCCTGCGGCAGGGGCGCGACGAGCTGCGCTGGGCCGACGTGGAGGAGCTGGGGGCGGACCAGGGGATGATCGTCATCCGCCAGCGGTTCCGCCGCGAGGCGTGGGCTGCGGTGCCGGTGAGCGACATCCCGAATCTCGAGCTGTTCACGCGGGTGATCGAGCGGGCGAGCGCGGGGTGACCGGCTTGCGGCGTGGTGTTCGCCGCCGGTACAATCGGGGTCGGGAGGGCCACGACGATGACGGCACGCACCGCGATCACGCCGGAGCAGGACGACACGGTCTACCCCGAGAGCCCGGAGACGCCCATGCCGCAATCGGAGTGGCACCGCATCCTCATCGGCCTGCTCATCGACGCGCTGACGCACTTCTACCGCGACGACGATCAAGTCTGCGTCTCCGGCGACATCTTCGTCTACTGGCGCAGGGGCGACCCCTCCGCCGTGGTGTCGCCGGACGTGTTCGTCGCCCCCGGCGCGGGGCGGCGGCGGAGGGAGACCTACCGCGCCTGGCTGGAGGGCGGGCGGCTCCCCGAATTCGTCATCGAGATCCTGTCCGGCACGACGGGCGACGACGACCTCGAACGGAAGTTGAAGTTGTACCGCGACACGCTGAAGGTCAAGGAGTACTTCGTGTTCGACCCCAGGATCAGGCGGCCCGACCCACGCCTGGTAGGGTACCGCCTCGTCCGCCGGCGGTACGTGCCCATCGGGGCCGTCGCTGGCCGGCTGCCCAGCCTCGTGACGGGCCTGCACCTGGAGACGCACGGCGAGGAGCTGCGTCTGTGGGATCCGGCGGCGGGGGCGTGGCTGCCGACCGGCCCCGAACGCGAGGCCGCGAGTGAGGCGGCACGCCTCGCGGCGCTGGAGCGCATCCGCGAGCTGGAGGCCGAGCTGGCCCGGCGTCGCGGGCCGTCTGCTCCTTGACGCACCGCCCCCGGCGGGCGATGATGAACCCCATCGTCGCACTCTCCCGAGGTACACCCACCGTGACCAACCCCACCGGCCGCCGCGAGTTCCTGGCCACCGCCGGCACCGCCGCGCTCCTCTCCTCGCTCCCCGCCGTCCACGCCGCCTCGTCGGAGGTGCTCAAGGTCGGCCTGATCGGCTGCGGCGGACGCGGCACCGGGGCCGCGGCCCAGGCGCTCACCGCCGACAAGAACACCCTGCTGTACGCCATGGGCGACATGTTCAAGGACCGCCTCGACTCGTCGCTCAACGGGCTGAAGGGCGACGAGAAGTTCGGCAAGCGCGTGGACGTGCCGGCGGGCCGGCAGTTCCTCGGGTTCGACGCCTACAAGAAGGTGATCGAGAGCGGGGTGGACGTGGTGCTGCTCACGTCGCCGCCGGGCTTCCGCCCCATGCACCTGGAGGCGGCGGTGGAGGCCGGCAAGCACATCTTCTGCGAGAAGCCGATGGCGACCGACTCGCCCGGCGTCAAGCGGGTGATCGAGGCGTGCAAGAAGGCGAAGGCGAAGAGCCTGAGCATCGTGGCGGGGTTCTGCTACCGCTACCAGAAGCTGAAGCGGGAGTGGGTCAAGCTCATCCGGGGCGGCGAGATCGGCGACATCACGGCGCTGCACTGCATCTACCATGCGGGCGCGTTGTGGAACCGCCCCCGCGAGGCGGGGTGGGACGACATGACGGCCCAGTTGCGGAATTGGCCGTACTACACCTGGCTGTCGGGCGACCACATCGTGGAGCAGGCGATCCACTCGATTGACAAGATGTCGTGGGTGATGGGCGACGAGCCGCCGGTGAAGGCGGTCGGGCTGGGCGGGCGGCAGAGCCGGGTGGAGGAGGAGTTCGGCCACATCTTCGACCACCACTCGGTGGTGTACGAGTACAAGAACGGCGTGAAGCTGTTCCACTCGACGCGGCAGCAGAAGGGGACGGCGGGTGAGGTGTCGGACTTCGTGTACGGCACGGAGGGGTCGGCGGTGATCAAGAACCAGGAGGCCCACCGGGTCAAGGGCAAGAAGGGCGAGTGGGTGCGGAGCGCGCGGAAGGCGCTGCGTGAGAACCGCGACGACATGTACCAGAACGAGCACGACGAGCTGTTCGCGGCGATCCGCAAGGGGACGCCGATCAACGACGGCGAGTGGATGGCGCAGTCCACGCTGCTGGGCATCATGGGCCGCATGGCGACGTACACGGGGCAGGAGATCACCTGGGACATGGCGAAGGACTCGAAGGAGAACCTGCTGCCGGAGAAGCTGGCGCCGGGCCCCCTCGAGACGCCGCCGGTGGCGAAGCCGGGGATCACGAAGTACAAGTGACACTACCTCACCCCCTAACCCCCTCTCCGAAGCGGAGAGGGGGGATCGCAAGAGCGAGAAGAGTGGCGGTGGGGTAGTAGCCGCGTCCCCTGAATCGCTTCGCCCAACACGAGGGCCGTCCACCTCCCCGCCGGAGAGGCGATGCTCTTGTGGCTCCCCTCTCCGCTTCGGGGAGGGGGCGGGGGGGGTGGGGTAGTCGCCGCCCTCACTCCGAGTCGCCGTAGTAGAGGAGCCGCTCGTCGTCGTACGGCGGCTCCTCCTGGCGGTCCGCGCGCACCGGGATGCCGGCCTCGGTGAGCGCGCGGACGCCGGTGGCGGTGAGGCGGTTGCCGATCAGGTCGAGGGTCTGGAGGTTGCGCGCGTCGGGGCACGCGGCCAAGCGGCGCGCGCCGGCGTCGGTGACGTGGCCGTAACGGAGGTCGAGCGAGCGCAGGCGTTTGAGGATGCCGGAGGCGATGAAGTCGTCGATCATGGGGTCGCCGCCGGAGCAGGAGCGGAGCTGGAGGGCCGTGAGCGACGGCAGGTGCGGCGAGAAGAGGATGGAGCGGACATTGTCGCGGTTGAGGGCGGGCTGCTCGGTGGCCTCATCCAGATTGTCCTCGTCGATCTCCTCCTGGGTGAAGGAGCGCGAGAAAGAGTGCGGGTAGATGAGGATCTGCGTGAGGTTACGCAGGGCCGGGTTGGTGCTGAACGGCTCCAGGGCGTAGACCGTGCCGTGGTAGTGCTGGAAGACGCGGAGGTTCGCGAGGGTGAGCGAGGACAGCATGGCGTGCATGTCGCGCCACATCTCGCCGTCGCCGTAGATGTGCCCGAAGATCCGCAGCTCCTCCAGGCGCGGCATCTTCGTGATCAGGGGGGCGAGCTGGCTGTACTGCGTGCCTTCGTCGTAGCGGTCCTCCTCCGGATCGACCTCCAGCCCGTACTGAAACGACCGGAGGTTGGCGAAGGCCGGGGAGCCGGTGAGAATCTCGGCCGTGTAATACACCTCCGGCCCGCTCGGCAGGTCCGCGGCACGGATGGGACGGAAATTCCTGTTGGCGAACGTGTGTCGATACACGAACCCCGAGAGCAGCCTTGCCAACGGATGGCGTCCGAGCTTCCGCGCGGTCTGGACGCTGAGGAGGCCGGCATCGAAATGGTCCAGCCAGCCGCGCCGCCACCGGTGTGAGGAGTCGGACAGGTAGGTCGGCCAACGCTCATCGGCCGCGAGATAGCCCACCAGCTCCGGCCGCATCGCCGCCTGTCGCTCTTCCGGCGTCCCGAGGAGGTAGGGCGCCAGCTCGCCCAGCCACGTCCGCTCGTGGGCGGCGAGCAGCTCGCGTTCGCGTGCCGCCAGACGCTTGCGTTCCCCCGCCGGCCTCGTCGGGTCTTCGAGCGCGAGCTGGACCTGGATGAACTCGCCGCGTGGGTCGCCCTGCTCGCTCAGCAGGTCGGCGTAGGCCATGTGGGCGGCCAGGTCCTCCGGGCTCTCGACCAACGCCGCCTCCAGGGCGGCGCGCAGGCGCTTCGGGTCGCTCATCGTCCGGCCTCGTGGGTGCGTGCGGCGTATGCTATCATGACGGCCTTCAGGGAAGGAGTGGCCCGCCATGACGAAACCACCACGGCCACGCGTCGCCATCCTCGGGGCGGGGCCCGTCGGCATCGAGGCCGCCCTCTACGCCGAGGCCCTCGAATTGCCGTTCACCGTCCACGAGCGCGGCGACGTGGGGCAGAACGTCCGCGACTGGGGGCACGTCCGCCTCTTCACGCCGTGGGGCCAGAACACCACGGCGCTCGGACGCGCCGCCCTCCTCGGCGACAGGCCGAAGCTCAAGCTGCCCGATGAAGGCGATATCCTCACGGGGCGCGAACACGCCGACGCCTACCTCGCGCCGCTGGCGGCCCACCTCGGCGAGCGCTTCCAGGCGAAGTCGATGGTGATGCAGGTCGGACGCAAGGGCCATCTGCGCGAGGAAACGACGCCGGGGCGGGCGAAGGAGCCGTTCCGCCTCCTCCTGCGGGCAGGCGACGGGGCCGAGCGCGTCGAGGAGGCCGACGTGGTCCTCGACTGCACCGGCACCTACGGCAACCCGCGTTTCCTCGGGGACGGCGGCATCCTGGCCGTCGGCGAGCTGGCGGCCCGGCCCCACATCGCCTCGGGCCTGGAGGACGTGCTGGGGGCGAAGGCCGGCGAGTACGCCGACAGGACGGTCCTCGTCGCGGGGAGCGGGCACTCCGCGGCCACGACGGTGTGCCTCCTCGCGCAGCTCGCGGCCAAGCACCCCTCGACGTGGATCATCTGGCTGGGCCGCCACGCCGGCAGCACGCCGCTGAAACGGGTCGTGGGCGACACCCTCCGCGAGCGCGACCAGTTGGCGGCGCAGGCGAACAAGCTGGCGACACGCGGCGAGGGGCACGTCGAGTATCACCCGTCGTCGATCATCCAGAGCGTGATCCACAAGGGCAAGGACGGCTTCACGGTGACGGCCCTGTGCAACGGCGACGAGAAGTCGTGGGACGTGGACCGGCTGATCGCCAATGTCGGCTATGAGCCGGAGAGGCGCATCTACCGCGAGCTGCAGGTGATCGAGGACGCGGCGCAGGCGGCCCCGGTGCCGCTGAAGCAGCCGGAGCCGGGGTTCCACGTCCTGGGGGCGAAGAGCCACGGGCGCTCGCCGAACTTCCTCATGGGCAAGGGGTTCGAGCAGGTGCGCGAGGTGTTCGCCCTCATCGCCGGACAGCCTGGGCTGGATCTGTACAAGGGCAGGAAGCGGTAAATCTCACCCGTCCTCCCCCACCAGCGCCTTCGGGCCGCCCGTCGTGAAGGTCGTCTGCCCGCGCCATGCCTTGCCGTCCAGCTCCGCCGCGAATTCCGCCTTGTAATCCGTCAATGGCTCCAGGCGGTCCTTGGCCATCAGGCACAGGGTCTTGAGGTTGTCGGCGAAGTAGGCCGCCGGCTTCTCCGGCGATGAGACGTAGCACGGCACCTCCTTCCACTCCGCGCCCTTCTTCGCGTACAGCTTGCCCTCGGCCTTGGTGATCTTCGTGCTGCCGAAGAACGTGGCCGTCACCGGGAAGCCGGCGACCGGCCAGCCGCGGGCGTCCTTCTTCTCCGGCATGCCGATGGGGTTGGGCGACTCCAGCCCGTAGTTGCGGATGACGCCCTTCGCCCCGGCCTCGGGGTACAGCACGACGGCCGGCGTGATGGTCCGCCGGGTGATCGCCGGCACGGAGAGGAGCGCGATCTTCCCCGTCCCGGTGACGGCGAAGGCGTCCGCCGAGAGGGCGTAGCCGATGCCCACCTGCTTCGCGTCGGGGTTGAGGAGCGGGATGCGGTGGAAGAACGACGACATCCACCCGTGGACGCAGTGCTCCGGGGTGCTGAAGGCGATGTCGCTGGACATGCCGGCGAACGCCCCCGCCTCGGAATACCCCGGCAGGCCGCGTTTCGCCTCGTGGGGCGTGGGCATGCCCCAGAACGTCCAAGACGCCGGCCCCTCGCCGCGGTTGAGGTCCATGTAGACCGCGTGGTTGCGGCACGCCCGCGAGAGCCGCCCGTCCAGCGTCACCTCGGGCAGCTTCAGCCGCCGGCGGTACTCGTTCATCGCCGCCACGCCACGCTCGGCCATCCCCTTCGTCCGCGCCTCCATGTCCTCCAGGCCCTTGCCGCCGTGCTTCTTGTGGAACGCCAGCAGCCTGTCCAGCCGCGTCTGCGCCCCGTCACGCACGTCCTTGGGCGCGTCGGCCTGCTTCGCCAGGTCGCGGAAGCGGATGGCGTGGTCGGCCACCATGTCCAGCGCCTCCGCCGGCGGCCCCTCGCCCTCCTTCACCTTCGGCAGCATCTCCGCCAGCTCCTTGCGTCCGGGGGCCCACCCCAGTGCGAGCTCCATCAGCGGACGCCACGCCGTCACGTCGCCCTTCTTCTCCTCCATCCGGGCGCGCCACAGCACGAGCCTGTAGAACCCCGCATCCAGGGCGGCCAGGTACTTGCCGTCCGCAGCGACGGCGAAGCTGTCCGCGCTGCCGAGCAGGAGGCCGGTGCGGTAGCGGAAGGCGTTGTTGAGGCTGTTGCCCAGGGTGGGGGTGTACTTCAGCGCCGGCGCGTCCCAGGCGGCCGCCTTCCCCGTCCGGAAGGCGATGGTCTTCGTGAACGGCTTGCCGTCGATCTCGGCCTTGAACTCGGCCTTGTAGTCGGCCTCCGCCGCGAGCGGCTCCTTCGCGATGGCGCACACCGTCCCGAGGTTACAGACCCACGTCTCCCGCAGCATCGGCCGCTCCGGGGAAGACACCCACGCCGGCACCTCCTCCCAGCCATCGCCCGCCTTGCGGCGCAGGACGGCCGACGCCTTCTCGATGCGGTCGCTGCCCCAGAAGGTGATGCTCACCGGGTAGCCGGCCTCGGCCCGGCCCTGCCTGTCGCGTTTCGCGTCGGCGGGCGCCCAGGAGGGCCGCTGGTCGAGCATCCGCGTGGGCACGTCCCTGGCCCCGTCCTCGGGGACGGCCACGACGGCCCTCGTCTCGGCGACGACGTTCTTGACGTTCGCATATCGCGCCACGACGAGCGGGCCGCGGTAGCCCTCGCCCGCCGGCGCGGAGAACGCCAGGCCGATGCGGATCTCGGCCACGTCGGGCCGGAGGAGGGCGCAGCGGCCCGGCGGCGTCGCCATCCAGCCGTCGACGGCGTCCTCGGCGTTGCCGAAGGCGACGAGCGAGCTGGCCGCCATCATGTTGGCGTTGAAGGAGAAGCCGGGGCGTCCCGGCGCCTGCCCGTCGACGGGCAGGTCGCCCGCGAGCCGGCCGCCCTCACGGTTTAGGTCGAGGTACATGGCGTGCTGGCGGGCCAGCATGTCGGAGTGGCCCTTCACGGGCAGGGGCTCCAGCCCCGCCTTCTTGCGGTACACGTTGATGCGCTCCAGCGCCGCCGAGCCTTCGGCCTTCTGGGCGGCGTCGCGCTTTCCGAGGTCCGCCCCGAAGCGGGCGGCCAGGCGGGTCATCGCACCCTGGCGCTCTGCGAAGAGCTTCCTCTCCTCCGCCGTCGTCATCCGGTGGGCGGTGCCCGTGGCCGTGCCGTAGCGGAAATGGTACTCCGCGAGGAGGGCGCGGACCGCCGCCGAGGCCCCGTCCTTGCCCTTCTCCTCCGCGAGATCCTTCACGATCTGGGCCAGACCCGCGTCCCTGGGGAAGGCCCTGGCCGCCTCACGCACCACCTCGGGCGAGGTCGTCTTCTTCCCGGCCCGACGCTCCTCGCGGACCAGAGCCGCCAGGCTGGCGGCGAAGCGCTGGTCGAGGGCGTCGAGGAGCTGCAGCAGGGGGTCCTTCTTCGTCTCCGGGGCCTTGGCGGCTGGGGGCGCCTCCTTCTTCGCGGGCTTGTCAGGCCTGTCCGCGGCCGGGGCCAGGGACAGGGCGGCGGCCGCGAGGGCGACGGACAGGGCGAGGGCGAGCGGGGTCTTGTTCAGGATCATGGATTGGAGTACCTGGTGTGCGAGGTTGGCGACGGGTGCGGAGGCCGCCGCGGCCAGGGGCGTGCCGGCGGCGAGGAGGGTGACGGCCTGCCGGGTGGCGTCGAAGAGGGGGAGGCTGACCGGGGCGAGGAGGCCGGAGGCGGGGTGTTGCAGGCCGCGCCCGCGCAACCTGTCGCCGAGGAGGGCGCGGCCCCTGCTGAGGCGGCTGGCGGCGGTGCCCTGGGGGATGCCGAGCACGCGGGCGGCCTCGGCCACCGTCTTGCCTTCCAGGGCGCACAGCACGATGACGGCGCGGAAGTCCTCGGGCAGGGCGGCCAACTCCTCGTCGAGGGCCACCAGCCATTCGCCGTCCGCCTCGGTGGGTGCCGGGGCCGGCAGGCGGTCCGCCTCGCGTTCGCGCTTCTCGTGCCAACGCTGGTTCATGCCGCGTGCCTTCAGTGCGGTGCGGTGGGCGACGCCGTGGAGGAAGCCGCCCAGGGCGCTGCGTGGCCGCACGGCCTCGGCCCTGCGGACGAGGACGAGGAAGGTGGCCTGGAAGGCGTCGTCGGCGTCGGGGGTGCAGCCCAGCACGCGGCGGCAGACGCCCAGCACCATCGGGCCGTGGCGGCGCAGGATGGCCTCCGCCGCGGCCGGGTCGCGGCTCGCCAGGAAGCGTTCCAGCAGGTCGGCGTCGCTGCCGCCGTCGTCGCTCAGCGTGCCGAGCCACTGGCGCAGCCCGAGGATCTGTTGCCCGCTCGCAGCCATGTTCGCGCTCCGGCCTCTCCGGCGTCACCCTTTCCTTGCCCGACCAGGCGCTGTTTTATCCCGGCCCCGGCCGGAGGGGTGAAGGCACCGTCGCAAACTCGGGCGGCGGTAGAGCCGTCTGATGCTTGAAGCCCGTGGACCTGCCGTGTGAGGTGGCCCGTGATCCGTTGGAAGCCGATCCTACTTGCGCTGGCCCTGGCCCTCGCGGGCTCTCTGGGGGTGGCCGCCGACGCCGACCCCGAGCCGCCACGCAAGGGGCTGACGGCCAGGATCGTCGTGAAGTCGAAGCTGCCTCTGGAGGGGAACGAGCTGAAGTGGGAGCTGGTGCTGACGAACGAGGGCGGCTCGCCCGTGCGCGTCTGCACGCTCTGTAACGGGGCGGGCGGGGGGTGGAAGGGTGGGTATGAGCAGACCTTCGCGCCCGACTTCTGGAAGTCGGACCGGCCGGCGGACGCGGAGTTCGGCAAGCACGTCGTCACCCTGAAGCGGGGGGAGAGCGTCTCCCTGCCCGCCTCGCTGGGCGGCTGGCGCGGTGAGAAGTACACCATCTCGGCCGGGTACCGGGTCGGCAAGGAGTTCGCCGCCAGGCACAAGGTCTGGGAGGGCGAGGTGAAGGCCGAGCCCTTCGTCATCCGCGCCGTCAAGCCGAAGAAGGAATGACCGGCTCGGGCCTGCGTCTCACCCCTTGCCCAGTACGAGGTCCAACGCCCAGCATCCCCTGACGTGAGGCCCCTCCGAACGCAGGTGGGAGAGGATGGCGGCGTCCGTACATCCGGCCTCTTCGAGGGCGTCGGAGAGGACGGCGAGGTGGGCGTTGTTGAGGTGGCCGGAGGGCAGCTCCCTCGCCGTGTAGGCCGTCGTCGCGAGGGCTCGTGTGTCGGCCGTCTGCCAGGCCGGGTCGAGGGCGCGCGGCGCGAAGATGTTGCCCAGGATCTCGCGGAGGAGGTACGCCCACGGCGGGCAGGGGTCGTCCTCCGGATGCGCCCGCGACCACTTCCACCAGCCGCCGGCGTCGAAAGAGGGGTACACGAGCCTGCTCGCCGCGTCGGCGACCTTGCGATGGAGGGGAGTGGAGTCGCCCTCGCGCAACATCTCGACCACCCGCCAGGCCCGGTTGTACGCCTCCGTCGCCTCACCATCACTCGCATCCCCGTCGGCGAGCCGCTCGGCGACGGCCGCCGCCTCCCTGGTGTCGTCGTGGCACATGGCGAACCAATACGCCCGGAGGTACGCGCAGCCGAAGAGCCTG
The DNA here is from genome assembly GCA_964630925.1 of uncultured Alcaligenaceae bacterium. Lineage (GTDB taxonomy): Bacteria > Planctomycetota > Planctomycetia > Gemmatales > Gemmataceae > RGDT01. The sequence goes on from CAZVZK010000063.1 coordinate 53,024, forward strand.
AGCTGACGACGGCCCTTCCCCGGCGCGGCCTGCCACAGGCGCGGGACGAACTCGTCCAGCATCAGACCCACGGCGTCCGAAGACTGCCACTCCGCCTCCGTCATGTCCCCGCCCCCTCGCCGTCACCACCCTCACCCCGGCCACGGTCATGGGGTGGCTGTCGGAGCTACCCTCTTGACATCCGCACCATCCGGCCACAATATCAGATCCCGGCCCTCGCCGGCCCGCACACCTCGGAGACGACCCCATGAGGCCCGCCTTCTTCGCCGCCCTCGCCCTCGTCGCCGTCTCCGCCGCGCCGCCGCCGCACATCTACGTCAAGCACCTGTCCGTCCTCCGCCCCGACGGCAAGGCGGTCCGCGTGTCCGATCTCGCCGGGCGGCGCGGGCTCGTGGTCGTCTTCGCCTCGCTGTACTGCCCCCTCTCCATCAGTTACCACGCCGAGCTGGCGCGGCTGGCGAAGGAGTACGGGCCGCGCGGCATCGCCGTCGTCGCCGTCCTCCCCGCCGACTCCGTCCCCGCGGGCGTCGAGAAGGAGGCCCGTGACGCCGGCCTCACCGTGCCGGTCCTCATCGACCGCGGCATGAAGCTGGCCGCCGCCACGGGCGCGACGATCACGCCCGAGGCCGCCGTGTTCGACGACAAATTGCACCTCATGTACCGTGGGCGCATCGATGATGCGTACACCGAACGGCTGAAACGCAACGCCGTGGTGACGCGGCGCGACCTGCGCGACGCCATCGAGAAGGTGCTGGACATCAAGCCGATCGCGGAGCCGCGCACGCGGGCCGTCGGCTGCCGCATCGTCTTCAGCCGGCCCGAGATCAAGGCCGGGGCGCGCTACATCTACCACCGCGACGTGGCGCCGATCCTGCGCAAGAGCTGTCAGGCGTGCCATCGGCCCGGCGGCGCGGGGCCGTTCGCATTGACGACGTACACCCAGGCCCGGCACTGGGCCGAGGACATCGCGGCGTTCACGCGCTCGCGGCAGATGCCGCCGTGGCCGCCCGCCGGGGGCGTGCCTTTCCAGAATGACCGCCGCCTGAGCGCGGCGGAGATCGCCATCCTGAACGAGTGGGCCGAGAGCGGCGCGCCCGAGGGCGAGCCGAAGGACGCGCCGCCCGATGGGGCCGATCCGGGCGAGTGGGCGCTGGGCAAGCCCGACCTGATCCTGGAGGCGGAGGCCGACTTCAAACTCGGCGGCGAGGGGAGCGACCTGTTCCGCGTCTTCACCCTGCCGATGGGTCTGAAGGAGGACCGATGGGTCGTGGCCTACGACGTGAAGCCCGGTACGCCGCGCGTCGTCCACCACACGCTGCACTTCTTCGACACGACGGGGGCCGCGCGGAAGATGGAGGCGGCCCAGGCGAAACGCGACGCCGGCAAGAAGCCGCGCGACTCCGGGCCGGGCTACACAGTGTCGATGGGCGTGGGGTTCGTGCCGCCGCGGCCGAAGGTGAACGAGCTGCCGGCCTTCGGCGGGCTGGGGGGCTGGGCGCCGGGGCAGTCGGCCCAGAAGCTGCCGGCCGGGGCGGGGCTGTTCCTGCCGGCGGGGAGCGACTTCCTGTTGCAGGTGCATTACCACCGCGACGGCAAGCCGGCGGCCGACCGCACGCGCGTCGGGCTGTACTTCGCCAGGGGGCGCATCGAGCAGCCGTGGCAGGTGCTGACCGTGCGGGGCATGAAGGACGGCGCGGTCATCCCCGCCGGCAAGGCGGAGCACCGGATGCGGCGGGCGATGTACCTTCACACTGACGCCCAACTGCACAACGTCATGGCGCACATGCACCTGCTGGGCAAGTCGGTGAAGGTGACGCTGACGCCGCCCGGCGGGAAGCCGGTGGTGCTGCTCGACATCCCGGCGTGGGACTACCGCTGGCAGGAGACGTACTGGTTCAGGGAGCCGCTGCGTGTGAAGGCGGGGACGCGCGTCGAGGTGGAGGGCGTGTTCGACAACTCGGCGGCCAACCCGCTGAACCCGTCGCGGCCGCCGAGGGACGTGCGGGAGGGCGACCAGACGACGGACGAGATGCTGTATGCGTTCCTCGGCGCGACGAGTGCGGCCAGCCCGTGGCAGTTCGTCACCTGGGGGGACACGCCTGCGCCGAAGAGCGCCGCCGAGGCGATGAAGGTGCTGGCCCGGCGCGTCGGCTCCTGGGAGACGGAGACGGAGATCGCCGGCGTGAAGGTGAAGGGCACCGAGGTGACGGCGTGGGCCCTGGGCGGGAAGTTCATCGAGTCGAAGGGGAAGACGGCGGCGGGCGAGACGCGGATGCTGGTGACGTACGACGAGACGCGCAAGGCGTACCGCTACTGGTACTTCGACAGCGAGGGCCTGACGACGGACGGCACGGGGCGGTATGACCCGGAGACGAAGAGCATCCGGTGGGACGCGGGCGGCTCCGAGGCCGTGTGGCGTTTCACGGACGCGGACAGGCTGGACTGGACGTTCACGACCCGCGACGCGAAGGGCAAGGCGGCCTTCGAGATGCGCGGGTGGCTGAGACGCAAGAAGTGAGGTTCAACCGGGATCGGCCTTATCGTCGCGGCGGCTCTCCTCGACGGCGGGCCCGTGCTCGGGGGCCGGGTCGGCCGGCAGCACGCGCCAGCCGTCCGGCGTGCGGACGAAGCGGATCGGCTGCCTGACCTCCGCGCCCCCGATCTCGGTGACGATGACGGCGCCGGCCCTGGCCCCGTCGATCTTCAGCTCGGCGAGCTTCATCTTGGGCAGCGGGGCGCCCCCCAGGCCGACGGCGGCGGTCATCCTGTCCTGGGCGGCCATCATGTCGGCGGCGAAGGCGTCGGGCTTCTTGATGAGGGCGGCGGCCTTCTTGCGTGCGGCGGCCATGTCGGAGGCGTCGAAGCGGCCCGTGGCCTTCTCGGTCAACCCGTGCTTCGCGAGCACGTCGAGCATCGGCTTCGCGGCCTTGACGACGGCGGGGTTGTCGGAGGAGCGGAGGGCGAGGGCGTGGGCGGCGAGCTGGGCGGCCACGTCCTTGCGTGCCGTCGGGGCGATGCAGGCGACGGCGGACGCGAAGTCCTTTTTCGCGCTGGCCTTCTGCATGGCGGTGAAGACGGCCTGGGGCGTCTTGAACATCGCGCCGGGCTCGGCGTCGGGGGCGGCGGAGGCGAGGAGCGAGCACAACAGGGTCAGGGCCATTGACGGCTCCTCCGAGGGTCACGGGCGGCATACTCCGACAACCGCTGACCGTTGTGGGGGATAACCGGTGTTGTCTCCAACAGCCACCCCACCCCCCAGCCCCCTCCCCGCTGCGAGCTGGGGGCGAGACGCCCCCAGACCCCCGATGCGCGGAGAGGGGGAGCCGCAAGAGTGTCGAAGAGTGGCGGCGGGGAGGTGGGAGAGGCGTCCGTGGGGCAGGGCTCGTCGGGAGGCGGGGTGGTTACGGGGTGGGGTGGGTCTGTCCCCCAGGGCTCCGCAGAGCCGTCGCCCTGGGCTTTATACTGGTCGCCGAGGCGGCTCCAACAGCCGGGCTCGGTAGGGGTGGGTCGTTGTCGTGGGTGGACGGGAGCGCGAACCCGCAAGCGGCGGCGATGCGAGTAGAGAGGGGCGGGCGAGCGCTGCCGTGGTGGTTGCGGGTCGGGGTGTTGTCTGCCGCACTTGCTCCCCGCTGGGGGGCGCTGGGGCGGGCGGGAGGGCCGGGGGCGGATGCCCGCAGGGTGCGCGTCGGCAGGGCGAGGCCGTGCGGCGGCGGATGGGGCGTGCCGAGGGCGTCGTCGGCGTGAGATCGGCGGGCCTGTCTGGCGTGTGGTGAGGCTCGCCGTTGACGCCGGGTATTCGCCGTTGCTGACGGCGGCATGATCCCGCGGCCATGTCGCATTTGAGACGAGTGAATTCCTTCACCTGTTTCCAGCATTACAGCGACAGGGATTACCGGCGGGAGCACAGTGTGCCATCTGCGGAATTCACGTCACTGTCCGGCGGCGAATGGGTGAAAGAAGTCGCGTCCCGGTGGAGACGATAAGCGCCTGCGCCTCCAGCGTATCGCCGCCGGGCCCACTCGCCACTCCTCCCGCACGCGGCCAACTGGCCTGCCCTGATGCTGGCATCATCGCCTCCCGTCGCCTTCGCTGCATTCCTCACTCCAGGCGCCGCAGGGATGCCGCCCCGGCCTCCGTGCTGGGCAACCGCGGCGGTCACGCCTCCACCGGAGTCGGCACGCCCCACGGCGAGAGCGGGCCGAACAGGCTGGCGGCGCGTGGGAGTGCGTCAAGCCCACGCCCGCCGGCCGCACGCCCGAGGGCAACCGGCACTCGCCGGACAGGGTGTGGCCGCCTTGCCTGCGGCGCGGGAGGGGGCGGGGCGCGGACGAGCACGCGGGGAGCGTGCTCTCCGACAAGCCGGGAGGCTCGTCGCCACGGGAAGAAGGCGTTATCCGCCGGGACGTTGAACTTCTCCATCCTGCACCGTCGCCTTGCCTGGGCCGCTGGAGGGGTCGTGGACCCCGGAGACATGCATCACACCACGGGGCACAAGCAAATACCAGAGACGTTTGAGTATCAATTAGTGCGGTCGCTGAGATTCATCGAGTGTCTCTCACCGGCAGCCGACGCCGGCCGACACGGAGTCTGGTGGCCCGGTGGGGTGCGCACGGCCACCTGTGACTCGGCGTCCGACGAGCCTCGCGTGACCCGCAGGCGGCGGGCGGCCGAGGCGACATGGGGGCGATCACCGGACCACCGGAGTTAGACAGAATGAGACGTGGCGGCTGGCCGCGGCGCGGGTGTCGCCGACCTGATTGCAACTCCTGAAATGCAAATTCCGCAGGGGATTTGCATTTCAGTCCCTCATGCCGCTGCGC
>CAZVZK010000064.1:0-56851 GCA_964630925.1 uncultured Alcaligenaceae bacterium
TTTTCATCATTCCGGGTGCCGCGCAGCGGCATGAGGGACTGAAATGCAAATCCCCGGCGAAATTTACATTTCACGGCAAGTGGTCAGACCTCAGACACCAGGGTCGTGGCCGCCCTCCACGTCTCATTTTGTCTAACCCCACATGCCGGTGAACGGCTACGGCTCAACGTGCCGCGACGGCCGCGGGCGGGCGCTTGTAGGTGCCGAAGAGGAGTGCGGCGCTCTCGGCCAGATCCTTGCGGCCCTTGGGGAAGGCGACGTTGACGCCCCTGACGGTCAGCGTGTCGCCGTCCACGCGGAAGCGGACGCTGAACGGCCAGTCGAGCAGCTCCTTCTGCAGCTCGATCTCCTCCTGGGCGGCGCCGTCCTTCTTGTCGCTCGACACCGAGATGTTCGTGATGACGCCGTAGAGGAGGCTGTCCTTCGTCGTGCCGTGATCGGCCCGCACCTGAACCGTCACCTTGTTGCCGTCCTCGGTGACGGTGATCGTCCCCGTCAGTTGGCGGGCATCGACGTGCAAGACGACGCGGCTACCGGCGATCACGCGCTCCCACTGCCCCACGGGCGCCGCCACCGGGGCGTCAGCGGACGACACACGGACGGGTGGCGTTGCCGGGGTCGGTGTCGCCGAACGCGGCGGGGCCGCCGGTGGGGGCGTCGGCGGCGAATCCAGCGGAGGGAGGGGGGCATCCACGGACGGCACCGCGCCGTAATTGGGCGGCTGGGGCGGGGGCGCAGACGGCGGGGGCCCCACCGGCGGGAGACCAGCTCCCGGCACCTGGGCGCGGGCGCTGCCCCACAGGCAGACCCCGGCGGTGACGGCCACGAGCAGCAGGAGCGAGGCGGCGATCCGTCCGTTCGACCACATGGCGAGACCCCTCCATCCATGAGCGGGTTACACGCCGGGCAGGGTAACACGCCGCGTCATCGCGAAGGAATCTCAGCGCTCCTCCGGCGTGGCCCACTTCACGCCCGGATCGCCCGACGGCGCCGATAGCACGCGGTCCAGCAGCCGCACCGGGTCGGCATCGACCAGGAGCAGGCCGCGGTGCTTCTCGCGCAGGAAGCCCTCGGCGACGGCGCGCTCGATCCACGCCAGCAGGGGGCCGAAGAAGCCGCCCACGTCGGCGAGTCCGACCGGCTTGCCGTGGATGCCGAGCTGCGCCCACGTCAGGATCTCGAACAGCTCGTCGAGCGTGCCGTAGCCGCCGGGCAGGGCGAGGAAGGCGTCGGAGCGGTCCGCCATCAGCGCCTTGCGCTCGTGCATCGTGCGGACGACGTGCAGCTCCGTCAGGCCGGCGTGGCACACCTCGCGGTCCACCAGCGACTGCGGGATCACGCCCACCACCTTGCCGCCGCCGGCCAGCACGGCGTCGGCAAGGACGCCCATCAGGCCGATGTCGCCGGCCCCGTAAACCAGCGTCAGGCCGCGCCGAGCCAGCTCCCCGCCGAGGCGTTCGGCCTGGGCCGCGTGGACGGGATCGATGCCCTCCGACGAGCCGCAGAAGACGCACACCGACCGCCGTTCAGCCATTCTTCGCCTCCGTGAACGTCACCCGGAACGTCGCCCCCTGTCGCGGGGCCGACTCGATCTCCATCTCCGCCCCGTGCGAATCGAGGATCGCAACCACGAACGCCAGCCCCAGGCCCATGCCCGTCGAATGTCCCTCGTAGAGGGCGTTGTCGCGCTTCGTGGAGAAGTGCGTCTCGGTGCAGCGTTTCCGCACCTCGTCGGTCATGCCGACGCCGTTGTCCGCCACCTCAAGCACCGGGCCGGCCTTCGTCCGCAGGACGACCTTGCCGCGCCAGCCGGCCGCGGCGATGAGCGCCTGCCGGCGGGCGTCCGGCGCCGCCTGCCGCGCCTCCTCGCGCAGCAGGCCACGCATCTCGAACGTGGCGTCGCGGGCGTTGAACAGCAGGTTCTCGACGGCCTGCACGAGATGCGACAGGTCGCCCTCCACCCACACCGGGCCGTCCGCGAGGTCGAGCGACAGGTCCATCTGCCAGCGGTCCGCCGCGAGGTCGGCCCAGGTATGGGCGAGGCCGCGCACCACCTCGTTGAGGTCGATGCGTGTCAATTCCGGCCTGGACGGGTCGCGGCGGACGGTCTGGAGGATCTGCTGCAAACGGTCCGTGACGAGGGCGAGCGTCTCCTGCACCTCACGGAGCATGCGCCCCACCTCGGGGCCGACGCCCTGGCCATCCAGGCAGCGGCGCAGGAGGTCGTTGGGACGGACGAGGAGGTTCTTGATGTTGTGGGCGTACGACCCGGCCATGATGCCGATGGACGCATAGAGGTGCGACTTCAGCTCCAGGGCCTGGCGCTGGGCCTCCTCCGTGGCGAGGCGCTGTTCGAGGAGCTGACGTTCGGCGCGGTCGAGCTTCTCCTGCTCGGCGCGGCGTTTCTCCTGCTCCGTGCGCTCGCGGCCGTGGACGGCCATCATCCAGGCCACGCCCAGGGCCGACGCGGCTCCGCCGAGGAGCACGAGCAGGAGCAGGCCGCGTCCACGTGACTGCTCGTCGCGCTGGCGGCGGTTCCAGGCGTGGAGCTGGAAGTCGATGCGCACGGTGCCGACGCCGGCGAGCGGGTACTCGGCGGTGCGGAAGCGGCCCTCTCCGGGGAGCTGGCCGGAATCCCACTCGACGGGCGCGCCCAGCTCCAGGCCCTCATGGGCCCCGGTCCACGGCGCGGCGCTGAACGTGACACGCAGCCGGTACACCGTGGGGAACATCAGCAGCAGGCCTGGGTAGATCTTGGTGGCCGGCTCGCCGAGGGCGCGGAGGTGCTGATAGATCTCCTCGCGTTTCACCTCGACGCGCTGGCGTGCCGCGAGGCGCTGGAGGAGGTGCATCTCGGCCCGAGGCGCCTTGGCGAGCTGGTCGGCGGCGCGGGCGTAGGCGGCGGCCAGCTCGGGCAGGGTGGAGTCGGGGTTGCGCGCCTCCTCGAGCCACTCCCGCACGGCGGCGAGGTCGTTGCGCTCGCCGTAGTCGAACCCGTTGAGGGCGAAGCCGAGGACGAGCCAGATGGCGAGGGGGGCGAGCAGCGCCTGGCCGTAGCGCCAGGCGCCCTCGAAGCGTGAGGGGGAGGCGCTCATTGACCGCCCTCGCGTTCGGGGATGCCGGCGTGGTCGGCCTCCAGGACGCGGGCCTGCGCCCACTCGTGCGGGGCGTCGGGCTCGCCGCGGCGCCACACCTGGATGGAGGCACGCGGCAGGGCGCGGCCCCCGTCGAACTCCGGGCGGACGCGGACGATGCACTCCCCGGTGCCATCGAGACGCATCCCCTGGAGGCGGGGCGACTTATCGAACAGGGGCTGCCCGCCCCACTGCAGCGCCTCCAGGCCCTCGCGGAGATGGGAGGCGTCACGGCACAGCCTCCCGGCAGGGCGGGCCGCCTCGGCGAGGGCGAGGGCGATGTGGCGGTACAGGAGCAGGGTGTCGGTGCCGCTGTGGGCGCCGCTCCACGGGGCGAACCCGTCCGGCTCGCTGACGGGGTCGTAGTGGCAGAAGAACACCAGCTCGAACGGCAGATCCTGGATGGGCCAGGTGACGAGGCGGTCGCGGTACACGGTGTCGAAGGAGATGGCGTCGCCTGTGACCACCGTGAATCGTCTCGCCTCCAGGGGCGCGGTGCGGGCCAGGTCGCGGAGGAACCTCCGCGTCGGGGCGGCCTGCCCGGTGACGGCCAGCAGCGGGCGCCGCGGCATCAGCCCCTTGCGGGCCAGCTCGCCCGTGACGTGCATCAGGTGGCGGACGGCGTCGGCCTCGTAGGGGTTGGGGGAGGCGAACGGGCCGATGCTGGAGTCGATGCGCAACTGCACCGACCCGGTGTGCCGGAAGCCGGGGGTGAAGAGGAATTCGCCCGGCCTGCCGACGAGGGCCGCCCCGTGGGCCATCAGGCCTAGGGGCAGGCCGCCTTGCAGCACGTCTCCGGTCACCCTCCAGTCGAGGACGCGCTGGTAGCCGGCGAACAGGTCCATGCTGTACGAGTCGGTCGTCCACTGGACGAGGAAGGCGGGGTCGGCGTCGGGACGCAGCTCGGGCTGGTCCCAGACGAAGCGGGTGATGGCGGTGGCCATCTGCCGGTTCGTGAAGCAGAAGCGGTATGTCCGGCCCTTGTAGAGGTCGTGCAGGCGCTCGGGCTGGCCCTCCTCGTCGGACTTGCCCGCCGGGCGCCGCGCGCTCCCCTCCGGGAGCGAGACGCTGTCGGCGGTCGCGTTCGTCAGCAATAGCAGGGGCCGGAGCGCCTCGGGCAGGGGCGCCTCGCGCGAGCTGAGGGCCAGGGCGGCCTCGCGCGCCCAGTGGGTATTGCTGCCGGAGATGACGGCCAGGGGCGGCGGGGAGCGGGAGGTGAGGGCCTCGGCCCACGCGTCGGCCTTCCAGGCGCTGGTGAGCTTGTACCAACGGAACAGGAGCTGCTCCGTCCCATCCGGGCCCGGCCAGCGGAGGGCGATCTCCGGGGCGGCGAGCTGCGAGGAGGCGTCGGGCGCGGTCTCGACGGCCTCGACGCCCGGCTGCGTCCTCGCCAGACGCTCGGCGGCCTGCTTGACGCCGGCCACGAGGCGCTCCCACGAGGACCCGCTGGTGGCGGGGTAGAGCCAGGCGATCTCGCCGGAGCGGGGCGGGACGGGGAGGGCGCGTGGCGGGCCATCGACCTCCCCCCAGCGTAGCGACAGGCCGACCGCCAGGCCGACCAGCAGGAGCGAGACGCCGATGAACACGGCGGGACGGAACAGCCAGGTCATACCCACCTCCCCACATCCTTTGCCACTCCCTATTCTAGTGGAGCCTTTGAATGGACGATTCCTGCCTCCTCCTGCCCACAGCACGCCGCCAAACGCCACGAGGCCCCGCGACCGTTCGTGTCGCGGAGCCTCGGAGGGGTTCAGTTACCGGAGCATCAAGTCAGAGATTGGTCAGAGATCGCTCGGAGTCATACCCGTCTTCTTGGCGATCCGAAGGCACCATATCCCCTCCCCGGTCTGCTCACATCCCCCGCCTCGACGCGATCATCTCACACTTCCCGTGCCACGTCGTTAACCCGCCCTCGGCGGCCCGCCTTCACGGGAGCCGGTAGCACGCCACCACGACGGTCACGTTGTCCTTGCCGCCCGCCTCCAGGGCGCGATCCACCAGGCGCTCGCAGGTCGTCTGGGCGGCCCCGCCGCCGCCCAGGATTGTGGCGATGGCGTCGTCGGCCACCATCTCCGTCAGCCCGTCGGTGCAGAGGAGGAGGCGGTCGCCGTCCTCCAGGGCGACCCGCGTCACGTCGGGCCGGGCCTGGAGGCTATGGTCGCCGAGGCACTTCGTCAGGACGTGGCGCAGGCGGTGGGTGGCCGCCTCCTTGCGGCTGATGGCCCGTTGATCGACCAGATCCTGGACGCGCGTGTGGTCGCGGGTGATCTGCGTCAGGAGGCCCTTGCGGAGGAGGTAGGCACGTGAGTCGCCCAGGTGGGTGATGAACAGCTCGGCGCCGAGGCTGCACGCCAGCGTCATCGTGGTGCCGAACCCCGTCAGGCTGGCGTCCTCGCGGGCCTGGTCCGTCAGGGACTGGTTGATCTGCTCGAACCGCTCCGCCGCCCGCCGCATGACATCCTGAGGCAGGGGCTCGTCGTCCAGGCGCATGATCCAATCGGGCGTGTGGAGGACCAGGTTGACCAGCCCGGTGATGGCACGTCGGCTGGCCTCCTCCCCGGCGGCGCTGCCGCCCATGCCGTCGGCCACCACCAGGCCGTAGCCGCCCTCCTCGGAGCGGGCCGGGACGGCGTCGGGTGGGAGGTTCGATTGGAGGGCCTCCAGGAACCGGCCGAAGCGGGCGATGAGGAAGTGGTCCTCGTTATTGACGCGCACCTTCCCCTGGTGGGACATCCCGCCGAGGTCCACGCCGGCCGACGACGAGGACGGCGCGGGCCGGTCCTGGGCCGGGCCGTGCGAAACAAGGATCTCGGCCGTGTCGTCCGCGCCAGAAGCGGTCATGGGAACCTCCTCGGAGGGTATGCCCCCCCGGTCCCATTGTAGTGGTGGAGGGCCGGGGCCCCGGGATGGCGCTCACGCACCCTCCTTCGGCCGGCCCTCCGGCCAATACCGCTAACCGTCAATGGCCCACTCCGCCTCGCGGTACGTCGTCTCGCCCAGCCACCACGCGCGGACCTCCGGCGTATCCCCGGCCAGCGACACGATGACGTGCGCCGCCCACTCTTCGTAGGGATTGCGGTCCAGGTCCTTCCGGCTCGGGATCGGCGCGGACGTGGGGTGCGAGTGGTAGACCGCCACCACCTCCAGGCCCGCCGCGTCGATGGCCTTCAGCGCCTTCAACATGCTGGACGGCTCCGACTCGTACTCCACCGCGCTGCCCAGCGAGTTCACCAGCCGATACAACCCCTTCACACGCCCCAGGCCCTCCAGGCGCTCCCCGGCGAGCAACCCGCAGCATTCGCGCGGCAGCTCCTCCCGCGCGTGCGCGACCATCCCCTCATGAATCTCTCTCGGCAGAATGAGGCGAAATGGGATTGACAAGGCCCGCCCTCCCCCCCAAGCTGAATCTCTTCACCAGACGGCATGAATAGCACAGGGCGAAAAGACGATGGCTCGCGACAAGGTCATTCTGGCGTATTCCGGCGGCCTCGACACCTCCGTCATGGTGCCGTGGATCGGCGAGAAGTACAACCTCGATGTCGTCGCGTTCACCGTGGACGTCGGACAGGGCGAGGACATCGAGAAGATCCGCCAGAAGGCCCTCAAGACCGGGGCGGCCGATGCAGTCGCCGTCGACGCGCGCAACCTGTTCGTCGACCTCTTCGTCTTCCCCGCCCTGATGGCCGGGGCCATCTACGAAGGCAAGTACCCCCTCGCCACGGCCCTCGCCCGCCCGCTCATCGCCAAGCTCATGGTCGACGAGGCGCGCAAGCAGGGCGCCAAGGCCGTCGCCCACGGCTGCACGGGCAAGGGCAACGACCAGGTCCGCTTCGACGTGACCTTCCAGACCCTCGCGCCGGACCTCAAGATCATCGCCCCCGTCCGCGAGTGGAAGATGTCGCGGCCCGAGGCGCTGGAGTACGCCGCCAAGCACAACATCCCCGTCGAGGCGACCGTCGCCAGCCCGTACTCGCTCGACCTGAACGTCTACGGCCGATCCGTCGAGGCCGGCGTCCTCGAGGACCCGTGGGACGAGCCGCCCGCCGACGCTTATGCCTGGACCGTCGATGCCGCCAAGGCCCCCAACGAGCCGCAATACGTCACCATCGACTTCCACCAGGGCAAGCCCGTCGGCCTCGACGGCAAGCCGATGGACGGCCTGCCCCTCATCGACGCCCTGAACAAGATGGCGGGGGCGCACGGCGTGGGCCGCATCGACCACGTCGAGAACCGCCTGGTCGGCATCAAGTCGCGCGAGGTGTACGAGGCGCCTGCGGGCATCGTGCTGCACCAGGCTCACGCGGAGCTGGAGTCGCTGTGCCTGTCGAAGCAGGCCCTCCGCTTCAAGACCTTCGTCGCCCAGGAGTACGCCGACCTGATCTACAACGGCCTGTGGTTCAGCGCCTTCCACCAGGACCTGTTCGCGTTCGTGGCCAGCAACCAGCGCTTCGTGACGGGCCAGGTGCGCGTGAAGCTCTTCAAGGGCAAGGCCACCACCGTCGGGCGCAAGAGCGAGTTCAGCCTCTACAGCAAGCACCTCGCCACCTACGACAAGGCCGACCAGTTCGACCACGACGCGGCCAAGGGCTTCATCCGCATCTGGGGCCTGGGCCAGCAGACGCAGGCGCGGCTGCAGCTCACCAAGAGCGGGCAGGGGTTCGACCTCCCCGGCCTGCTCCCTGCTCGCCCGAAGGGCGAGCAGTAGCCGGTAGTCAGTAGCCAATGGTCAGCATGAACAGCCGACAGCCGAGGTGTCTTTGGTTTTCCTTACTGACTACCGGCTACTGACGACGTGACGACGAGCGCAGCGAGGAGGAGCAGATGGAGACCATGGACATCGAACAACTGGCGGCCTACCTGTCCCGCGACGTGCGCGAGGTGGGCAGGCTGGCCAGCCGCGGGACGATCCCCGGCCGCCGCGTCGGCGGCGAGTGGCGGTTCGCGCGCGCCGAGATCAACCACTGGATCGAGTCTCGCCTGCATGAGTGCACCGGCGAGGAGCTGGCCGCCATCGAGGGGCCGTCGGGCGAGGACGAGCCGCTGCTAACGGGCCTGCTCCGCGAATCGACATTGGCGGTGCCGCTGCCGGCGTCCACCAAGGCGTCGGCGCTGCGCGAGATGGTGAAGTTGGCCGAGCAGTCCTGGGTGGTGTACGACGCCGACGCCGCCGTCGAGGCCGTCGTGGCCCGCGAGGCGCTGGGCAGCACGGCGCTCCCCGCCGGCGTGGCCCTGCCGCACCCCCACCGCCCGCTCGGGCCGGAGGTGCTGGGCGAGTCCGTGGTGGCGTTCGGCAAGACCGGCCGCGGCATCCCGTTCGGGGCGCCGCGCGGCGAGCTGACCGACCTGTTCTTCCTCGTCCTGTGTACGGACGCCCGGACGCACATCCGCGTCCTGGCCCGCCTGGCGCGGCTCCTCCAGAAGCCCGGCCTGATCGACGCCCTGCGCGCGACGGGGTCGGCGGCCGAGGCATACGAGATGCTCACGGCCGCCGAGCGTGAATTGCTGGGTTGATTGATGCGCCGCGTCACTCGCCGAACTCGGGCCGCCGCTCGCACAACTGGGACTGGAGCCGCGCCACGATGCTCGAGTGCATCTGGCTGACACGCGACTCGCTCAGGTCGAGCGTCGCGCCGATCTCCTTCATCGTCATGTCCTCGTAGTAGTAGAGGATGATGATGAGGCGCTCGTTGCGGTTCAGGCCGCGCGTCACCAGCCGCATCAGGTCACGGTTCTGGATGCGGTTGGTCGGGTCCTCGGCCTTCTTGTCCTCGAGGATGTCGATCTCGCGCACGTCCTTGTAGCTGTCCGTCTCGTACCACTTCTTGTTCAGGCTGACCTGGCTGACGGCGGTGGACTCGCCGATCTGCTTGTAGAACTCCTCGATGGTGATGCCGAGCTTGTCGGCCATCTCCTGCGGCGCGGGCGGGCGGCCGAGATGGGCCTCCAGGCTCTTGCGGGCCTCCTCCATGCGCGACGCCTTGCTGCGGACCAGACGCGGCACCCAGTCCATGGTGCGCAGCTCGTCGAGCATGGCCCCGCGGATGCGCGGCACGCAGTACGTCTCGAACTTCACGCCGCGCGTCAGGTCGAAGTGCTCGATGGCGTCCATCAGGCCGAAGGTGCCGGCGCTGATGAGGTCGTCCAGGTCCACCCCGTCGGGCAGGCGCTTCCAGATGCGCTCGGCGTTGTGCTTGACCAGCGACAGGTACCGCTCGAGCAAGGTGTTGCGGAGCTCGCGGCATGGCTCGCACTCCTTGTCACGCTCGCGGTGCTCGACGTAGTCCTTCCACACCTGCGCGATATCGATCTCGACGTGTGCCGCCATGCGCCCCTCCCTGCCGGCCGGCGGGCGCGGATCGTCTCCCCACACGCCGGACATCGCACGCCTTGCCCGACGGTTCCCCCGAACCGACTGGCCGCGTTACGACGCCGGGCCGTGCCGACGCACCCGCCCCCGTCATCCATCACCGGATGTCAGCCTTTATCGTCCCTGACGCACCACCCGGATCAGCGAAAGCCGGAGGACCATCCCGGACGGAAAGGCCTGCCGCACCCCTGCGGCCCTCCCCCCGTCCCGAACGGCGTCCCCTGGGCCGGGCGGGGGCCATACCCCCAGCCACCACCCTCGGGCCGTCACCGGCCCGCCGCCACCCGGAATCGTCATGCGTGAGTCGGGGTAGATATCATGAGGCCGCGCCGTGTCAACCCGGATTGCAGATGGCAGATGGCAGATTGCGGATTGAACCTAGAAGAGGGAGGCATCGCCCCTGTCGGCTCTTCCGATCGATCTGCGGCCTGCAATCCGCAATACTCGCCTGGTCACGCCTGCGCCAGCACGCGCTGCCCGAACAGGTACGGCGGCAGGTCGTGCCCGGCCGCCTTCAGGCGGGCGGCGAACACGGGTCGAACGCCCGTCGCCAGGAACTGCCCCTTCGCCCTGCCCTGCGCGTCCAGGCCCTGCTGCTGGTACACGAAGATGTCCTGCGTGACGATGACGTCGCCCTCCATCCCGACCACCTCCGTGACGGCGGTGACCCGGCGCGGGCCGCCCGCCAGACGCTCCGCCTGGATGATCACGTTGACGGCCGAGGCGATCTGCCGCCGCAGCGCCTTCAGCGGCATCTCCAGCCCCGCCATCATCAGCATCGTTTCGAGCCGGGTCAGGGCGTCGCGTGGCGTGTTGGCGTGCAGCGTCGTCATGCTGCCCTCGTGCCCGGTGTTCATCGCCTGGAGCATGTCCAGCGCCTCCGAGCCGCGGCACTCGCCGACCAGGATGCGGTCGGGCCGCATCCGCAGCGAGTTCCGCATCAGGTCGCGAATGCTGACGCCGTTGCGGCCGTCGATGTTGGCCGGCCTCGTCTCCAGCGGCAGGACGTGACGCTGCTGGAGACGCAATTCCGCCGCGTCCTCGATGGTGATGACACGCTCGCCGTCGGGGATGTAGCGCGACAGGGCGTTGAGGAGCGTCGTCTTGCCGCTGCCCGTCCCGCCTGAGACGATCACGTTGAGCCGGCCACGCACCGCCGCCTCGAACAGCGCCACCATCTCGGGCGTGAGGGCCTTGTATTCCAGCAGGCGCTCGACGGTGAGCGGCGTAGCGCTGAAGCGGCGGACACTCAGGGCGGGGCCCTTGAGCGACAGGGGCGGGATGATGGCGTTGAGGCGCGAGCCGTCGGGCAGGCGGGCGTCCACCATCGGGTTGGTCTCGTCGATGCGCCGCCCGACGCGCGAGACGGCCCTCTCGATGACCTGGAGCAGATGGTCGTCGTCACGGAAGACCACGGGGGACGCCTCCAGGCGCCCGCCCCTGTCGAGCCAGACCTCGTGCGGCCCGTTGACGAGGATGTCGCCCACGTCCGGCTCGCGCATCAGGCGGGCCAGGGGGCCGAGGCCGATCAGCTCGTCGAGGACCCGGCGGACGACCTCGGCCCGGTCCTCGGGCGACAGGGCCTGCTCCTCCGCCACGGCCAGGCGCGTGGCGAGGAGACGCAGCTCCTCCTGCCGGCTCTGCTCGGGCAGCGCCCGCAAGGCCGCCATGTCGAGCTGCTCGGCGAGGCGGCCCGCGATGCGGTAGGCGAGGGCGTCCAGGCCGGGGCGGGCGTGCTCCGGGGCGGGGGTCAGGTCGTCGGACATGGGGCTTCTCCCGGCACCGCGGGCCGGGTGCCGGGGGTATCCTAGCACACCGCCGACACCTGGCAGAGCACCCTCCCCCCGCCATGTGGCTCCGCCGCCACAACATCATCGCCGGATCCGCGCGCGCCCCACGGCCGCACCGACGGCCGCGTCAGCCGCGGCCACGCCAACGTCATGAGCCCCTGAAACGGGACGGCCGGCGTCCGGGATCAGCGTCGAGTCACCTGGCCACTTCCGGGAGTCACATTCCACCCCTCCGCGAGGTGGCATGTGAGTCTGTCGTCGTAACATCTTGCCGAAACTGAATTTGCGTCCGCCGCCACGAGTCACATGCCAGATCCCACATGCCCACGGCCTGACGGGTGGCCCCGGCGATGAGCGTCAATGGCCGACCACAGCCGCTCGTCGCCGGCCGGCACACACGCCGGGGCGGCCGGGGCGAAAAGCCGTCTCCCGCGCCCCTGCGTTGCCCGCCGTGCCCGTTGTCAAAGACGCCGGCCGGTGAGGTGCCCGCATCAGGCTATCCCGCCCGGAGGCGCGGGCAAGGGACATTCACCAGCGATCCGGCCTTCGGTCCGTTTGGTGTGGGTGGGTCTCCGGCAGGCCGAGGAGATCAGCATTTAGGGGCGTTGACGAGCCGTGCGTCTGATTCCGGCCT
Source organism: uncultured Alcaligenaceae bacterium (assembly GCA_964630925.1). Classification (GTDB taxonomy): domain Bacteria; phylum Planctomycetota; class Planctomycetia; order Gemmatales; family Gemmataceae; genus RGDT01. Next base: position 11,926 of record CAZVZK010000064.1, read on the forward strand.
CCTGTACGACCACCGAGGTCACAGGCCCCCAGGCCGGAAGCACACGCGGCAGACAACGCCCCACGTCGCACAAGCCACACGCCCAAGAGCTCGGAAGGTCCGCCCCACCATTGGCCGCACCAGCCCTGCACGCCACTCCTTTCATCGGGGCCAACCGGACCACCGTTGAATAGGTACCGTCAACGTTCAGCCCACTGTGAACTCAAGGATACGTGGCGGGTCAACCGACTCGTCGGGGACACAGAGCCGTGTATCGGGTGGGACACCGCGTTCGCGCAGCGCGGCCCTGATGATGTCGAGTAGTTCGTCATCCGGCTTCTCCGAATTGATCGACACGGACATCTCCCAACTCATCTTCCCCTGCCCGGTCAGGTTGACATGGCCATCGGCTCCGAGCGCCGCGTCAAGGTGTGCCGCAATGTCACCAAGTTCGACAATACAAACAAATCCATTTGATTTAATTACTAATCCGATCATAATTACTCCAGAAACACCTAGCTACCGAATTCAGTGTCTTGCCCGCTATCCTTCAAGGCGATCCACAGGCCGTCACCTTGCCCTGGGGATTCGGATCGCCCGCAGCCTCTGTAGCTCGAGCGCCCTCCTGATGCCGGCGCCGTCCCGCCTGATGGCCTCCAGCGCCCGCTCCAACTCCGCGTTGTTCGGGCCTAGCGCGGGGCCGAGCAAGCGGCGGGCCTCTTCAAGTTGGCGTGCTCGCTCGTCTGCCCCCGCCACTTCGGCTGGCGACATCGCGCGCATGCTGGGTCCCTTCGGGGCCGGGGCTGGCAAGGCCCTCAGCGACAGCCTGAGCGGGGTCCGGATCTGCTCTAAAGCCCGGTCATAGGTGTCCAACGCTTCAACGGCAGCTGCACCCCTCAAACGGGAGAATCGGCGCACATCGTCGAAGTCGCGTGGGAACGGATCAGCTTTCAATGTTCGCTCAAATTTGAACCAGCGATATAGAATCACATTACCAGGGAGGATGCAGAATGCCACTCGCCCTTTCTCCCGGTGTTTCTCATTCGCCGCGCCGGATGTCGTGTACAACTGGTCGTAGGAAAGCCCTGGTGGAAGATCCATGAAGATCGCGTCTCCCCTCCGGTGGCGAGGGCCATGATAATTGGCAAGTGCTTGGGATGATCCGACTTGCGACATGTATGCAGCGAGGATGTCCACCAAGTTATCTGCCTGCGCGAGTTCAAAGATGTAGACGTGGCCGCGGCTCACGGTGTTGGATCTCTCAAGCGCCATGTCAGGCATGGATGCCATCGCGCCCCACATCAGCATCCCCTGCAGGCCGGAGACATCTGCGAAGGGATTGGAGGGTATACCCATGATCCGCTGGAGGCTCTGCCCTGGCGGTGAAGCCCATTGGCCCGAGCCGCTTTCGCGCAAATGCCGCGCCAAGTGACCCGCAAGGAAGATCGCGAGGTCGGTCGTCTCCCTATTCAACGGGTCGCCCGGCCGCACCCGCAGCCCGCTCAAGTCCGTCCCGTTCGTCGGGTTGTTCCCGCAGTAGCGTCGGACGTTGGGGTCGCCGCCGCCCTCGATGTGGATGGGGTCGTCCTGCATCCACCCGCCCCAGGACGCGCCGTAGTCGCGCCAGAAGGCGTGGAACAGCCCCGTCTCGCGCTGCCGCCACAGCCCCGTGAACGTGAAGTCCCCCGTCAGCCCCGGCGCGGTCTCCACCAGCACGTTCCCGAACCCGTTGTAGTCGATGTGATCGACGCCGGCGCCCGAGGCGTCGGCCACGTCGCGCAGCGACCCCAGCCTGTCCTGCAACAGCCACTCCGCGCCGCCCGCGCCCACCCGGCCCCACAGCTCGCCCGCCGCCTCCCCGCGCAGGTAGCGCGTCACCTGCGCGTCGGTGTCGTCCAGCTCGGCCTCCACCTCGCCCCGGTCCGCGAACGTGTACCTCCGCTCCGTCGTCGTCGCGCCGACGGTCTTCTCCTCCCTGACCCTCTGCGAGAACACGTCGTAGGTGAAGTCCAACCGCATGAGCAGGACGCCCCCGTCGGTGGCGCGCTGCTCGGCCCACACCATCTGGTTGTCGTGGTCGTAGCCGTACGTCCACGTCTCCGCCAGCGCGCCCTTGCTCCGCTTCGTGACATTGCCCTCGTCGTCGTAGCTGAACGCCCACGTCCCGTCACTCGTGATCCTGTTGGATGCGCCCGTGGCGTACCCCGCCATCGTCCGGTTGCCGGCGAGGTCGTAGCTGTACGCCGCCGCCGAGTCGGCTGTCAACTGGCTGGTGGTGTCGTAGCTGAACGTCACCGGCGCCCCGCCGTTGCGCGTCTCCGACGTGATCCTGTCGGCGGCGTCGAAGGCGTTGACGTAGTTGGAGATCGTCGCCGCCCCCGCGTCCTTGTAGTGCAGCCCCGTCAGGTTCCCCGCGTCGTCGTACCCGCGCACCGTCGTGCCCACCAGCGTCGTGCCGCCGACGTCCGCGTACCTCGTCTCAGAGGTCCTCTCGTCACGCGCATTATACCCCAGGTCGATGCGCAGCTCGTCGGTGCCGTCGGTGAAGGTGCGTCGGGTCACACGCCCCGCGTCGTCACGCACCCACTCCGTGTCCCCGCCCAGGCTGTCGGTGACCCCCGTGCGCTCCCTGTCGTTGTAGTCGAAGGCGTAGTCCACGCCCCACAGGCCCGACTGCGTCTCCAGCCTACCCAGCTCGTCATAGGTCCGCGTATAAGTGCCCGCCGCGTTGGTGGCCGTCAGCAGGTTGCCCGCCTGGTCGTAGGTGAAGGCCCGCGTATCGACGGTGGCGCCCATGTTGTCCGTCACAGCGGACACGCTGGCCGCCCTCCAACGCTCAACCCACCGTGTACTTGAGGATACGCGGCGGGTCAACCGACTCGTCGGGGACGCAGAGCCGCGTATCGGGCGGGACCCCGCATTCACGCAGCGCGGCCCTGATGATGTCGAGCAGCTCGTCATCTGACTTGCGTGAATTGATCGCGACGGATAATTCCCAGCTATCTTGCCCTTGACCAGTTAGTTCGACCTGGCCATCTGCACCGAGCGCGGCGTCGAGGTGGGCTGCGATGGCACCTAGTTTGGATAACGTAATATGGCCTTTTCCGTAAACCACCAATCCAATCATAGGACACCAGTTTGGCACCGTGGCCGCCGGATCGAGTGTGTCGCCCGTCCTGCCCCCTCCCCCTGGCGTCGGAGCCGCCGAGAGCGGTGCCATGAGTGTACACGGCTCAACGGCCGGGGCAAACCCTCCCTCGCTTCACCCGCCCCCGCCACGCCCATCCGCCCCCCCCTTTGGTACACTGACCCTGTCAGTCGCCGAGGAACGCCGCATGAACGCCGACACGCCGCCGCTGGACGACCCGTCCCTCTACTTCAACCGCGAGCTCAGCTGGCTCGAGTTCAACCGCCGCGTCCTCGAGGAGGCCCGCGACCCCTCCGTCCCCCTCCTCGAACGCCTCAAGTTCCTCGCCATCTTCGAGTCCAACCTCGACGAGTTCTTCATGGTCCGCGTCGGCGGCCTCCAGCAGAAGGCCACCGTCGGCATCTCCCACGGCTCCGGCGCCGACCGCACCCCCGTCAAGGTCATCCTCGAACGCATCGCCGAGTGCGTCTCCGGCATGGCCGCCGACGCCTACGCCGTCCTCGCCGCCGAGGTCCTCCCCGGCCTCGAACGCGAGGGCATCGTCCTCCGCAACATCGGCGACCTCACCCCCGCCGACCGCAGTCACCTCGGCGACTTCTTCCGCCACCAGGTCTACCCCGTCCTCACCCCCCTCGCCATCGACCCCGGACACCCCTTCCCCCACCTCCTCAACAAGTCCCTCAACCTCGCCGTCATGCTCCGCCGACCCGGCGACCCCGACCAGCTCTTCGCCGTCGTCCAGGTCCCCGCCGTCCTGCCCCGCTTCGTCCCCCTGCCCGCCGACGGCGCCGGCCCCAAGCACGTCTTCGCCCCCATGGAGACGGTCATCCGCCTGCACCTGCCGGAGATCTTCCCCGGCATGCAGATCGACAGCGACGCCTGCTTCCGCCTCACACGCAACTCCGACTTCGAGATCGAGGACGACGACGTCCGCGACCTCCTCAAGGCCATCGAGGAGGAGGTCCGCAAACGCCGCCGCGGCGACGCCGTCCGCCTCCAGCTCGAGGCGTGCGCCACGCCGGAGCTGGAGGCCTTCTTCACCGCCGCCTTCGAGCTGGACCCGCCGGACGTGTACCGCGTGCCCGGCGTCCTCGACCTGACGGCCCTCTTCCAGGTCCACGCCCTCCCCGGGTACCCGCACCTGCGCGACCCCCAGTTCACACCCCAGACCGTCCACGAGCTGGCCGCCCCCGGCAGCCCCTGGGCCGCCCTCCGCAGCCGCGACGTGCTCGTCCACCACCCCTACGAGTCGTTCACCTGCGTGGTCGATTTCATCGAGGCCGCCGCCAACGACGACCGCGTCCTCGCCATGAAGCAGACCCTGTACCGCACCAGCGGCGACTCCCCCATCGTCCGCGCCCTTCAGCGCGCCGCCGACCGGGGCAAGCAGGTCACCGCCCTCATCGAGATCAAGGCCCGTCTGGACGAGGAACGCAACATCTACTGGGCGAGGGAATTGGAGAAGGCCGGCGTCCACGTCGTCTTCGGGTTCGTCGGCCTGAAGACCCACTGCAAGGTGTCCCTGGCCGTCCGCCGCGACGAGGACGGCACCATCCGCCGCTACGTCCACCTCGCCACCGGCAACTACAACCCGCAGACGGCACGCATCTACACCGACCTGAGCTACTTCACCAGCAACCCCGATTACTGCGAGGACGCCACCGCCCTGTTCAACCACCTGACCGGCTACTGCGAGCTCCCGCAGTGGCGCAAGCTCATCGTGGCCCCCAGCCGCATGCAGGAGTTCATGATCGAGAAGATCGAGCAGGAGACGGCCCTCGGGCCGAAGGGCCGCATCATCGCCAAGGTGAACGGCATCCTGGAGCCGATGGTGGTCCAGGCGTGCTACCGCGCCAGCCAGGCCGGCGTGAAGATCGACCTCGTCTGCCGCGGCATCTGCGCCCTCCGCCCCGGCGTGCCCGGCGTGAGCGACAACATCCGCGTCATCTCCATCGTTGACCGCTTCCTGGAGCATTCGCGCATCTTCTACTTCGGCAACGCCGGCGACCCGCAGGTGTACGTCGGCTCGGCGGACTGGATGGACCGCAACCTCAGCCGGCGGGTGGAGGTGGTGTTCCCGGTGGAGGTGCCGGAGCTGAAGCGTCGTCTGATCGACGAGATCCTGGCGGTGTCGCTTGCGGACAACGTCAAGGCACGCGAGCTGATGAGCGACGGGACGTACCGCCGCGTGACGCCCGCCGAGGGCCAGCCGCGCCTGCGGAGCCAGGAGCGGTTCCTGGAGCTGGCGGCGCAGGCGGCGCAGCGCGTGCCCGCGCCGGTGCCGGCGCCCGGCGACCCGCGGGCGGTGCAGCCGATGCGGGCGCGGGCGCGGAAGTGACCCAGCCGGGGGGCGTGGCATGGCGGACACGAGCGAGGAAGCGCCCCTGGCCATCCCGGACCGGGACACCGCCCGGCGCATGTGGGACGTGCTGGAGGAGGCGCGTTTCACCGCGGCCGAGCCGTTGCGCCTGGCCGGCCTCGACGAGGGCGAGTCCGGCAGCGGCCCGCGTCAGCCGCGTCTGATCGCCGTGGGCCTGCGGCGGACCGCCGGCGGCGGCACCCTCCACACGCTGACCCGCCTCTTCCTCCTCGGCGCGAGCGTCCCCGCGGCGCAGGCGTGCGAGGCACTCCGCCCCGTCGATCTCGACGTGTGGATTGACACCGGGCTCCTCGAACACACCGGCGAGGGCGTCCGCGCGGCGGTGCAGCTCGCGCCGGTCCAGGGCAGGCTATTCGCCTCCGACCTCCACCTCGGCGGCCCCGTCCGGCCCCGCCACGTCATGGGGTACTGCGGCTCGACCGCGACGGCGGCGCGGCTCCTGCCGCGCCGCGCCGGCGCGTCCGTCCTCGACCTTGGGACCGGGTGCGGCTCCATCGCCATCCTCGCCGCCGGGTGGGCCGCCCACGCGGCCGGCACCGACCTGAATCCGCGTGCCGTCAACATGGCCGCCTTCAACGCCCGCCTCAACGGGCTGGACAACGTGGAGATCCTCCAGGGGGACCTGTTCGCGCCGGTCCAGGGCCGGCGGTTCGACAGGATCGTGTGCAACCCGCCGTTCGTCCTCTCGCCGGAGAGCGGCTTCCTGTACCGCGACGGCGGCCGGCCCGGCGACGACCTCCTCCGCGACCTGATCACCGGGTCGCCCCTGGCCCTCGACGAGGGCGGCTTCTGCGTCCTCGTCTGCCAGTGGGCGCACGTGCGTGGGCAGGACTGGCGCGGGCGGCTGGCCGGGTGGGCGCGTGGCACCGGGTGCGACCTGTGGGCCCTGAAGGGGGAGACGGCACCGGCGGCGGCGCACGCCGAGAAGTGGGCCGGCGGCGAGGAGCCCGAGCCGCCCGAGGGGCTGGCCGCCCGCATGGACCGCTGGGCGGAATACTACGAGCGATCGGGGATCGAGCAGGTCAGCGAGGGCGTCGTCGTCCTGCGGAGGCGGGCGGCCGGCCCGAACTGGGTCGCCATCGACGACGCGCCGAAGGTGGGCGGCGACGTGGGCCGGTCCATCGAGCAGGGCTTCGCGCTGCGTGACTGGCTGGTGGCCCACTCGGACGACGCGCTGCTCCGCGCCCGGCTGCGTGTCAGCCCCGAGGCCCGCCTGGATCACACGATGGCGGCGTCCGAGACGGGCTGGGCGGCCGTCGCCTCCACGATCCGGGTCAACGAGGGGCTGCAGTTCGAGGGGGGCGTGGGCGGGCAGTTGGCCGGGCTGCTGGCCCGCCTCCGGGGGCGGCAGAGCGTGGAGGAGGCGCTCGCGGGCCTGGAGGCCGACGCCGGCCAGACGCTGGACCGGCCCCGCGCGCTCCAGGTGGTGCGCGGGCTGGTGGAGCAAGGGATCCTGTTGCCGACGGGCTGACGTTCAGCGCCAGTCGCCGGAGAGCTGCCAGGCGCCCCACCATGCGTCCGGCGAACGCCGCTCCTTCTTGCCCGACACGGTCACCTCGGCCACCTTCCCGACGCCACGCAGGCCCGGGGTGCCACGTAGCTTCTTTGCGCGGGCCTCGACCCACTCGGGGTGACGCATCACGTCCAGCTGCGCCTGCCTCAATGCCTCGATCTTCGAGAGCTTCTTGTCCCAGAGGTGGTGATAGAAGCGCTCCATCAGTACGCCGGTCGCCGCGTCGTCCACGCTCCACAGCGACGACACCACCGACCGACAGCCGGCCACCGCGAACGCCCTCTGCAATCCCAACATGCCCTCGCCCGCCGCCTCCATCCCCAGGCCGGTCTGGCAGGCGGAGAGTACCGCCAGCTCCATCCCCGACAGGTCCGTCTCCGCTATCTCCAACGCAGTGAGAATGCCGTCGTCCTCCGCCGTCGGCCTGTTGGCGCCGGCGAAGACCAGGCCCGTGAGGAGGCCCGGGTGCCATCCGGGGACGCCCCCCTGGCCGACCTGCCCCGGGCGCGTGTCACCGCCGACCACGGACCTCATGGACGGCGGGGCGAAGAACCCGTGCGTCGCGAGGTGGCAGAAACGATGCCGCGTCAGCGCGTCGCGCACCGCGGCCTTCGTCGCCTTGCCCGAGAGCGAGGCGGCCCCCCCCTTGAAACGCGCACGGAAGCGGGCGGCCACGGCATCCGCCTCCGCCCCGGTGGCGGGGAGGTCCGCCCATGCGGGCCCTTCCCCGAACTCCACGCCCCCGACGGCGAGCAGCGACGGCTCGCCCCCGGCCCCCGTGAGGAGGCCCGGCAACGCCTGCGGGATGGGGAGGACCGCGAGCCGCCTCTCATCCAGAAGGTGGCTCCCGGGCCTCGCCCCCGGCAGGGCGGCGAACGGCAGCCTGCCGAGCGCCCCGTCTGGCGAGATGAGGACCACCGACGCCCCCACCAGGTGTTTCTCGGCCGGCCGCCAGACCGCCTCCCGGAGCCGGGAGGGAGCGGCGCCCGGGTCGCGGCCGACCTCCAGCGCCTTGCGCCACGCGGCGACGGCCTCCTCGATCGGCCCCATCTCCCCGAGGTCGAGGCGTACCGTGGGCGCGTCCGGCCGCACCACCCAGGCGGCGAGCCGACGCCCCCACGTCTGGCCCAGCAGAGGCCGGCCGGGGTCCAGCCCCCGGTAGGCCAGGAAATCGACGATGGCGATGCCCGGCGGCAGGGACGCGCGGAAGCGCTCGCTGGGCGGCGGCTGGAGGGTGGACCGGAAGGACGCGCTCAGCTCGGAGAGACGCCCCTCCTGCACCTCCTTGATCCCCTCCAGCTCTTTGACGCGCTCGCGCGAGGGCTCGCCCGGCCGCGAGGACACCATCGCCAGGGTGCGGGTGGTGTCGAGCAGCTCGCCGGCGAGCCGCCGCGTCGAGGGATCCGCCAGGGCGCGGACGAATCGTCGGCGGGCCTGCTGGGCGGCGAAGGCCGACCCCTTCCACCACAAGGCGTGCGTGTGGCTCTGCCACGCCGACTCCTCCGGCGTCGAGAGGCGCCAGCCGAGGTAGTACCGGTACTGGTCGGCGGCCTCGAGCTGCTGCCGCTCCGACTGCGCGGAGGCATCCCGTGCGAGCTGCCGGCGGGTGATCGCCAGGCATTGTTCCTGCAACACCAGGGCGGTGCCGGGCCGGCCGGCCTCGAAGTAGGCCGCCGCGAGGTTGTGGAGGCCCAGCCCGTACTGCGGGTGCCGTCCGCCCAGTGACCGCCCCTTGATCTCCAACGACCGCTGGAACAAGGGGATGGCGGCCCCGAAATTCTTCCTGTCCTGGTGGAGCGTGGCCAGGTTGTGGAGGGTGGCCGCGTAGTCCGGGTGCCACTCACCCACCGCCTCCTCGCGGAGCGCCAGCGCCTCCGTGAGCAGCGGCAGCGCCGCCCCGTGCTCCCCCACCGACGAGAGCATCCCCGCGATGCTGCTCAGCCCCGCGGCGTAGTGAGGGTGCCGGCGGCCCAGCGACGCCCTGTAGATCCCCAGCGATTCCAGCGCGAGCGGCAACCCCGCCTTGCCCGCCCCCATCTCGTGGCGCAGCAGCGCCAGGTTGTGGAGGCTCAACGCATACATGGGGTGGCCACGCCCGAAGACCACCTCGCGGATACCAAGCGCCTCCTCGTAGAGCCGCAGGGCCGTCCGGTTGTCCCACATCCTGGCGTGCAGCGACGCGAGGTTCTCCAGGGCGGTGGCGTAATCGGGGTGCCTCTCACCCGCGGCGGCCTTGATGAGGGCCAGCGCCTTCCGCTGGACGGCCAACGCCGCCGCGTTGTCACCCCTCAGCTTGTGAAGCACCGCCAGGTCGTTCAGGAGCCTCGCGGGCAGTTGGTCGTCATCCCCCTCGAGCGATTCGGCCACGGCCAGGGCCCGTTTGAACAGGTCCAGGGCGGCATCCAGATCCCCGATGGCCTGATGCAGCCGGCCGAGGCTGTTCAGACAGGAGGCGTACTCGGCGTCCTGCTCGCCGGCCGCCCGGCAGGCCGCCAACGCCCGCCGGCAGTACCTCAGCGCCGCCTTGTGGTCACCCAGCTCCCCGCTCATCTCCGCCAGATTGTTCAGGCTCCTCGCCGTGTCGGGGTGGCCCCCGCCGAGCACGGCCAGACGCACCGCCAGGGCCTCCTTCGCCAGGGGCACGGCGGCATCGTACCGCCCCGCCGCCGCGTGCAGGACGGCCGACACGTTGAGGCTCGTGGCGTACGCAGGGTGCCGTTCACCCACTGCGGCCCGGTGGAGCGCCACCGCCTCCCTCGCCAGAGGCACACCAAGCGCGGCCCGCCCTTCGCGGTAGTAGGCGGCCGCGCGCCCCTCCAGCAGCCGCGCCCGCAGGAGGGCCTCGCGCTGGGAGGGCGTCCTCCCGGCCTGGGCGAGGGCCTCCTCCAGTCCGAGCCGTGCGTCCACCGCCTGCCAGTGCCCCGGCCCCCTGAGCCGGGCCCTGGCCTCCAGGGCCGTGCGCCGGCGCTCCGCCTCCCGTGCCCAATCGCCCCCGTCCCGCCGCCACCTGGCCAGGATCTCCGCCGTCCTCGCCGTGTCCGCGTGCCAGGGGCCGAACACCTGCAGCTCGATGGCCAACACCTCTTCGAGGGCGGCGGCCGCGACATCCTTCTTGCCTTCCTCGAACGTCCTCCGGCAGACGCCGATCCAGATCTCCCGTTTGAAGAGCTGCTTCTTCTGCTCCGCCGTCGGGGCCGCCGGCGGCGCGGCCCCCCAGGCGAGCCCCGCCGCCAACACGCCGCATAGCCCCAGGCGCATCATCACCGGCCCCCTTCCAGCTCCTCGGCCTACCGGCCTGGCCCGATCCACCCCGCGCCCGTGGGCCCCGAGAATCACCCCATCCCCGGCCGCCAGTGAAGCGCGAGCCGCATCCCCAGGTAGTTATCGCTGAAGTCCGGCGCGTCGGCACTCCGGCACGCCGCCCGGATGATCAGCGGCCACGAGGACCAGCCGCCGCCGCGGAACACCTTCACGTTGTCCGGGCTCCCGTCCGGCCCCTGCGGGTCCACCCGCGCCTCGCGCTTGTACAGCCGCGGGTCGAACCAGTCGCTGCACCACTCCCACACGTTGCCCAGCATGTCGTGCAGCCCGAAGGCGTTCGCGGGGTAGCTCCCCACCGGCCGCGTCGAGGTCGGGCGGCTCGGCGCGTCCTCGTCCGGATGCTCGAAGCAGGCGTCCTCGTGCGTCAGGGCCTCGCGGAAGCCGCACGGCCTGTGCGACCCGGCGCGGCAGGCGTACTCCCACTCCGCCTCGGCCGGCAGGCGGTACTGCATCCCCGGATCGCGGTCCGACATCCTCTCGGCGAAGCGTGTCGCCTGCTCCCAGGTGATGCTCTCCACGGGGCGCCTGCCGTCGCCCTTGAACTCGCTGGGGTTGCGGCCCGCCACCGCCCGGTACTGCGCCTGGGTCACCTGATACACGCCCAGCCAGAAGGGCCGGGTCAGCGTCACCTGATGCCGGGGCCGCTCGTCGCCGAAGCCGCCCTCTCCCTCGGTCTCCCTGGGCAGGCCGCCCATCAGGAACGTCCCCGGCGTGATGAGGACGAACTCCATCCCCTGGGCGTTCACCAGGCGCGGGCGGGCCGGCCTCACCCCGGACGCCAGCAACTCCAGCAGGCGGCGCTCGCGGCGCGCCCCGGCCTTGCCCCACGGCAACGACAGGATCTCCTGGTGCAGCCGCAGCAGCTCGGCGCGTGGGTCCGCGTTGTCCTCCAGGTAGTCGGCCAGCACGCGCCAGTGGGTGTCGCTGGCCGGCTCGTCGGCCCACGCCCGCATCAGGCCCGCCTCGATGGTGCCGCTCATGCCGTCAATCTCCGCAGCGCCGGCCGTCATCCTTGGGACGCCACTCAGGATTTCCCCTTGGAGCCGGCCCGCCCATCAGCCAGAATAACGAGACGCCACGCTTTGTCCGCAGGATGACCCCACCATGACGCTCCCCCGCCTGGCCCTCCTCATCGCCTTCTGCCTGGCCGGCATCGCGCCCGCCGCCGCCCCGCCCGTCCGCGAGAAGGCGAAGACGCCCGTCGCGCCGGCCAAGGACCTCCTGCCGATCACGAAGCTGTCGCCGGCGGTGCTGAAGGCGGACATCTGCGTCCTGCACTACCGTGTGACCACCGACTCGCCACTGTGCCAGGCGTACTTCAACCAGGCGCTCGGCTACCACTACTCGTACGTGTGGATGGAGGCGGCCCGCTCGTTCGAGACGGCCATCCGCCACGACCCGAAGTGCGCCCTGGCCCACTGGGGCCTGGCCCGCGCCCTGTCGCACTTCGGCCGCGGCGACGCCAACGCGGCGGTGAAGAAGGCGTGGGACCTGAAGGACCACGCGGCCGAGCGCGAGCAGATGCTCATCAAGGCCGCGATGCAGGAGCGCGGCCTGCTGCCGGGCGTGGGCGACGGCGAGGCCCGCAAGCAGAAGGCCATCGCCACCATCGACGAGATGCTGGCCACCTACGACGACGACGAGGAGGCGTGGTACTACCGGGCGCAGCTCGCCGGCGGGAGCGGGCTGTTCGGGGGCAAGGCGTCGGCGGTGCCGTTCTACAAGGCGCTCTTGCGGATCAACCCGCTGCACCCCGGCGCGAACCACGAGCTGGTCCACTTCTACGAGAACTTCCAGAGGCCGGCGCTCGGCTGGCCCTACGCCGAGGGCTACATCGCGTCGTCGCCCGGCATCCCGCACGCCTTCCACATGCAGGCGCACCTCGCCACCCGCCTCGGCAAGTGGGCGAAGACGAGCGACCGCTCGGCGCGGGCCGTCGAATTACAGCGCGAGTACCACCGCCGCGAGGGCGTCAAGCCGCAGCAGGACTCGCAGTATTCGCACCACCTGGAGACGCTGCTCACGTCGCTCATCCACGACGGGCGTTTCGCCGAGGCCCACGCGATCAAGAGGGAGTGCGAGGCGTGCGGCTTCGGGATCCGCGACTCCGTGTGGCGTCTGCACCTCGCCGAGCGCGACTACGACGCCGCCCTGGCGGCGGCCGGGTCGGCGAAGGGCAAGGGCAAGGGCAAGGGCGGCTTCTTCCGCGGGGGCGACAAGGGGACGAAGGCGTACCAGACGGCGATGGTGCATCTGGCCCGGGGCGACGCGGCCAGGGCGCTGCCGGAGATCGAGACGCTGCGTCAGGCGGCGAAAGACAACCGCCATGATCGGCGTCTGGAGGCGAGATTGCAGGAGGCGCAGGGCCTGTACCTGTGCCGGACCGGCGAGGGGCCGGCGGGGCTGAAGCTCCTGCAGAAGGCGGTGGATAAGACGAAGAACGACTACGGACACCACGCCTGGGGCAACGGGGCGGTGCTGATGGAGTCGTGGGGCGTGGGCGCGTTGGCGTGCGACAACCTGACGGTGGCCGAGGAGGCGTTCCAGGAGGCGCTGGCGCACGACCCGGGGAGCGTGCGTGGGGCGCTGGGGATGCAGGTGGTGTGCGAGAAGACGGGCCGTTCGGAGGAGGCGATCCGGTTCGCGTCGCTGGCGAGGCGGTGCTGGGCGCGGGCGGACGCCGGCCATCTGGAGGCGGAGCTGGCGGCGCTGCGCGGCGACAAGGCGCCGCGTGTCGATCCGACGAAGAAGGGGAAGTGAAGCCCCCGGGCAGTCATACCTAGATCAACCGGCCGTGGGCGCCGGTCACGCTGAGAGCGGACTCGCTCGCTCCTCCGCTCGGCCGGCCCGGCCGGGGATGCCGGAAATGCCATGCCTCGTAGCCGTGGCTCGGGTCGATCCGCAGGGTCTGCTTGTTCGAGAATTCGATCCTGAGCCGCCCGTCCCATTCGGCCACGGCTTCCGTCACCTCGCACCCGAGCAGTTCCACGAGCGGGGCGAGGCTGTTCGGGTCGAACGTCACGCCCGGCTTCGACCCTTCCAGAACGCGCTCCTCGCCGCCGCGCCCCAACGTGATGCGGTCTTCGATGGCCAGCTCCGCCTCCGTCCAATCGGAGGCCAGGAACACGAGCGCGGGCATGGTGCGTGTGCTCAGCCGCACCTCGACCACCGTGTCCCCGACGATGGGCAGGACGGTGGATCGGCCACGACGTGTGAGCTTCCGTGTGGTCATGAAGGCACCTCTTCCGGGTGAATGGACGGCTGTCCTTCACCGGGGAGGAGGGCTTGCAGCTCGCGCAGGGCCAGCCCCGCCTCGAGTTTCTCGAGCGTCCGTTCGTGGGTGAACGTTACCAGGGCCAACAGCTCCTCGTGATCGGCCTCGCCGAGATACTCCTTGTTTTCGCCGAGCTGTTGCAGGCGCCGGTCCAATGCTGGCGGCAGCGTGTAATGCGCCACACGCTTCAGGGCGAGGACGCCGTTGCGCAAGGCCGCTTGCACGCGGGAGTCGTCCAGGGTGGTGGGTGTCATTGTCGAGCCTCCGGGGTCGTTCCCTCCCCGTGGTTACGAAGACATCCTCGCCCCACCGAGACAACAAATCTGAACGACCTCTGCATCGTGCGACGCCGGGCAAGACGCCCGGCTCAACCGCGGCCTACTCCTTGCGCACCACCTCGTCCATGCGTTTGCGCCAGGCGGCCAGCTTCGGCGTCATCTCGGCGGCGGTCTTAGCCGGCCTCAGGCGCGACACGTCGGTGTCGGCGTACAGCTCGCGCCACAGCTTCGCGTCGGAATCGGGGTTGGGCGTGTTCCCCTGCGCCTTGACCGCCTTGCGCCAGTTGCCGAGTAAACCCCGGATGAGTGCCGCACGGGTCTTCGACTCCGGCGTGTCGTCGAGGAGGTCCTTCTCCTCGCCGGGGTCCTTCGCCAGGTCGTAAACCTCCAGCTTGTCGGTGTCGTAGTGGAGGACGGCCTTGATCGTCCCGGTGCCGCGGACCGCCCCGCCGGGCCTCCCCCCCTGGTTGTTGTAATGCGGGAAGTGCCAGAACAGGATCCGCGACGGCCAGCCCTTGCCCTCGCGCGCGGCCTTCGCCCAGCTCACGCCGTCGAGGCCCTCCGGCGTCTTCACCCCGGCCATTTCCAGCAGCGTCGGCAGGAGGTCGAGATTGACGACGGGGGAATCGACGACGGCCGGCCTGAGCTTGCCGGGGTGGCGGACGATCAGCGGCACGCGCAGGCCGCCCTCGTACAGGAAGCCCTTGCCGGCGCGGAATGGCGTGTTGTGCGTCGGCGCGTCGTCCCTCAGCTCGGGGACGTGCAGCCCGCCGTTGTCGCTGGTGAAGACGACGACGGTGTCGTCGGCGAGCTTCAGCTCTTCCAACTTCTTCAGCAGCAGGCCGACGCTGTCGTCCAGCGTCTCGATGACGGCGGCGTAGACCGGGTTGAAGGCGTCCTTGTGCTTCTTGACGAGGTCGGGCTTCGCCGCCAGTGGGATGTGCGGGTTGTTGTGCGCGAGGTAGAGGAAGAACGGCCCCTTCCTGTTGTCCTCGATGAACTTCATCGCCCGCCGCGTCAGCTCGTATTCGCCCTTGCCGCCCTCCGTCTCCGAGGGCGTGGTGTTCGGCCTGCCGGCGAACACCACGTCGAAGCCCTGCCTGTCGGGCGTGAAGCCCTTGCCGCCCAGGTGCCACTTGCCGACGCACGCCGTCGCGTAACCGGCCTCCTTGAGATGCTCGGCGAGCGTCTTCTCCTCCAGCGGCAGCTCCTGGCGCATCTTAGGGTGCAGGAGCTTCTGCGAGGCGGCGTCCCGCCGTCCGGGGATGAAGCTGGTGAGGTGCAGCCGGGCCGGGTGCCGCCCCGTCATCAGGCCGGCCCGCGACGCCGAGCAGATCGGCTGCGAGCAGTACGCCGACGTGAAGCGCAGGCCCTGTGAGGCGAGCTTGTCGAGGTGCGGCGTCAGGTGGTCCTTGCGGCCGTAGCAGCGCAGGTCGTTGATGCCGAGGTCGTCGGCGTGGATGAGGACGATGTTCGGGGCGGCGAACAGCAGCGCGAGCGTGAGCATGGGAACTACCTCACCCCCTGACCCCTTACGGGGCCACGTTTCGTGACACTTGAAATCCTCTTGGTTCAATGTGGTGGCTGGCTGGACTGCCGGCCACGTCTCGGGGTGAGGATGCCGGGGGGGGCACCCCGCGCGGCCCTCGCGGCCCCCATCGCCGCCTCGCGCCCCTTCAGACGCTCCTGACACGCCGCGAGCGCCTTGCGGTGCCCCTCCCGCCGCGCACGGGCCTGGGCTCCCGACTCCTTGATCCGCCTCCGGGCCTCCGTCTTGGCCCAGTCCCAGACGCCGCCCTTGATCGCCTTGGGCCCCTGCTCGATCCAGGTGCGCAGCCGTTTCGGAGAGAGGGGGGGTCATTGCTGGGAGTGCATCAGGGCGAAGAACAGCGACGCGACGGTGAGGGCGAGGCACAGGAACATGGGGATGCGCAGGCCCGCCTGCACGTTCTTCTCGCGGGCGCTCCAGCCGACCAGGGGCGAGAGGATCAGGCTGCCCAGGGCCCCGCAGGCGAAGAGCAGGCCGAAGGCGGCCGCCGGGCCGTTCGTCGAGGCCTTCATCGTGCCGAGAATGGCGAGGAGCATGGGGAGCACGGGGCCGAGGCAGACGCCGAGGAGGACGAGCCAGCTGAGGGCCTGGGTGTGGCGGGCGGAGCCGGACATGTTGCCGAGGCAGACGGCGGCGAGGAGGGCGGGGACGACGAGGTAGACGGCGAGGACCTTGTCCCCTCCGGTGGTGACGTGCATGACCAGGCAGAGGAGGACGCGGGAGAGGACGAAGGAGCACCAGAACCAGGCGAGCCAGCGCGAGGCCGTGGCGGGCGGGTCGCCGTGGCTCTCGCAGTAGGTGGTGGCCCAGACGCAGACGAAGGCCTCCAGGGGGGCGTACATGAAGTAGACGAGGCCGGCGGCCCACACCGTGGGGTCGGTGACGAGGCCGAGGAGGGAAACGGCGCCGGGCGGGTCGAGGTCGGCCTCGGGGGTGAAGGCGCAGAGGGCGGCGGGGGAGGCGGCGAGGGCGCCGAGGAGGGCGAGCGCCCCGGGGAAGCCGGCGGCGGCGCGGAGGAGCTCGAACAGGGGGGGGGCGAGGAGGCCGCCCATGGCGATGAAGACCAGGCCGAGGTTGATGGAGGCGGCGGCCTCGTGCTTGCCGAGGAGGCCGGGCGGCATGAGGCGGAGGGCGCAGACGTAGAGGGCGCAGCCGCCGACGGCGGCGGCGAGGAGCGGGAGGGGTGAGCGGCTGCCGGGGCCGGAGAAGCCGGCGGCGAGGAGGGCGAGGGCGGCGAGGGCGGAGCCGCCGACGAGGGCGGGGCGAATGCCGAAGGTGTCGACGACGACGCCGGAGAGGCCCACGAGGGCGACGAGGGCGAGGTTGAGCAGGGGGAGCCAGAGGGCGAGGCGTGGGGCGGAGTCGGGCTTACGGGCGAGGGTGAGTTTCATGTGGGCGAGCAGGCCGGTGAGCAGCCCCGCCGACAGGCAACTGGCGAGCGTGAGCACGGTAACGGCTTGCATGCGGGCGTGGCCTCCCCTGGGTGTCCCCGTGCAGTCAGGCTACGGCGCGGGTGGGTAAAGGACGAACCCCGTAAGGTAGTTCGCCCCCGGCGCCGCGCCATCATCGGGCGGGGCCGTACAATCCCGGGATGGGGAGGCTCCATGTCATCACCGGGGCGACGGGGATGCTGGGCGGCCACGTCGCCGAGGCGCTGCGTCGGCGCGGGGAGCGCGTGCGGGCCGTCGTGCGTCCGTCCTCCGACGCGTCCTGGCTGGAGGGGTTGGGCGTCGAGGTGGTGAGGGCGGATCTGGACGACGCGGCCTCGCTGCCGGCGGCGGTGGGCGGGGCCGACGTGGTGTACCACTGCGCGGCCAAGGTGGGGGACTGGGGGCCGTGGCGGCTGTTCCAGAAGGCGGTGGTGGAGACGACGGGGAACCTGCTGGTGGCGTGCCAGGCGGCGGGTGTAAGGCGGTTCCTGCATGTCAGCTCGATCAACGTGTACGGCAGGGTGACGCCCCCTCCGGGGCACGCGATCACGGAGGAGGAGCCGCTGGGGCGGTCCCTGTGGTGGTGGGACCACTACTGCCGGGCGAAGATCGAGGCGGAGGGCCTGGTGCGGGCGTACCCGCTGCCGTGGACGGTGGTGCGGCCGAGCTGGATCTATGGCCCGCGTGACCGGAACTCGATCCCGCGGGTACTGCGGGCGGCGGAGGCCGGGACGATCAAGGTGGTGGGCGACGGGACGAACAAGTTGAACATCGTGTATGCGGAGGACGTGGCGGAGGGGGCGATCCTGGCGGCGGCGGCGGAGCAGGCCGTGGGACGGGAGTATAACCTGTCGTCGTCGGGGGAGGTGACGCAGCGGCAGTTCCTGGACGCGCTCATGGACGCGCTGAAGCTGCCGCGGATCAGGAAGAGCGTGCCGTTCGGGCTGGCGTTCGCCGGCGGGTTCCTGATGGAGATGCTGGGGCGGGCGATGGGGTGGAAGGAGCCGCCGCAACTGACGCGGTACGCGGTGGCGCTGATCGGCAGGCCGACGAGCTACAGCACGGAGCGTGCGGCGCGGGAGCTGGGGTGGTCGCCGCGCGTGCATCCGCTGGAGGGGTTGCGGCGCGTGCTGGCGGCGCTGGGGAGAGGGTGAAGGATGAGTCACTTCGCTGACCGGCTGAATGGGAAGATCCGCGAGCGCGGCAACGCGCTGTGCCTGGGGCTGGACCCCCGCTGGGAGTCGCTGCCGGACACGGTGCGGGCGCGATTCGACCCGTCGGCCGAGGGGATGGCGGCGGCGTTCGAATGGTACTGCGGGCGGGTGCTGGAGTTGGCGGGGGCGCTGGTGCCGGCGGTGAAGCCGAACGCGGCGTTCTTCGAGGCCTGCGGCCCGGAGGGGATGCGGGCGATGCAGCGTCTGCTGGCGCAGGCGCGGACTCTCGGGGCGGTGACGATCCTCGACGGCAAGCGCAACGACATCGCCAGCACCGCGGCGGCGTATGCCGACGCGGCGTTCGGGGTGTGGGGGGCGGATTCGCTGACGGTGAACCCGTACCTGGGGCGCGACGCGGTGGAGCCGTTCCTGGCGAGTGCGCGGAGGTGTGGCGGCGGGGTGTTCGTGCTGGTCCGGACGAGCAACGCGGGCGCGGGGATGTTTCAGGACCTGCGCGTCGATGGCCGGCCGCTGTACCGCGTGGTCGGCGAGGGGGTGGCGGCGTGGGCGCGGGAGTCGCTCGGGGCGGACGGGCTCGGCGACGTGGGGGCGGTGGTGGGGGCGACGTATCCGGCGGAGCTGGCGGAATTGCGGGCGGCGTTGCCGGAGGTGATCTTCCTGGTGCCGGGGTTCGGGGTGCAGGGGGGGACGGCGGCGGACGTGCGGGCGGCGTTCCGGGCGGACGGGCTGGGGGCGGTGGTGAACAGCTCGCGGGGGGTGCTGTTCCCGTTCAAGCCTGGGGAGGCGGGCTGGGAGAGGCGCGTGGTGGAGGCGGCGCGGGAGGCCGTGGCGGCGCTGCGGGTGTGATTCATGCAGATGCTCAAGGGGCACCGGCCGCGGAAGCGTCTTCTATGGCTGGCGTTCGCGCCGGGAGGCCGGCTTGCGGGCCGGGGCCGCGCCCCGGCCGAAGATGATCGTGAAGACGTCGGTGATGGTCATCGGCCTGCCTCTGTTCGCTTCCCTTGTCCGTCCGCCCGCGCCGCGGGCCACGCCTCCGGCGATGTGGCCCGCCTGCCGTCGTGACCGCGTTGGCGCGGAATTCCTGGGGCGGGATTCGCGGCGCGGGTGGTACAATGCAGTCTTGCCCGCCGCCGGTGCCTACCATGTGCCTCCTGCTGCTCGCCCTCCTGGCCGACCCGGAGCCGAAGGCGCCGCCCGCGCCGCCCGGCCCGGACTTCCACGTCGTCCCCTGGGGGCTGATCACCGGCGACGGCAAGGCGGCGTTCGTCCGCGGCGAGGACGGGATCGCCGCGTTGAACGCCACAACCGGCGAGCTGGTGTGGGCGACGGTGGAGGGGCCGTTCCGCCCGCTGGCGCTGGGCGGCGGGCTCCTCCTGACCCGCGAGGCGGTGGAGAAGAAGCCGAACGCCCTGCGGATCGTCGCGTTCGATTTCGGCACGGGCAGGGCGAAGTGGCAGACCGAGCCAGTCGTCCTCCCCGACTGGGTGGCCGTCGAGAAGCCGCCGTGGGGGCGGGCGTTCCACGCCGAGGCCGTCGTCGATAAGGGGTCGCTCCTGGTGCGCTGGAAGGCGAACGCCTGGTGGAACAAGGGGGCGGCCCCGACACGCGAGGAGGAGAGGGCCGCCCGCAAGGAGGCGGAGGGCGTGTTGAAGGTGAGCCTCAAGGGCGGCAAGGTGGAGCGTCTGGGGGCGGACGCGATGCCGTTGGCGAAGGAGCCGCGTTCGTTGTTCACCGTCGAACGCGTGCGCGACGGCGGCAGGAGGGTGCTCCTCCAGTGGCCCGACGGGCGCAAATTGCCCCTGATCGAGCTCGCCGTCGGGCACGTCCTGCCCGTCGCGGCGCTCGACCGGAAGTCCGTCGCCGTCGTCTGGCCGGATAAGGGGAAAGGCAAGCTATTCAGCGCGGCCACGGGCAAGGAGATCGGGGCGTTCACGCCCTCGACGGGCGTCGTGTCGGTGGACGTGGCGGGTGGCCGCGTCCTCCTGCTGAGCGAGCGGATCGTGCCGGGGGGCGGCTTGCCGCCGAGGTACAAACGCACCCTGGAGGCGCACGACCCGAAGACGGGCAAGGCCCTGTGGTCGCGCGACGCCGAGGCCAGGATCGAACACCGTCTGCCCAGGTGAACAACGGAGGACCGACCATGTCTGCCATCCTGCTGATGATCCTGGCCGCGCCGCCTTCCTACGCCGCCACGTGGGGCGTGGTGTCGGGCGACGGCAAGTCGGTCTACCTGCGGACCGACAAGGGGCTGGAGGCGCTCGACGGCGCCACGGGCAAGCCGCTGTGGACGGCGGAGGGGGCGCGTCCCGTCGCCGAGGCCGGGGGCGTGCTGGTCGCCTACGGCGCGGGCAAGGGCGGCATGCGTCTGGTAGGCCTCGACGTGAAGACGGGCAAGAAGAAATGGGACAAGACGGTCCCGCTGATCGACGGGGTGGGCGTCAGCAACGGGCCGGGCCGGTCCTTCTCGGCCAGGGCGGCTGAGGCGCGCGGGTCGCTGCTCGTCGGCTACCGGGCGAACGCCTGGTACTACGGCGGGGCCCGGCCTTCGCCCGAGATCGAGAAGGCCGCCCGCAAGGAGGACATCGGCACGCTGAAGATCGACCCGGCGACGGGCGAGCTCGAGAAGCTGGCCGGCGACAAGTTGCCCCCCGCGCCGCCGCCCCGCAACGGCGACGTGATCTTCAGCGTGGAGCAGGGCGCCCGTGTCGTGCTGCGGCGAACGAAGGGCGGCGAGACGCTGCCGGCGGTGACGCTGTCCGAGAAGCCCGCCCAGGCCGCCGTCGCGCTCGACGGCAAGGTGGTGCTGGTGCAGACGGGGGGCGACGAGAAAAGGGTGTCGTGGAAGGCGGTGGACCCCGCGACGGGCGAGGGCGTGGGGCGGTTCGAGACGCGGGGCGGCGTCCACTCAATGGACGCGGCGGCGGGGCGGGCGTTCGCCTTCACCGACGAGAAGCCGCGGGCGATGCCGTTCGGCACGTTCGCCCGTACGCTGGAGGTGATCGACCTGAAGACGGGCAAGGCGATCTGGTCACGCAAGGGCGAGAGCGTGTCCAACTTCCCGCCGCCGCCGTGAGGCCGACATGCAGCGCATCGTCCGTGACCAGGCCCGCAAGTACGCCTTCGACTGGCGCGACGAGCCGCTGCTGCGTGTCAAGCCCGGCGAGCCGTTCGAGGCCGAGACGTGGGACGCCTCGACGGGGTATATCAAGACCGAGGCCGACCTCGCCATCCCTGCGAGGCGGCCCGGCTTCGACAGGGTGCCGCCGCTGGCCAACCCCATCGCCGGGCCCGTATTCGTCGAGGGGGCGGAGCGCGGCGACGTGCTGGTGGTCGAGATCGAGCGCATCGAGGTGGGCGAATACTCGTGGTGCGCCATCGGCCCAAAACGCGGGCCGCTGGGCGAGAGCACGCGCTGGCCCGAATTGTCGGGGCAGTACACGACGAAGGTGTTCCGCCACGAGAAGGGCCCATCGGGCACGACGGCGGACGGGGTGTTGCACTTCAGCGAGCGGATCAAATGGCCGATCACGCCGTTCGTGGGGACCATCGGCGTGGCGCCGGACCGCGAAGTGTGCACGAGCCTGGACGGGCAGGGCGAGTGGGGCGGCAACCTGGACGTGAGGGATGTCTGCCCCGGCAACAAGATCATGCTGCCGGTGCATCATCCGGGGGCGCTGTTCTACCTGGGCGACGTGCACGCCAGCCAGGGCGACACGGAGTTCACCGGCACGGCGGCGGAGACGACGGCGGCGGTGCGTGTGAAGCTGTCGCTGGTGAAGCAGAAGCGCATCCCGTGGATGCGGATCGAGAAGCCGGATTCCATCGTCGCCGTCCATGCGTCGCGGCCGCTGGAGGTGGCCGTCGAGACGGCGACGACGCACCTGATGGACTGGCTGATCACCGAGCACGGCTTCTCGCCGGCGGACGCCTACTGCCTGGTCAGCACCTGCCCCGACTTCCGCATCAACGTCTACCAGATGTGCAAGATTGCCCGGCTGTCGTTCGTGGCCGGAGCAGAAATCCCGAAGCGGTACATAGTTACGTAGGTCGCGTACCAGATGTGCACCGCGATTTCTGTCAAGAATCTGTCAAAAATGCTCCGTACATCTGATACGCATTGCGGCTGATATTACGGAAGTCGTGTGACGGGCTGAACTTGAGCCGATTCGTCCGCAAACAGCCGCCTGATGCTCTTAGCGACCACGGGCCTGATCTTCCGCTTGCCGGAAAGCCAGTGCCGAACGGCACGGGGAGAAACGGGCAAGGCCCGCGCCAGTTTCGTCTGCCAGCGTGGGCCATAGAGTCGTTCACCGATGTTGCGGAGTTCGCCTGGGGTCATGCCACCTGCCGCAAGTAACTGGCGTAGTTGCCGGCCGCGTCGGGAGAGACATAACGGACCACCTCTTAGCGGTTTACGTTGCATGAGCGGTAAACTGTAAATGCTTCTTCAGCGCTGTAGGATTATTCACGCACTTTCTTCATCCATATTTCTTTGGACTACTGTTATTCAATATCAATTTATATCATATATACAGATTTCATCTCCCATGCTGTATAGAGAATAGATGAGCATTGTTCCTCGCGCAAGCGGTTTCTTCGATGCATGAAAAAGGCCGGATCGGAAGGCCGGGGTTCAGGTACGCTCATCATCGTGACCGCATCCGCGCTGGCCGGGGCCGCAGCAGGCGCGGGCACGCGCGGCAGCGCAGGCAGGCGCATATAATCAGGGCAATGATCTTCCACGGAACCGGAGCGCCCCATGGCTTTCCCGAAAGAGTTCAGCTACAGCAGCGAGGACGATTTTGTGCAGCGGATGCTGATTCCACTGCTGCACCGCCTCGGCTTCTCGGTAGTGGCCAACTACCACCGCTCGCAAGGCGAGTTCGGCAAGGACCTCGTGTTCGCTGAGATCGACCGCTTCGGGCACGTCCGCTACTACGGCCTGCAGGCGAAGTACGAGGCCAGCATCGGCTTGGCCGCGGTGGAGACGGTGATTCAGGACTGCCGCCAGGCATTCGCCAACCCGTTCACCCACCCGCAGACCGCGGAGCAGCAACGCATCCAGACCTTCTACGCCGTCAACGGCGGCAGCTTCTCCGACGACGCGCGGCAGCACTTCTTCGGCTCCGTCGGGCACCCGCTGGCCGCGTGCTCGCGGCTGATCGACGGGCAGGCGCTGCTGGCGCTTGACAGGTGGGCTGCCGCCAACCGCGCGCAGACGACCCTCCCTGACCTCAACGGGCTGCTCCTCGAAATCGGCTTCAATCGTCGGCTCGCGGGTCTCATCGTGCCGCCGCTGGAAAAGCTGGTTGCGGGCCACGCAGGAGTCGAACCATCGCGCGTGACGACCAACCCCGTCCTTCCAAACCGCTTCCGGTTGAACGCCGCCGGCCAATACTTGCAGCGGCCATTCTTCGTCGAGGCCGTGTCGCCCGACGACATCGAAGCCTACTGGGAGTCGCTCTCGCTGTGCAACGCCATGCTCGACCGCTGCATCGGCGTAACAACGGTCGGCGTGGTGACGCAGAACGTCAAAGGCGTGCTGGAGAAGGTGCCCGCCGTACTGGGCGTCGGCGGCCAGTTCGAGCAGCAGATACGAGAGGTGCTGAAGACGCTCGGCCCCATCGCCGCCGTCTAGCTGCCAAGAACCTGTCAAGAATCTGTCAAGAACCCCAGGGAAACAGAGGTTTTTGGTGGATTCCAGAGACTCGGTCGGGAAATGGCCAAGTCGCAAGCCGTTGCGGAGGAAGCATTTCCGATCATAGTTGTCCGATGTTCGGAACGTGCAAGATCGGCAAGCTGAGCTTCGTGGCCGGGGCGGAGCTGCCGAAGCGATATGTGGTTACGTCCTGATGCCGGGAACGATCAGATGCAGGCGCATGGAATAACGTCCGCAAGCAGGATCGCAAGCGTTTCGCCTCGTCAGGTTGTTCCGCCCTGAGCAGACCCGCGGCCGCCCAACAGGGCAGAAGCCGACGGCACCACGACGACTCGGTGCAGGCTTACTTGCTGTCAGGCTCGTACGTGAAGGCGTGTTTGTCCGCCGGGAGGACCCAGACGTTGCGGAACTTCACCGGGTTGCCGTGATCCTGAAGGAACACCGGGCCAGTCATCGTCTTCCTCTGCCGGTCGCGGATCGAGTTCAGATACGGGGTGTTGCCGTAGCGGAACGGGTGGAATGCCGACTTCGGCTCGCCGAACCGGGCACCGTCCTGCACCTTCTTCCCGTTGAACCACACCGTGACCGCCCCGTTCTCGACGATCCTCCCCGCCTCGTCCCGCCGCGGCGCCCGGTAGCGGATGTCGAACACCTGCCATTCGCCCGGCTTCCGGCAGGCGTTTTCGAGCGGCGGCGAGAACCCGTACAGCGCCCCGGCGTCCTCCTGAGTGATCTTCGCCTTGCCGAACGAGTTGAGGATCTGCACCTCGTAGTGCCCGTGGATGTACACGCCGCTGTTCCCGGACCCCTTCTCCGGCAGCATGAACTCGACGTGAATGTCGGCGTCCTTGAAGTGCAGCTTCGAGACGATGTGGTTTTGGTTCTTCTTGTTGGACGTCGAGGTGATCACACCGTCCACGGCCGGCCAGTTGATCTTCTCGCCCGCCATGCTCAGGAAGAAGTGCTTCCCCTTGTCGTCGAGGAGCACGGCCGCCCCTTTCGGAGGCGGGACGGGGAGCTTGCCCTGTTCGGGCTTGAAGTCAGGGTCGGCTGCCAGCAGAGACAGCGTGAGCAGCACCGCGGGTGTCATCCGGCCGCCTCCACATAAGTGTTCGATCAACGGAGTCACTTGCCACGCTTGTCCCAGGTGACGTCTACGTCATTCTTCTGTTTCGGCCCCGGGGTACTCCGGCCGTCGGTCACGTAACGCCCCATCAGGGCGGCCAGCTCTTTCACCTTGTCCGGCTCGGCCAGGTAACGATTGTCCTTCTGCGTCGGGTCCTTGGCCAGGTTGAACAGCTCCCCCGCTTCGGTGTGCGCCTTGTATCCGCGGTCCGTGCGGAGCCACGCCGGCTCACCCTTCTTGCCGTTGTCGTCGCCGCTGGGGGCGAAGATCAGCACCCAGTCCCCCCGGCGGATGGCGAACTTGCCCTGTCCGCTATGATGCACTGCCGCCTCCCGGAGCGGGCCTCTCCGCTTCTCGCCGAGGAGGGCGGGCAGGATGTTGACGCTGTCCACCCCGGCGTCGGCGGGCAGTTTCACTTTCAGCAGGGCCGCCAGCGTCGCCATCAGATCGACGTGGCAGACGGTCTCGTCGCACGTCGTTCCGGCCTTGATCTTCTTCGGCCAGCGGGCGATGAACGGCACCCGGTGCCCGCCCTCCCAGGCGTCCCGTTTGGCCCCGCGCAGGGCGCCCATGCTGGCGTGCCCGAACTCCTTCAGCCGGCCGTACGCGCCGGGCTTCACCTCGCCGGTGACCTCCGGGCCGTTGTCACTGGTGAGGATGACCAGCGTGTCCTCCTCGACGCCGGCCTTCTTCACCGCAGCCAGCACCGCGCCCACCACGTGATCGGTCTGCACCACGAAGTCGCCGAAATCGCCCGCCTTGCTCTTCCCCTTGAAGGCCGGTGACGGCACCACCGGGTAGTGCGGAGAGGTGAGTGGCAGGTAGAGGAAGAACGGCTTGCCCCCCTTCGCCGCCTTCCCGATGTACTCGGCCGCCCGCTTCTCCAACCCCGGCAGCACGTCCACCAGCTTCCAGCCGGGCACCATCGGCCCGGCGATGTTGAACGAGTCGCGGCCGACGGGGGCCATCCCGGACGGCAGGCCGACGGTGCGGCCGTTCTCGATGAAGCAGTACGGCGGGTAGTTCGGCACGTCTGTGCCGAAGTACGAGTCGAACCCCCGGGCCGTCGGGCCGTCCGGGATCGGCCTGGTGAAGTCGCGTTCGCCGCCGTCGCCGGGTTTGGGCCAGCCCCACCCGAGGTGCCACTTGCCGATGCACGCGGTGGCGTACCCCTGTTCGCGGAGCAGGGCGGGGACAGTCAGTTGCTTCTCGGCGATGAGCGGTGGCGAGAACGGTCCCAGCACGTTCCGCTGCAGCCGCGTCCGCCACGCGTACCGGCCGGTGAGCAGGGCGTAGCGGGTGGGGGTGCAGACGGCCGACGGCGAGTGCGCGTCCGTGAACCGCACCCCCCCCTTGGCCAGCCGGTCCATTTCCGGCGTCGAGATCTTCGACGCCGGGTTG
The DNA here is from genome assembly GCA_964630925.1 of uncultured Alcaligenaceae bacterium. GTDB lineage: Bacteria > Planctomycetota > Planctomycetia > Gemmatales > Gemmataceae > RGDT01. The sequence goes on from CAZVZK010000064.1 coordinate 38,159, forward strand.
TAGCACCCCACATCGCCGTACCCCAGGTCGTCCGCCAGGATGTAGACGACGTTCGGCTTCGTCGGCTCGCCGGCCCACACCGGGGCCGGCAGCAGCACGGCCGCCGCCACGACGGCGAGCGACAGAAGGGGGGCGGAAGGCGGGCGGGTCATTTGCCACCGCCCTTCAGGAGGTCGGCCATCGCCCGTCCGAGCCGTAGCCCCGTTTCCATGTAGGTTTCGGCGTTGTGGTTGTAATGGTAGCCCTGATTGACGGGCGAGTCGGCCGCGTCCCGCCACAGGTCGCGTGTATCGACGGCCTTCACATTGCCCTTGAACTCGGGGTGCTTCTTCGCGTCGCCGACGGCGAGCTGGGCCTCCGCGATCTTCAGCCCGAAGCCCTCGCGGCCCGGGTTCCCGCACCCGGTGGCGAGGACGAATTTCGCGTTCGGCGCGGCGAAGTCCTTGCGCAGCGATTTGATGAGCCGCACGAGGTTCTCCTCGTACTTGCTCGCGTGCGCCGCGTTCTGGTCCTTGTGCCCCTGCCACCAGACGAACCCGGCGACCTCGTAGCCCTGATCCTTGTAGTCGGGGAAGTACTTCTTCAGGTTCTTGAGCACCGCCTTCGCGTGCGCGGTGTCCGCGTCGTACTGCCGGCCCGCGTACCACGGCACCGCCTTCGGTTCGGCCCCCTTCACCCACGAGGGCGCGACGTCCTTGTACCCCGCGTACACCTTGCCCTCGTACTCGTACCGCTCGCTCCCGGGCGGCAGCAGGTCCCAGCCGAGGCTGCGGTTGCCGATGCACGCCTTGAGCACCAGCACCGGCTCGTCCAGGGCGTGGCCCAGAACGTGGCCGAAGCCCAGCTCCGGGCCGAAGTTGCCCTTCACCGTGAGCCAATCGTTCTTCACATCGGCGAACTTCTCCAGGTCCTTGTAATTGACGCCCCGCTGGTCCATCACGTGCACGTAGCGCACGTCCTTCCGGGTCGTCCACAGCCCGGCGTCGTCCACCAGGAAGCCGTACTTCCCCTTCTCCTTGATCATGTACTCGAGCGTGCCTTTGGCCTCCTTCGGCCCGACGCGCCCGAAGCCGAGCATGTTGGACTGGCCCAGCAGAATGAAAACCTTCACCTTCTTGGTGTGGTCGGCAGGCTTGCCGTCCGGGCGAGGAAGCGACTTTGTGTCCTGGGCGAGCGTGGATGTCGCGCAGGTGATCACCGCCATGAGGGCGGCGAGGCGGGGGAAGTTGAACAACGGCATGGGAGGTCTCCTGTGTCGCGGCGGGGCGGTCCCGATCACTCTTTCAACCCCTGGCGGGTCGCGATCGGAACGTACCCGATTTCGAGGCCCTTCGGGGGCGTCACGAGTACGGCGGGGTCGAGGTCCGCCAGCTTGCCGAGCGTCGGGGGCGGAAGGTACTGCCTGTCCTTCGTCCAGCTCTTGTGGAGCAGCTCGACACGCTTCTGGAGGGCCTCCCGCTCGGCGGCGGTCAGGTCGGCGTTCAGCAGCGCGGGCTGGTCGGCGAAGCGATACCAGGAATAGGTGACGACACTGCCGTCCCCCAGCTTCGCCTCGAACGGCCCGGCCGCCGGCCCCGGCTTCTTCCAGCAACTGTCCGCCTCGTCGGGCGTGACGTATGCCTGCGGTTTGGCCGTCCGCCGCCGGGGGAACGTCACCTCCGCCAGTCCGGTCTCGGCGGGCACGTCCTTCGCCTTCACCACCACCCACTGTTCCTTGCCCTTCTTGTCCTTCTCCAGCCGGTAGTATTCGGGCAGGGTGACGAGTACGCCGGCCTTCGTCACGGCCTCCTTCGCCCACTTGTACCCGTAGGTGGTTTCGTCGAGGGCGGCAGGGGTGGCGAAGGAGCTCCACGCCAGCCGCACCTTCTTCTCGCGCGGCGTGCCCGGGGGGTAAATCTGCCACGTCGCCCCGCCCCCGCCCTTGAAGGCGTGAACGGCGGTGGCCTTCGGATCGATCAGCCCCGACACTTCCTTGCCGCCGTTGAACCACCCCTCCACGCCGTCCCACAGGGCGGCCTTGCTGTATGCGGTGATGCGGTGGATGAGCGGGGCGTCGCCGTCGGCCTTCGCCGGGAACTGCGTCGGGGCGACGCGGGCGTAGGTGCCCCCCTTCGCATCGGTGCCGATGTACGCCGGCACGTGCTGCGTCTCCATCTGGATCGCCTTGTTCGGCTCGGACGGGCGGGTGTCGAGGAACAGCCCGGCCAGCTTCGGGCTCTGGGCCGTCGGCTTGGACCAGAAGTGCGGCAGGAAGAACGTCACCGGCCCTTTGAAGTTACCGGTGTTCAGGAACAGCGTCCAACAGTGGTTGCCGGTCGGCACGTCCTTGCCGGCGGTCGTCTTCTTGGGGGCGGTCAGCGGCAGGGGCAGGTAGCCGTAGCCGAACAGCTCGCCGTTCGTGCCCTGCTTCAGGTTCAGGCCGTCGGGCGGCCAGAGCACCCACGGGCTGAGCTGGGCGATGGCGTAATGCCCCGCGGGCTTCTTCCAGTCGCGGCCCTTGCCGGCGCCGGGGCCGTTCGCCCATTCGACGAAGTTCAGGGCCACCCCGCCCATGATGAACTTCGGCGTCTCGGTGGCGAAGCGGGTGTCTCGCCACCAGCCGAGGCCGCCCTCGATGTCGGAGTACATCTTCTCCGGCTTCGGCCCGTCCAACTGGGCGAACATCCAGGTGCCGAACAGCCCGCTCTGGAATTGCTGTCCGGGGTAGTTCTTCAGCAGCGGCCAGGCCGCCACGTACATCGAGAACCCGGCGTTGTACTTCGCGTCCACCTTGCCATGCGGGACGAGCAGGTAGCCCGCCATCTCCGCCTTCCGGGGCGGCTTGTCGTCCGCCACGACGGCGGCCGGGCAACACAGCAGAAGCGACACGCATACCGCGATGCGGCGGGAACGGCTCGGCATCCGACGACCTCCGTTGGGGGGACTGGTGGGTACTTACTTGGCCGACTTCTTCTCGCACAGCTTCTTCATCGCCGTGCCCATCGCCTCGCCGATCAGGTAGTACGTCTCGGCGTTGCTGTTCCAGTGATAGCCTTGTTTGGTCGGCGAGTCGGCCTCCGGCCGCCAGAACGCCTTGGTGCCCACGAACGCCACCGTCCCCTTGAACTCCTCGTACCTGGCCACCGCCGCCTGCGCCTTCATCAACGCCAGCGCCCGCGGGTGCTTCTCCCCCGGGCCGGTCATGCCGGTCTCGGCGATGACGAACGGCAGGTCCTTCACCCCGAGGTCCTTGCGGACGTCGCGGATGAAGTGGGCCATGTTCCTCTCGTACTCGTCCACGAACGCCTGGTTGACGCGGTCGTTCCACCCCTGGTGCCAGCCGAACCCGGCCAGGACGTGCCCGCGGCCGCCGAGCTCCGGGAACTCCTTCCCCAGGCCCTTCAACACGGCCTTCGTCCGGCCGACGACCTCCTTGTAGAACGGGCCGACCTCGCCCCCCGCGCTCGGCGGGCGGAAGTCCTTCGCCAGGCTCTTGCCACCCCACGCCAGCTTGATGATCAGGACGGGCTCCTCGAACGCATCGCCGACCACGAGCCCGAACCCGAGCTCCGGGCCGATGCGGTCCTCCTTCACCCCGAACCCGGCCGTCAGCTTGCCCTTGCGGTCCAGGTAGTGAATCCACACGTCGTCGCGGACGGCCCACTTGCCGTCCTTGCCCACGAGGTGCTTGAACTTGTCGGCCGTCGCCTTGTCCTTGGCGACGTACTCCAGGCTTCCCTTGCCACCGTTCCGCTTCGGGTCGGCCTTAATGAACCCGTGGCCTTCCATGTTCGACTGGCCGGCGAGGATGAACACCTTCACGGGCTTGTCCGCCGCGATCGCGGGGGCGGCAAGTGTAACAAGCACGGCGCCGAGCAGGGCGGGCCGAATTCCGAGCCATGGCATGACTGACTCCTTGAGCGGTGATAGTTCTGTGGTAGGCGTTCACCCGACCTGTGGGGTTAGACAAAATGGGACGTGGAGTGCGGCCACGGCACGGGAGTGGGTGGCCTGACCACAGGCCCTGCAATGCAAATTCAGCCAGGAATTTGCATTGCAGGGGGTGCCTGGGGGGGTGCAATGCAATGCAATCCGCCCCACCCCGGCCATCCCACCCGTCTACTTCCGTCTAATCCCCACACCCGGTTGAACGGGAACGTTCGGTGATCCCGAAGCGGTATCTGGGCGTGGGCGACGCCGGCCCCGACTACTTCGCCTCCTTGATCCGGATGTTGCGGTACTCCATCTTGCCCCTGTCCGCCTCCAGGCCGATGCCGCCGTCCGCCGGCAGCTTGAGTGCCGCCTCCAGCACCTCGCCGTTGCAGGTGCAGCGGGCCACGTTGTCCTTCACCACCACCACGATCTCGTTCCAGTCCTGCGCCTTGTACTTCTTCAGCTTCTTGTACGGCCCGGCCACGAGGTAGTCGCGGACCTGCAGCTGCGGCCCGCGCAGGAACAGCCCGCTGTCGGCGTTCACTTCCGCCCGGAACTCCAGCCGCAGCTCGAAGTCCTTCGGGAACTTCCGCGTCGTCCACAACTGCTTGATCCCCTTGCCGGGGTTGACCACGATCGCCTCCCCCTTCGCCGAGAACCGCTTGTCGTCCGACTCGGCCTTGCCGTCGAACTTCTCGCCCGACTTGTAGCCCCACCCCGTCAGGTCCTTCCCGTTGTACAGCGGGGCCGGCCCGTCCTTCGCGTCCTCGGCCCCCGCCACGGCGGCGGCGCAGCACATCACCAGGGCGGCCATCAGCGAACGCATCATCTCAGCTCCTCGGGTGCGCATCGGGGTGGGCTCCCTCACATCATGCGGACCGGGGCCGCGGGCTCAAGCGTCTCCCTCTGGATTCCGCGCCTCGCCCCCGCCCCGTGGCCGGCATAGACTCTGCACATCGAGGCACAACCCGCCGCGAGGGCCTCATGAGCGTCCCCACACTCTCCCCCGACGACGTCCGCCGCGCCCTGTCCGCCCTCCCGCGCCTGCGCCTGGCCCACCTGCCGACGCCGATGGAGGAGGCCCCGCGCTTCGCCGAACGCATCGGCCTGGGCCGCCTCCTCATCAAACGCGACGACTGCACCGGCCTGCTCTTCGGCGGCAACAAGACCCGGCACATCGAATTCCTCCTCGCCGACGCCCTCCGCCAGGGGTGCGACACGATCGTCTGGGGCGCCGGCGTCCAGTCGAACAACTGCCGGCAGACCGCCGCCGCCTGCGCCCGCCTGGGGCTGGAGTGCCGCCTCCTCCTCAGCCGCACCACGCACGACGACGACCTCCAGGGCAACCTGCTCCTCGACCACCTCGTGGGCGCCCGCGTCGAGCTGGTGGACACGCCGGTCGGCGAGCCGCTGTTCCGCCTGGTGATGGAGCGGGCCGAGGCCCTGCGGGCCGAGGGCCGCCGCCCCTACGTCTGCGACGAGGAGCGTGGCGTCCCCCTCGCCGCCGCCAGCTACCTGCTGTCCCTGGCCGAGGTCGTGGACCAGGTGCGCGAGCGCGGGCTGGAGCCGGCGGCGGTGTACTCCTCCGCCGCCGGGCCCACCGGGGCCGGGCTGGCGCTGGGCCGGGCCGTCCTGGGCCTGCCGTGGGCTATGCGGCTGATCTCGCCCATCCGCTGGGGGTGGGACACGCGGCAGAAGATGGCCGACACGGCCTGCCGCGCCGCCGCGCTGCTGGGCCTGCCGCACCGGCTGACGCGCGAGGACATCGACCTGCGCGAGGACTTCATCGGGCCGGCCTACGGCGTGGTGACGCCGGGGGGCCTGGAGGCGCTGCGTCTGCTGGCGACCACGGAGGGCGTCCTCCTCGACCCGGTCTACACCGCCAAGGCGATGGCCGCCCTGCTCCACGACATCCGGGAAGGCCGGCTCGGGCCGGACGACACCGTGGTGTTCATGCACACCGGCGGCCTGCCGGCCGTGTTCGCCTACCGCGACGACATCCTGCCCTGCCTGACCAGCCGCTGACCCCTCACCAGGAGCCCCTCATGGGCCTGTCCCGTTTGCCGCTGATGTGCGTGTTGCTGCTGCCGCTGCTCGCCCCGGCCCAGCCGAAGCCGCCCAAGCCTCCCTTCCGCGACAAGGAGGCCGCCCTCAAGCTGTTCGCCTCGGAATTCGTGGCGATCACGCCGGGCAAGGGCAAGTTCCCCGCCGAGCTCACGATGGGCACCGAGGACGGGCCGAAGGAGGAGCGTCCCGCCCGGACGGTGAAGATGAAGTCGCCCTTCCACATGGCGAAGTACGAGGTGACGCAGGAGCTGTACAAGGCGGTCATGGGCAAGAACCCCGCGAAGTGGCAGGGGCCGCGCAACTCCGTCGAGCTGGTCACCTACACGGACGCCAACGAGTTCTGCCGCAAGGCCACGGAGGAGATGCGCAAGTTGAAGCTGCTCGGGGCGGACGAGGAGGTCCGCCTGCCGACGGAGGCCGAGTGGGAGTACTGCTGCCGCGCCGGGACGAAGACGCCGTACTCGTTCGGCGTGGTCAAGGACATCGGCGATTACTGCTGGTACGCGAAGAACGCCCCCGGCAACGACCCCCCGGTGGGGTCGAAGAAGGGCAACGCCTGGGGCCTGCACGAGATGCACGGCTACGTCTGGGAGTGGGTGCTCGATAGCTGGCACGATGACTACGAGGACGCCCCTGCCGACGGCTCGGCGTGGCTGACGAAGGACGCGAAGCGCTTCGTGGTCCGCGGCGGCGGGTTCAATTCGCCGGCGGAGCGCTGCCGCAGCGCCGCGCGGGAGGGGCGCGACGCCGGGTTCACGAGCGACGCGCTGGGCTTCCGCTGCGTGAAGGCGAAGACGCGTTGACCCGGGGAGGCCGCCATGACGCCCCTGCTGATCCTGATGCTCTCCGGTGCCGCCCCGCCGGGCCAGCCGACGCCCGAACAGGCGGTGTTGCTGACGCGCATCAAGGCGCTGCACGCGGGGGCGGCCAAGCACCTCATCGCCCGCGACCTGCCGGAGGCGGCCAAGGCGGTCCTCGCCGCCCTCCGCCTCGAGGTGGAGCTGGAGGGCGAGACCTCGGCGCAGGTCGCCGGCTCGTTCAGGGCCCTGGGCCGCCTCCTGCGGATCGCCGGGCAGGAGGGGTCGGCGGCCACGGCCTGGCGGCAGGAGGAGGCGGCGTGGCGCCGCCTCCTCGGCCCCGGCAATTGGCGCGAGGCCGACGCGGCCCGCAAGGCGCGCGAGGCGGAGTCGCCCCTCCCGCCGGCGCTCAAGGAGAAGGAGGCGCGGGCCGAAACACGCAACCGCGAGGGCAAGCGCCTGCACGAGGCCGGCGATTACGTCAAGGCCGCCCGGGCGTTCCGCGAGGCCGCGACGCTGTTCGCCGCCGCCCGTGACGAGAGGTGCCTGCACCACGCGGCGGCGCTCAACAACCTCGGCCTGGCGCTCAAGAAGGCCGATGATCTGGGGCAGGCGGAAGGGCCCCTGCGCCGCGCCCTGGCCATCCGCGAGGGGGCCCTGGGGCGCTCCCACCCGGCCGTCGCCGAGAGCCTGGGCAACCTGGCGCTGTGGCACGCGGCCAGGGGCGAGCCGCATGCCGGCCTGGCCGCCTCCCGCCGCGCCCTGGCCATCCTGCGCGAGACACGCGGGGCGTGGAGCCTGCAATACGGCATGGCGCTCAACGACCTCGCCACCCTGTACGAGGACCTGGGCCGCCTCGCCGAGGCGATCGACCTGCACCGCGAGGCGCTGGCGGTCATCGTGGCCGCCACGGGCGAGCGCGACCCCGTGGCCATCTCCGCCCTGAACAACGTGGCGCACTCCCTGGGGCAGGTGGGCCACTACCGCGAGGCGGCCGCGATGTACCGCCGCGCCCTGGCCCTGCGACGGGCGGCGCTCGGGCCGAAACACCCCGACGTGGCGGTGAGCCTGAACAACCTGGCGGCGGCGATGATCGAGGGCGGGAACAGACGCGGCGCGGTGCCTCTGCTGCGCGAGGCCGTCGCCGTGCTTGCCGCCTCCGTGGGCGAGCGGCACCACCTGTACGCGGTGGCCCTGCGGACGCTCTCGTCGGCCCTGGCGGAGACGGCCGACTACCGCGAGGCGCTTCTGCTGTCGCGCCGCGGCGTGGAGGTGACGCGGGCCGCCCTGGGCGAGAGGCACCCCGACTACGCCCTGGCGGTGTCCAACACCGCCGTCCTCCTTCAGGAGAGCGGCGACCTGGAGGGAGCGCTGCCGGAGACGCGGCGGGCGCTGGCGCTGACGCAGGCGGCGTACGGCCGCCGCCACCAGAGCACCGCCCAGCAAATGTACAACCTGGCCGGCCTGCTGGTGGCGCTGCGCCGGCCGGGCGAGGCGAAGCCTCTGCTGGAGGAGGCGGCCGCCGTCTTCGCCGCCACCGCCGGGAAGAAGCACCCGCGGTACGCCTCGGCCCTCAACGCCCTCGGCCTGGTGGCGTCGAACGCCGACGACGACGAGGCCGCTCTCCGCCTCTACGGCGAGGCCCTGGCGATGAAGAGGGAGGCCCTCGGGCAGACGCATCACGGCCTGGCGGAGATCCTGAGCAACGTCGGCGTGTCGTACCACAACCTGGGCCGGTTCGAAGACGCGCGTGGGTCGTACACGCACGCCCTTGAGCTGGTGCCGCCTGAGACGCGCGGGAACACGCGGGCCACCGTCCTCTCCAACCTGACCGCCGTCTATCAGGCCACGCGGAGGCCCGGACCCGCCGTCTTGACCATCGAGGAGGCGTTGCGGCGCTCCTCCGAGGCGGCCAACATCGCGGCGGCGGTGCAGTCGGAGCGCCAGCAGTTGGCCGCCCTCGTCCGCATCGGCCAGTACATCGACGCCCGCCTCTCCCTGCCCGACGACGAGGGGCCCCACCCCTACCGCCACGTCCTGGCGTGGAAGGGGGCGGCCTTCCGGCTGGCCCAGGACCGCCGCCTGTTCACCTCGCTCGGGTCGGCCGGCCCGGAGGCGGCGGAGGCGGCGGCGCGGCTGCGCGAGGCGGCGGCGGGCCTGTCGGCCCTGGCGTCCGCCCCCGTGGGGCGCGAGGGCCAGGAGGCGAGGCGGCAGCGTCTCGCGGCGTTGTCCGCCGAGGTGGAGCGGCAGGAGGCGGTGCTTTCGCGTCTCTCCGTCGCCTACCGCGAGGCCGGGGATACACGCCGCATCACGCCCGAGGGCCTCGCCGCCGCCCTGCCCGAGGGCGTCGTCCTCGTCGATTACCTGTTCTACACGCGCAAGGACTTCACCAGGCCCGAGGGCGCCGGGCGGCACGTCCGCCGGCTGACCGCGTTCGTCCTGAAGCGGGGCGCCGCCCCGACGCGCGTCGAGCTGGGCGAGCAGGCGCCGGTGAAGGAGGCCGTCCAGGCCTGGCGGCGGATGCTGGAAGACGGCCGCGACGGCGGCCTGGCCCCGGCCCGCCTCAAGGCGCTGGTGTGGACGCCGCTGGCGAAGCACCTCGCGGGCGCCGGCACGGTGCTCGTGTCGCCCGACGGCCTGCTGTCCGGCGTGCCCTTCTGCGCCCTGCCCGGCGAGAAGCCGGGGAGCCATCTGCTCGAGGAGACGCGGCTGTCGATCATCCCGCAGCCGCAGGCGCTGCCGGCGCTGCTCCGCCCGGCGGCGGGCCGGGCCGGCCTGCTGACGGTCGGGGCCGTGGACTTCGGGGAGGGCGGGGGTTGGGCGGCGCTGCCGGCGACCCGTCCGGAGGTGGAGGCGGCGGCGGCGCGGTACAAGGCCGGGCCCGTGACGGCGCTGGCCGGCGAGAAGGCGACGAAGGCCGCCGTGCGTGCGGCCCTGGTGAAGGCCCGCCACGCCCACCTGGCGACGCACGGCTTCTACGCGCCGGAGAAGATGCGTGACGCCCTCGGCCGCCCCGACGTGCCGCCGGGTGAGCGCGGCCTGGGCGGCTGGCACCCCGGCCTGCTGTGCGGCCTGGTGTTCGCCGGCGCCAACCGCCCGGACGCCGACGGCTCGCTGGCGGGGGTCGAGATCGCCGAGCTGGACCTGTCGGGCATGGAGCTGGCCGTCCTCTCCGCCTGCCAGAGCAGCCTCGGGGCCCTGACGCGCGGCGAGGGGCTACAGGGCCTCCAGCGCGCCTTCGCCGTGGCGGGGTGCCGGTCGGTGGTGTCGTCGCTGTGGAGCGTGGACGACGCGGCGACCAGCGTGCTGATGGAGCGCTTCTACCTCCACCTCTGGGAGAAGAAGCTGTCGAAGGCCGAGGCCCTGCGGCAGGCCCAGATCGACGTGCTGCGCGACCCGGGCCTGGTGGAGGCCAGGGCGAAGGATCTTGCCGGCGTGAAGGGGGTGCGCGGCACGGGCAGGGCGTCAGAGGTGATCGTCTCGGGCAGGAAGGAGCGGCGTTCGCCGCCGGCGTGGTGGGCGGCCTGGCAGCTCTCGGGGGACTGGCGCTAACGTGGGGGGGGTATGACCGGGCTGGTGATCCTGCTGTTCGCCGCCGCCGCTCCGGCGCCGGCCTCCGAGGCCCAGCTGCGGCTGCTGCGGCGCGGCGGCGAGAAGGTGGCCGCCGCCCGCCGCGCGTGGGCAGAGGGGGAGCAGGCGGGGGCCGTCGCCGGCATGGCCGAGGCGGAGGCCCTGTTCCGCGAGGCGCTGGGCGAGCCGTCGCAGCCCGTGTCCGACGCCCTGCGGTGGCTGGGGCTGTGGGAGGAGCGGCGCGGGCGCTACAAGGAGGCCCTCGCGTACCTCACACGCCTGGCGGACGGGGCCGAGGCCCTCTGGGGCGCGGGCCACTGGCGGGCCACGGAGTGCCGCTGGGCGCTGCGGATGGCGCGACGCTCCGCGGCGCTGACCCCGGAGCTGCGGCGGCGCGAGGAGGAGGGCCGCCGGCTGCACCGGCAGTCGGTCAAGCCGCACATGGAGGGCGACTACGCGACGGCCATCCCCCTGGCGGAGAAGGCGCTGCGCCTGCTGGGCGAGAGCGTCGGAGAGGAGGACGTGTTGTACCAGACCTGCCTGGGGCACCTGGGGGCGATGCTCCGGGAGACGGGCGACCTCGCCGGGGCCCTGGCCGCGGCGGAGAAGGTGGCCCGGATCGCCCGCGATTCGCTGGGCGAGCGGCACCCGGCGCACGCGACGGCGCTCAACAACCTGGGCGTGCTGCGCAAGGACCGGGGCGACTTCCGCGGGGCGCTGGCCCTGTACTCCCGGGCGCTGGCGATCTACCGCGAGGCGTCCGGCGAGGGACGCCCCGAACACACCACCACCCTGGGCAACATCGCCATGCTGCACTCGGCGATGGGCGACTACAGGGCGGCCCTGCCGCTGCTCCTGCGGGTGCTGGCCGCCGAGGAGGCCGCCGGCTCCAAACAGCCGCACCACGCCCTGGCCCTGAACAACCTCGGGATGGTGTATTCGCGGCTGAAGGATCACCCCAAGGCGCGGGGGCTGTTCCAGCAAGCGCGGGACGCCCTGCGGCGGGCGGGGCTGCAGCGTCACCCGCATTTCGCCGGCGTCTCGACGAACCTGGCCATGACCGAGCTGGAGGTGGGCCGGCCCGGGGACGCCCTGCCGCTGCTGGAGGAGGTGCTTCAGACCCAGCGCCGCGCCCTGGGCGAGCGCAACAACCCCTACGCCACCACCCTCATCAACCTCGCCTGCGTCCGACGCGGCCTCGGGGAGTACGACGCCGCCGTCGCCCTGCTGACGCGGGGCCTGGAGTTGAAGCGCGCCCTGCTGGGCGACGACCACCCCGAGACGATCAGGTCCCTGACGACGCTGGGGGGCATGTACGTCGCCCGCCGCCGGCCCGGCTCGGCCCTGCCCCCGCTGGAGCAGGCGCTGCACCTGGCCCGCCGTCGGCTCGACACGCTCGCCGCGGTGCAGTCGGAGCGGCAGCAGCTGGCGGCCGCCGCGGCGCTGCGGCTGCCGCTGTCGTGGCGGCTGGCCCTGCCGGACGAGGCCCCGCTGAACGCGCACGACCATGTCGTCGCCTGGAAGGGCGCGGTCTTCACGGCGCAACACCAGCGGCGGCTTTTCCTGCGGCTACAGGGCGACGAGCGGGCCAGGGGCGAGGCCGCCCGCCTGCTGGGCGTGACGCGGCAGCTGGCGCTGTTCAGCCAGAGGCCGGACGAGGCCTCGCGCCGCCGGGCCGCCGAGCTGGTGCGTGAGAAGGACGAGCTGGACGCCCGGCTGTCGAAGGTGAGCGAGGAGTTCCGCATGGCCTCGCGCCCGATGACCAGCGCCGCGCTACGCGCCGCCCTGCCCGACGGCGTGGCCCTGGCCGACCTGTTCGTCTACGACGGACGCGGCCTGCGCGGCGAGGCCAGCTGGAGGCCGCTGCTGGCCGCCTGGGTCCTGCGGAAGGACCGGCCCACGGAGCGTGTGGACCTGGGCGATGCGGGCGAGATCGAGGACGCGGTGAACGCCTGGCGCGTGGCCCTGGAGGCGGGCCGGGGGGACGCCGAGGCCGCGGCCAAGATCCGCCGCCGGCTGTGGGAGCCCCTGGCCCGCCGCCTCGCCGGGGCCAAGGTGGTGCTGATCTCGCCTGACGGCCCAATGGCGCGGCTGCCGTTCGCGGCCCTGCCGGGGAAGGAGCCAGGGACCTACCTGATTGAAGAGGTGGCGCTGGCCGTCCTGCCGGTCCCGAGGCTGCTGCCGGCGCTCCTGGAGCCACCAGGGGGGCCTGCGTCGCTGCTGGCCGTCGGCGGGGTGGACTTCGGGACGGGGACGGGCCGGCACACGCCGCTGCCGGGGACGCGGGCCGAGGCGGCGGCGGTGGCGGCGGGGTTCCGCAAGGCCTTCGGGGCCGAAGCCGGCCTCCTCACCGGAACGGCGGCGACACGGGCGGCCCTGGCCGGGCGACTGCCGCGCGTGCGGTTGGCCCACCTGGCGACGCACGGGTACTTCGCGCCGAGAGAGATGCGCGACGTGCTGTCCGGGGCCGACGCCCGGCCGGACGCGCCCTCCCGCGACGACACCCCGGCCGGCTGGCACCCGGGCCTGCTCAGCGGCATCGTGCTGGCCGGGGCCAACGCCCCGCGTGAGGACGATGACGGCCTGCTGACGGCGCTGGAGGTGGCGGAGATGGACCTGTCGGGCCTGGAGCTGGCCGTCCTCTCCGCCTGCCAGACCGGCCTGGGCGAGGGCGCGGCGGGCGAGGGGGCGCTCGGCCTGCAGCGGGCCTTCCAGATGGCCGGGTGCCGCAGCGTCGTCACCAGCCTGTGGTCGGTGGATGACGCGGCGACGAGCGTGCTGATGGAGCGCTTCTACCACCACCTGTGGAAGGAGAAGCGTGGCAAGCTGGACGCCCTGCGGCGGGCGCAGATGGACGTGCTGCGCGACCCCGGCCTGGTGGAGGCGCGGGCGAAGGAGCTGGGCGGCACGCGCGGGCTGCGTGCCGCGGGGAAGGCGTCCGAGGTGATCGTCTCGGGCAAGCGGGAGAGGCGTTCGCCGCCCGCGTGGTGGGCGGCCTGGCAGCTCTCCGGCGACTGGCGATGACGCGGCCGACGTGGGGGGGGGCGTCCGTCTATCCTCTTGGATGAACGATGTCGGGGTGGAGGGTGGCGGCCGTGGCCAAGGTCCGATTCGCGCGGCACGGCGGCAACAGGCTGCCGCGTCTCTGCATCGTGTGCGGCGAGCGCGACTGCCGCTTCAAGGAGGTCTACATCCGCGTGCTGCCGGCGGAGGGAAACCTCACGCCCGGCGGCGTCGAGGCGGACGGCAGCCGGGTCGTCGGCCTGCGCATGGAGATGCCGCTGTGCCCCGACCACGAAAGCCACTTCTTCTGGCCTAACGTGATCCGCTACGGCATGATCGCCGGCCTCATCGCGTTGGTCCTGCTCATCATGGTGGTCGGCAGCGCCTTGAAGGCGATCTGGATGATCCCCGTCGGCATGGTGGTCATGCTGGCGTCGGCCATCGGCGGGGTCATCCTCCTGGCACGGCTGAACCGGGGGAACGTCCACATCTCCGACATCACCCGCCGCACCATCACGTTCTCGAACGTCTCGCGCGACTTCGCCCGCGCCTTCGACGACGAGGAGGACGAGGGGGGCAGGCGGCGCCGGCGCGAAGAGGAAGATGATGACGAGCCGAGGCGGCGTTCGACGAAGAACGTCGGGGTGAGCAAGCTGCTGGCGGCGTTCGGCATCATGTTCGGCATCGTGCTGCTGATCGTCGTGGTCGGCCTGGCGATGACCTGGCGGGCGTGGGGGCCGCTGGGGGCCCTCCTGGGCGGCAGGCCGGACCAGGGCAAGCAGGACGGCGGGAAGCCGGGCCCGAAGCCGGAGCCGAAGCCCGATCCCAAACCTGACCCGAAACCCGACCCGAAGCCCGTGGCGGAGCCGGAGGAGATCAGGAAGCTGACGCCGACGCCGCTGAATCTCGACGCCTCGTGGAAGGAGGCGTCGATGCAGAGGCGCTACCTGTCGGACATGCCGGAGGAGGGCGTGATCACCGCCTGGGGCGCCTTCGGGAAGAATGGCCGGCTGGGCTACCCGGCGTGGTCGCCGGACCCGGCGGGGAACGACCCGATCCTATTCAACGGCAGGGCGGTGCCGAAGGGGATCTCGTTCATCCCACGCGAGACCTCCTTCGGGCGGGTCATCTACCGGCTCGGCGGGCAGGAGAAGCTGTTCACCGGGGCGGCGGCGATGAGCGACATGCCGGAGCGGTCGGGCGTGAAGCAGGCGGAGGCGCCGATGTGGTTCACCGTGTGGGGCGACGGCAAGCTGCTGTGGAGGTCGCGGGCGATCCAGAAGGTGGGCGACTCGGAGTCATTCCGTCTGGCGGTGACGGGGGTGGACGTGTTGGAGCTGCGGGTGCAGCAGCCGGGCCGGGGCACCCATTCGCGGAGCGTGTGGCTCGACCCGGCGGTGTACCGCTGAGAATAGGGGTCAGGGGTCAGGGGTCAGTGAACAGCCAAGAAGAACAGCCAGTGAACAGCCAAGAATAACAGCCTCAACAGCCGAGACAACAGCCGGAGTCTCGTCTTCCCTTGGCTGTTCACCGGCTGTTCGCTGGATTATCTTACTGACCCCTGACCCCTGACCCCTGACCCCTGTACTTGCCGCCGCGCCACGCGCCCTTACACATGAAAAGAGACACACACAGAGGCGTATTCCTCCATCCCGCCCGCAGGAGCCGAGAATCGTGGCCGACGCACCGCAGCAGCACTTCGCCACCCAGGCCGTCCACGCCGGGCAGACGCCCGACCCCGCCACCAAGAGCCGGGCCGTCCCCATCTATCAGACCACCTCGTACCTGTTCGACGACGCCGACCACGCCGCCCGCCTCTTCGCGTTGCAGGAGTTCGGCAACATCTACTCCCGCATCATGAACCCCACGGTGGACGTGCTGGAGAAGCGCATCGCCGCGCTCGAGGGCGGCGTCGCCGCGCTGGCGCTCTCCTCCGGCCAGGCCGCCGAGACGCTGGCGATCCTCACGCTGGCCAGGGCGGGGGACGAGATCGTCAGCACCACGTCGCTGTACGGCGGGACGTACAACCTGTTCCACCACACGCTGCCACGCATGGGCATCGGCGTCAGGTTCGCCGACGCGGCGGACTACGAGGGGCTGAAGAAGGCCATCGGCCCGAAGACGAAGGCGGTGTACTCCGAGACGGTCGGCAACCCGAAGCTCGACATCCTCGACATCGCGAAGCTGGCGGACATCGCCCACGCCGCCGGCCTGCCGCTCATCATCGATAACACGACCCCGTCACCCGCCCTGTGCCGCCCGATCCAGCACGGGGCCGACATCGTGGTGCATTCGCTGACGAAGTTCATCGGCGGGCACGGGACGAGCATCGGCGGGATCATCGTCGACAGCGGCAAGTTCGACTGGAAGGCGTCGGGACGTTTCTCCGAGTTCACCGACCCGGACCCGAGCTATCACGGCATGTCGTACACCGGGGCGTTCGGCAACCTGGCGTTCATCATCAAGGCCCGCGTGCAGGGCCTGCGCGACACGGGCGCGTGCCTGGCGCCGTTCAACGCCTTCCTGATCCTGCAAGGCGCAGAGACGCTGCACCTGCGAATGCAGCGGCACAGCGAGAACGCCCTCGCCGTCGCCAAGTTCCTCAAGTCGCACCCGGACGTCGAGTGGGTGGGCTACCCCGGCCTGCCCGATTCGCCCTACGCCGCGCTGGCGAAGAAGTACATGCCCGACGGCGCGGGGGCACTGATCGTCTTCGGCATCAAGGGCGGGGCGGCGGCGGGCAAGCGGTTTATCAACGCGGTCAAGCTGTTCAGCCTGCTGGCGAACATCGGCGACGCCAAGTCGCTGGTGATCCACCCCGCCTCGACGACGCACCAGCAGTTGACGGAGGCGGAGCAGAAGGCGACGGGCGTGACGCCGGAGATGGTCCGCCTCAGCGTGGGCATCGAGGACATCCGCGACATCACGGCGGACCTGGACCAGGCGCTGAAGGCCAGCCGGGGGGGCGCATGACTACCGGCCGCGGCTGTTGGCTTGTCTTGGGTGGCCGGGGTCGGCTTTGCGACCCCGGTGGTGGCATCCCCGTCCGCGTAGTGTCCTGCCGAGGCGTCAGAACCGGGATCGCAAAGCCGACCCCGGCCATCCAAGCAGAAGACGAGCGCGCCCTCGTCGGGGGGGGCTTGCCATGACGCCGCAGGTCGAGGCCGACTTCACGTCGGGGCCGATGACGCTGGACGGCGGCGGCGAGCTGCCCGCCGTCACGCAGCGCTACGCGGTCTACGGAGATCTCGACGCCATGCCGGACCGCGTGGTGCTGGTGTGCCACGCGCTGTCGGGGTCGGCGCGCGTCGCGGACTGGTGGGCGGAGCTGACCGGGCCGGGCCTGCCGTTCGACCCGTCGCGCCATGTCATCGTGTGCGCCAACGTGATCGGCTCGTGCTACGGCAGCACGGGGCCGCGGTCGATCAACCCGGCGACCGGCAGGCCGTGGGGCGGGTCGTTCCCGGTGGTGAGCATCAACGACATGGTGCGGGCGCAGGGGCGTCTCCTCGACCACCTGGGGATTCCGCGGGTGCACGCCGTCGTCGGCGGGAGCATCGGCGGGTTGCAGGCGCTGGCGTGGGCGTCGCTTTATCCGGAGCGGGTGCCGCGCTGCATGATCATCGGGGCGGCGCCGCTGAACGCGATGGGGCTGGCCCTGGCGCACCTGCAACGGCAGGCCATCGTCAACGACGCCGGCTGGCGGAACGGGGATTACCCCAGCGACGACCCGCCGCAGCGTGGGCTGGCCCTGGCGCGGCAGATCGCGATGTGCAGCTACAAGTCGGCGGCGCTGTTCGCGCAGCGGTTCGGCCGGCACCCCAACCGCCGCACCGTCGAGCGGCCGTGGCAGAGCTACGACCACCGCTTCGACGTGGGCGGGTACCTGGATCATCAGGGCAAGACGTTCCTGGGGCGGTTCGACGCGGGGAGCTACCTGGCGATCACGCGGGCGATGGAGACGTACGACATCTCCGACGAGGAGCTGGCGCGGGTGAGGGCGCGGACGTGGCTGGTGGGCATCGGGCATGACTGGCTGTTCCCGCCGTCGGACGTGTGCGAGCTGGCGGAGCGGATGCGCCGGCTGGGGGTGGAGGCGACCTACGACGAGTTGGAGACGCACCACGGGCACGATGGCTTCCTGGCGGACACGCACCTGATGGGCCCCGTGATCGCGAAGGCGCTGGGGCCATGACGGCGGAAGAGTGGCAAGGGACGAGCGACATCGGCGCGTTGCTCGCGTTCGTGAAGCTGAGCGAACGCAAGTTGAGGCTCTTCGTGTCTGCCTGCGCGCGGCGATCCTGGGAGGATGTCGCGGGCGGCCCTCGCCTGACGGCTGTCGAAGTCGCCGAAGATGCCGCCGACGGCCGGGTGGACAAGGCCGACCTCCAACGGGCGTGGCACGACGCGCGGGATTACTACCTCAACCGCTGGTTCGCCGCCCTGGATGACGGGCCGGCCGGCGCGGCGCAAGTCATCGCCTCGGCGGCGGATCCGGCATTGGATCAAGAAGACGAGGAGCTGCTGTACGGCATTGTCGGCCCCACCGAAGCGTACATCGGCCTCCTTCGCGATCTCGTCGGCGACCCCTTCCGCCCCACCGCGCTCGATCTGGCCTGGCTCACTGCTGATGTGCGTGTACTCGCGCAGGCCGCTTACGAGGAGCGTCACCTCCCCAGCGGCCACCTCGACCCGGCCCGCCTCGGCGTCCTGGCGGACGCGCTGGAGGAGGCGGGGGCGGCGGGCGGAATCCTGACGCATCTGCGTTCGCCGGGACCGCATGTGCGGGGGTGCTGGGCGGTGGATCTGCTGCTGGACAGGGGTTGAGGGCGACGCTGCGGAACAGGACCGGCGGGCTGACGCCGCGCCGCTCGCCTTGGCGACTTCAACGGACGGCCTTGGCGAGGGCGCGGGATGAGGCGGTGAGCGACGGGTGGACTACCTCCGGCAGGCGGGACGCCTGCCCCACGGGGACAGCCGCGAAGGCGTCAGGCCGACATCGAGATCCGCGGCATCACACCACACGGGGCGGGCGATTCACAGAGCAGTTTGAGAGACAATGAGCGCGGGCGCTGATTGTCCCCAACATTCCCTCAACGGCGGGCGCCAGGCGGGCGTACGCGGAGTGGGCAAGTGGCCATGTGACTCGCGCACCCGCCGATGGTCCGCGACAGCATGCGACAGTTGGCGTCGAGTCACATGGCCACTTCTCCAGAAAGTGGGCAGGTGACTCGGCGGAGTGGGCGGGTGACTCCGGGGCGGGATTTGCGTTGCAGGGGGGTGTCTGGGCTTTCAGGGGTAGGTTTTTCGACCGTTCTGACACACAAGTGCATGGGGCACAATA
>CAZVZK010000065.1:0-56705 GCA_964630925.1 uncultured Alcaligenaceae bacterium
CCGCGCAGCGGCATGAGGGACTGAAATGCAAATTCGTGGCGGAATTTGCATTGCATGGCCTGTGGTCAGGCCACCCACTCCCGTGCCCTGGCCGCACTCCACGTCTCATTTTGTCTAACCCCACAGGCCGGGTGAACGGCTAGGGTTGACTTCCGCCTCGCCCGATCCGGCACGGCCTGATCCGGCCCACGGACGCCCGCCGGGGGGGCGGTGACGAAGGTGGGCAGGTGGCCAGGTGGGCCGCGCACCCGGCGTCTTTCGGTGACACCATGCGTCAAATGACGCCGAGTCACCTGCCCACTTCGGGGAAAAGTGGACAGGTGACTCGCGGAAGTGGGAATGTGACTCGGCGTCCTCGGGCGAGCAGGCGGGACACCTGCCGCCACGAAGGCCCTCGTCACTTGCCGCCGGACGCCTTCTCGCGGATGGGGTCGTGGTGCTTTGACAGGTAGTAGAATGACTTCGTCACCGCACGCTCGCCCAGGCCGAACGTGAACTCGATGCGGTAACCGCCCATCGGCCACTCCGGACCCTTCAGGGCCAGGGCGTTCACGGCCGCCGAGACGCTCTTGCCCGCCTCCAGTTTCAGGGGCTTGACGGCGCCACGCACGCCCTCGGCGCCGGGGATGGTGTAGGTCTTGCCCTGACACACGATCACCAGGCACTCCTTCCACAGGATGTTGCCCCTGGCGTCCACCAGCAGGGCCGGCACCTCGATGGCCTTGTCCGTCGGGTTCTTCACGGTGACGGTGTATTCGCCGTCGCCGTCGGGGTTGCCGAACTTCATCTCGACCTTCGGCTTGACGTGCTCGACGGTGACCTCGGCGGCGGATCCGACGAGGAACGCCGGCCTGCCGGTGAAGCCGCACGTCAGCCCCTTGCCCTTCCAGGCGACGGTCTCCTCGGGCTTGCCGAGGGCGGCCCAGGGTGACCGCACCTTCTTGCCGTCCACGGTCCAGCCGATGGGCAGGGCGAGGGCGGCGCGGGCGTCGGCGAGGTCGGCGGGCTTGGCCTCCTCGATGGCGGTCACGACCCAGGCGCCGCGGGACTGCGACAGGGCGATGATGCAGTCCTTGCCGACGGGGAACTTCGGGGCGTCTTTCTGGCGGATCGAGTGGGAGGCGTTGACCTTCGCGTCCTTCTTTAACGTGCCGCGCAGGGCGTCGCCCACCGTCAGGCTGAGCATCGACATGTGGACGGGCGGGTCGGACAGGCCGGCGCCGCGGTAGTTGGCGGCGGTGAGTTTGGCGAGGACGACGGCCTCGGCGCCGCCCCACTTCTTGACGGCGTCCGCCTTGGGCACGGGCGGCAGGTCGGTGTCGGCGGCGAGGGCGGTACAGACGAACAGGGCGGTGAACAGCAGTGAACGCATGATGCGTGCTCCGGGGGAGGGGAGGGGTAATCGGACTAAATCGCAAGTCGCACGTCACGGCGGACAAATCGGGGAGTATTTGAGGTGGATGAGTCACACCAATCGGAGTCTCTCCCCATGTTCGTCCGCATGCTCGCCAGCCTGGCCGTGGTCGCCGCCCTGACCGTGGCGGCCCCCGCCTCCCCCGGCTCGAGCGGCCCGAGGGGCAGCGTCACCAGCAGCTTCAAACTCGAATACCGCAAGGCCGGCACCAGCGTCTGGGCCCTGAAGGGCACCTTCCCCAGCGACGAGGCGGCCCGCGCCGAGGCCTCCCGCCTGTTCAACGCCGGCTACGATGTCCGCCTGACGAAGGCGGAGACGATCACCTGGCTCCGCACGCAGACGGGTGACACCGGCCGCGTGACGCCGGGGCCCGTCACCGGCGAGACGGCCGGCGGCATCAGCGTCGTGAATTACGCCAAGGCCCTGGAGGTGTTCAAGGCCGTCGCCGCCCGCACCGACATCGCCTTCCGCTACGTGCCTGATGGCTGTTACGCCCGCGCCCACCTCATGGGCCTGCAGATGCAGGCGCTGGGGCTGAAGCCCGGCAAGGCCTGGTCGTTCGCCGACGACGCCTTCTTCCGCAAGATCAAGGACGCCCCGCCGCTGGTCGCCCGGTCCGGCAACCACCCCAAGGGCTTCGTCGTGTGGGGCTACCACGTCGCCCCGGCCCTGAAGGTCCGCAAGCAGGACGGCTCCGTCCTCGTCGCCGTCATCGACCCGTCCCTGGCCGAGAAGCCGGTGTCGCTGTCGGCCTGGCAGAAGCTCATGATGTACGACCCGGCGAGCAAGACGATCCGGGCGAGCGGCTTCAAGCCGCGGATGGACGTGACGAAGTGGGGGCAGGCCCCGACCGACCACACGGGCCGCCGCCTGCCCGGCAACGGCTACTCGCCCGCCGGCAGCACCGGCGACCCGACGCGGGCGGCCCGCGACACGATGGCGCTGTACAAGCCGCTCCAGGGGACGGATCGCATGCCGCCGCGGCCCGTGTTCGCCAGCCGCGAGGCGAGGTTCGAGGTGGCGATGGCCTTCGTGCCGGCCCCGCAGGTGGAGCCGGACCGGACCGCCGCCAGCGAGTGAGTGCGATGGGTCGACGCGAGGGCCGCCGGGGGGAGATCCCCGGCGGCCCTCCGGCGTTCGGGGAGGGGCGGCCGTTGCTTCCGACGGGCCGCCGACATAGAGTCATCCCTCGGACGGCCACCTCACCACCACCACACGGAAACCCCGATGGAAGCCCCTCGCTCACGCAGCGTCCTCACGGACGCCGCCGGCATCGCCAACCTCGTCTTCGGGGCGGCGTTCGTCGGCCTCGCCCTGTGGGTGCTGCTCGACGGCGCCAACCTCATCTCCCACCTGTTCGCGGCGGCCGACGCCGCCGGCAAACTCCCCGAGGCCGGGGCCGCCCGCCAAGCCGTCGGGGACGGGGCGAAGGGGCTGGCCGGCGTGCTGCTCGGGCTGTTGAGCCTCGTCGCCGGCTGCCTGGGCTTGCAGGGGCTGCCGCTGCTGCTGGTCGGTGCCGGCGTCCTCCGTCGCAGCCCGGCCGCCCGCGTCTTCGGCATCCTGTTCGCCGTGCTCGCGGCACTCGAGGCGGCCGGGTGCTTCCTCGCGC
Organism: uncultured Alcaligenaceae bacterium; assembly: GCA_964630925.1. Lineage (GTDB taxonomy): Bacteria > Planctomycetota > Planctomycetia > Gemmatales > Gemmataceae > RGDT01. The sequence continues at coordinate 3,024 of CAZVZK010000065.1, forward strand.
CGCGCCCGACGCCCGCCCTGATGACGGCGGGCGGCCTGCTGGCGTGTTACGCGGCCCTCGGCCTCGCCGGGCTGTGCAGCGGCCGGGCCGGGCGCGAGTTCGCCGGACACTTCGACGTGCCCGGCCCGGCCGGCGACACGCCGCCCCCGGCATCCTACCCCATTCCCCTCGCCGTGCCCGTCCTCGCGTCCGCCGCCGTGAGCGCCGCCGTCACAGCCGCCATCCTGTACCTGTGGCGTCCCGCCCCCGGCCCGGCGGCGCCAGGCGCCGCGCCGACGGCGCCCGCCGTGGAGATCAAGCCCCCGGAGCCGTTCGCGCAGTCGGGCAAGGTGAAGGCGGAAGGGATCGAAGGGGTGGTCTTCTACCCGGTGCCGTACATGACGCCGCCCCACCTGGAGGTCACCTCGGCGGGGAACAAGTACCGCATCGCCAGGCAGGACGAGCTGGGCTTCTCGTGGATCGTCCTGCCGCCGAAACTGGTGCCCGACGCGAAGGACCTGGAGGCGATGCGCGCGCCAGGGGACTTCACCTGGGCGGCGAAGGGCATGCACCTCAACGGTGCGGCCAACTACCCGGTGACTTACGAGCAGCGCGGGGCGTTCGCCAGCGAGGGCGGCCTCTCCGGGGAGGTCTACTTCACGACGCCCTTCTCGCTCCCGCCGCGCGTCGAGCTGGCGGGCAACGCGAAGACGGCGGTCACCGGCGTGAACGCGCTGGGGTTCCGCTGGACGAACGCCGCCGCGTCCGGCACCACATCGACTCTGGAGCGCGGGGAGGTGAAATGGACGGCGCGGGGGCTGCGGGCGACGGCGGAGCAGGCGGCGAGCCTGCTCAGGGAGCTGCCGCCGCCGAGGCCGCTCTCGGCGCCCATCGAGCTGTTCAAGCAGAACGGCAAGTTCGCCTTCGACTGGGGTTTGAAGGGCGAGGTGGCGTTCCCGCACCCCTACGCCCATCCGCCGAATATCGCCATCGAGAGGGTCTCGTGCATCGTCATCACCGAGCTGACGGCCAAGGGGTTCAAGTGGCGTGACCGCTTCGAGCCGGAGCGGGGGAAGAACTATTCGGCCGGCCCGCACACCGCCGACTGGATCGCCACCGGCATCAAGGCGACGGCCATCCCCAAATGACCCCGGCCCTCGGCTGATCGCCTACGGGCTGTCGCGGTACGGGCACCAGGAGGCGGTCGAGCGTAACCTGTGGGCGCTGTTCGAGGCGGGGACGTACTTCGACCTGCACCGGATGCCGGCGCTGTTCTGCCGCTTCTCTCGGGACCCGGCGGAGGGGTCGATCTCGTACCCGGTGGCGTGCGCCCCGCAGGCGTGGGCCGCCGGCTCGGTATTCCTGCTGCTCCAGGCCTGCCTCGGGCTGGGGGTGAGTGCGCAGGGGGGCGGGGCCGAAGGCCTCCTCCCCGATGGGAGGAGGCCTCGGGTGTCGTTCACCCGCCCCCGGCTGCTGGCGTTCCTGAGCCAGTTGCGCATCACGAACCTGTCCGTGGCCGGGGCGTCCGTCGATCTGCTACTGATGCGTCACGGCGACGACGTGGGCGTGAACGTCCTGCGCCGGGAGGCCGGAGTCGAGGTGGTGGTGGCGAGGTGAAGGTGGGCCGCGTCCTGCCCGCCTCACCAAACTTGCGGCCAGCGACCTCGTTCCGCCGCGCGGTTTCGCACAGGGGCTGTGTCGGCGCCGCACTCGGGCCGGGCGGTTATGCCGCTCACCCCTTTCAATCCCGCTTGACGCGGCGCAGCACGAACCGCCACCCGTCGGGGGGCGACGTGGCGAGGTCGGACGGCCGGGCCCCGACGCCATCCACGGTCACGAAGACCATCGTCATCTTGTCGCCGTCGAGCCGGTAGCTGCCGACGTGCGTCAACCGCCCGCCCATCGTCCAGGTGAAGGACGGCGGCGAGGTCGTGGGGTTTAGCCGCATCTCCCAGACCGAGGAGGCCCCCCCTCCCCTCGCCTCCACGAGCGAGAACCGCCCCCCGGCCAGCTCCGCCCCGTGGGACTCCTCCAGGCTTCGGAGCCGCATCTTGCGGTGCTCGTAGCGGTCGAACCGCCAGACCCCGCCGACGTCGGGGAGGCCGGCATACGTCGGCTTCGGCTTGAGGAACGGCGCCGGTGCGAAGCCCAGACCCGCACTCATCACGATCAGAAGGAGCGTCCGCATGGCTCGGCCCTCGGTCCCGTTCCTCGCGCCGCGGCAAGAACGGCCGTCGTGCGCTTTGATGACTCTTAGCAAGCATCGTGCCATGATTCAAAGACCCCGCCGTTACCTGCGCCCCGTCGGCGCTTGGGGAGTTGACGAGGCCGGTCATCTGCAGCCGGCCCGCCAGAGCTACGTGGGCGTGAACGTCCCCGCCGCGACGCCGGCGTCGCGGCCGTGGTGGCGAAATGAGGCGGGCCATCATCTCGGGCGCGGGACGAGGCGGCGGAACAGGTCGGCCTGCCAGGCGCGTTCCGCCGCGTAGTTCGGCGCCCAGCGGGCGGCCTTGATGGACGCCTCGTCGGCATACAGGGCCGCGTCGTGGTCACTCTGTTTGGGGGCCAGGGCGGCGTATTCCTCCACCACCGTGACCTTGCTCTCGACGGGCGGGACGTAGCCCTCGATGTGCCCCCAGCAGAGGCGCACGAACTCGATGAGCTTCTCCCGGCTCACCCTCCCTTCGACCTCTTCGAGCAGGTAATCCGGCTCCCGGCAGGCGAGCCATTCGGCTTCGGTCATCGGTCGGCCCTCCCCTCCGGACGGTGATTCAGTGTCCTGCCCTCGGCACGGTTGGCGACGCCCAGCCGCCTCCGGACGCCTCGGGCAGGACGGGGGCGTCGTGGCAACCGGCGTGCCATGCCGTTTCCGCGAGGGATGGCGTGTTTCGAGTGCTCGGGCGGCTTGCACCTTGCACGGCGGGCCGGGCGGATTGCACGGCCGGGAGAAGATGCAGTGACGTGGCGGCTCCTGTCGATCTTCTACACACCCAGCCGCCTCGCGGTCTCTCCAAGGATCGGAGGAGCCCCCATGTTCCCGTCCCTCGTGCTCGGCGCCTCCCTGGCGCTGGGTCAGGCCGCGCCACCGCCGGCCACCCGGCCCCCGGCCCCCACCGCGCAGGCGGCCACCCCGGCGCCCGCGCCGGGGTGCGCCTGTGCGTCCAAGGACGCCCCCAAGCCCGCATCCAATGACGGCTTCTTCAAGCGTCTGGCGGACGCCTACGTCCTCGAATTCAAGCCGAAGGAGGAGAAGCCGGACGAGGAGCCGCCGGCCCGGCGGGCGCGCGGCCCGGCGGGCGCAGAGCACCACCGACTACCCGCTCATGAAGGCCATCTACGGCGGGCCGCACGGCGACAGGATCAAGGAGACCGGGATCAAGGCGTACGGGTGGATCAACGGCTCGTACAACGTCAGCACGTCACGGGCCTCGAACACGCCCAGCTCGTACTGGATCGACCCCAACAACTTCATGCTCAATCAGTTCGTTTTTCGTGTTGAGCGGGAGATGGACACGGTCCAGCAGGACCGTTGGGACTGGGGCTTCCGCCTGACCTACGATTACGGCTCTGACTACCGCTACTTCACCGCCGGCGGCTGGTTCAGCGACCAGTTGCTGGTCAAGAACCGCCTGTACGGCCACGACCTGACGGAGTGCTACGGCACCGCGTACGTCCCCGGCGTGGCGCAGGGCATGATCCTGACCTTCGGCCGGTGGATCGCCACTCCGGACATCGAGACGCAGTTCGCGCCGGACAACTACATGGGGACGCACTCGCTGCTGTTCACCATCGACGTGTACACCGAGACGGGCATGATGGCGACCGTGATGCTGGACAAGCAGTGGACGGTGCAGGCGGCCATCCACGCCGGGGCGGACATGGCGCCCTGGTACGAGGGGGCGACGCCGACGGGCATGTTCGGCGTGCGCTGGGTTTCTCAGGACAACAACGACTCGGTGTACACGGTGCTGAACGCGGTGGGCGACGCCAAGTTCAAGTACTTCAACGTCCGCGGCGTGCCGGCGGGCCACCACAACTACAACATCCTCCAGACGACGTGGCAGCACCGCTTTAACGAGTGGATCCACACCAAGACCGAGGCCTACTGGATGTGGGAGCGTGACGCCCCGGTGGGCGGCACCCCGAGCATCGGGCCGTTCAAGTTCAACAGCGGCAACGGGCTGGGGCCGACCGTGCCGGGACAGTCGAACACGTTCGCGCTGCTGAACTACACCATGTTCAAGGTGACGGACAAGGATTTCTTCACCGTCCGCAATGAGTGGACGCGGGACGAGAATGGGACGCGGTACGGCTTCCGGGGCAACTACAGCAGCCACTCCGTCGGTTGGACGCACCACTTCAGCCAGTCGCTGACGGTGCGTCCCGAGGTCGGCTACTACCGCAGCTACGACTCGACGGCGTTCGACAACGGGCGGCGGAGCGACATGTGGCTGGCGGGCATCGACGTGATCCTGCGGTTCTGACCGTCAGGCACGTCCGTCGCCGGCGGGGCGCGGGAGGGCCGCCATGAGGATCAGGCAGCCCGCCGCCCCGCTGGCCGCCGAGCCGAGGAGGATGCCGATCTTCGCCTGGTCGTGCAGCGGCGGGCCGAACGACAGCCCGGCGATGAACAGCGACATGGTGAAGCCGATGCCGCCGAGGCACCCGGCCCCCAGGAGGGCCGGCCACGTCACCCCCGCGGGCAACCGGGCCAGCCCCATCCGGACCGCGACCCACGACGCCAGGAAGATGCCGAGCGGCTTGCCCAGCATGAGGGCAACGCCGGTCCCCACCGCGACGGGCGCCATCAGGCCCGCCGCGTGGACCGTGACGCCGGCGTTGGCCAGGGCGAACAGCGGCATGATGACGAAGGCGACCCACGGGTGCAGGGCGTGTTCGAGGCGGTCCAGGGGCGAAATGGGGTCGGCCCGCCGTCCGGGCGCCCCCTCCAGCCCGATCAACCGGCCCGACAGGTCGCCGACGACGTCAATCGGCATGCGGCGGCGCAGGCCCCGCGCCGGCGTCAACAGGCCCAGCACCACGCCGGCCACCGTCGGGTGGATGCCCGACGTGACGAAGGCGAGCCACACGGCCGTCCCCGCCACCCAGTACCACAGCAGCCCGCGCACCCCGAGCTGGCGCATCAACACGACGAGGGCGAGGCCGACGGCGGCCAGGGCGAGGGCGGGGAAGGACAGGTCGCCCGTGTAGAAGACGGCGATGACCAGCACGGCGCCGATGTCGTCGGCGATGGCCAGCGTGAGGAGCAGCACCTTGAGGGCGTGCGGCACGCGCGGGCCCAGCACGGTGAGGATGCCCACGACGAAGGCGATGTCGGTGGCCGTCGGGATGGCCCAGCCCCGCGCCCCCGGCCTGCCCCAGAGCCACAGCGCGTACAGGGCCGCCGGGACGGCCATCCCGCCGAGGGCGGCCACGACCGGCAGGACCGCCTTGCGCGGGTCGCGCAGCTCGCCGGAGACCAGCTCGCGTTTGATCTCCAGCCCGACGACGAAGAAGAACAGCGTCATCAGCCCGTCGTTGATCCAGTGCAGGAGCGACTTCTCCAACGTGAAGCGTCCGAGCGTCAGCCCGGCGTGCTGCGCCCAGAACGCCTCCAGCGTGCCGGCCAGGGGCGAGTTCGCCAGGGTGAGGGCCGCGGCGGCGCAGGCGAGCAGCACCAGCCCGCCGGCGGCCTCGATGCGGAAGAAGCGTGCGAGGGGGGCGACGAGGCGGCCGACGGGCGTGCCCTGCTCCATCTGGGCGAGGGCGTCGGTGTAAAGGTCCACATCCACCACGCCGAGGATGCGCCGCTCCTCATCGACCACGGGCAGCGCGAGCAGGCGGTGCTGGATGAAGAACTCGCAGGCGTCCAGCACCGTGGCCGACGACGGCACGACGATCATGTTGGCGACCATGATGTCGTCGAGCGGCGTGGACGGGTCGCTCAGGAGCAGGCGTCGGGTGGGCACGACGCCGCGGAGGCGGCCCCCGGCGTCCACGACGTAGAAGTAGATGACCCGGCCCGGCGGCGGGTGCCGGCGCAGCCAGTCGAGGGCCTGGCCGGCGGTCTGGCCGGAGAGGAGGCGCGTGAAGTCCTGGTGCATCCAGGAGGTGACGGGGTCGCCGAGGCGTGCGTCGGTCACTAATCGGCCCCCTTCATCCTTCATCTTTCATCATTCATCCTGTCTAATCTAGCGACGGCCCACCTTCCACAGGCGGAGGCACGCGGCGGCGTCGCACGACAGGAGGCGCGTGCCGTCCGGCGAGAAGGCGACGCCCAGGACGGGGCTCATGTGGCCCTCCAGGGTGTGCAGGAGCCGGCCGCCCTCCACGTCCCACACGCGGATGAGCCGCCCGTGGTGCCCGCAGGAGGCGACGCGCAGGCCGTCGGGCGACAGGGCGAGGTCGTTGACGGAGTCGCGGTGATCCATGCGCCGCAGCTCCTTGCCGTCCGACAGACGCAGCATCACGACGTGGCCCCGCCCGGTGCCGACCAGGGCCCGCTCTCCGTCCGGCAGGAAGAGCGGCCGCCCCGCGACGCCCTCCTTCTGGACGAGCGCGGCCAGGGGCTTGCCCGTGGCCGCTCCGAACGTCCAGAGGCGGCCCTGGGCGTCGGCGCCGGAGGATCGCCCGGCGACGAGGAGACGCCGCCCGTCCGGCGAGAAGGCCAGCTTGAGCGGGATGCCGCGGACGGCGATGCGGGCCGTCTCCTCTCCTGTCTTCACGTCGTGCAGCAGGACGAGCCCGCCGAGGGCGCAGGTGGCGGCCAGCCTGCCGTCGGGCGAGAGGGCCACGTCACGCATGCCCGCGCCGGAGCCGCCCTCGTGGCCAGCGAACTTGCGCACCGGCTTGAGGGACGGCAGCTCGACGAGGTCGGCGTGGAGCTGCGCCCCGTGCCCCGTGAGGGCGTGTTTGCCGTCGGGCGTGATTTCGAGGCCGAGGCGTGCGCCGCCGACCTCCATGACGCGGCGGACCTCCTTCCCGGTGGCGAGGTCGAAGAGCATGATCGCCCCGCCGGCGACGACGGCGTGCCTGCCGTCCGGCGTGAAGCGGACGCGGTTGAACCAGTACCCGTGGGTGACGTGGGTGAGGGCGGCGCCCGGCCCCATGGCACGGATCAGGCCCCAGTGGCGTTCGCGGATGGCGCCGGCGGCGGCGTAGAGGGCGAGGCGGGCGTCCACGTCCGTGCCGGGCCGGATGCAGCGGTACAGGAAGGGGATGGCGTCCTCGTCGAGGCCCGAGAGCGCCTCGCGCGCCTTGCGGCGGGCCCCGGCGTCATCGTCCGCGAGGCGCTCAACGAGGGCGAGCCATTCGGCGGGCGGTGCGGAGGGCGGCGCGGCGTGGAGGCAGGCGAGGAAGATGGCGAGCATGGGATTCACCCATCCTTCGGGCGGAGGGCGAGCCGTCACGTCTGGGCAGTCTATGCCCTTGTCCCGATGCAACAAGTCGGGATGCCGGGGCGAGCGGCACGGCGTGAGCGTGCCGTGTCTGCGCACGCGCCGGATCGTCACGTTCACATCGGGCGAAGGCACGGCACGCTTACGCCGTGCCGCTCGCCCCGATCACCCGCCGACACGCCACTTCGCCGCCGCCGCCTCATCCAGCTCCAGCCCCAGCCCCGGCCCCGGCGGCGGCACCAACCGGCCACGCTCCAGCGCCGGCGGGTTGGCGAACAGCGGGTACAGCCACGGCATGTACTCCACCGACGTGACCACCGGCAGCCCGCACCCCAGATGCACGCCGATCTCGGGCAGCAGGTGAGGCGACACCGGCAGGTGGTGCCGCTCCGCCAGCGCCGCCACCTGTAGCCAGGGGGTGATGCCGCCCAGTCGCGTCACGTCCGGCTGCAACACCGCCAGCGCCTTCTTCTCGACGTAGCGCTCGAACTCGTCCACGCCGAACAGCATCTCGCCGCCGGCGATGGGGATGTCCAGCCGGTCACTCAGGCGGGCGTGGCCCTCGATGTCCTCACAGGTGATCGGCTCCTCGTACCAGCCGACGCCGACCTCCTCCTCGAAGAAGCGTCCCATCGTCAGCGCCGTCGCCGGGTCGTAGCGCTCGTTGGCGTCCACCGCCAGCCAGACGCCGTCGCCCAGCTCCTCGCGCAGCCGGGTCAGGCGGTCGAGGTCGGCGTCGGGGTCGCCGCCCACCTTCACCTTGATGCCCTTCATGCCGGCCTCGATGTAGGGCCGGCTGGACTCGATGACCTGCTCCACGCTCATCCACAGCCAGGCGGTGTCCGACCCGTACGCCTCGCACGACGAGCGGGCGCCGCCCAGCAGCTTGTGCAGGGGCAGGCCTGCGGCCTTGCCCTTGAGGTCCCACAGGGCCACGTCGAACGCCGAATACGCCTGCTGCACCAGCCCGCGGCGCCCGACCGTCTGCAAACGCCAGTAGACCTTGGAGGCGAGGCGGAGATGATCGCGGGCGTCCTCGCCGACGACGAGCGGGGCGAGGTCGTCCTCGGCGACGGCGAGCATGGCCCTGCCGGACGACTGCAGCGCGTAGGCGAAGCCCAACCCGACGAGGCCATCCACATGCAGGCGGACCACGAGGGCGACGACGTGGTTGAGCCGCCCGCCGGCGGCCTCCAGCGGCGAGGCACGCGGCCGCTCGAGGGGGACGTGCAGGAGCAGGGATTCGGCGCGGGTGATCTTCATGCGGCGGCCTTCGACGGCTTGGAGGTGAGACGCCACGCGAAGTACACCGGGATGCCCGCCAGCACGATGATCAGGCCGGGGAACGTGTTCTGCGGCTTCAGCACCAGCAGCACCATGCACAGGGCGACGCACAGGAGGACGTAGAACGCCGGGATCACCGGGTAACCGAATGCCTTGTACGGCCGCTCAAGGTCCGGTTGACGGAAGCGGAGGACGAAGAGGCCGACCACCGTGAGGGCGTAGAAGAGCAGCACGGCGAACATCAGGAAGTCGAGGAGCTCGTCGTAGGAGCCGGAGAAGACCAGCACGATGGACCACAGCCCTTGCAGGATCAGCCCGGCCGCCGGCACGCCGTTGCTGTTCAGCCGGCCCACCGAGTGGAAGAACAGGTTGTCGGCGGCCATCGCGTAGTACAGCCGGGCGCCCATCAACACCATGCCGTTGACGCAGCCGAAGGTGCTGACCATGATCGCCCCGGCCATGAACCACACGCCCCACGTCGGCGACGCCACCTCGAAGACCGCGGTGCCCACACGCTCGTCCTTGGCGTGGGAGATGCCGCGGGCGAAGGCCGTCGCTCCGTTCGGGTCGCCCTGAACGGGCAACGCCGCCATGTAGGCGAGGTTGGCCAGCAAGTAGAGCACGATCACGAGGCCGGTGCCCAGCAGCAGGGCGCGGGGCAGATTGCGGTGCGGCTCCTTCATCTCGCCGGCGGTGAAGGTGATGTTGTTCCAGGCGTCGGCGGCGAACAGCGGGCCGGTCATCACCGCCCCGGCGACGAAGAGGGCGATCACCCCCACGGGGAGGCCGGCCAACACCTTCGATGCCTCCGTGAACGCCTTCGTCGTGGACATGCCGCCCCACGGGTCGGCGGTGTTGGCGGCGATGGCCTCCGGGGCGACGCACACCGTCAGGCCCAGGACGATGAGCAGAGCCAGGGCGCCGATCTTCGCCACGGTCAGGATGTTCTGGACGAGCTTGCCCTCCTGCACGCCGAGGCAGTTGAACAGGCTCAACAGCGCGATCACGCCGCAGGCCACGAGCTGGCCCGTGTGGATCGTGAACTGCTCCTTCTTGAAGATCTCGACCGGCTCCTTGAGCCAGGGCAGCGGCATGTTCACGACAAGTGGGGTGGCCCACTCCGTGGTGTAGATCAGCGCCGCCTTGTCGGTGCCCAGCCACGGGTAGAAGACGCCGAGGTACTTGGCGAACACGACGCCGACGGCGGCGATGCTGGCGGTCTGGATGATGAGGAAGCACGTCCAGCCGTACAGGAAGCCCCACATGGGGGAGTACGCCTCGCGGAGGAAGACGTACTGCCCGCCGGCCTTGGGCATCGCCGCGGCCAGCTCGGCGTAGCTGAGGGCGCCGAGGATGGTCATCACGCCGGTCATCACCCAGACGGCGAGGAGCCAGCCGGACGAGCCGACGTCCTTGGCCACCGCGGCGCTGACGACGAAGATGCCCGAGCCGATCATCGTGCCGGCCACGAGCATGGTGGCGTCGAACAGCCCGAGGCGCCTCTGAAAGCCGGCCTCTTTCTCGGCGGGAGGCGTCGTGCCTTCGGACATGGTCACCTCAGCTCTTGATGCCGGTGGGGCCGGCGGGTTGGATGCCGTCGCCGCCGGGGCCCGCGGGCGGCCCGCCGTGCGAGCCGCCCCCGCCCCGCAGCTCCTTGCCCAGCGTGCTGTGGTGCATGCCGTAGGCGAAGTAGATCACCAGGCCCAGCACAAGCCAGCCGATCAGCCGCAGCCAGTTGCCCACCGGCAGCGACATCATCAGCATCAGGCACGACAGGATGCCCAGGATCGGCACCACGGGCACGAACGGGCAGCGGAACGGCCGCTCGGCCAGCGGGTCCGTCCGCCGCATGATCAGCACCGCGGCGCACACCACCACGAACGCGAACAGGGTGCCGATGTTGGTCAGCTCCAGCAGCGCGTCGATCGGCAGCAGGCCGGCCATGATGCACACGAAGATGCCGATGCCGATGGTGGACTTCCAGGGCGTCTGGAAGGTCGGGTGGACGTCGGCGAAGAACGCCTTGGGCACCAGGCCGTCGCGGGCCATCGCCAGGAAGACACGCGGGCCGGACAGCATCATGACCAGCAGCACGGAGGTGATGCCTGCGACGCCGGCGATGGCGATGATCGCCTCGCTGCCGCTGAGCAGGGCGCGGGTGATCGAGCCCTCGGGCATGGTCTGGCTCAGGCTCTTGAAGGCGCTGGAGATGCCCGCGTCCTTCTCGATCTGCCAGAAGGGCACCATGCCGGTCAGGACGGCGACCACCGCGATGTACAGAACGGTGCAGATGACGAGGGAGGCGACGATGCCGATCGGCACGTCGCGGCTGGGGTTCTTGGCCTCCTCGGCGTGGGTGCTGACGGAGTCGAAGCCGATGTAGGCGAAGAAGATGATCGCCGCCCCGGCGAGCATGCCGAGCGGCTTGCCGCTCTCGCTCGTCTGCCCGAAGGTCAGCTCGGGGATGCCGAAGAAGCTGAACCCGCCGTAGCCGAAGGGGGCGAAGCCGGCCCGGCCGGGGTTGGCCGGGTCCACGCTCGACGTCCAGTTGGCGGAGCTGATGAAGAACGCCCCCGCGACGATGACGAAGATGACCACGCCGACCTTGACGAACACCATGAAGGCGTTGAAGTTGGCCGACTCGCTGATGCCCTTGACGAGGACGGCCGTGACCAGCAGGACGACCAGCACCGCGGGCAGGTCGAAGAGCGCCGGCTGGATGGCGGTGAACCGCGACTCGGCCTTCTTGTCACCGACCTCGCCCATGATCTTCTTGTCGTGCCCCTGCCACATCACCTTGCTGACGGTCTTGATGCGTTTCTTCAGCTCGGCGTCGCTCACCAGGCCGATCACCTTCTTGTCCGAGGTCCGCACCCACTCGCGCACCCAGCCGGAGCCCTCCTTGCGGGCGACGCGCTCGACCTGCTCGTCGTCGAGGTAGTAGTGGTCAACGATCTTCTGCTTCGCCCGGACCGTCTGCCGCACCTCCTTGCCGTCCTTGTCCTTGGCCGTGACCGCGTACTCGGCGAAGACGTTGCGGTGGAAGTGCCCCTCGTCATACGCCACCGGCGCCGCGGTGAGCGCCATCGGCAGGATGATGCCCGTCTTGGCCAGCACGCTCTGGAAGTACCCCGACCAGGCGTTCGCCACCGTGGCCGACCCGACCGCGTACTCCAGCACCAGGTCCCAGCCGATGATCCAGGCGAACAGCTCGCCCATCGTGCAGTAGGCGTAGGTGTAGGCGCTGCCCGCCACCGGGGCCATCGACGCGAACTCGGCGTAGCACAGCGCCGCGAAGATGCACGTCAGCCCGGCGATGACGTAACTGAGCATGAGCGCCGGCCCCGCCACGCTCTGGGCGGCCGAGCCGGTCGAGGCGAAGATGCCCGCCCCGATGATGGCCCCGACGCCCAGCGCCGTGAGGTTGATCGGCCCCAGCACCCGCTTCAGGCGATTATCGCCCTCCGCCTCGGCGAGGAGGCCCTTGAGGCTCTTGCGCGCGAACAGTTGATTCGCCATGAACGGCACGCTCCGGCCGGGTGCGGGTCTGCGGCTGGCGGAGAGGGCCAGCGTTCGGGGTGTGGGGAGATTATCGGGGCCGCCCCCCGGACGGCAAGAGGAGCTGTCGCCTATCGGCGGAAGCAACGACAGCCGGCCGCCCATCGAGGGGGAGGCCGGCTGTCGGCTGTTGGCTGATGGCGCGCGGCTACTTCTGCAAGATCGGCAAGTAGTTGTTCGGCACCTGCAGGATGATGAGCGCCATCGCCGTCCCGTAGTGCGTGCAGATCAGGTCCGTCCACGACCCGTCGCCGTTCTGCCGGTCCAGCAGCTCGTCGCGGATCGCCGGGAACCACTCCTTCCAGTAGTCTCCGCCCGCCGTGTACATCGCCTGCACCGCGTAGTAGTGCCCGTAGAAGTAGTGCAGGTCCGGCCTCCCGAAACGCCCGCCGCCGCGGTTGTCCTTCAGGAACTTCAGCCCCGCCTCCACCTCGCGGCCCTTGTAGATGCCCGCCGAGTACAGGGCGCACACGCCCGCCGCCGTCCGCGCGAAGCCCTGCGCCCCGCCGCCCCCGCCGCCCGTCTTCATGTACTTGAACCAGCCGCCGGGGAAGTCCTGGCACCCCTTCACGTACGTCGTGCAGTCGTCCACCGCCTTCTTGGGGATGAAGATGCCGGCGTTCCGCGCCGACCGCAGCGCCATGATCTGGCACACCGCCACGGACAGGTCGGCGTCGGTGCTGTCCGGCATGTACCGCCACGCCTTCTCGCGGTTGATCCGCTGGGCGTCGAGGATGCACTTCACCGCCCGGTGCAGCTTGTCACGCACCTCGGCCCGCAGCGCCTTGTCGTGCGTCATGCCGTACACCTCGCTCAGGAAGAGCGTGGCGAAGCCGTGCCCGTACATCGGCCCGTGCGGGCTGGCCAGCGGGTTGTTCAGGAACCCCGGATGCTTCCCGCCGCGGTTCTCCTGCGCCAGGATGAAGCGCAGCGCGTCCTTGACCGCCTTGCCGTAGGTGCCCCGGCCCGGCTGGTGCCCGCCGCACATCCACGCCATGCCGCCCAGCGCCGTGACCGCCACGTTGCCCCGGTACCCGCCCGTCCCCAGCGACCCGTCGCGGTGCCGGCTCGTGTTCAGGTACGCCAGCCCCTTCTGGACCGCCGCGTCCGTCCGGGCGTTCATCATCCCCTTGGCCGCCGAGCCGTCGGGGATGCGCTCGTCCGGCGGGGCGTCCACGCCGGGGCCGTCGCCCCCCTGGAAGCCCCTCGACACGCCCACGCCCGCCCCGATGGCGGCGGCCAGGCCGATGCCCGTACCCCTGAGGAAGCCGCGCCGCGACAGCATGGTTCAGTCCTCCTTCTTCCGGCCCTGCGTGGCGATGGTCTTGTAGTAGCGCTTGATCAGGTCGTCGTAGCGCGGCATGAACGGCCTGGGGTTCGAGTAGGCGTCCATCTCCGCACGCAGCGACTCCGGCAGGTGGCCCCACACGGCCTTCGTGGTGTCCTCGTCGCGCTTCTTGTCGCTCGTCGGCCCGCCGTTGCCCGCCCCGGGGTTGTTGCCCCCGTTCTTGCCGTCCTTCTTGTCCGGCTGCGGCTTCGGCTCCTTGCCGCCCTCGCCCGTCTTGCCCTCGCCGCCGCCCTGCTTCTGGCCGCCCTTCGGCTGCTGGCGGCCCTGCTGCTTCTGCTGCCCCTTGCCCCCGCCCTTCTTCTCCATCTGGCGCTGGCGCTCGCGCTGCTGGGCACGCTGCTTGGCACGCTCGTCGGCGCCGCCCTCGCCCCCGCCGCCCTTGTCCATGCCCCCGCCCTTGTCGTCCATTCCGCCGCCCTTGTCGTCCTTGTTGTTGTCATCCTTGTCATCCTTGTTGTCGTCGGCCCCGCCGCCGCCGCCCCCGCCGCCCTGGCTCTGCTCGCTGCGCCGCAACAGGGCGTCGATGTCCTTGACGATGTCGCGCTGCTGCTGCTCGGTCGGCTCGCCCAGCTCGCGGTTGGCGATCTTGTCCTCGACCTTGCGGATGTTGCTGCCGATACGCTCGATGATGGCGGAGTCCTCCTCGCGCGGGTCGCCGCCCTCGCCGTCCTCCGGCACCACCGGCTCATCGGCCTTCTTGACGGGCGGCTCCTTGCCCTTCGTCTTGATCGGCGGCTCCTTCCCCTTGCCCTCCTTCACCGGCGGGTCTTCCTTCTTCTCCTCCTTCTTCTCGTCCGGCGGCGGCTGGTCGGCCCGCTTCTTCTTCTTCAGGCGCGGCTTCCCCTCGTCGCCGTCCTTCTTCTCGTCCTGGCCCACCGCCAGGCCGCCCAGGAGCAGCGACGACACCAGCAGCATCGGCAACACGCGGCGGATCATCACTTCTCCCCCTCCTTCTCGTCCTTCTTCTCGCCCTTCTTCTCGTCCTTCTTGTCGTCCTTCTTCTCGTCGCCCGGCTCCTCACCCGGCGGGGTGGTCAGCCGGTCCAGCAGGTCGCCCACTTCCTTCTGCTCGCGGCGGATGTCTTCCAATTCGGCCTTCGCCTTGGGCGGCAGGTCGTCCAGCTCGGGGTGGCGCTTGCGGAAGTCGGCGGTGCGGGCGTTCACCTCCTCCTGCATCGCCTTCAGCAGTTTGAGCTGTGCCATCGGCGGCAGCCCGTCGCCGCCCCCGCCGCCATTGCCCCCGCCCATGTCGCCGCCGTCCTCGTCGCCGCCCTTGACCGGGCGCGGGTCGGTCTGCTGCTGCTCCTTGATCGCCTCGAGCAGCTGATTCAGTCTACGCAACGCGGTCTGCTGGTGTCGATCCAATTCCGCGTCCGGCAGCTTTTCCACGGGCGGGGCGTCGCGGCCCACCTCACGCGCCCGCTCCGCCGCCCGCTCCATGTCGCGGGCCACGCGCTCCAAGAGACGCCGGAAGATCGGCGAGCCGGCCAGCTCCTTCTTGGCGATGGCCTCCGTCTCCTTGCCGATCGCCTCCTGGGCCGCCCCCAGGCCGCCGAGGCTCGCCTTCAGGCCGCGCGTCAGCCCCTTCTGCGCCAACGCCGCGTCCTGGATGCGCTTGGCCTCCTCGACGTGCCCCTGCTGACGCTCGCGGATCGCCTTCAGCGTGTCCGCGATGCGCGCCAGCTGCTCGCGCCCCAGCTCCTCCTCGGCCTTCTTCTGCGCCTTGGCGACCTCCTTGCGGGCCTCCTCCAGCCGGTCCAGCACGTCCTCCTGCTGCTCCGGGTCGCGCTCCCCGCGCGTCAGCTTCTTGACCGCCTCCTTCATCTCCTCCTCGACGGCGGCCATCGCACCCGCCGCCCGCTGGTTGCGCAGCCGCGCCAGCTCCTCCTTCAGCTCACCCGCCCGCTTCGCCAGCTCCGCCTGCTTCGCGGCCAGCTTCTTCAGCTCCTCCGGCTTGTCCTTGGCCTCGCGGATCTTCTTGGCCAGCTTCTCCTGCTCCTCGCGCAGCTTCTCGACCTCGTCTTCCGCCTTCTTGAGCTTCTGCTTCAGGCGCTCCAGCTCGGCGTCGCGCTTGTCCTCCAGGTTCTTCGCCAGCTTCTCCAGCTCGGCGAGGGCCTCCTTCTGCTTCTCCGCCGCCTTGTTCAGCTGGTTCTGCTTGATCGCCTCCGACGCCTCCTTCATCTTCTCCGCCAGCTTGCCGTCCTCCGCCTCCTTGCGCGCGTCGTCGATGTCCTTGGCCGTCTTCGGGTCCTTCTCCGCCCGCGACTCCGCGAACTCCTTCATCTTGTTCAGCAACTGCCGCGTCCGCTCCTCCAGCTTCCGCTGCGCCTCCTCGGCGGCCTCCAGCTCGGCCTTCTGCTCCGGCTTCAGCTCCTCGGGACGCTTGCCCGCCGTGTCCAGCTCGGCGGCCTTCTCTCCCTGCGCCTTGGCCTCGTCACGCGCCTTCTTGGCCTCCTTCTCCAGACGCGCCTTCTCGGCCGGGTCCTCCGCCTTCGCCGCCTCCTTCTCGAGCTTGTCGGCCTCCTTCTCAAGCTCGGCCATCTTCTCGCGCGCCGCCCGCGCCTCCTTGCCGATGTTCTCGAGCTGGGCCATTGCCTCCTTCTGCTCCTTCGTCAGACGCGACGCCTCGTTCTTCACCTCGCGCGTGCTGGCCGCCGTCTCCAGGTCCTGCAACAGGCCGCCGAGCGTCTTATCGACCTCCTCCTGACCCTTGCGGGCGTCGGCCAGCGACTTCCTCGCCTCGTCGGCGTTGAACGGCTTCTTGGCGTCCTCGCGGCCCTTCTTCGCGTCCTCCAGCTTCCTCGCGGCCTTCTCACGCTCGGCCAGGGCCTCCTCGCGCGACTTCTTCGCGTCCTTCTCCAGCCGCGACTTCTCGTCGCCCTCGGCCGTGTTGGCGTCCTTCTCCATCTTGCCGGCCCGGTCCTCCAGCTTCTCGGCCTTCTCCAGGGCGGCCCGCGCCTCGCGCTCGTCCTGCCGCGCCTTGGCCTCCATCTCCTTCTGACGCTCGGCACGCGACGCCTCGTCCTGCATCTCCGCCATCTTGCGGGCGGCGTTCAGCTTCGGCTCGATCTGCTCCAGCTCCTTGTCCGCCAGACGCTCCAGCTCGCGGCGTACCTGGTCGGCCCGCTCCATCGCCGCGCTGTTCTCCATGCCGTTCTGCTTCAACATCTCGCGCAGCTTGTTCGCCTCGTCCTTCAGGGCGTTCAGCTTCTCGCGCACCTGCTGCTGCGCCTCCAGGGCCTCGGCCATCTGCGCCGCCTGACGCCTCAGCTCCGCCGCCTGCTTGTTCAGCTCCGCCGCCTTCTCGCGGTGCTTCTGCGCGTTGTCCTTGTGCTTCTGCCGCTCCTCCGGCGTGGCCGCCTTCTCCGCCTTCTCCTCCTCGGAGGCCGCGTTGTCCTGCTCCTTCTGGGCGTCGGCCTCCGCCTTGTTCGCCTCGCGCTCCGGCGACAACTTCTGGTCCTTGCGCAGCCGCGCCTCCATCTCGCGCACCTTGGCCATCGCCTCGCGCTGCCTCTCGCGCGCCTTGGCCAGCTCCTGCTGCAAACGCCCCTCCTCCTGGCGGACGATGTCCTGCACCGCCGACCGACCCACGATGCGGATCTCGACGGCGTGGCTGCGGCCCGGCTCCTTGAACGGCGTCACGTCGTCGAAGTCGTCGGCGCACACCTGGAGGAACACCACGTCCCCCTCCTTGAGCGGCCCGCCGGGGATGCGGTCCCCGATGTTCGTCAACGTGTCCGCGTGCTTGATGAGCCGTAGCGGCAAGCGGCGGGCCACCTCCACGCGGGTCAGGCGCAGGCGCGGCACCGGGACGGCGCGGGCGTGCGACCCGAGCCAGCCGGCGGCGTCGGCCGCCAGGCCGTCGGAGGTCTTCCACAGGTCCAGGCGCTGCACGGGGCCGTCCACCCCGACGCGGTACTCCAGCCACACGTTGCGGGCCGCGTACTGCGAATCCTCGACGGCGACGGCCAGCGGCACCTCGGCCGTCGGCATCAGGCTCAGCGAGTCGCGCGTCGGCGACGGGCGTTCCAGCTTCACCTGCGGCGCGGGGTCGGGCTTGAGACGCAGGTCATACGGCCGCTGCCCCTCCAGGCCGTTCTCGTCCTCGAAGTGGATGGTGTACTGCCCGTGCGTCGCCGGCTGGAACGTCGCCGTGAAGGACTTGCGGTCCTGACCCAGCGTGGCCTCCACGGGCTGCAGCACCGCGGACGCCAGGGCCAGGCTGCCCAGCACGCCGACCCCGTCGGGCGCGGCGAGGGGGGCGGCGGCGAGGGTGATGAGCGCCTCGCGGGTGTCCGGCTCCAGGGTGATCCACGCCCGCTTGAGCGGCCGGTCGGTGCCGGCCCGCACCGTCACCGTCGTGCCGAACGGCGCGTCGATGACGCCGCTGCCCGGCGAGAGGTGCTGCGGCGAGGGGAGGTCCGTGTAGGCCGGCGGACGCAGCGTGACCTGCGGCGAGTGCTTGCCGTCGAGCGCCACGAACTGCGGCAGCGGCAGCACCTCGACCGCGTGCTCCGGCGTCTCGGCGTCGTGCGCGTACAGCTTGAAGCTGAACGAGCGCTGGATCTCGTCGGGGCGCAGGTGGACGAGGAAGCGCTCGCGGCCGTCGTCGTCGGTCTTGATCGTGAACGGGCGGCGCTGCGGCAACTGCCCCGTGACGGTGATCTCCGCCGTCCCCTCTTTGGGGATATAGCCGGTGACGGTGCCCCCCACCCTGTACTCACGGCCGCGGCCGATCCGCTTCACGAAGTCGTCCAGCTCGATGCCGGTCTTCTTCGGCCACTGGGCCGACGAGAACGGCGTGGCCAGCCGCCAGAACGCCGTCATCGCCAGGCCGGGCCACAACAGCGCCATCACCAGGCCGACGGCCAGGAACGAGCCGGCGGCGGAGGCGGCCCCGCGCATGCCGCGGGCGTCCACGATGCGGTTGAAGTCCAGCCCGGTGACGCGGCCCAGGGTGCGGCGGACGGCCTCGTGCTTCATCGGGGCGGACTCGCCGTCGGGCCCCTTGGGCTGGTCGAGGAACTGCACCGTGCTGGCCAGGGCGTCGTTGAGCGTCGGGTGCCGCTCCTCGACCTTGAGGGCCAGCGACAGGTCGTCCATCGGCTCCGACAGCGGGACGACGAGGAGCTTCCACGCCACCAGCCCGGCGGCGGCCAGGGTGCCGCACAGGATGACGGCACGGACGAGCGGGAACAGCGGCAGGAAGAAGTCGGCCGTGCCGAACACGATAAGCACGCCCAGCGTGATGGCCGCCAGCCAGCCGGCCCCGCGCCACAGGGCCACGAACCGCAGCCGGTTGCGCAGGGCGGCGAAGCGGTTGCGGAGGGCGGTGCCGTCGGGCATCGGGCGGGTGACGGTGGCCATGAACGCTGTCCTCACGGGAGTCGAGGCGGGACGCCCCTATCGATGATACCAGACACGGCGTCTTGCGTGACGAAAACCTTGTAACAAGCGGACGGGAGGGGCGGCCTTCAGAGGAGGCCGCGCTGGCGGCGGTAGGAGATGGAGAAGCGGTCGTCGATGTAGCGTGCGATGGCGGCCACGAGGATGGCCTTGGCCTCGTCCTCGGTGTATCGCAGATTCTCGACCAGCTCGTGGGCGCGCCCGCTGACGGCGTCGGCCACCATGTCGCGCAGCTCGGCGATGCGCTCGTCCTCGGGCAGGTGGTTGGGGTGCATCCCCTCCAGCACCGAGGCGATGGCCGGATACTGCGCCAGGTCGCTCCCCTCCAGGAACGAGCGTAGCGCGTGGTTCAGGTAGCCGTCGCCGTACTGACGGGACGCGAGGTTACATGCCTCGCGCAGCATGTTGGCGAAACGCAACGCCTCCTGGCCGGCGTCCGCCGCGCGGACACCCAGTTTCACCAGCCCGTCGTTGAGGACCTCATCCCAGAGGAATTCCACCTCGGCCGGCGGGCCGCCGTTCTCCGAGAGGCGCAGGGTCAGCTCGGTCGAGGCCTGTCCGATGGGGACGACGGGCCGGAACACTTCCAGCTCGGCCTTGGCGTCCGGACGTTCCAGGAACGCGCGCCAGCGGCGGAGACGCGGATGAGACAAGGCGTCGGGCTTTTGTCGGAATAGCGCGTCCAGGGTCTGCATCTCAACCCTCCCACCTTCAGGGTATCAGCCGCCCGCGCGGCTCACCAGTGCAGACACGACGAAGCGTGCGGCGTTCAGGCAGGCGACGGGCCGCGACTCGGAGATCACCGCATCGCGGCCCTCGTCGGCGAAGTCCGAGATCCCCTTCACGACGCACCAGATCGGGTCGTCCGCGCCGGCGGACGCCGCCAGCAGACCCACCCCTTCCATCTCGCCGCCGATCAGCGGCCGATCACCCGGCAGGACGGATCGGGCCAGCTCGTCGCGGAACGCCGCACAGTGGATGCGCGCCGCCCCGGACAGGATCGTGCCGACGTGGACGCCGAAGGGCTGCTCCCGACGGGCCTCCTCGGAGAACAGCTCCAGCAACTGGCCGCGTGCCCGCTCGTGCAGCGCCTTGGAGTAGTCGGCGCGGTAGCCCGGCGGGTCGGGCGACGGTAGCATGTCGCGGTTGTCGTAGGGGATGAGTGCCGACGACACCAGCACGTCACCCAGCTTCTGCGCCACGGGGTCGATGCCGAACGCCATCCCCACCTGCACGATGGCCTCGGCGCCTGTCTCCCCCGCGAAGTGGATGGCCTTGGCGGCGGAGCCGAGCCTGCCGTGCGGCCCCATCACGACCCGCCCGCCCGCGCCGGCCGCGCCGCGATCACCGTCTCGCCGCCGGCCGCGCCGAGCCAGTGGTACTCGCCCAGCGCGGCGTCCTTGACCCGCTCGAACGGCAGGCCGCGCTCGCCCGCCGCCAGGCGGCGGGCGTCCTCCTCGGCGGGCGTCGCCACGAACAACAGCAGCGAGCAGCGGCGCCTGGCGGCATCCATCGCGGCCGTCACAACAGGTTCTTCGTCTTGCGGAGGAGCCACTCCACGGTGAACAGGCCCAGCGCCAGGAGGAACAGCATCCACGAGTTCCACACCGTCACCGGCTGGCCCTGCGCGTTCACCGTCACGCGGCTGCCCGACGGCAGGTCGTCGATCACCTTGCCGAAGGTATCGAGGGTGTAGAACTTGCCGCGCGACACCTCCGCCGCCTTCTTCATCTCCTCCTCGTTCATCCGCAGCATCTCCATCTCGCCCGGCGGCGCCAGCACCTTGCACTCGGCACGCGGGCGCGGCTTCACGTCCGGAGTCACCAGCGAGAAGCGGTACTCGCCCTCCGGCGTCTGCGTCAGCGTCGCCTCGTAGGTGCCCTTGGTCCCCGCCAGCCGCGAGAGCTGCACCGAGCGCGTCTCCTTGTCGGCCGGCTTGCCGATGGGGTTGCGCTCGTACACCACCTTCACCTCGGCCTTCTCATCCAGCGCCTTCTGGTCGTCGGGGAACAGCACCGTCATCTTGATCGGCTCGCCGCGGCGGTACGGCGTCTGCCGGTCCAGACGCAGCTCGACGCGGTCGATCTTGCTGCGGGCGATGTAGCGGATCGCCTCGATCCAGAAGCGGTTGTAGTGCGCCTGGTCCTCGCGCCAGTTCCACCGCCACGTCTCGCTCACGCCCAGGAACAGGCAGCGGCCCGAGCCGGCCATGTGCTCCACCACCAGCGGGTGCCGCCCGCCGTCCTTGCCGTTGCCCTTGGCCGTCGGGTGGACGGCCAGCACCTCGGCGGCGCGCTTGGGCGTGTAGCCCTGCGGGAACCAGTACATCTCCTTCAGCTTGCCCCAGATCTCGTCGCCCTCCCGCTCGTCCGGGGCGAAGCGGAACATGGACTTCGTCCGCCCCGACGGCGTCAGTTCCAGGCGGTACCCCTCCGTCACGGCGTCGTCCTCGCCGCCGTCGCCCTCCGCCGACACGTCGATGGGCAGCACGTCCTTGAGCGGGCCGTTGCGGTAGGCGTGCGGCGAGAACCTCTCGCCGCCGAGGACGATCAGCCCGCCGCCGCGCTCCTGCACCCACTCGGCCAGGTCCTTCATGTGGCCGGCCCAGCGCCCGCCGCCTCCGCGCGGGTCGGGGTCCACGTCGCCGAGGATGACCACGTCGTAGGCCCACAGGTCGTCCTTGTCGGTGTGGGTGTCGGCGCCACGCACCGGGACGGGGAAGCCCGAGAGCATCGTGCGGTCCTGGCCCGGCGCGTCGGGGTCGCCGTCCTGGAGGACGACCTTGAGGTCCACGCTCTTGTTGCCCTTGACCCGCGCCGACTCGCGTTCGAGGAGCGTCTTGAGGTAGTGGTACTCGTAGCGCCGGTAGCCCTCGACGTACAGCACCTTGAGCATCTTCGACTCGCGGGCGTACACCGTCTTCTCGATCTGGTTGTTCTCGCGGTCGACCTCGCCCTCCTGCACCGGCACGCGGAGGACGTACGTCTTCTCGCCCTGCTCCGTCGGCCTGTGCTGGAGGCGCACGTCCACGGTGCGGCCGCCCTCGGGGATGCGGACGGGCTTCGTGTCGAGCGGCTTCTCCTTGCCCTTCTCGTACAGCGACACCGGCACGGACACGCCCGCCGGGAACCCCTGCGCCGTCACCTTGAGCTGGAAGTTGATGCGGTCGTTGACGTAGACCGAGTCCGGCGCCTGCAGGTCGTGCAGGTACAGGTCGCGCTGCTCGTGGGCGTCGCCGACCCCCACGAACATCAGCGGCACGTTGAGCGAGTCGGCGTGCTTGCCCACGCGCTCCAGCCCCTCGCCCTCCGTCGAGGCCCCGTCCGTCACGATGATGACCGCCGCCAGCGACGAGCCGCGGAAGTCGTTCAGCACCTGGCGGATGGCCGTGCCGACCTGCGTCGTGTCGTGCGCCGGGTCGGCCTTCATCTCGCGGATCTTGTTGCCGACCTTCTCGATCTCGCCCGCCGTCGTGGCGCTCTCCAGCCGCTGCGCCCGCGACGCGAAGCGGTAGACGTGCAGTCGCACCTTGCGCCGATCCATCGCCTCGCGCAGCCAGTCGTCCCCCTTGGCCAGCAGCGTCTGCGCCAGACGCAGCCGGCTCGCCTTCGTCAGGCCCCCCTTGCTCGCCACCACCCGCGCGACCTCGTCCTTCTCCTCCTCCGTCAGGTCCGCCTTCTCGGCCAGGCCGTCGGCGGCCTCCTTGATCTTGGGGTCGCGGTAGGCGTCGAGCGTGCTCATCGAGTAGCTGTCGTCGATGAGGATCACCACGTCGGGCCAGCCCTGACGCTCGAAGTACAGGCGGAGCTGCGGCAGGAAGACGCACAGCATGAGGAGCAGGATGCCGACGCGCAGGCACACGAGCAGGGCGCGGAAGCGCGCCGAGATGTCGTTGCCCTCCTGCTGGTAGATGAAGGCGATGCCCACCCCCGCCAGGACGAGCAGCGTGGCGACGAGCCACGGGTCGGCCTTGGGGTCGGAGAAGTAGCTGGAGTATTCGAGGCGCCAGCGCGACCCCTCGCCTGCCGCCGGCGGCGGGACGTTCATGGCCCGCTCTGCGAAGGAGCGGAACGAGTCAGGCAGGAACCCCAGGAAGTCGCCGGTCGCCAGGTGGTGCAGCAGGACGAAGCCGACGGCGGCCAGGCCGGCGAACAGCAGCGCGGGCGACGCCCACAGGGCGTACTGCGCCAGGCCGGGCTTCTGCGGCGGGCCGTCCTGCGGCAGGCTGGCCGTCGCCGAGTAGTGCCCGAAGCGCCACGCCAGCACGACCTCCAGCAGGATCAGGACGAGGACCGTCAACAGGAGGATGCGGGCGAGGGGCGGCCCCTGCGGCGCGTAGACGACTTCGGTGGTGTCCACGGAGGCGGGGACGGCGTGCTTGACGCGGGCGAGGTCGGTGACGACCTGCACGTCCCACTCGGGGTAGGCACGCTCCAGGTCCTCGGGGCTGATGCGGGCCGGGTTGCTCTCGCTGGTCACCTGGTCGTCGGACGCGGCCGGCGGGTTGACGGCGAAGAGGTACTCGCGCGGCGAGCTGCCGACGGTGACGCGGTACAGGCCGGTCACGTCGGTCTCGGGGAAGCGGAGGACGCTGCCATCGCCCTGCGCGGAGATGGAGACGTTGCGGGCCGGCTCGTCCTCGACGGCGCCCGCGACGATGTCGCGTGGCGGCTCGACCTTGGCGGACGCGCCGGCGACCATCGCGCCGAGGAACATCTCCAATGGGTCACCGGAGAGGAGGGCACGCTCGCGCAGGCGTGCGCCGGCGGCGTAGTTCATCGTCTCCTGCATGAGCGGCGGGAACGACTGCGAGACGGGCCAGTTGCCCCAGTCGGAGTTGCAGGTCGTGGTGATGAGGACGACGCGCCCGCGTCCGGGGTTGCGCTCGTCCTTCTTGACCTCGTCGCCGGCCGCCTTTCCGGGCAGCGGCGGGCGCCACTCGATCATCGCCGGGCCGACGGGGGTGGCGGCCTCGGCCCCCGGCCGGGCGCCAACCTTGTAGGACGCCAGGCCGAGGACGACGCGCGGCATCTCGCCGGCGGACGCCTTGAGTGGCTTCGTGTGGATGTATTGCTTGAGGACGGGCTGGACGAGTTTCTCGCGGGCGGCGGGGTCCTGGAAGAGGCGCAGCGGGTCGAGGTGGTCGCCGTTCGACGGCACGGTGAGTTGATAGGCGATGTCAGAGCGCTTGGGCTCGGGTGGGAGCCTCTTCTCCAGCTCGGCCGGCAGCAGGCCCTTGCCGTCCTTGTACAGGGACTCGTTCCACGCACCGATGTCCACGTTGGGGCCGACGACGAAGATGACGGCGCCGCCCTGGCGGACGTGCGCCTCCAGGCGGCGGACCTCGTCGCCGGAGAGGCGGGCCACGTCGCAGACGAAGACGGCGTCCGTCCCGTCCAGGCTCCCCGTGGTGGCGTTGGCGAACTGCGCCGGCGTGAGGACGCGCGGGCGGGCCGTGATGCCCGGCGGGGGCTTGTCCTCGAACGGGTTGAGCGCGATACGCAGCCACTCCGTGGCCCGGTCGAAGGGGTCCGCCGCCGGCTTGCCGTTGACGAGCATCACCGGCACCTCGTTGCGGACGCGGACGACGGCGGAGCGCGTGTCGTCCACCTCGAGGGCGTCGTGGCCGGCGGACACCTGGATGACCCAGTCGCCCGGCTCGGGGAAGCGGTAGGTGAAGGCCACGGGCGTCTGCTGGCCCTTGCGGGCCTGCACCGGCACCTCGGCGACCTGCTTGAGCTGGAAGGCGGGCTGGGCCTGCTTCTCGCGGGCCTTGCCGACGCTGAAACGCACGTTGACCGTCTGCGTCTCGCCGTAGTTGAAGACCGTCGCCTGCACCCGCGACTCGTAGATGGTGGTCGTCACCGGGTCGCCCATCTCCAGGCCGGTGACGGCCAGGTTGGACAGCCCCTCCTGGCCGGCGTCCACGAAGACGGCCTTGGCGCCGGTCTGCTTGAAGACGGAGAGGGCGCCGGCGATGTCGCCGGGGCGGGGCGACAGCCAGCCCGACTTCTGCATGTCGGTGACGAAGTAGACCTCCTTGGCGGGGAACTTCCCGGGGGAGGCCTTGAGCAGGCCGGCGATGGTGGTGAGGGTGCCGGCGAGGTCGGCGTTGCCGTGGGTGGCGCGGAGGGCGCGGATCTCGGAGGCGACGCGCCGCCCGTCCTCGGACGGCTCGGGGACGATGCGTCGCGGCGGCGAGGCCATGAGGACGACGGAGTAGCCGTCGCCGCTGGTGCCGCCCTCGGCGATCTGGGCGGCGAGGGTGCGCGCCTTGTCGAAGAAGGTGGAGTCGCCGGCCTTGGTCCCCATGCTGAAGGAGCCGTCGAGGACGATGATCTTGTGGGTGCGCGTGGTGCCGGAGACGAGGCCCTTTCCGCCCGTGGGGTTCATCCACCGCCACACCTTCTCGGCCCAGTCGGTGACGCTGACCATGGCCACGACGAGGAGGAGGAGGATGAGGCAGCGGACGATGAGCAGCAGGAGCTGCTCGATGCGCATCTTGCGTGAGTTCTTCTTCTGGGCGGCGAGGAGGAAGCGCATGGCCGCCCACTCGACGATGCGGAAGCGTCGGCGGTTGAGGAGGTGGATGATGATGGGGACGGAGACGGCGGCGCCTGCGACGCCGGCGGCGGCCAGGGGCGACTCGAAGATGACCGCGAAGAGAATGCCGATGATCACGGGAGGGACCTCACAGTACTCTCTTCCATCCTAACCGGAGGCGGGCGATTCTCAATGGGGGCGGCAGGCGGACACGTCATCGCCACCCCCCGGAGAGGACGAAGGGCGCCCAGTAGTACGGATGCAGCCGCCCGCCCTTCGGCAGCACGGCGGCGATCTTCCCCACCCCGCGGGGCTTGCCGTCCAGGGTCTTGCCCGCCAGCAGGGCGAGCTGCGCCTGCCGCAGGGCGTCGGCGGCGCCGGCGGGGGCCTTCGCGTCCCAGGCGATGGAGTAGAAGTCGGACATGAGGGCCTTGGTGGCGAAGTCGTCCACGTTCCAGAGGCTGGCGACCACGGTCCGCGCCCCGGCCACCGCGAAGGCGCGCTGCAACCCGAGCAACCCCTCGCCGCCCGCCTCCCTACCGAGCCCCGTCTCGCAGGCGCTCAGCACCGCCAGCTCCAACTTCGAGAGGTCCATCTCCGACACCTCCAGCGCCGTCAGGATGCCGTCCTCCTCCCCTGCCCTCCCCCCGCGGTTGGCGCCGGCGAGGACGAGGCCGGACAACAGCAGGGGGTGCCAGCCGGTCACGGCCTGCCGCGCCAGTCCGGCGGGGCCCGCGTGCCCCGCGGCGCTCTTGACCTCCTCGGGGGCGAAGAAGCCGTGCGTGGCGAGGTGGGCGTAACGCACCCTCGGCAGCGCCTCGCGCACGGCGGCCTTCGTGGCGCCGGTGCGGGCGAGGTCGAACGGGGAATGTCCGGCGAACAGGGCGCGGAACGACTTGCCGACAGACGCCCCCTCGGCGCCGGCGGCGTCGAGCCGCGCCCACCCACCCGGGCCGGACGGCGCGGAGCGGCGGCCTCCCCTGGCATCACGGGGGTGGGAAACGGCATCGTAATCCACATCGGAGACGACCAAGAGCGAAGCGGGGTGGCGGCCCTCGGGCCTCACCGTCAGCTCGGGGAGGGCGGCGGGCACGGGGACGACGGCGATGGCCACGTCCTCGATCAGGTATCCCTCCTTCTTCCCGGGGAGGGCCGCGAATGGCACGGTGCCGAGGGCCCCGTCCGGCGAGACGAGTAGCAACTTCACGCCACCCAGGTGGCCCTCCAGGGGCGCGAGGACGAGGTCCTTGACCCGCCTCCCGGCCTCGCGCTCCGGCTTGATCCCGGCCAGAAGGGCCCTCCACCGCTGGACGGCCTCCTCGATGCGCCCGGCCTCGCCCAGGTCAACACGGGCCGGCGGCTTGTTCCTGCGGGTGACGAAGGCGATGAGGCGGCGCGGGCCGTCGGTCTTGCCGTCCTTGTCGGGGAGGCCGTGATGGCGGAGGACCAGGTAGTCGATGAGGGCGGCGTCCTCGGGCAGGGCGTCCGCGAGGGCCTTCGGTGAGGGGGCCTCCTTCTCGCGTGCCTCGCGTGCGGCGGCGGAGCGGCGGAACAGCTCGGCCTGTAACCGCTCCTGCTCGGAGGTGAGGCGCTCGGCCGCCTCGCGCGGGGGGGTCGGAGACGCGGCAAGGGCGGCGATGCGTCGCGTGGTGGCCTGGAGGTCGTCGGCGAGCTTCCGGGTTGCGGGGTCGGCGGAGAGGCGGGCGAAGAGGCGGGCCTGACGTTGCCGGAGCATGACCGCGCCCTTCCACGCGAGGAGGTGGGGGTAGCCTCCGGTGTCGGGGAAGGAGAGGCGGAGGTCGAGGACGTGGCGCAGGGCGTCGGCGCTGTCGAGCTGCTGGCGGTCGGACTGGGTGGAGGCGTTGCGGCGCAGGTGGTCCGCCAGGAGGGCGGCGGCCTTCTCCGCGAGGGGGAGGGCGGCGCCGGGGTCGCCGAGGGCCAGCAGCAGGCCGGCCTGGTTCTTCAGGGCGGCCGAGTAGACCGGGTGCCTGCGTCCCGAGGTCCCCTCGATCACCGCGAGCGACTCACGCAGGACGGGGAGCGCGGCCTTGGCGTCCCCCATCCGCCAAAGGGCCGCGGCGTGATTGTTCAGGACCGCAGCATAGTTGGGGTGCCGGCGCCCCACGGCCTTTTCGGTCAGCTCGAGCGCCTCGCGGATGAGGGGGAGGGCGGCCTCGTGATCCCCGAGGTGGAGGCGCAGGGAGGCCAGCACCTCCAGGCTCTGCGCGTGGTCCAGTGGCCTGAGCGACTTCACACCCTCGGTCAGCCTCCGCGACTCCTCGCAGTACGGGAGGGCCTCCTTGGCATCCCCCAGGAGGTGGAGGGACGCCAGGTGGTGCAGGCACCTGGCGTAGAGGGGGTGCCGGCGTCCCAGCGTGTCCCTGGCCAACTTCAGCGCCTTGCGCGAGAGCGGCAAGGCGGCCTTGAAGTCGCCGGTGGCCGTCAGCATCATGGCCAGGTTGATCAGGGACTCGACGTGGAGGTTGCGCTCGGGCCCCGCCTCGCAGAACTTCAGCGCCTCTCGGGCGAGGGGGAGGGCGGCCCCGTACTCGCCCAGGGCGAGGTGCAGGCCGGCCAGCCGCCTCATCGCCCAGACGGTGTCGTGGTGGCCGTGGCCCGACAACGCCCTTCGGAGGGCCAGCTCCTCGCGGAGGAATGGCAAGGCCGCCTGATGGTCCCCCATATCCTGGAGGAGCTCGGCGAGGTTGAAGAGGCAGATGACGTGGTCGGGGTGCCGGAGGCCGAACGCCTCCCGGGCCAGCCCGAGCGCCTCCCGGTAGAGAGGGAGGGCGGAGTCGTGGTCGCCGGTGCGGCTGAGCAGTTTGGCCAGGACGCTCAGGGCCGCGCCGTAGTCGGCGTGGGCAGGCCCGAGCGCCCCCCGGAGCAACTTTACCGCCTGCTTCGCGGGAGGGATGGCCCTGGCGTCCTGACCTTTCAGCAACAGCTCATTGGCCTCCGCGGCGAGCCCCTTCGCCCGCCGGACGGCCTCGCGCTGCGCCGGCGTCCGCGTGGCCTGCGCCCGGGCATGGGCGAGGCTGATCCGGGCATCGACGGCTTTCCAGTGGCCCTCCCCGAAGAGGCCCGACGCGATCCTCAGCACCCGCTCGCGGTGCGCCGCCGCCTCCTCCCATCCGTCGCGCCCCTCCTCCCAGTTGGCGAGCCAGGAGGAGGCCGCCAGGACGGGCCAGGCCAGCTCGCCCTGGCCGCGACGGGCCACGGCGAGCGCACCGGCCATCGAGGCCAGCGCGTCCGTCACCTTGCCGGCCCGGTGCTCCGAGTGGGCACGCGCGAAGAGTGTGCCGGCCTCGCGCTCCAGCCCCTTGTCCGCCGGCGTCGGGCGCGCCGGCGGCGCTGCGCCCGGGACGAGCGCCGACGCGAGCAACGCGATCGGCAGCAGCGCGTGCATCTTCCCCTCCTACCGGGAGCGAGAGAGGCGGTGGGCGAGATACGTGGCCAGCACCTTGCCGAGCGAGCCGTCGGTCTTGAGCTGGACGTGGTCGATGTTCTGCATGAGGCACCCGCGCTGGAGCTGGGTGTTGAATTCCAGGATCTCTTCCAGGTAGCCGTCCCGCAAGGAACGCGGGTCGGTGAGGAGGTCGCCCGTCTGCTCCAGGCCCTTGAACAGCGTCGCCTCGTTGAAGGGGAAGGCCAGCTCGGCGGGGTCCAGCACCTGCATGACGACGACCTCGTGGCGGCGGTGGCGCAGATGCTTCAGCCCGGCCATGATGTCGTCCAGCTCGTCGAAACAATCCGAGATCAGCACGAGGATGCCGCGGCGTCCGATGCGTTCGGCGAGGTCGTGCATGATGGGGGCGAGGCGTGTGCGCCGCGGGCCGGGGCCGCGGTTCAGGATATTGACGACCTGCTTGAGGTGCGACTGCTGGGACGAGGGGCGGAGGAAGTTGCGGACGGCGTCGTCGTAGGTGACCATGCCGACGCCGTCCTGCTGGTGGACGGTGAGGTAGGCGAGGGCGGCGGCGGCCATGCAGGCGTAGTCGTACTTGCGGAGGAGGGGCTTGCCGTCGGGCCCCTTCTCGCCGGAGCCGTAGGCCATCGACTCGCTGGCGTCCACGAGGACCCAGAGGTCGAGGTTGGTCTCCTGCTCGTACTGCTTGATGTAGAAGCGTCCGAGGCGTGAGTAGACCTTCCAGTCGAGGTGCTTGAGGTCGTCGCCGGGGACGTACTCGCGGTGCTCGGTGAATTCGACGGAGAAGCCGTGGTAGGGGCTCTTGTGCATGCCGGAGA
Organism: uncultured Alcaligenaceae bacterium; assembly: GCA_964630925.1. Lineage (GTDB taxonomy): Bacteria > Planctomycetota > Planctomycetia > Gemmatales > Gemmataceae > RGDT01. The sequence continues at coordinate 32,783 of CAZVZK010000065.1, forward strand.
GGTAGCCCTCGACGATGAGGCGTGCCTGCAGCTCGAGGGAGCGCACCTTGGCGAGGGCCAGGGGGTCGAGGTACTTGTGCGGGTCGTCCATCGCCATCGCTATTCCTCGCTGAAATCAAGGCACGTCGCGTCAGGGTCGATGACCAATCCGAAGGGCGGCCTATCGCCCTGTTCGACTGCGAGGCCTAATCCGTAGTCGGCGATGACTCGTCCGTCATCGAGGTCGAGGAGGTTGAGGACTCCCATCTCCTCAGCGGAGATGACGAAGTCCAGAAGTTCCTCCTTCGAGAGGCCGGCGTCGGCGGCGTGCCTGAGCTGATCCTGGGTGGGCCGGTGTCCCACAATCATTCCCTCTCTTCGAGGCTCTGGAGACAGGGCTCATTCCTCGTCGTGGCCCATGAGCGTGACTCTGAGAATCCAGACGTATTCAGAGCCGGGATACACCGCGTAGCGAAAACCGACCGGGGCGATAGCCGCGTTCAGGACGATGGCGATACGGCCGTAATAGTGGTTGCGTATCTCGCCACGGTCCATCGGGTCGGCGAGGACCTCGCGGAGCAACCTGCCGTAGGCCTCCACGAACCGCGCCTCCATCCCGGCACGGCTGGCGACCTCCTGCAAGTGTGCCACCTGTGCCAGCACCTCGTCGCTGATCGTCAAGCGGTACGCCATCGCTCACCTTCCATTCAGGCCGCGTCCTCACCGGCGGCGGGGGGCGCCCGCCTCCTCATCCGCTCCTCCATCTGGCGGAGGCCCTCGAAGGCATCATTCGGCTTGGCCAACCCGGCCTCGATGCGGTCCATCTCCGCCTCCACCTCGTCCAGCGTCTCCGGCGCTTCCAGCAGCCTGTTCGCCTCTTCGACCTGTGCGGCCTTGAGGATGGCCTCGCTGGCTGCGAACGCCGCCAGGTCGCGCAGCCGTGCCGCCGCCTCCGTGTCTCCCGCGGCCTCGGCGGCGAGGAAGATGCCTTCGACGATGCCCTTGTTACGGGCGGTGCCGCCGGTGAGCCGACACAGAATCGGCTCCCAGCAGCGTCGCCTCTCGGGCGGAAGTGTCGCCGCCCTCGTCGCCAGCTCAGACAGCTCCTGATCAGTCATCGTCGCACCTCACGCCTTCTCGCTGGGGTCGCGGGGGATCAGGTCGATCAGCTTCCGCACGATGTCGTCGGGCTTGATGCCCTCCGCCTCCGCGTTGAAGTTCGTCACGATGCGGTGCCGCATCACCGACGGCGCCACCGCCCGCACGTCCTCGCACGAGACGTAGTACCGCCCGTGCAGCACCGCCCGCGCCTTCGCCGCCAGGATCAGGAACTGCGTCGCACGCGGCCCGGCGCCCCACGTCACGTAGTCGCGGATGAAGTCCGGCACCTCAGGCGCCGCCTTCGCCCCCGGACCGCTCGCCACCGCCGCCGACGACAGCGAGGCCATCCGGCTCCCCTTCCGCGTCAGCCGCGTGAACTTCATCGCGTACCGGATCACGTACGGGGCCACGGGGACTTTGCGCACGATGTCCTGCATCTCCAGGATGTCCGTCGCCGACAGCACCCGCTCGACCTTCGGCACGGACGTGGAGGTCGTCATCTCGACGATCTTGAACTCCTCCTCCTCCTCCGGGTAGTCGATGTGGATCATGAACATGAAGCGGTCCTGCTGGGCCTCGGGCAGGGGGTAGGTGCCTTCCTGTTCGATGGGGTTTTGCGTCGCCAGCACGAAGAACGGGTCCGGCAGCTTGTGCCGCGCCCCGCCGACCGTCACCTGCTTCTCCTGCATCGCCTCCAGCAGCGCCGCCTGCGTCTTGGGGGGGGTGCGGTTGATCTCGTCCGCGAGGAGGATGTTGGCGAAGATCGGGCCGTGCATGAACTTGAAGACGCGCTGGCCGCTCGACTTGTCCTCCTGCAACACCTCGAAGCCGGTGATGTCGGAGGGCATCAGGTCGGGGGTGAACTGGATGCGGTTGAAGCTGAGGGACAGGGAGTCCGACAGCGTGCGGATCATCAGGGTCTTGGCGAGGCCGGGCACGCCGACGAGCAGGCAGTGGCCCTTGGCGAAGATGGCGACGAGCAGCTCCTCCAGGGCCTTCTCCTGGCCGACGATGGCCTTGGACATCTCCTTGCGGATGCGGCGGTAGCCGTCGTTGAGGCGTTCGATGGCGGACAGGTCGCCCTCGATGCGTGGGCCGGCCTGCCAGGCGGCGGCGGGGGACGGCTCGTCGGCCGGCTCGACGGTGGGGATGTGGGCGGGGATCGCCTGTGCGGGGACGGCCTGGGGCGGCGGGTCATCCGCCGACAGCCACGCCCCGCAGCCGCACAGACGGCGGCCGCCGGCGGGGACCTGGACCAGCAGGCCACAGCTCTTGCAGCGGATGCTCGGCATGGAAGACCTCATCGGGGCGCGGGCCTCCCCATTCTACCGGAAGCGGCATGGGAGGAACAACCGTGTGGGTGGTGGCGAAAGAATGCTGTCCGTCGTGGGGGCTGAGGAGCGGTCGCCCGCCCGCTGCCGTAGAGCACGCATCCTGCGTGCTGCGCGTAACCGCTGGACGGGAATGACGACCCACCAGGGAGTGAGGTGAGCACGCAGGATGCGTGCTCTAGGGCAAGCACCCAAACTCCATGACGGTCAGGAAAAAACGTGAGGGGTATCCGGGCCGGGCGCGGTGTATCCCTCTAGCCCGGATGACGCACCGCGGAGCGGAGAAGGCGACGGCGGTGTCGGCCGGGTTGAGCTTGGCGCATGCCGAGTGAAGGGTGACGTTGCGCGCCACGCGACGACGTCGGGCTTCGCCGGGCGAGGCGCCCGGCTCAACCACGACCTACACCCCCTGCGCCCCTTCGCGCCCGCCGCGATGCGCCACCACGCCCCTCGGCCGCTCCATTCCCATCCGCCAGGAGCCTCTGTCCATGTTCGACAGCCGTCCCCGTCCCGCGATCTCCGCCGTCGCCGCCGTCTCCCTTGGCGCTGCCCTCGCCGTGGCCCTCGTCATCGCCGCCCTGCCACGCCGCCAGGCGCCCCCCCAGCCTCTGTCCGACGCCCGCCCGCCCTCCGTCCAGGCGCCGGCCACCCCCACGCCCCCGCCCACCCCGTCAGCCCGGCTGGCGTCGCTGCACCCCCCGCGCCCCTTTGTGGCGGAAGACATCCGGGAAGAGACGCCGCCCCCGCCCCCGGCGCCAGCGCGGCCTGTCGTTCTGAAGCCGCTCGCACCGCCAGCCGTGGCCGAGGCCAAGCCCGCCCCGGCGGTCATCATCAAGCGGCGGCATGATCGGACCGAGGCGGACCTGCTCAAGGAAGCGCGCCGCGTGCCGGCGCTGCACTTCGACCGCACCGTGGCGCGGTCCGACTCCGCGGCCGTCCTGGCAGCCGCCCGCACGGCCCGCGTCAAGGGCAGGCCGGCCTCCGAGACGACCCTCGCCATGCTCGACGCCCGTGCCGACCTCGCCGGCCTGCCCCTCCGCCGTGGAGACGACTGCAAGCTCACCGCCCCCGCCGCGTCCACCCTCGGCGCCGGCTCGCTGGCCCTGCGCGAGATGCTCTCCGGCTCCGCCGGGGCCGCCCTGCGCCGCCCCGGCGGCGCCGCCGCCTCCGCCGACGCCGGCTCGCTGTCCGATCTGCTGTCGAAGGACAAATCGCGCTACGACAAGTGGACGAAGCCCGAATCCGTGCCCGCCCTCATGCAGATGCTCATGGGCGAGGCCGAGGGCGTGCGCGAGGTGCTGGTGCATCAGGTGGCACGCATCGAAGGCGCCCAGGCGACGGAGGCCCTCGCCCAGCTCGCCGTCTTCGACCTCCACCCGCGCGTCCGCGCCGCCGCCATCACGGCCCTGGCGACCCGCCCCGCCGGCGACTTCCTGCCGGCCATGCTGCGGGCGTTCGCCCACCCCTGGCCGCCCGTCGCCGAGCACGCCGCCGAGGCCCTCGCGGCCCTGCGCGTGAAGGGGGCGGTGCCCGGCCTGCTCCGCACCCTCGACGACCCCGACCCGCGCGCCCCCTACCGCAAGCCGGGCCGCGAGGGCCACTTCGTCAAGGAGATGGTGCGCGTCAACCACCTGAGCAACTGCCTGATGTGCCACGCCCCCTCGTTCAGCCCGGAGGACAAGGTCCGCGGCTTCGTGCCGACGCCCGGCGAGCCGATCCCGCAGGGCGTGCCGTACTACCAGGGGCAGTCGGGCGTCTTCGTCCGCGCCGACATCACGTATCTCAAGCAGGACTTCTCCGCCTCCCTGCCGGTCGAGAATCACGGCGCCTGGCCTGCCGCCCAGCGCCACGACTTCCTCGTCCGCGAGCGCGCCGTGCGCCCGCTGGCCGGCCCGCCTCACCACGCGGCCGACGGGCCCACCGAGCAGCAGAAGTCGGCGTTCTTCGCCCTGCGGGCGCTGATCGGCATCGACCCCGGCCCCGCCGTCTCCGACTGGAAGAAGGCCATCCTCGGCAGGCCGCCCGAGCCGCGCGTCGCCTACGAGGGCTTTGACAACGCCCGCGCCCTAACCGTGGACGCCGAAGGACGCGCCTGGGTGGCCGACGCCGACGGCCTGCACAGGATGGAGGACGGCCTGCCGCGCCGCGTCCTCACGGGCCACGAGATCGTCGGGCTGCGGTTCGACGCGCGGGGCCGCCTGCTCGCCGCCCGCCGTCACCCGTCCGACGTGGCCGTCGTGGCGGCCGAGGCGAAGGAGGTCACCCCCGCCGCCGCCCGCCTGGGGGACAAGGCCCTGGCCGCCCCCGGACACCTGGTCGCCGATGCCTGGGGCGCCTACTTCGCAGACGAGGGCGGCGCCGTCCTGTACCTGTCGGCGTTCGGCAGCGTCAGCCACACGCTCGCGGCCCCGACGAAGCGGGTGGACGGCCTCGGCCTGTCGGCGGACGGCAGGACGCTGTTCGTGGCGTCGGGCGACGCCTTGCACTCCTACCCCGTTGAATCGGCGGGGAACGTCGGCAAGGGCAAGCGGATCGCCACGCTGCGCGGGGCGTCCGGCATGCCGGGACGCGCCGTCGGGATGGCGGTGGACCGCCGGGGGCGGGTCTACGTCGCCAACGCCGAGGCGCGGACGGTGGAGGTGTTCAACGCCGAGGGGGCGCGGCTGGCGCGTCTGCCCGTCGACGCGGCGCCCGTCGCCGTCGCCGTCGGTGGCAAGGACGAGGCGCTCTTCATCCTCACCGCGAAGGCCTTGCACTCAGCGCCGTTGAACGCCCCCGGAGGCTGAACGAGGCGGGGGTGGCGTCCTCCTCTGGCACGAACGCGTGCAGCGTCCGCCGGTCCGCGACGAGGAGGATGCCGCCTGCGTAGACGAGGTTCCCGGCGGGGACGGCGTGCAGGAGCGACGGGTCGTCGGCCTGCTTGCCGTCCGCTTGCCCCACCGCCAACACCCCGACCGGGCGGCGGAAGGTCGGCCACAGGACGAGGCCGCCGGCGAGCAGGCCACGCCCGGCGGGCACGAGGCCGCGTCCGTCGTCGGGCAGTGACCAGCCGGCGTCGTCGGAGCCGTCCTCGGCCCCGACGGCGCGGAGCCCGGCCGCGGCCAGGCGGCCCATCGCGGGGTTGGTCCAGGTGGTGAAGATGAGCCGGCCATTCCCGACGCCCAGCAGATGCACGATGTCCAGCCCGTCGCGCTGCCAGAGCGTCGCCCCGGCGTCGGGGTCCAGGCACAGGGCTCGCGCCGAGTCCGCCGGGGCGGCGAACAGCCGCCCGTCGGCCATCAGGCACGGGGCGAGGTCGCGGAGGAGGGGCTTGTCCTCGGCCTCGCCCTCGGCGGCCTCGCGGCGCGGGGAGCGGACGGCCCAGGCCCGCTCGCCGGTGCCGGCGTCGAGCGCGACGATGGCCCCGGAGTGCGAGCAGTACACGACGCGCGTGCCGGCGAGGGTCAGCAGATGATGCCGCGTGCGGTCCTTGCCGGCGGTGCCGCCGCCGGCGCTGGCGGGGAGCAGCTCGCGCGTCTCGCACACCTCGACGCGCCACAGGGCCGCTGGCGTGGCGTCCGCCGTCCGCGCCGGGTAGCAGTGGATGCTCGTGAGGAGGCGGTCGCCCTCGAAGCGGCTGGCGGCGATGTACACCCGCCCGCCGGCCACCAGCGGCGACCCCTCGAAGATCGCGTGCTCCTTGCGCGCCTCGTCGCGGCTGCGCACCACCCACGGCTTGCCGCGGCCGTCCAGGGGCAGGCCCACGAGGGCGCTGTCGGCGTCCGGCTCCTCGACGCCCTTCTCGGGCCTCACGTCGCGGACGCGGGCCGTCCCCAGGCGGGCGTAGGCGTAGCCGTCGCTGACGGTGACGGTGTGGCGCAGGTCCGGCAGGGCGGGCACGGGGTCGGTGAAACGTGTGTGGGGCATGGCCCGCGCGAGGTCGAACAGCACGCGCGACTTGCCCGCCCGCAGGTCGTGGGCGGTGACGCGCAGGCCGTCGGAGGTCACGGCGGTCATCCCGGACAGGGCGGGCAGGACGGCCATGAGTCGGGACGCCTCCACCTCGCGGCCCTCCCTCACCGCCGGGGCCTTGGCGTCGAGGGGGAAGGTCCACGTCGCGCCGCCGCGGCACAGCCGCGCCAGCCGCGCCGGCAGATCCCCGTCGCCATCGGCGATGCGTCCGCGCGATGCGTCGCCGCCGAACGTCGGCCAGTCGGGCGACGGCCCCAGGCGCGGGGCCGCGGCGGCGACCTTCTTCAGCGTCGCGGCGTAGTTGCCGGTGTGCCCCGCGAGGGGGCCCTCGGCCGTGGGGAAGCGTTTGGTATACGCCTCCAGGGCCTCGCCCCAGCCGAAGGTCCGGCCGGCGTGCAGGCGTGCGAGGAGCTGCTTGGCGCAGGCGCGTGCGGCGGACGCCTTGCCGGAGGGGTGGACGCGGCGGGCCTCGTCGTCGGCCTCGGCGTCGAGGGGGGCGATGAGGCGCCACCAGTATTCGGCCTCGTCGAACCGTCCACCGAGGAACGCGCGATGGCCGAGCCTGTCGAGGGCGGTGAGGGCGGCCTCGGTGCAGAACGCCTCATCGACGACGCGGACGAGGTCGCCCTCCTCCAGCCACTTGGCGGCGGAGGGGTCGAGGCGGCGGCGGTAGCCGGCGAGGGATTCGGGTTTCAGGCGGGCGGCGGCGGCCTGGGCGAGGTCGCGTGTGCGGACGGAGCGTTCCCTGGAGAGCGGCGTCAATTCGTTGGCGCCCGACTCGATCATCTGGAGGTAGGCGGCGGCGGCCTCGGCGCCGCGTCCGCCGTCGGCGAGGCGTTTGGCGGCGGCGAGGCGTTTGGCGGCCGGCGTCGATTCGCCCCAGAAGACGGCCTTCGTCTGGGCGGAGGCGGGGCCGGCGAGGAGGGCGGCGACGAGGAGCGCACGCATGGTCACTCGCTGGGTTTGGCGTACTGCTGGATGGCGTGGCCGACGATGAAGACGGCGACGCCGATGCCGCACATCCACATCATCGTGGCGACGGATTGCGGCGACTCGGGGGCGAGGTTGCCGGCCATCGCGAGCGGCAGGAGGATCATGCCGACGACCTGCATCGCGCGTCCGATGAAGTAGAGCCGGTCGGCCACGTCTCGCCCCCATTCCCAACGCCGGGAAAGCACCGGCCCGCCGATTCCCGCGTTCGTGAATCGGCGCGGCCTCCGTGTGATTGTAGCGAGCTGGGGGGGCGAGCGGCGCGGCGTGAGCACTGTCACTCGGCCCGCTCACGCGGGCCGCTCGCCTGGACGGCGGCATGGCCCGCTCACGCCGGGCCGCCCGCCTGCGCCAGGCGGCATAACAGTTGCCTGCTTGACGCGCGTAGGCTTGTGCCTACAACGTGGCTATTGTCCGCTCAGAGTGAGCCGGGGGCGAGACGCCCCCTGGAATCCCTGCCGTGCCGGAGGCCCCTCATCGTGTCGCGTTCTCTCTTGCTCGCCCCGGCGCTCCTCGCGGCTGTCCTGCTCTCCGGCTGTGGGCTCTCGACCCGCTACCCGCCCACGTACAAGTACCCGCTGCGCAAGGACGTCCTCGTCTACGGCGCCGTCATGGCCGGCCAGCCCACCGTCCTGAACTCCCCCGGCGAGCTGGACAAGTCCATCGAGGCCGCCCTGAAGAAGGAGAAGGGGACCTTCCACGACCCGGCCAAGCTCACCGCGGACGAGCGCAGGTCGCTACGCTCGGCGCTCGACGACAAGTTCGGCACGCCGCTGCACCCGGCCGTCAACGTGACGGGCACCGGCTCGCTCGGCGTGGATGACCCGGCGCAACTGGCCGACGGCAGCGAGCTGTACCGCAAGCACTGCATGCACTGCCACGGCGTCGCGGGCGACGGGCGTGGGCCGACGGCGCCGTGGGTCCACCCGCACCCGCGCGACTACCGCACGGGGCTGTTCAAGTTCATCTCCACGTCCACCGACCTGAACTACCGCAAGCCCCGCCGCGATGACCTCACCCGCGTCCTCATGAAGGGGATCGACGGCACCTCCATGCCGACGTTCAACGTGCTGCCCCGCAAGGAGATCGACGCCCTCGTCTCCTACGTCATGCACCTGAGCATCCGCGGGCAGACCGAGTTCGACGCCATGAGCGACGTCCTCGCCAAGGGCGACAAGCGTGAGGGCGTGGATGACAAGTACATCGCCGGCCTGGTGGGCGAGAAGGCGACGGAGGTCGTCACGGCGTGGCGTGAGAGCAACGACGCCTCGCCGATCACCCCTGTGGCCTACCCCGAGAAGTTCACCGACCCCGAGACGGGGAAGAAGGCGATGGAGGAGTCGATCACGGCGGGGTACAACCTGTTCATCAAGGACGGGGCCTGTCTGACCTGCCACTTTGACTACGGCCGCCAGCCGACCTACCGGTACGACAACTGGGGCACCCTGGTCCGCCCCCGCGACCTGACCGTGCCGACGTACCGCGGCGGCCGGCGCCCCGTGGACCTCTACTGGCGGATTCAGGGCGGCATCCTCGGCAGCGGCATGCCGTCGTCGGCCCACGCCAAGGTGCCGGACCCCAAGGACGCCAAGAAGCTGTTGTACTCGCCCGAGGCGTACTGGGACCTGGTGCACTTCGTCCAGGCCCTGCCCTACCCCAGCATGCTTCCCGAGAACAAGGACAAGAAGGACGGGATCAACGTCCGCAAGGCCATCTATGGGGACGCCGAGAAGGTGCTGGGCAAGGACGAGAAGTGGGGCAAGGGCGGGCATTGAACAGGAGCTGATCCCGTGCAGAAGTACTGGGCCGTGTTCTTCGGCGTCGTCCTGCTGGCGTCCTTCCTCATCTGGTTCGCCGCCCCCTTCTACGGGTGGTGGCTGCCGGACGTGGTGAGCAGTTACGGCCCGCAGGTGGACAACCTGTTCTACGTGATCCTGGGGTTCACGGCGTTCTTCTTCGTGCTGACCGAGGTCATCCTCGTGTACGCGATGTGGAAGTTCACCTACGACCCGGCGCGGAAGTCGACCTACACGCACGGCAACCACCTCCTCGAGATGGTGTGGACGGCGGTGCCGGCGGCCATCCTGCTGTTCATCGCCTTCGCGCAGATCGGGGCGTGGGCCAGCATCAAGTACCAGGGCAGCATGCCGTCGCCCGACGTGAGCATCGCCCTCATGGCGAGGCAGTGGGAGTGGCGGTTCCGGTACACGATGGACAGCGCGCGCTTCCAGTTCAAGGACGAGAAGGACCGGCCGGACGCCTACCGGCGGGCGCGTTCGTGGGCGGAGAACCCGGAGATCGACGACCTGCACGTCGCCAACGAGATCCACTGCTGGAAGCACACGTCGGCCTCGCCCTGCAACGTGAAGGTGTACCTGAGGACGCAGGACGTGCTGCACAGCCTGACGATGCCGCACCTGCGGATCAAGCAGGACACGCTGCCGGGCAAGACGATCGCGATGTGGTTCCAGCCGGTGAAGGCGAACACGGTGTGGGACGACGTGAACAAGCGGCTGCGTCCTCCGGCGGACAAGGCGGACTCGTGGGAGATCGCCTGCCAGGAGCTGTGCGGGGGGCGGCACTACGCGATGCGCGGCAAGCTGTGGGTGCACGAGACGAAGGAGAGTTACGAGGGCTGGCTGCGGCACACGCGCGACCAGCAGAACGCCCGGACGCCCGAGAAGACCGCCTCCCTGGGGAACTGACGCCCCCTGACCTGTTGACCACGCAACCAGCCCGAGAGGGAAGGCCGAGGATCATGAGCCAGACGCAAGCCACGCACGCCCACCCCGAGCTCGGGTTCCTGCGGAAGTACATCTTCTCCGAAGACCACAAGATCATCGGCATCCAGTTCCTGTTCTCGGGGATCATCTTCCTGTTCATCGGCGGGGCGCTCGCCCTGCTGGTGCGCATCCAGGTCGGCTGGCCCTACGCCACCACGCCGCATTTGTCGACCTGGTGGCCGGCGAGCTGGGGCCTGAAGATGTCGCCGGAGTTCTACGCGATGGCGTTCACCATGCACGCCTCGGTGATGATCTTCTACGTCATCATCCCGCTGCTGACGGGGGCGTTCGGGAACTTCCTGATCCCGCTCATGATCGGGGCGCGTGACATGGCGTTCCCCAAGCTGAACATGCTGTCGTACTGGTTCATGTGGCCGGCGTTCGTCATCGCCCTGGCGAGCTTCTTCGTGGAGAGCGGGGCGGCGGGCTCGGGGTGGACGGCGTACCCGACGCTGGCCAGCGCCAGCATGCCGGAGGGGCAGACGGGCTCGCCGGCGGCGCCCAACAGCGGCATGGGGCAGATCCTGTGGCTGATCTCGCTGCTGTTCGTCGGCATCAGCTCGATGATGGGGTCGGTGAACTACATCACGACGATCATCAACATGCGCGCCCCCGGCATGACCCTGATGCGTATGCCGATGAGCATCTGGGCGATGTTCATCACCGCCATCCTCCAGGCGATGGCCCTGCCGGTCCTCACGGTGGCGCTGATCCTGCAACTGCTCGACAAGACCATCGGGAGCACGTTCTTCCTGCCGCCGGGCGGGCTGGCGTTCGGCAACTGGCACACCGGCCCGGGCGGCGGGCAGCCGCTGCTGTGGCAGCACCTGTTCTGGTTCTACTCGCACCCGGCGGTGTACATCATGATCCTGCCGGCGATGGGCATGGTGAGCGACATCATCAGCACCTTCGCCCGCAAGCCGCTGTTCGGCTACCGCCCGATGGTGTACGCCATCGCCGGCATCGCCGGGCTGGGGTTCATCGTGTGGGGCCATCACATGTTCCAGTCGGGCATGGACCCGCGGCTGGGCACCGGCTTCATGATCGCCACCATCATGATCGCGCTGCCGAGCGCCGTGAAGGTGTTCAACTGGCTGGGGACGATCTGGCAGGGGAACATCATCTACACGACGGCGATGCTGAACGCGCTGGCCTTCGTGGCGATGTTCGTGATCGGCGGGCTCTCGGGCATCTTCATGGCGGCGACGCCGGTGGACGTGTACATCCACGACACCTACTTCATCGTGGCCCACATCCACTACGTGCTGTTCATGTCGAGCATCTTCGGCATCTTCGCGGCGATCTACTTCTGGTTCCCGAAGATGTTCGGGCGGATGATGGACGAGACGTGGGGCAAGTGGCACTTCGCGCTGACGTTCCTCTTCTCGAACCTGACGTTCTACCCGATGCACATCATCGGCGTGGGCGGGCACCCGCGGCGTTACTTCGACATCACCATCTACGACACCTTCCAGCACCTGCAGCCCCTGAACGTGTTCATGTCGGTCTGCGCGATCCTGCTGGGGCTGTCGCAGCTCATCTTCGTGGCCAACTTCGCCTGGAGCCTGTTCTGGGGCAAGGTGGCGGAGAAGAACCCGTGGCACTCGAACACGCTGGAGTGGTGCGCCCCGTCGCCTCCGCCGCACGGCAACTTCGACGCGCTGCCCATCGTGTACCGCGGGCCGTATGAGTACGGGCACCCCGACGCGGCGGAGGATTACGTGCCGCAGTTCGAGGCGCATGGGCCGGCGGAGGGCAACGGGCACTGACCACGGGCGGGTGGCGGGGCGTGAGCCCGCCGGTGCTGTACCGGCGGCGCGACGTTCACGCGAACGGAGCGCGGGCGGAGCGAATGACATGCGGAGACACGGCGGGCTCACGCCCCGCCGCCCGCCCTGGAGACGCCGGGTGACCCGGCAACAATGACCGACCAGACTTCCAACCCGGTCCCCTTCTGGCTCCGCCTGTGGGCGTGGCTCACGGCGGCGCTGTGCCTGCCGCTGGCCATCGCCGGCGCCGAGACCACGACCAAGGGCGTCGGCATGGTCGACCCCGCCGGCGTCCGCTCGCCGCTGTACCTGTTCCAGGGCGAGGCCGAGGGCGGGCCGATGCGGCTCGTCCACCTGATCGAGACGGGGCAGTACGGCCTGGTCATCGAGCATTCGCACCGCCTGTTCGGCTGGGCCGTCGGCCTGTGCGCCATCGTGCTGTTCGTCGGCCTGCTCGTGTCGGTGCGCGATTGGCGGCGGTGGCTGGGATCCATCGCCCTGGCGGCGGTCGTGGGTCAGGGGGTGCTGGGCATCTTCCGCGTCAGCCGGATCTCGACCGCCCTCGCCGCCCTGCACGGCTGCGCCGCCCAGCTGGTGTTCGCCACGCTCGTCGGCGTCGCGGTCCTGCTCTCGGGCGCCTGGTCCCGGCCGGCCACCACGCGTGAATTGCGTTGGCCGGCGGCATTCCTGATGGCGCTGATCTACGTGCAGATCGTCTTCGGGGCGTTCATGCGGCACCTGCTCGACCCCGTCGCGCAGCGGCTGCACATCCTGCTCGCGTTCGTGGTGGTCGTCGGGGTGCTGTGGCTGGCCCGCAAGGTGCGCAAGGAGGAGGCCTCGCCGGCGGCGAGGCTGGCGGCCCACCTGCTGGCGGCGTTCGTCGTGTTGCAGCCGATCCTCGGGGTGGAGGCGTGGATCAGGCGGTTCGGCTCGGGCGAGCTGCCGGACGCCGTCGCCTCGACCTTCTGGGGCGACTTCATGCGGTCGGGGCATCACGTGCTGGGCACCCTCATCTTCGCGGCGACGGCGGCGCTGGTGTGCCTGCTGTTCAGGCCGATGGGGCGCGAGACGGCGGCGGTGCTGCTGCACGCCCGCGCGATGGAGGGCGTCCGGCCATGAAAGCCGCCCTCCTGGCACGGGGAGAAGCTCCGGCGCTGCCCGCACGCGGCGGGCTGGCGGATTACCTCGAGGTGACGCGCCCGCGCATCGCGGTCCTGGTGCTGTTCACGGTCGGGGCCGGCGGGCTGTTCGCGGCCCTGCCGGCCGCGGCGCCGTGGTCGGTGCTGTTCCACGCCGTCCTGGGGACGGCGCTGGTGGCGTCCGGGGCCAGCGCGCTCAACCAGTGGCTGGAGCGTCATACCGACGCCCGCATGAGCCGGACGCGCGGCCGGCCCCTGCCCGCCGGGCGGCTCACGCCCGGGGCGGTGTTCGCCTTCGGCCTGGTCCTGGCGTCCGTGGGCGTGAGCTACCTGCTGTTCACCCTGGCGTCGCCTTTGCCGGCGTTGCTGGCGGCGGTGACGTTCGCGCTGTACGTCGCGGTGTACACACCGCTGAAGACGCGGACGACGTTGAACACGCTGGTCGGGGCGGTGCCGGGGGCGATGCCGCCGGTGATCGGGTACGCGGCGGTGACGGGGTCCGTCGACGGGCCGGGGCTGGCGCTGTTCGCGCTGGTGTTCGTGTGGCAGGTGCCGCACTTCCTGGCCATCGCGTGGATGTATCGCGAGGATTACTCGGACGGCGGGCTGTGCATGCTGCCGGTGATGGACCCCGATGGGGGCCTGACGTCGCGGCAGATGATCCTGTACTGCCTGGCCCTGATCCCGGTGAGCCTGATGCCCGCCCTGGTGAGCCGCGCGGGGCTGGTGTACGTGCTGAGCGCCGCCCTGCTGGGGGCGTGGTTCCTGCTGTCGTGCGTGCGGTTCGGGGCGGCCCCGGGCGACGCGCGGGCGCGGGCGGTGTTGCGGGCGTCGCTGGTGTACCTGCCTTTGGTGCTGATGGCCCTGGTGCTGGACCGGCTGTGGACGGTGCCGCTGTTCTGATGACTCTCGTGACGGGGGACGGACATGACACAGGCCCACGAAGAAGAGATCAGCCCGCACGCGATGCCGCTGTACAACGGCAAGCTGGCGATGTGGCTGTTCCTGATCACCGAGATCATGTTCTTCACGGCGCTGATCGGCGTGTACCTGATCCTGCGCAACACGGTGCCGTCGGCCGTGCCGTATGACTTCCGCTGGCCGACGCCGGAGAAGGTCCACCTGTCGGAATTCATCGGGGCGTTCAACACGTTCGTGCTGATCGCGTCGAGCCTCACGGTGGTGCTGGCCCACTACGCGGCGGCGAAGAACGACTTCAAGCAGGCGACGAACTACATCGGCATCACGCTGCTTTTGGGGCTGGTGTTCCTGGGGGTGAAGGCGTACGAGTACAAGGCGAAGTTCGACCACGACATCCTGCCGGGGCGTATCGGCGAGGTGCTGCCGGGGCGGGGGCTGGCGTGGGAGAAGGCCAACCAGGCCATCGGCATGCAGTACGTCAACCGCATCAAGGGGCAGCTGGAGGCGTACACGGCCAAGGAGGCGAAGGGGGACGTGCCGGCCAGGCCCGCGAAGTACACGATCCAGACTGAGGAGGCCAGGAAGAAGCTCGAGGCGCTGGTCAAGGACCTGAGCGAGGAGCAGACCAAGGTGACGAACCACTGGGTCTCGCCGGCGGAGGTGGGGCACCGCGTCAACGAGATCCTGCACACCGCGCACGAGAAGCACGAGGAGGTCCACCTGACGCCGGCGATCCCGCACGGGAACATGTGGGCGTCGTGCTACTTCGCCATGACGGGGTTCCACGCGCTGCACGTCCTGGGCGGGATCGTGGTGTTCGTGCTGATCTGGTGGAAGGGGTTCAGCGGCAAGATGGGCCCGGATGACGTGGGGATGCTGGAGGTGACGGGCCTTTACTGGCACTTCGTCGATATCGTGTGGATCTTCCTGTTCCCGCTGCTGTACCTCGTTTGAGCTGGAGGGGTGAGACGATGGCCGACACACACGGCGGGCACGGACACGATCACGGCATCCAGGGGCACGCCCATTCGCACGGGCACGGCGATTACGGCCACGGCCAGGGCGGGCACGGCGGCGATCACGGGCACGGGGATCACGGCGACCTGTTCAAGACGTACATGGCGGTGGCCGTCGCGCTGGCGGTGTGCACGGCGTCGTCGTTCGCGGTGAACCTGATGTTCCATAACGCGAAGATCACGGCGTTCGTGCTGATCCTGGGGGTGGCGCTCATCAAGACGTTCCTGGTGGGCACCTACTTCATGCATCTGAAGTGGGAATGGCGGACGCTGTACTTCCTCATCGGCCCGGTGTTCATCATGGGCGCGATGATGGCGGTGGTGTTCCTGCCCGACTCGCTGATCGGGCCGGTGAAGGACAACAACGAGGCGCTCCAGATCGCCGCGGATCTGGCGAAGAAGTCGGGCGACGGGCATTGATACGACGCCCTGCGACGCCCAGGGTTCGCGGAGCCTCACCCTGGGCTACGGGAACGTCGCCGAAGCGGCTCCATCAGCCAGAAGACCCACGACTCGCAAAGCCTCGCCGTGGGCAACGAAACCAACAGCCGTCGCCGAAGCGGCTCCAACAGCCGAGTGCGTGGTCTTCGAGCCGCTTCGGCGAGGTCTACTGTAGCTCAGGGTGAGGCTTCGCGAACCCTTGGCGCTCTTTTCCCGAGGCCACCTTGCCGCTGTTGTTGCTCCTCGCCGCCCTGACGCCCGCCGTGGAGGCGCCCTTCGCCTCCTTGCCCGAGTTCTCGCTGGTCGAGCGCAACGAGGCCAAGGTCACGCGCGACGACCTGATCGGCGAGGTGTGGATCGCGTCGTTCATGCTGACACGCTGCAAGGACAGGCAGTGTCCCAGCGTGATGAACACGGTCAAGCGGCTGCACGACGGCCTGGCGAACCGGCGCGGGCTGCGCTTCGTCACGTTCACCGTCGATCCGGGGCACGACGGGCCTTCGGTGCTGCGGGCCTACGCCGACTCTTATGGCGCCGACCGGCATCGCTGGCTGTTCCTGACCGGCACCGAGGAGCAGATTGACGGCATCCGCAGGGCGTTCCATCAGGCGGTGGGGAAGGGCAAGGAGGGCGTGCCGCTCCACACCCAGAAGCTGTTCCTCATCAGCCGGGCCGGCGACGTCGTCACTCTCGAAGACGGGATGTGGGACGAGGAGGTGGTCGATGAGAAGACGTTCGAACGCGGCCTGCTGCGTCTGAAGCGCGGCGCCGACAAGCTGCTGCAGCCGGCGCTCCCCTCGTGGATGCCGGCGGACTTTCCGGCGTTCAACGCGGCGCTCAACGCCCTGGCGACGGTGCTGCTGCTGGTCGGGTACTGGGCGATCCGGCTGCGGGCGGTGCGGCTGCACGTGGCGTGCATGCTGGCGACGGTGGTGGTGTCGGCGGTGTTCCTGGCGTCGTACCTGTTCTACCACATCTACGTGAAGGAGGGGCGGGAGACACGGTTCCACGAGCAGGCCCCCGACGCGCCGGCGTGGATGGCGTGGATCTATTATGGCATCCTGCTCAGTCACGTCCTGCTGGCCATCGTCTCGACGCCGATGGCGCTGTACACGGCGTGGCTGGGGCTGCGCGAGAAGTGGGAGCGGCACGTGGCGGTGGCCCGGTGGACGTTCCCGGTGTGGGTGTACGTCTCGACGACGGGCGTGGTGGTGTACTGGATGCTGTACCGGATGTTCCCGCCGCCGTGACGCGTCGCCTCAGAACGGCCTCGGGGCGCCGTCGTCGAAGTGGTAGTCGAGTTTGACCTCGACGAAGAACGGCTTGTGATTCTTGCGGTAGTGCTGCAGGACGTACCACGCCTTGAAACGGTGGCCCGTCTTGAAGAAGTCCGTGGTCGGCGGGATGTTATCGTTGCCGTGCTGGACGATGTCGTTCCAGTCGAGGCCGAAGTCGTCGGTCATCGTGTAGACGAGGGTGCCGTAGAAGGCCCCGGTCTGCGTGACGTTGTCCCAGGTGGCGGTGTAGTCCTTCAGCTCGGCCTTGATGCTCCACCAGTCGTGGATGATGATGCCGAGGCCCGTCGCCTTGTCCACGAGGGAGTTGAAGGCGTACCGGCCGATGGGCAGCGGGGTGAAGTTCGTCAGGTCGCACTTGTTGTCGAGGACGGCCTTGCGGAGTTTCCCCTCGAAGTCCTTCACGAACTCGCGGGTGGCGTCGTTGTCCCGCACCTCCTTGTCGAGGGCCGCGGATGTGAACGTCCCGCCCGTGCCCTTGCAGAAGCGGTCCCAGCACGCGAGGGCGACGGTGTTCAGCTCGCCGGTGGAGACGGAATTCATCAGCGCCTTGCCCAGCTCCTCGAGCTTCGCGTCCGGGGCGTTGAAGATGAGGTCGGACTTGATCGAGGCGGATTGCGGCGGGGCGTCGTCGGAGAGCATGTCCTCGTAGGTGCTGCCGTCCTCGTTCTTCCCCGGGTCGCGTGGCGGCTTGCCCACCAGGAGGAGGCCGGGCACGGAGTAGTGCGCGTTCCCGTTGCCGCTCGTCGGGCCGGGCGCGTTGGCCCGCTGTCGGGGGAGCGTGCCGTCGTCGAGGGCGGTGCCCTCGTCCTGCAGACTCACCGGCCCCGGTACTCGCGCGCCCATGACGACCTCCGTCCGAGGGCGAGGCCGGCCGCGGCGAAACGCCGCCTCACCAACTTACGGCGCGGGGGGGCGGCCGTGACGGGGATTCGCCGAGGTTTCCGGCCCGCATCAAGGCCGCGCCGGTCACGCCGGCCAGCGCCGGGCTCGCGCCACACCCCTCACACACCCTCAAACCGTTCCTGGGGCGGCTCGGCCTCTCACGTTGTCCCCTTCGTTCTGTCCGAGCACGGCCGCTTCCCGATGTCGGGTGAACGGCCGCGTCCCCCCTCATTTCTTGGGGAAGCTGAACGAGCCTTCTCCTTCCCACTTGAAGTCAAAAGCGGTGGTGGCTCCGACCTCCAAGTCGATCGTGAAAGACTCCGTGATCGCGATCATCCTGAAGCCGCCGCTGACGTTCGCGAACCGTCCCGTGCTTTCGTACGTTGTGTCATCGATCGTGAGGCTCGTCGGGGTGAAGATGGCATCGAAGACCGCGAAGAATCCGCCCTGCCCGTCGGAATACACGCCGAACGTCCCCGGATGCTTGCAGACCAGCCTGTCGCCATTCGCGGCCACGAACACGAACCCTCCGGTGAACGATCCCGTGAAGATGGCGTCCGGATCTGTCGGCACTTCATCCATCCCTGTCACCTGGGCGACGCCCAAGCCGGAATACTTGCCAAGGTGCGTGGCCGTACCCGACACGGTGTACGGCGAGACCCCGCCGACGACCGAGAGGCCCTCGGGAGCGTTGCCCCCGCCCTTGACCTTGAAGGGCTTGACCTGCGCCTCCGCCCTGTCACACGCCAGGGTGAGAACCGCGACGAGAGCGAGGAGGGCAACCACGGCATCGTTCAGCTGAGAGGTACGAAACATGACAGATCCCCAGGTCCGCAGTTCTTCGATGGCCAACTTCTCGCCGCGCGGACCAAGCGGTGAGTGGGCTCAACCATCGCTTATATACAGAAGGGCAAAGGCCGAACTGGTGTTGAGGGGTGTTGATGCTAGCCGGCGCCGGCACATGAGCCGCCATTCCAGCTCTGTCGTTATCCTCACAAGCACCCCGTACCCTGTCCAGTTTTCCCAACTTTCTCTGCAACCGCCGCCGGGCTCGCGGTACTCACCTGTCATCGGACGCCGGGCGACTCCCGCCCGACACAGCGAACCGGACAGCACAGGAGAGTACCGATGTTGCGGATGATCATGACGGGCGCCCTGGTCGCGATGGTGATGGCCGCCGGCACCGCCCGGGCCTGCGAGGCCTGCGCCGCCCTGTTCAAGGAGCGCCAGAGGCACCAGGGCAAGCTCATCAGGGAGGTCACCGATGACTTCAGCAAGCCGCTCCCGCTCGACCCCTTCGACAGGATGCCCCGCCTCCCCATCGCCTTCGAGCGCTGGGTGCTGAAGACCGCCGACGGCAAGGCCATCGCCCTGACCCTCGGCAGCCGCACCGTCACCCGCCTCGCCCAGGCCCTCGTCGGCACCGATGTCGTCGTCACCGGCCCGCTCAAGGACGGCGTCATCGACGTCCGCGACATCGAGGCCGTCCCCGCCGTCTTCACCGGCGTCCTCAAGCTGGTGGAGGAGAAGGGCCGCCCGGCCGTCTGGAAGCTCGTCACCGGCAAGGGCGAGCTGGACGTTTACTTCGCCGAGACCGCCGCCAAGGAGGCCGCCGGGCTGGCCGGCAAGAGCGTCGTCATCAAGGGCAGGCTGACCAACAACGGCGTCCTCGTCACCTCCGCCGAGGTGATCGCGCTGGCCATCCGCTCACCGTTCGGCGGCTGATCCTCACCGACAACCACCAACCATCATCACACTCACGGCCCGCCCTCTGGGCGGGCAGAAAAGGACGGTATGTCATGATCAAGAACGGAATGCTGGCCGCCTGCTGTGGCCTGATGCTCGCGGGCCTCGCCCAGGCGTCGATCACGGTGACCGGCACGGGCAAGATCAAGTACACCCCCGACGTCGCCCACCTCGGCTTCGGCGTCAGCAGCCAGGGCACCACCGCCGCCGAGGCCTGGAAGAAGAACGCCGACGCGGTCAAGAAGGTCTTCGACGCCCTCAAGGCCCTCGGCATCGCCGACAAGGACCTCCAGACCGGCGGCGTCAACGTCAGCCCCAGGTACTTCCACGAGAAGGACAAGGAGCCGCGGCTCGTCGGCTATGTCGCGAGCTATGACCTGAACGTTACCGTCCGCCGGCTGTCGGACGTGGGCGCCGTCCTCGACGCGGCCGTCGAGGCGGGCGTCAACCAGCGGGCCAGCATCGCCTTCGCCTGCGCCGACGCCGACAAGCTGATCCAGCAGGCCCGCCTGGCGGCCGTCACCGACGCCCGCGCCAGGGCGAAGATGCTGGCCGAGGGCGCCGGGGCCGGCCTGGGCCTGGTCCGCACCATCAGCGAGGGCTCGCACTCGCCGTGGCGGACGCACCAATTCGACATGCCCGCGAAGGCCGAGCTGGGTGCCAGGCCGCTGCCCATCGCCGCCGGCGAGCAGGAGGTGTCCGTCAGCGTGACCGTCACCTACGACTTGGCCCACGCCTCGCGGTGACCCGTTGAGTAGGGGTCAGGGGTCAGGAAGAAAGTGAACAGCCAAGAGAAGACAAGACCCTACCGCTGGCTGTTGTTCTCGGCTGTTCACTGGCTGTTCTCTTCTTTCTTACTGACCCCTGACCCCTGACCCCTGACCCCTACTCTCCGACAATGACCCCTGGCGGCCCGGATGCGATCCTCGTATCCGGGCATTCGGCCGCGCCGGGGGGAGCCGACGCGATGGACGCACAACAGGAGAGCCAACTCGCCGAGCGGGCCGGCCGCGGCGACGCCGACGCGTTCCAGGCCCTCGCCGCCCGCTACTACCGCCCCGTCGCCGCCTTCCTCCTCCGCCGTGTCGGGCGCCCCGACGGGGTCGAGGACCTCACCCAGGAGACCTTTCTGGAAGCCTTCCGCTCCCTCCGCGACGGCGCCCGCCCCCAGGCCTTCGCCTCGTGGCTGTTCGGCGTCGCCGCCAACCGCGCCGGCAAGTACCTCCGCCGCAGGAGGCCGGCGCTCTTCGACCCCGACGCCCCGCCCGACATGCCCGCCACGCCCAGCGAGGCCGACGCCCACGCCGAACGGGAGGAGCAACGACACCGCCTCGCCGCCCTCGACGCCGGCCTCGCCGATCTGCCCGACGACCTGCGTTCCCTGCTCGACCTCAAGCACCGCGAGGGCCTGACCTGCGAGCAGATCGCCGCCCGGACCGCCCGCCCCGTCGGCACCATCAAGAGCCTGCTGTCGCGCACCTACAAGCTGCTCCGTGAACGCCTGGCCCCGGCGGAGGACGCACCATGACCGACCCCGGCTGTGACGCCGTCGCCCACCTCATCGACCTCCACGCCGCCGGGGCCTGCGCCCCGGATGAGGGACGCGCCGTCCGCGCCCACCTCGACACCTGCCCCGCCTGCCGCGTGGCCCTCGACGAGGCTCGCCACCTGCAAGGCCTCCTCGACATCCATTACCGCCAGCCCGCCGCCCTCGCCCGCCTGGAGTCGCGGGTCAAGGCCGAGGCCCGCCGCCCCGCCGCCCCTCCGCGGACGTTGTCGTTCCCCCGCCTCGCCGCCGTCGCCGCCATGCTGCTGGTCACCTTCGGGCTGACCCTGCTGATGACGCCGACGGCCCGCCCCACGATGGGCCTGCGGATGGCCCTCGCCGAACGCCTGGCCCTCCACCCGCCGGCCCCCGTCCGTGGCAAGCTCGAAAAGATGCTGGACCTGGACGCCGTCCAGGCGCGGGCCGCCGTCGAGGCGATCCGCGCCGGCCAATGGCCCGAGCCCCCGCGTGTCGATCTCGACGTGGTCGTCAACAACCCCGGCCCCGCGCCCATCGAGCTGGAGCTGGGCGGCCCCGGCTTCCGGTGCGACATTGACCTGCAAGGCCCCGAGGCGGTGCGCCGCCACTCCCCGGAGCGCCCGGAGTACACCCCCTTCCCGCGGGAGAATCGCACCATCGCGCCGGGCGGACAGGTGAGGCTGCGTCTGGAGCGCCTGGCGTCGCAGGCCGGCGAGCGCGTCTGGTACGTGTACCCGGCGGCGCCGGGCGAGTACATCCTCCGCGTGCGTCTGGAGGCGGCCGCCCGCCGTGGCGGGGAGCGCGAACAGATCCGCCTCACCGCCCCGCCGTGGCTCCTGCGCGTCCGCTGAGTGGCGCGTGTAACCCTTACACCCCGGCCGGCAATTCGTACAGGCTCGGGCGGCTGGGCGATCTGGGCTTCCAATCGCGGGGCCGCATCGCTACAGACGCCCGGCCCGCGTCGGACCGCCCCCGACGCCCGACACATCCACCCCTACCCCGGAGGGACGGCCGATGCGCATGGACGCGTTGAGGCTGCCTGTCGCCGCGTTGTTCCTGTGGGTCATCGTGCCGCCGGCGCAGGCCGCCGGCGCCTGAGGCCCTCAAGGTTGCCCTCCGGGCATGGGCGGCGGTCCGCCGTTCATCATCCACCCCCAGACCTATCAGCCCCAGCCGTATCAGGGCCAGCCGTACCAGGGCCGCCCGCAGCCGCAGCGTCTCGCCCAGGAGCGCGCCGTCATCCGCAACGTGCGAGGTGAGGAGGCGCTCAATGCCGCCCCGGCCATCGGCAAGGTGGCCGTCCCCTCGCCCGAGGAGGCCGGCATCACGGGCCAGGCCGCACCCGCCGCGCGGACGACGGCGGCGACGGGAGAGGCGGACTGGGCCGCCACGCGCCGCCAGCTCGCCGGCCTGGGCGTCAAGGAGTTCGGCCTGCGTTCCAAAACCGGCGGGTGGGAGTTCCACCTCGTCCTGCCCGGCGTCGGACGCATCGAGGCCGGCGGCTCCACCGAGTCCGAGGCCATCGCCGCCGCCCTGGCCGACGCACGCCGGCCCCGCTGATGTGGTAGAATACCGCAGGGAGGTGCGTGCGATGGATGACAGCGGGGGCGGCATCGCCGACGGCGTGCGCCGGGTGGTCGAGGCCTACCAGGCGGCGCGCCGCAAGGGCGAGCGCCGTGAGAAGGGCCGCACCGACCTCGTCCTCCCCGCCGAGGTGCGCACCGAGGCCGGCGAGTCGTTCACCCTCTTGACGCGCGACATCTCCGAGACCGGCCTGCGCCTCGTCGGTACGCGCCGCCTCCTCGGCCAGCGCGTGATCGTCCGCATCCCGTGCGGCCCCGCGCACGTCGAGTTCGCCGTCCGCATCCTGTGGGCGTGCCCCGTCGGCACCGACCTCGTCGAGAACGGCGGCTCCTTCCTGCCCGCGTCCTGAGCCCGTCGCAGCGGGCGCGGGGGGCGTGTCCATGACCGAAGAGGCCTTCCTCCGCGCCCTCCTCGCCGTCCCGCACGATGACGCCGCGCGCCTCGTCTACGCCGACTGGCTGGAGGAGCAGGGCGACCCCCGGGCCGCGGCGCTCCGTGAGGCGTGGGACTATCCGCGCCTCCGCTTCATCGACTGGGCCTGGGTGCGTGACAGCCTCGACTATTACCTCGGATGCTTCCCCGAGCTGCGCGAGCAGGTGGAGGAGCGCGAACGCCACGCAAGCTCGCTGGCGCAATTCGAGGCCCTGCGCGGCATGGCGGACGATGGCTGGCTGGCGTTCATGGATTCGCTGGGGCGGCCGTTCCGCCCGTTCCTGTTCTTCAACAACACCGGGCCGCGTTCCTTCGCCGGGCCCGAGATGCCGTTCACCGAGGCCGTCGGCACGCGGGGCACCGTGGTCACGTTCGCGTCGTCGTTCCGCGATGCGTCGGCGTGGTGCCCGGGGCTGGTGGCGGACCTGCGCCTCCTCCAGCGCCTGCCCCTGCGCACCTGCTACTCCGGGGCGGCGTCCTGCCCGGTGCATCCGTTCCTGTGCGAGGCCAAGCCGACGAGGAAGGCGCTGACGGGGCCGACGTGATCCGGGCGCTGAAGGTGCGCCGCTTCCGCAGCGACCACATCGCCGACCTCGGGGCGACGCGGATCGCGTACCCCGGCTACCACCCGTCCACGGCGAACGACTGGGTACACACCGACGCGGACGAGTCGCACAACTTCCCGAGCCCTGGCGACATTCACGACGCGCCCGACGACGGCCCGCCTTTCCTGGCGGCCCACGAGGCCCTGCGGGGCCACGTCGCCGGCGGACGGCTGTGGTACGCCCTGCTGCACTGCTGGCCCACGCCGGAGGAGGACGAGGCGGATGAGGACGACTCGGACCTGGAGCTGGACCGACACCGCAACCACTGGGTGATGCTGTTCGCCGTCGGCAAGTCGAAGGACGGTAAGCGGCTCGTCGGCGTCATCACTCATCAGGCGTGCCACAACTTCTGCGACTGACGGGACTGATGGCCGGCTGTCACAGCACAATAGAAATGTCCGCACTTCCAGGACAGTAAGAATGTCCGGTG
>CAZVZK010000066.1:0-955 GCA_964630925.1 uncultured Alcaligenaceae bacterium
CACCCGCTGTTCGCCCCGCCCCCCGGCGCGCCCGCCCCGGCGCCCCTGGGGCCGGGGGCTCCCGGCCCGGTGGACGGGGCGGTGCCGGCCCCGCCGGTCCCCCTGGCGCCGGCGCTGCCGGGGGCGGGCGTGCCCCTGCCGCCCCTGCCCGCACCGAAGCCGCTGCCGGCCGGCCCGCAGTCGTCGGCGCCGGCGCCCACGCCGGAGCGTCCCCTGGCGGCCCTGTCGGCCCTGCCCAAGAGCGGCGTGGTGTCCGACCCGCCCGTCCCGAGGACGGCCGAGGGGCCGACCCTCGGGGCCCCGACGGCCCCGGCGGCCCCGGTGGCCCCGAAGGAGGCTCAGGGGTGGCGGCTGTTCCCGCGCCTGCGTTGAGGCGGTTGAGGGCAGTTGAGGGTTAGCGTGCCGAAAGGCGTGAAGGGGCGAGGCCGAGAGGCCTCGCCCCTTCCCTCATGGTACCGGTTCCCCCGACATCTGGAGTTGGACAAAACAAGACGATGGGGCCCTGACCACTTGTCCTGAAACGCAAATTCCCGGCTGAATGCTGCATATCGAAGTCAAGGAAATGGAAGAGCCAACAACATACCAGTGGATCACCCGCAAGGGCCAGGAGCGCGGCGTCCGCGAGACGCTGCTCGAGCTCGGGGGCTGGAAGCTCGGCGCGGCTGGCCCCACCATCGTGGCGGCCATCTTGGCCATCACCGACCTGGGCAGGCTTCGGGCCCTCGCCGCCCGCCTCCGCGACGTGGACACCTGGGACGCACTCCACGCCGAGTGACCCGGTCCGATGTTGCAAGCCAGAGGGGCTTCGGCCGCAAAGCCGGCCCGGCCGGGGCCGCTCGGCGTCCGGACACCAAACAAGACAGAGGGCCGGGGCCCGCCGGCGGGCGGCCCCCCACCCCCCCAAACCCCCCCCCCCCCCCCACGGCCCAAAGCCCCCCCCCCCCCCCCCGGGCCC
>CAZVZK010000066.1:965-54767 GCA_964630925.1 uncultured Alcaligenaceae bacterium
CTTCGGCCGCAACCCCGGCCCGGCGGGGGCCGCGCGCCGCCCGGACACAAACCCCCACCGCGGGCCGGCCGCCGAAGGCGGCCGGCCCCAACCGACCCATCACGCACCACGCCCCTCAAGGACAGTCAGCCGCGACCCCGCCCCGTGGCCCCGCATCCTCCGCTCTATTGGCTGTTGGAGCCGCTTCGGCGACGTCTGCTCTCTTGGTTGGTAGCCCCAATGCGAGGCTTTGCGAGCCCAAGGTCATCCCCCAGTTCACCCTGACGCCCCACGGGCGCGTCACCGAGGACATCCACTGACCTGCGGGGCAGGGCTACTCGGATTCAGTCACCCCGGCGGCATGGGCCAGCACCCACCACGGCTCGCCGTACCAGATACGCACCTCCTTCAGGTACTCCTCTGCCCCCAACCGGCGAAGGCGCTCCAGATACAGCCCACGTTCGTGGAGGATGTAGTACACATGGCTGGGCTCGTGGGTCTCCCCCAGAATCCTGGGGATGTTGTGCAGGTGGTCGGCCTCGATCTCGCACAGCTCGCGCGGGCCGTATTGGGCGAAGTTGCGGACCATGACCAGCCCGCGATGGAGTATGTCGAGATACGCACGCTCCCTCGGCAGATCCTTCCCCGGCCCAATGCCATCCCACCGCGGCCGGAGGTCAGCCAGCGACACCCGGCTAACGGCCATCATCCATCCCACCTCGAGGCCGTCCGCCGCCCGGCGGAGGTCGGCCTGAAGTGCCGTGCGCCTGGCGTGGTCGGCGTGAGCCAGGCCCGACAGCCGCCGCCCGATCCGGAGGAAGTCCCCGCCGGGCCGGCCCTGCTCGTCGAGCCAGTCGGCGTAAACGAGCCTCGTGGCGTCGTCGTCAGGGACGGCCCGGATGGCCGCCAGGAAGCCCGCCTCTTCGTGCATGACGCCTCCCTCGCGGGGCCGGGCATCATCCCATCACACGGCAATCGTGCCGTCCTGTCAAGCGTCCGCGCCGCCCAGCTCCTCTTGCGTGTATCGCCGAAACCCGCCTACAAAGTCGAACCCCCGTTCCTCGCACCAAGCCCGCAACAGGCCTTCCAGCTCCACCGCCTGGGCGCCGGGAATGAGCCGTCCGTCCTCGGTGGCGCACAGGCCGAAATCGAAGCGCCAGCACAGGGCCGCCGCGTCGGCCTCTGGCGATGCCGGACGGCAGCCCCCACCGATGCCCAACCGCCGTGCTTCTGCCCATCCGGCCGCTTCCTCGCTGATCAGATCCTCCATCAGCCGGCGCGGGATCGGGCCTGCCGTACCGTGGACGTGGAAATCGAAGCACCACTCGATCAGCGGACACACGGCACCGGCCCTCCTTCGCGTGCCGCCCCAGCAAGCCGTATCCGGCGCGCGACGAGAAGACGGGCGGAACCCGGAAGACCGCCCACCTCGCCTCCGCCCCTCTTCTCACTCTTGCGATCCCCCCTCTCCGCCATCGGGGGTCTGGGGGCGTCTCGCCCCCAGCTCGCAGCGAGAGGGGGTTAGGGGGTGAGGTCGGCTGTTGCAGCCGCCCGCCCCCGTCACTTCAGCGTGCTCAGGTACTCGATCAGGTCCAAGAACTCCGACGGGGCCATCGCCCCGGCCAGGCCCTCCGGCATGCTGCTCTGCTTCAACACCGTCCGCGTCTCGATATCCCCGACCTTGATCGTCACCTGCTTCTGGCCGTCGAAGATCACGACCGCATCCTTGTTCTCCGAGATCAGCAAGCCCGTCGTCGTCCGGCCCTTCGTGTCGAGGATCTGCGTCGATTGATACTTCGCCTCGACGTCGGCGTTCGGGTCGATGATCGACTCAACCAGCTTGAACCGGTTGTGCCGCGTCGCCACCTTGTCCAGGTTGGGCCCCAGGTCCGGCCCCTCGCCCTTGCCGACCTTGTGGCACGCGACGCAGGACCGCAGGAACACCGCCCGGCCGTTGCCCGCGTTGCCCTTCATGCCCGCCAGGGCGGTCATCGCCTTGTTCTTCTGCTCCTTCGATTTCGTCTCGCTGCTCAGCAGGTCCCGGATGAACGGCATCGCCGCCGCCCCGGCCTTGTTGCTCGCCAGGATCGCGCCCATCAGGGCGGCGGCCTCGGCGGCGCTCTTGTTGTACTGTCCCTTCAGGAACTCCGCCCGCCACAGGGTCACGTTGGCCGACAGGCTCGCCTCCGCCGTGTAGCGCGTCCAGTAATCGAGCGGCTTCCTCGTCGCCTCGACGATGGCCGCGGCCGCCTCCGGCACGTCGTAGAAGCTCAGCGCCCGCACCGCCTCCGTCCGCACCCGCGGGTGCTCGTCCTTCACGGCCGCGATGAACCGGCCCAGCACATCGTCCAACCGCCCCCGCTCGTCGGCCAGGATGTGAATCACCGCCGCCCGCGCCTCGAACGTCTTCGACGCCAGGACGGCATCCGCCAGCTTGAGGTCCACGGCGTGATGGCCCTGCTGGACCCACAGGGCCTCCACGCGGAGGCGGTCGAAGTCGGCGTCCTTCGGGTCGAGGGCCGCGGCCCACTTCGCCACGGCCGGCAGGACCTCCTTCGCCGGGCGGCCGTGCAGCTCGCGCCGGGCGCGATAGCGGCTCCGCCATTCGTACTCCCGGAACTGCTCGCAGATGGCCGCGACGTCCTTGCCGTGCTGGGTCGCCGGCTTCACGAGGGCCTTGCCCGCCCCGACCAGGCGGTAGATCCGCCCGTGCACGTGGTCGCGGTTCGGGTCGCGCTGCGAGTACTGCATGTGGCCGATCAGCGGGTTGGCCCAGTCGCCGAACCACAGCGCCCCGTCCGGGCCGATCTGCGGATCGCTCGGGCGGAAGTGCTTGTCGGGGCTGCGGACGAGGTCATCCCACTTGCCGTCCTTGCCCCGCACGCGCTCGCCCATCAGGAACGCGCCGTCCTCGCGCATCTTGTAGCGCGGCAGGCCGTTCAGGTTGATGACGCACGCGTAGGTGAGCTGCATCTGCACGTCGTCCGGCAGGGCCCGGCTGACGAGCCACTCGTTGCCGAGGTTCGGCCGCTCGCCCGAGGGGAGGATGAACTTGACCCCCTTGCGGCCGGGGTAGGGCTTGCCGGAGAGCGGCACGTCCCACGTCTGGTTGGCGGTCGTGCCGTCGCCGACGATGCCGTTGCCCCACTGGTCGAAGACGTAGCACCACATGTTGTACATGCCCGGCAGCATGAACTGGTTGATCTTCATGCTGCGCGGGTCGAGGACGTAGGCCCCGCCGGAGCCGGCGCTGCGGTGCGGCCCCCAGGGGGTCTCCAGCGTCGTGCTCGTGGCGATGCCCTCGAGCATGTGCAGCAGGCCGCCGTGGCTCCACTCGAACGCGCCGCACGTGTGGTGCGTGTCGTCCGTCGCCCACCCGTCCATCAGGTAGGTCACCTGGTCGGCCTTGTCGTCGCCGTCGGTGTCCTTCAGGAACAGCATCCGGGGCTGATCGACCACCAGGACGCCGCCGTTGTAGAACTCGAACCCGGTCGGGCAGTGCAGCTTGTCGTAGAAGACCGTGCACTTGTCCGCCTTGCCGGTGCCCTTGGTGTCCTCCAGGATCACCAGCTTGTCGGCCGGCTTCGGATCGCCCGGACGCCACTGCGGGTAGCTCGGCATGCACGCAACCCACAGCCGGCCCTTGTTGTCGAAGTTGATCTGGACCGGCTTGCCGATCTCCTTGAACATCTTCTCGTCCGCGAAGAGCTTCAGCTCGAACCCGGCGGGGACCTTCGCCCCCTTGATGAGGGCGTCGGGGCTCTGGATCACCGGCCCCCCGACCTTGTTCTCGGAGTAATCCCGCCCCGGCTGCCCGAACCGCGTCGGGGGGACGATCAGCTCGCCGGTCTTCGAATCGTCCGGCTTCTCCGGCACCTTCTTCCCCTCGGCCAGGTCCCAGACGTACCGGTCGCGGACGGCCACCATGTTCCGCAGCTTCCTGTACTCGAGCGGGAACGTCTTCGTGTCGTAGGTGCGCCGGCCGCCGTAGACGTACCAGCCGTTGACCATCCGGTAGTCCTGGCAGTGGTGCCAGCACTTGTCGACCACAGCGGCCCGCAGCTTCTCGAACGCCGGCCCCCCGGCCTTCGGCGCGCCCTCGCCGAATAGGGCCACGTCGAGCGCCTCGCCGAGCAGGCGGTCGCCGGCCTCGTTCATCTGGAAGCCGGTGACGGTGTACCGGCCCTTGCCGCCGGCGAACGCCTTCAGCGTGGGGGTGAACACGTCCACGAACGCCAGCGACCGCTTCGCGGCGACCGCCTTGACGGCGTCGGCGTAGAGCTTCAGCCGCCCGTTCTCCTTGGCGCCGTCGGGGAGGAAGGGGTCGCCGGCGTCCTCGAAGGCGATGGGTGACACGAGGACGAATCGTGGCGGGCTCTTCGCGTCGTCGCGGGCATACCTGGCCGCGTACTCGTCGAGGAACGACTCGTATTGCTTGATGAAGTTCGGCACCCCGGCCTCGCCCTGGAACGACTCGTTCCAGCCGAAGAAGCAGAGGAACGTGTCCGGGTTGAAGGCGGCGAGCGGGTCATCGATCTTCGTGTAATCGGCGCTGCGCTGCCGGCGGCCGACCTCGTCCGCCGGGAAGCCGAAGTTCCGCACGACGAGGTCCTTGCCCTTGTGGCGGAGATGCAGGAGGGTCTCGAAGTGCCCGTAGAGGTTCATGCGTTCGGCGGTGGTGTTGCCGACCAGGGCGATGCGCTCGCCCTTGACCACCTCCAGGGGGAGCTTGCTCGGCGGGAGAGCCGGCTTCTTGGGGCGGGCGGCGGGAGGCGTCTTCTTCGGTTGCGATTGCAGCACCCCGACGGCCGCCAGCAAGAACACGAGGGGGAGCAGGGCCACAGTGGCGGCTCGTCGCCAGGAGCGGGGAGAGAATGGCATGGGGTTCGCACCGTTGGGGGCTGCAAGCTTGCGGGCAGGAGACTGGCAGTATAGATACCGCGAGGGCGGACAGCCACACCGGCCCCGATTCCGCCCCAGGCGAGCGGGGCGGCCTGACCCGGCGTGACCCAGCCGTGTGTTCGGATCAGGCGAGCAGGCGTCTTCCAGGCGAGCGGGCCCCGTGAGGGGCCCGAGTGATCACAGCTCGCAACAAGCCCGCTCGCCTGGAATAAGATACCCGCCATCCCCGCCCCGGAGATGCCGCACATGGAGCGCCGCCCCCTGGGCCGCACCGGCCTGACCCTGCCCGTCCTGTCGTTCGGCGCCTCGTCGCTGGGCCAGGAGTTCCGCCCCGTCGATCTCAACGAGGCCCTCGCCAGCGTCCGCGTCGCCCTCGACCTCGGCATGAACTTCATCGACACCTCGCCCTACTACGGCCGCGGCATGAGCGAGTGCCTCCTCGGCGTCGCCCTGCGCGGCGTCCCGCGCGACAGCTACATCCTCGGCACCAAGCTCGGACGCTACGCGCCGGCCCACTTCGACTTCTCCGCCCGCCGCGTGATCGAGAGCGTCGATGTCTCCCTAATGCGGATGGGCGTCGATCACCTCGACATCATCCTGTGCCACGACATCGAGTTCGTGGACATGCGGCAGATCATCGACGAGACGCTGCCGGCCCTGCGGAAGATCCAGCAGGCCGGCAAGGTGCGCTGGGTGGGCGTGAGCGGCTACCCGATGGCGATGTTCCGCTACGTGCTGGACCGCGCCCCCCTCGACGTGGTGCTGTCGTACAACCACTACACGCTCCAGAACACCATGCTCGCCGGCCTCGTGCCCTACCTGAAGGACAAGGGCGTCGGCATCATGAACGCCGCCCCCTTCTCGGCCCGGCTGCTGACGAACGGCACGCTGCCGCCCTGGCACAAGGCGACGCCGGAGGTGCGGGCCGTGGCGAAGCAGGCCGCCGGGCATTGCGCGGCGCGCGGCGTGGACATCGCCCAGCTCGCCCTGCAGTTCTCCATCGCCCACCCCGACATGGCGACGTGCGTCGTCGGCTCGGCCAACCCCGAGAACGTCCGCAACTGGGCGAAATGGGCCGCCATGCCAATCGATCAGGTCCTGTTGGATGAGGTGCTGGCGATCCTGAGGCCGATCCACGACTGGTTCTACATCGAGGGCCGCCCGGAGAACAACGACCCCCTGCCGGCCTGAGTGCGTAGAGTACCGTGAGCCCGTCCCAGAAACCGAGCCACCCCATGACGACCCTCCTGTTGCTGACGGCCCTGTACTACCCCGAGGCCGAGCCGGCCCCGAAGAAGCTCACCGACGCCGAGAGGGCCGCCGCCGTCAAGGCGGGCAAGGCCCACCTGGGGAAGCTCAAGGCCGACCCCGAGATGCTCGTCGCCATCGCCGACGACGCCGTCGGCCGCGTGCTGCCCGGCCACGCCTTCTTCACGGTGATCTACCCGCAGTTCCCCGTCGCCCGCATGCCGGCCGAGGGGCTCAAGTCGGCCAACGTCCTCGCCGTCGACGCCGGGGGCAAGGTCGTGGCCATCACGACGGCGAAGGAGCTGGAGAAGTTCCTCATCGCGTCTCTGCCGCCCGCCGCCGGCGACGCGGCCCGCAAGGACGCTGCCCGGGCCGCCGTGCGCCTCGGCCAGGAGCTGCACCAGGACGGCTTCTACAAGTTCAAGCTGGAGGACGACTCCACGAAGGTGTCCGGCGGCAAGGCGTCCGCAAGGGCCGTCGTCATGGACGGCGGCAACGGCACCTACGCCGTCACCCTCTCCTTCGATAAGGCGGGCAAGCTGACCGCGTTCGAGGAGGCGGCGGAGATCCGCCGCGGCACGCGCCCCAGGTGCCAGGCGACGAAACTGCTCGACCCCGACCCCGTCGTCCGCGCCATGGCCGAGGACGGGCTGCTGATCATGGGCAAGGCCGCCATCCCCTACATGCTGGAGCAGCGTGAGAAGGCTTCGCCGCCGCTCCGCCGCGCCATCGAGGGCATGTGGCGGAGGATCGTGTCGCAGGGGCGCTGATTCGCCGCCGCTACTTGATGGGCGTGTACTCGGGCGTCCACACCCACGGCAGGACCTTCGCCCGGTCCGCCCACGCCTCCCATTTGCGGGCCAGCCCCTTCACGCGGCCAGGGTGCTTCGCCGCGAGATCGGACGACTCCGTCCGGTCCGCGGCGATGTTGTACAGCTCCCACCTCGCCCCCGGCCCCCTGGCCACCAGCTTCCAGTCGCCCGAGCGCACCGCCCGGTTGCCCTCGTGCTCCCAGAACAGGTCGCGCTCCAGCGGCCTGTCCGCGAACGCCGGCACGAGGGACCTGCCCTCCAGGGGCGTGGCCTTCTCCGGGTATTTCGCCCCGGCGAGATCGACACACGTCGCCGCGATGTCGATGAGGTGGGCCGGCTGCTTCCGCAACGCGCCCTTGCCCTTGATGCCCGCGGGCCAGTGGGCGATGAGCGGCGTGCTGATGCCCCCCTCATGCACCCAGTGCTTGTACTCCCGGAAGGGCGTGTTCGACACGTTCGCCCACGCACGCCCGTAGGCGACGTAGGTGTCCGCCGCGCCCGGCATCACCTTCGGACCCATCCGCACCGGATAGCCGTCGCGCGTCTGGTCCGGCACGCTGCCGGCGTTGATGAGGTCCGTCGGCTTCAACGGCGGCAGCGTCGGCTTCCCCGGACGCTCGATGTTCGGGTGGGCCTTGTTGCCCGACCGGCCCATCGCCTCGGCGCAGCCGCCGTTGTCCTGCAAGTACAGGATCAGCGTGTTGTCGAGCTGCCCCGCCCGCTTCAGGCCGGCGACGATCCGCCCGATCCCCTGGTCCATGCGGTCCACCATCGCCGCGTACACCTCCATGCACGCCGCCTCCCACTTCCTGTCGGCCACCTTGTCCCAGTCGCCGGCCTGCGGCGACATGCCCTGCTTGGGGTCGATCAGCCCGAGTCTCGCCGCCTTCTCGAAGCGAGCCTTGCGGACGGGGGCGTAGCCGGCATCGTACTTCCCCTTGTACTTCGCGATGTCTTTCGGCAGGGCGTGCATCGGCCAGTGGGCCGCCGTGTAGGCGACGTACAGGAAGAACGGCTTGCCGGCGTGATCCTTCGCGTGGTCGGCGATGTACCGGGCCGCGTGGTCGGAGATGGCGTCGGTGTAGTAGTACGTCTCGGGCCTGTACTCCGGATCGGCGAACGGCGAGATCATCGTCGCGTCACGGACCAGCGACGACGGGTCGAAGAAACTGCCCGCCCCGTGGATGGTGCCGTAGTAGCGGTCGAAGCCGCGTGAGAGCGGCCAGTTGTGCTTGGGGCCGTCCTTGCCGGCGTGCCGCGTGACGTGCCACTTGCCGACGGCGTAGGAACGATAGCCGGCTGGCTTCAACACCTCGGCGATGGTGCGGCACGACCCATTCAGGTCGCCCCGGTAGCCGGGGAACTTCGCCCCACGATCATTCATCATGTGTCCGACGCCGGCCTGATGGGGGTAGAGGCCCGTGAGCAGGCTGGCCCGCGTCGGGCAGCATCGGGCCGTGTTGTACGCCTGCGTGAAGCGCAGGCCGCCGGCGGCCAGGGCGTCCAGGTTCGGCGTGGCGATCTCGCCCCCGTAGCAGCCGACGTCCGAGAACCCCATGTCGTCGGACAGGATCACGACGACGTTCGGCCTCGCCTCGGCGGCGAGGGCCAGGGCGGCGAGGAGAAGGTGGATCATGGCGCGGGCCTCACTTCGGTTTGCGTGGCGGCGACCCCCAGACGGCCGACATCAGGGCGTGGACCTCCGGCTCGGCCTCCTTCAGCTCGGCGCGGTTGAAGGGGAAGAAGCCGTTGACGCCGAGGTCCGCCTCCGTCATCTCGGCGAAGGGCTCCATCCGGTTGGTCAGCGCGTCGTGGCGGACGCGCCTGCCGTCGCAGAACGAGGGGCAGGGGTCGTCCACGGCGTTCTTCCGGCGCGAGACCGGGCCGAAGTGATTGTCGCACCCCTCCGGCCACTCGGCGAGGCCCCGGATGCGGTTCGGGGGGAGATTCAAGCCGAGGCGGCGAAGGGGCTGATCTTCGGGATCAAGGCGGTGAAACGACTTCTGGGTTGGCCGTTGGGCGAGGCCAACCAGGCGGCCGAAGAGCTGTCACCCCAGTGCCGCCTTGCGCACCGTGATCCGCTCCAACGCCCGCGCGTCGATGTCCACGCCCAGGCCCGGCCCCGGCAACGCCGCCGCCCAGCCGCCCCAGCCGAACGTGATGTTCCGCGTCGCCAGGGCCTCGCGCACCAGCCAGCCGTCGTAGCTGCCCTCGACGTAGCGCAGCCCGCCCACCGAGCAGGCGAACGCCCGCCCCGCCGCCGACAGGATCGCCGTCTCGCCCACCTGGCACCCGAGCTGGCACGCCAGGCCCGCCTCCTTCGCCCGCCGCGCCAATCTCAGCGAGGGGATGAAGCCGCCGCACTTCGAAAGCCGGATGTTGAACAGGTCGCACAGCCCCTCGCGGATGGCCCGCTCCGCGTCGTGCATGCCGCACAACGACTCGTCGAACATGATCGGCACGGCCACCCGCTTGCGCACCTCTGGCAGACAGCCGATGTCCTCATGAGCAAGTGGCTGCTCCGCAGACGTGATGCCGAACGCCTCCAGCTCCTTCAGGCGCGCGACCACCTCGGCGGGCTTCCACGCCTCGTTGGCGTCGATGCGCAGGCCCATCGCCGCGCCGGCCCAGCCACGCACGGCCTTGAGGCGGGCCACGTCGTCCTGGCCCTCGATGCCGACCTTCACCTTGAGCTGGCGGAAGCCGTACAGGCGCTGGCCCCAGGCGAGGAGTTTCAGCTTCCACCCCTTCGACGACGTGATGATGCCGCTGTAACGCAGGCCCGTCCGCGCCTCGGCCACCTCCGGCGCGATGAGCCGCGTCACGTCCGCCAGCGGACGCTTGAAGCGCTTCCCGGCGGCGTCGAGGAACGCCAGCTCGGCGGCGCAGCGGGCCGCGTTGCCGCCGATGCCGCGCGGGTCGCCGGCGTCGAGGGTCAGGGCGGCGGCGGACTCGACGGCCTTCTCGAAGGTGTCGCCGCCGAGACGCCCGCGGAGGCCGGCGCCCTGCAAGAGGGCGATGGCGGAATCGACGGTCTCGCCGGTGACGTAGTCGCGGGGGACGCCCTCGCCGTGGCCGACGGTGCCGTCGTCGAGGACGCAGCGGACGACGAGGTTGTCCGTCTCGGTGCGCGCGTGCGAGGCGTGCTTGATGGCGCGCTTGAGCGGGACGCGGACGTGGTGGGCGGTCAGCTCGGCGATCTTCACGGCGGCGTCTCGGGAACGGGGCGACCACTGGCATAGCATATGCACCCGACGCGGGCCACGGAATTCAGGCGTGGCAGGATTCCCAGATGTTGACCGGGCTGCTACCATGACATCGTGCAATGGAGTCCCACCATGCCCACGGCGGAGCTGGAAATGGATAGCCTGAGTCTGCTGTTACGCCGGCACCCCGTCGGCCCCCTCCGCCGTTTGAGCGTCGAGGAGGCCGGCAACGAGGTCGTGCTGACGGGCACCCTCGCGAGCTTCTACCACAAGCAGCTCGCCCAGGAGGCGCTGCTGCCGCACCTCGGGGGCCGGCGGCTCCTCAACCGCGTCGAGGTCATCCGGGCCTGAACATCGCCCTCTGGAACAACGTCGGCCCCGCGCGTCCGGGGGACGCGCGGGGCCGTCGCGCGTCCGGCGGGGCGTCAGAACTTCCCGAGCGCCTTGTTGATCTCCTTCATGTACACGTTGGTGTAGATGGAGTAGATGCAGAAGATGATGAAGGCGGCGACGCCCAGCCAGATGACCCAGCCGACGAGGCGCGTCAGCCAGGTGAGGCGCAGCCGGGCCTCCTCCTCGTACTCCTCGCCCTGATGGCGGAGGGTCTCCGGGAGGCGTCCGCTCTCCTCGCCCACCGTGACGCCGCTGATGAACTTCTGCGGGAACAGGTTCGCCTTCTGGAACGACTCGCTGATCGAGTTGCCCTTGCGGAGCGACGACTCGACCTCCGGCAGGGCCGCGATGTAGGCCGGGTTGCTCGTCGCCAGGAAGGACAGGCGGATGGTCTTGAGGACGGACAGGCTGGTGTCGAGCATGAGGCGGGCGGCGAGGCACAGGCGCGAGATGGCCGCCGACTGCAGCCAGGAGCCCAGGCCGGGTATGGCCAGCAGGGCACGCTCGACGAAGGCGAACCTGCCGAAGAGGCGCTTCAGGCCGAGGTAGCCGAGCAAGATGGCGAGGAGGCCGCCCGACACCACGCACAGGAAGGTGAGGGCGCCGCCGGCGCCGACGAGGCCCATGCCGAGCGGGTCGAGGCGTTCCTGGCCGCGCTGCATGGGGATGATGCCGAGGACGTATATGAGGAGGGTGACGATCAGGACGGCGGCGGTGAGCTGGAAGATGGGGGGCGCGATCTGCTCGTTGAACTCCTGGCGCAGCTTCTGCTGGAACTTGTAGTAGCGTTCCAGCTCGAGCAGCACCTCGGGGAGGTTGCCGGACGCCTCGCCCACGGTGGCCAGGGAGACGAACAGCGGCGGCAGGGTGTCACCCTGCTTCTGCATGGCCTCCTCCAGCGACCACCCCGCCTTGAGCTCCTTGGCGATGGCCGCGGCCACGGGCTGGACGCGCGGGGTGCCGTCGCGGGCCAGCATCTCCATCACGTCGCGGAGCATCAGGCCGCTGGACAGGGCGAAGCGCATCGCCCGGCACATCTCGACGAGGTCCTGCATGTCGAGGCCGGTCCGGAAGAAAGAGTACATGAGTCGCGCCTCCGCATGGGTGGGGCCGGTCAGCGGGCTGGCCCGGCGGGGGTCTCCAGGTACTCGGCGGGGAGGACGCGCACGACCTCCTCGATGCTGGTCTCGCCGCGCGCCACCTTGAGCAAGGCGGAGCGGCGGAACTCGACCAGCCCCTCCTCCAGTGCCTTGGCCCGCAGCGCCTGCATGCTGGCACGTTCGTCGATGAGGCGGCGGACGTCGGGGGTGACGGCCAGCATCTCGAAGACCCCGGTGCGGCCGGCGTAGCCGGTCATCAGGCACTCGGGGCAGCCTCTGGGGCCGAAGAGCTGGCCGCCCTGCCCCGTCTCCAGCTCGGCGCGGACCTCGTCGAACAGGTGCGAGCTGGGCACCTCGTAGCCCTGGCGGCACGCCTTGCACAATGAACGCAGGAGGCGCTGCGACATCACCCCCAACAGCGAGTTGGCCATCAGGTGGGCGTTCACGTCGAGGCGCAGCATGGTGTGGATGGCGGCGGTGGCCACGGGGGCGTGCAGCGTGGTGAGGACCATGTGGCCGCTGACCGCGGCGCGGACGGCGGTGCCGGCCGTCTCGGGGTCGCGGATCTCACCGATCATGATGACGTCGGGGGCCTGACGGAGGACGCCCCGGAGCAGCTCGTCGAAACCCAGGCCGATGGCGGAGTTGACCTGCGACTGCCGGATGCCCTTGAGCGAGTACTCGATGGGGTCCTCGATGGCGCTGATCTTGCGGTCGCCGGTGTTGACGTGGTTGAGGCAGGCGTACAGGGTGGTGCTCTTGCCGGCCTCGGTGGGGCCGGTGACGAGGAGCAGGCCGCTGGGCGAGGCGAGGTAGCGGGCCAGATGGCCTTGCAGCGCCGGCGAGAGGCCGAGCTGGTCGAGGGAGAGGAGGCGGTGGGCCTGGTCGAGGATGCGCAGGGTGCAGTCCTCGCCGTACAGCGTGGGGATGGTGTTGATGCGCAGGTCGAGGCGTCCGCCGGCCTTGGCGGTGTACAGCCAGCGTCCGTCGAGCGGCCGGCGGCGTTCGGAGATGTTCATGTCCGCCTGCGTCTTGACGAAGGAGATGCAGCGGCGGCCCACGTCGGCGGGGAGGGTGCCGATCTGGCGGATGATGCCGAGGTGGCGGGCGGCGACCTCGACCTCGCGCTCGTTGGAGTTGAAGAAGAGGTCGCTGGCACGCATGCGGGCGGCGAACTCGATCAGCTCGGGGACGGCCCTCTCGGGCTCCTTGCCGGCCAGGTCCAGGCGGAAGGCGTCGCCGGACGGGGCGGGCGGGGCCGCGTGGGCTCTGTGGGCGTTCGCGATGGCGGTGGCCAAGGGTGGCTCCTCTTTCAATCTCGCGGATCAGCGGCCCGGCGCGGGCCCGTTGACGCTCGGGGCGGCGCCGCGCGCCAGCTCGGTGGCCCGCGCCTCCCCGGAGGCGAGGAGGAGCTGGGGGGCGACGCAGGCGAATTTCAGCACGTCCATGACCTGCGGCATCACCCCGTGAAGGACCAGGCGCCCGCCGTCCTGGGAGAAGCGGCGGTTCACGCCCAGGAGCCAGCCGATCCCGCTGGTCGTCACCGTCGGGGCGCCGGCCACATCCAGCAAGACCTTGTGCGTGTAGCACCGCGGCCCGAGCAACGCCTCCAGCGCGTCGCCGCCGTCGGCCTCCCCCGCGAGGGTGCCCTCGCAGCGGACGCGGATGAGGTCGTCGTGTTGCAGCGGCAGCAGCGTCAGTTTCATGGCTCGCTCGGGCCTGGCGGTGCGTGCCGGCTGAGGCGCGGCCCGCGGGTGCCACGGATGAGCGTAGGGAGCGGCGTCCGGCTGTCGGAGTCAACTCCGCGAATGTTCGGTGTCGGGACGGTGAAGGCCGCTCACCCCTTCGGGCCGCGCTTCAACCCCTCCAGGTAGCGCTTCAATTGCGCGACCTTCTCCAGGTCGATGCCGTCCGGCTTGTTCTTCAGGAGCCAGTCGGCGTCCTCGCCGGCGCCGCTCAGGTCGCCCGACTGGAGGCGTAGGCCGGCACGCATCGCCCGCGCGTCGCCGTTCGTGGCGTCGATGGCCACCTGGGCGTCGGCGTAGCGGGCCAGGGCCGGCAGGTCGCGCTCGCTTCGCGCCACGGTCATCAGGTTGGAGACAAGCCGCGTCAGCAGCTCCTTCGGCGTGACCGCCCGCAGATCCTCCGCGTCGAGGTCGCGCCCCGAGCGCTCCTTCACGATGCGGGCGGCGTCCTCCCGGCTCATCCGCTTGCCGCCCTCGAACACGTCGATGAGCTGGGGAGGTCCCTTCGCGGGTCGGTGGCGGACGACGAAGTGGCCCGGCAGGCCGACGCCCTCGATCCGCAGGCCGACGTGCCGGGCGACCTCGATGTACAGCAGCGACAGGGTGATCGGCAGGCCCTCGCGGTCATCGATCACCTCGCTGATGTAGCTGTTGCTGCGGTTGTAGTAGTCGCCCCTGCTGCCGTGGAAGCCGCGCTCGCGGAAAAGGAAGCGGTCCAGGGCGGCCAGTTTGTCGGCCTCCGTCGCCTTCTCGGGGAGCGACGCCTTGAGCTTGCGGCCCAGGCGGGCCACCTCGGCGCGGTAGCCCTCCACGTCCACCTCGTCATTATCGAGGCGGGCGACGAGGAGGGCGGCGTGGATCATGTCGATCCGCTCCTCGGCGCACACGGCGGCGAGGCGGGTGAGGACCTCGCGCTGGTGCAGGGCGGTGGCCAGCTTGCGGAGCTGCTCCGCCTGGCGCTCCAGCTCGCGGGCGCGTTCGCGGAGGGCGGCGAGGGTGCCGGGCTTGCCGGGGGGCATCTTGCGCAGGCTGTCGGCGCTCAGGCCGGCGGCCAGGGACTTGTCGGCCAGCGCGAGGAGGCCCGGTGGGGCGTCGGCCTTCGGCAGCTCCTTCGCGACGGCGAACTGCTTGAATTCGGCGGCGGTGTCGCGGAACTTGGCGAGGCCGACCTTGCCGGTGGTGAAGGCGTCGTCCTCCAAGTCGTAGACCTGCTCGCCGTTGACCCAACAGCGTAGACGGCCCTCTTCGAGGCGGACGCGCAGGGTGTTCCACTCGCCGGGGCGGTACGCCGCGGCCTCCTTGTCGCCGAGCACCTTCCATGAGTAGACGTCGGCGCCGTTGAACCGCACGAGACGCAGCTTGCCGCCGGAGGGGTAGAAGCCATAATGGCGGTCCTTGCCGTCGGCGTGGAAGGCGAGGCCGGCGGCGCCCTTCTCGTCGTCGAGCTTCACGGTGACCGTGGCCTCGAAAGGCAGGGCGGGGGTGGGGCGCTTCGAGAGGCAGAGGGCGCGGCCGCCGAAGCCCGCGCCAACGCCGTCCACCAGGATGCGTCCGGCACGCTGGCGCCAGTTGGCGCCGCCGAGGAGGGACCACTCGTCGGGGTCGAGGACGCCGATGGTCTGCCAGGCGCGCATGGGCACGGGGGAGGGCCTGGCGAGGAGGGGGCGGAGGGCGTCCACGGGCATGGCGAAGCCGAGGTTGTCGGTGACGAGGGACTTGATGGTCATCACGCCGACGACGCGGCCGCGGCGGTCGAGGAGCGGCCCGCCGGAGTTGCCCGGCTCGATGGGGATGGCGACCTGGACCATTTGACGGCCCAGCACCTCGCGGCGGCCCGAGACGACGCCCGCCACCACGCTGTACTTGAGGCCGCGGGGGTTGCCGAGCGCGACGACGGCCTGGCCGTCGCGGAGGCGCGCGGCGTCCCCGAGGGGGAGGCAGGGGAGGTTGTTCGCCTTGATGCGGATGAGGGCGAGGTCGTTCTTACGGTCGAAGGCATGGACCTCGGTCACGTCGTGGCGGGAGCCGTCGGGCATCTCGACGGAGATGGCGCGGCCCTCACCGATGACGTGCTGGTTGGTGGCGATGAGGCCGTCGGGGGAGATGACGAAGCCGGTGCCGAGGCCCTCGGACTTGGCGCGCCCGGAGACGTGGACGACCACGACGGCGGGGCGGGCGATGGCGGCGAGCTCCTCGACGGAGAGGTCGGCGTCGGCGACGGCGCGGGGAGGCGCGGCGGCCCAGGCGGCGGGCGCGAGGAGGAGGGTGAGGATGGCGAGACGCATGATGGCGGCTCCGGATGGGGGCGGCGTGTGGCGGGTTGTGGTGTTGTAGCGGCGGGGGCAGAAGGGGGAATGGCAGTCAGCGGGGGCGTTCGATGCACCCGCGGATGAGGCGGGTTCAACGTGAGGAGCCCCGGCTCAGAACAGGCGCCCCTGCCGCGGCCCGTCCGCCACCAGGCGCGCCAGCCGACGCTGCGGCGAGCTCACCGGGTACGCCTCCAGCTCCGCCGGCGCCACCCATCGCCCCTCGGTGTACGCCCCCGCCTCGAACTCCCCCGACCGCCACTCCGCCTCGACGCACTCCAGGGTGATGGCGAACCGCGTCACCGTGTGCCGGATGGTCGCCAGCCCCTGGCACGGCCCGATCCCCACGCCGGCGATGCGCCGCGCCGCCTCCTCCACGCCCTCGCCCCCGCCACGCTCGCCGCGCGGCACCTCCCACATGTTCGCCCACCGCCCCGTCGCCGGCCGCCGCACCAGCAGCACACGCCCGCCACGCCGCACCACCACGGCCACCTCGTTCACCGGCGTCGGCCGCGCGCGGGCCGCCCGCGGGGGGATCTCCTCCTGCCGCCCCTGGCGGTACGCCTCGCACCGGGCCGACAGCGGGCACCCGGCGCACCGCGGCCCCGCCGGCGTGCAGACGAGCGCGCCCAGCTCCATCAGCGCCTGGTTGAAGTCCCCGGCGCCCTCCGCCGGCAGCAGCGCCTCCGCCGCGTCCCACAGCCAGCGCCGCGCCGCGCCGCCCTTCGGGTCAACGTCCCGCGCGAACAGCCGGCTCAGCACACGCTGGCTATTCGCCTCCAGGATCGGCAGCCGCAGGTCGAACGCCTGCGACAGCACCGCGTTGCGCGTGTACTCCCCCATCCCCGGCACGCCCGCGAGCCCCTCTGCCGTGGACGGGAACGCGCCCCCGTACCGCCCGTAGAGCAGACGGGCCGCCCGCAGCAGGTCGCGCGCCCGCCGGTAATAGCCGAGGCCCTCCCACAGACGCAACACCTCCGCCTCGTCCGCCGCCGCCAGGGAGGCGAGGTCCGGGAAGCGCCTCAGGAACGCCTCGTACTTCGAGGCGACGGCGGCGGCCGTGGTCTGCTGGAGCATCACCTCGCTGACCCAGATGCGGTACGGGTCGCGCGAGGCGCGCCACGGCAGACCGCGGCGGTTGGCCGCGAACCACGCCAGCAGGCGCGGGGCCAGCCAGCGGCGCAGACGTGCGGGCTCGGGTGCCACGGCTCAGGTGCGCGGGCGGCGCATCATCTTCTCGAGGATGCTGGCGGCGGCGGAGCGCGTGTCGGCCTGCTTGGGCGGCTCCTTCTTCTCGGCCGCGGGCGGCCCGCCGGCGGCGGCCACCTCGGGCGGCACACGCACGTCGAACACCGTGCTGCCCTCCGGGACGCCGTCCGCGCCCTTCGCGGCGTTGCCGCCGTCGTCGATGTCGAGGAGCATGGCGGCGATGTCGTCGTCGCCGGTTCCGCCGGAGGGGGCGGGCATGGGCAGGGGGAGGTCCGCCGGGGGGGGGGTCGGGTCGGCCTGCTTGGCGGCGGGCGCGGGCGTCGGCTTCGCGGCCGTGCCCGCCGGGCGCGTGGCCGGCGCCGGCGTCGGCCTGGCCACCCCCGACCCCATCTCCAGACGGACCGTGAATTCGATGGGGCCGACCTTGAGCAGGTCGTCGTTGTGCAGCTCGCGCTCGCCCTCGACCGGGTCGTCGTTGACGAACGTCCCGTTGGTCGAGCCGAAGTCGCGGATGAAGACCTTGTCGTCTCGGACGATGACGGCGCAGTGGCGCTTGCTGATGAGCGGGCTGGCTGGCCGCAGCTGGCACTGGGGGTCGCGGCCGATGAGGAA
Organism: uncultured Alcaligenaceae bacterium; assembly: GCA_964630925.1. GTDB lineage: Bacteria > Planctomycetota > Planctomycetia > Gemmatales > Gemmataceae > RGDT01. The sequence continues at coordinate 18,478 of CAZVZK010000066.1, forward strand.
CTGCGGGGTGGTGATCTGGAGGGCCTTGCCTTGCTGCTTGCCCGGCGTCATCACGAGCAGACTGAGCTTCATAAGTGCGCTGACCTCGCTCTCCACAAGCCGGGGCCTGGGTGCCCCGTCTCGCGTCCGGTGGCCAGAGAGAAAGCCGTGCCCGGACCCGGCGGAATCCGTCCGCCATCGATACTGACGGTTGCGGGTGGGCGGGGGAGGAATGGTGGGGCTCCCTGCCGGGAGACGCCCCCTTGACTACTGTAACACCATCGTAGCGGAAGTGAAGCGTTCGCCCATGCGAATCCGTTGAATTCCGGGGGCGCCTCGTGAACCGACTCCTGCTCCTCCTCCCCGCCCTGGCCGGCTGCCACTCCTACATTGACCCCCCCCCGCCCCCGCCGTTCGCCGGCTCCTCCGTCACCGTCGCCGCCCCCAGGGCCCTGTCCGCCCTCGTCGCCCCTCAATCCGCCGCCTGGCGGGCCGCCCAGCAGGCGAAGGTGGCCGTGCAGGACCGTCCCGACGGCGCCGACGTCCTCATCCTCCGCCCCGCCGAGGTGCCCCACCTGGCCGCCGCCGGCAGGCTGCTGCCCGTCCCCGACGACCTGACCCGCGACGGCGGCCCGTTCGAGTGGCGTGGCCTGCTGCGCCACTACGGCACCCAACTGTCCCTTTGGGACGGCACCGCCGTTGCCCTGCCCCTCATCGGAGAGGCCCCCGTCTGCTTCTACCCCGCCGGCCTGTTCGACGAGGCCCGTCAGAAACGCTACCAGGGGTGGCAAACGAAGCGCGAGATCGCGCCTGTGCCGCTCCGCGCCCCGGCGACCTGGGATGAGTACGCACGCCTCGCCGAGTTCCTCAAGGAGGACCTGAAGCTCCCGGCGAGCCTGCCGCCCCTGCCGGGCCCCGACGATCCGCTTTGTCGCGAATTCTACACCGTCGCGGCGGGTTTCGCCCGCCGCGCCGTCCGCGAGGACGACCCGGCCCGCCCCGACCAGCGCCAGGAGCTGTTCTTCTTCCATTACGACGAGGCGAAGAAGGCCCCACGCATCGCCGACGCCGGCTTCATCGACGCCCTCTCCCTGATGCGGCGCCTCCAGGCCTGCCGCCCCAAGGCCCCCTCCGCCGACCCCGATCAGGCCCTCATCGACGGCACCGCCTTCCTGGGCATCGCCGACGCCGGCCTGGCCGCCCGCCTGCCCCCCGACAGGTTCCTGGCGTGCCCGGTGCCGGGCGTGGCGCGCGGCGACGCCGTCAACCGCCTGCCCTACCTGGGCGGCGCCGGCTGGATGGCCGTCGTCCCCAAGACGGCGAAGTCACCCCAGGCGGCGTGGTCGCTCCTGGCGGACCTGTGCGGCCCGGCCCGGAGCATGCAGATCGCCCTCGACCCCACCTGGGGCGGCGGCCCGACGCGCGTCGAGCAGGCCCTGCGTGGCCGCTGGGGCTCGCTCGGGGCCGACGGCGCCGCCGGGCAGGCCCTCAAGGACGCCGTCGCCCAGACGCTGATGCCCGCCGCCCTCAAGAACCCCGTCCTGGCCCTGCGCACCCCGGACCGCGCCGCGCGTGAGGCCCACGTCGCCGCCGCCGTCCGCGCCGCCCTCCTCGACGGCAAGGATCCCGGGGCCGCCCTCACCGCCGCCGCCGAGGCCTGGCGTACAATGGAGCCGAAGGACCCGGCGAAGGCGCTGGCGGAGTACACCCGCAGCGTCGGCCTCCGCTGATCGCATCCCCCTGACTCAAGGCGACGGCAATGGACCCCGACCTGATCGACGAATTGCCGCCCGAGGCCCGCGAGGCCCTGGCGGCGGGTGAACAGGCCGTCGCCGAGACGCGCCGTGCCGCCGCCCGCCGCGTCGAGGAGATCCGCGCCAGGGCCGACGCCGAGGCCCGCGAGATCGAGCAGGCCGCCGAGGACGAGGTGCGCGTCCTGCACCGGCGCCTGTACGAGACGTTGCGTCCCATCCAGGAGCGTTACGCACGCGAGGGCAAGCTCGACGAGGCCCTCGCCGTCCGCGAGCGTGTGCGGGCGCTCCGCGGCGCCCTGGCGTCGGCCCAGCCCGACCCCGGCGCCCTCGCCTACCTGGGTGACCGCCCCCTCGGCACGCAGTTGGTCTTCGACGTGACCGGCGACCCCGAGGCCGGCCCGCTCTGGGGCACCGACGTGTACACACACGACTCCGCCCTCGCCTCCGCCGCCGTCCACGCCGGCGTCCTGACGCCCGGCGAGCGCGGCCTGGTGCGTGTCACCTGGGTGGACACGGTGAACGTCGCGTTCGTCGGCAGCGAGCGCAACGGCGCACGCAGCGCCTCCTACGGCCCCTGGCCTTCCGGGTTCCGCATCGAACGGGCCTCCGCCGGCCGATAGAGTGACCGCTGCCCCCCCGGACGGAACGCCGCATGCGCTGGTCGATCATCCGCCTCATCTGGCTCCGCGACCTGAAGGACCAGCTGCGCGACCGGCGCACCGTGTTCATGATCGCCGTCCTGCCGGTCCTGCTCTACCCCCTCGCCGGCCTCGGCATGCTCCTCGTCGCCTCCGCGTCACGCGCCCAGCCCTCCGCCGTGGGCGTCGCCGGGATCGACGCCGTCCTGCCGTGGGCGCCCGGCGGCCTGCCGCCCGGCGTGAGGCCCGCCGCCGGCTGGCTCGCCGCCGCCCCGGCGACGCCCGGCCTCGCCCCGTTCTGCGCCGCCGCCTCCTTCCACCTCGCCCCGCCCGACCTGCCGCCCCCCCTGGAGCCGGGCGACCCCGCCCCGGCCTTCCCCGCGCGAAACCAACAGCCGCCCGGCCTGGCCGTGGTGCGCCTCCCCGGCCCGCCGCCACCCTCCGCCGACGCCGTCAAACTCGGCCCCCTCGAGGCGCGGCGGGTCGATGTCATCCTGGCCTTCCCGCCGGGCTTCCAGGCGGAGATGGCGGCGGGGCGCACGCCACCGGTCTTCCTCCTGTACCGCGACGACGACGCCTCGCGCCTGGCGCGCGACCGCGTCCAGAGTGTCCTCGTGAAGTGGAAGCAGCAGGTGCGTTCCGCCCACGTCGCCCGCCTCGGCCTACCGCCCGACTTCGCCGAGGGCTTCCGCGTCATCGACCCCCAGGCCGCCAGGCCGAACGACGCGCAGATGCGGCAGGCGCTGTTCACGACGCTGGTGCGTGTCTTCCCGTTCATCCTCGTCCTTTGGGCGCTGGCCGGGGCCCTCTACCCGGCCGTGGACCTCTGCGCCGGTGAGAAGGAGCGCGGCACGATGGAGACTCTCCTCATCAGCCCCGCCAGCCGCGAGGAGATCGTCTACGGCAAGTTCCTCACCATCTGGGTCTTCTCCGCCGCCACCGCACTCCTCAACCTCTTCTCGATGGCCGTCACCTCCCTCGGCTTCGCCAGCGCCGCCGTCCCCCTGCCCGGATTCCGCCCCGCGGCCCTGTTCTGGGCCGTCGTCCTGCTGATGCCGCTGTCGGCGTTCTTCAGCGCCCTGTGCCTCGCCGTGGGCGCCTACGCCCGCAGCAGCAAGGAGGGCCAGTATTACCTGATGCCGCTCTTCCTCGCCACGATGCCGCTGATCGGCCTGACGCTGGCGCCGGGCGTCGAGCTGAATCCGTTCTACTGCATGGTGCCGATCACCGGCGTCGCCCTGCTGCTCCAGCGCCTGGTGGCGGCGTCGGCGGACGCCACGGCGTGGGCCTACCTGATCCCCGTCCTCGTGCCGATGGTGGTGTACTCGTGGCTGGCGCTACGCTGGGCGGTGGCCCAGTTCCACAGCGAGGAGGTGCTGTTCCGCGAGGCCGAGCGCCTCGACCCCGCCGCCTGGCTCCGCAAGCTGTTGCGCGACAAGGAGCCGTGGCCCACGGCCGGCGAGGCGCTGGCGTGCTTCGTCGGCATCCTGCTGCTTCGCTGGCTGTCGCTGGGGCTCGGCGGCGCGGTGCCGCCGTGGGCGAGGGTCGCCGTGGGGCAGTTGGCGTTCGTGGCCGCCCCGCCGCTGATCATGGCCGTCATGCTGACCACCCGCCCGCTCCAGGGGCTGGGGCTGCGGCGCAGCCCGGCGTGGGCGTGGCCGCTGGCGGCCGTCCTGGCCGTGGCGACGCTGCCCCCGCTGCTGGAGGTCACGTCGGCGCTGCTGCGGCGTTCGCCGGCGGCGCTGGAGGCGATGCGTCAGGAGGCCGACATGGCGTGGCCCGCCGCCCTGGCCCTCGCCGTGCTGCCGGCCGTGTGCGAGGAGCTGGCGTTCCGCGGCTTCATCCTCACGGGGCTGTTGCGCGGCTTCCGGCCCCTGACGGCGGTGTTGCTCTCGGCGTTCCTCTTCGCCGTGTACCAGATGAACGTCTTCCAGGCGGCGCCGGCGTTCCTCCTCGGCGTCGTGCTGGGCCTGCTGGTGGTGCGGGCCGGGGGGGTGATGCCGGCGGTGCTGCTGCGGCTGGTGCAGGGCTCCCTGGCGGTCCTGCTGGGTCTGGCCGACACACCGCCCGACGCGGGGCGGCTGACCGTGGCGCTGGCCTGCGTGGCGGTGGCGCTGGCGGCGGCCGCCGCCGTGTGGTGGCTGGGCCGGCGGACGGCCCTCCCCGGCGAGGTCTGAGCCCGCAGGGCGCCCTGCCGGCACATCTTGCCCATCTTGCCGCGAAGTCGGGTCGGGCGGGGGAATCGGGCTGGCGGGGCGGGGCGGGCTGGGCCGAAAAAAGGGTGCGGGCAGCGCCGAAGGACAGGGTCGTCCATGCCGCCGTGCCCCGGAGGGAACCGCGATGCGTTCGACGTGCCTCATCCTGATCGCCGGGCTGGCGTGTGTGGGGGCGGCCCACGCCGGCGACCCCGTCCCCTACGTGGCCCAGCCGGCCACGATGGCCCAGCCGGTGCCGCTGGCGCAGCCGGCGACGGCGTGCGGCCAGCCGTGCGCCCAGCCGCACGCACCCTGTACCGGCTGGAGTTTGGGCTGGAACCTGTTCTCCCGGAAGGGCCAAGGCCAGGGGCCGGCGTGCCCCTGCCCCACGGGCACCCCCTGCGCTCCCGTGAAGGCGTCTTGCGTCCCCTGCGCCCCGGCCAAGCCGGTGTGCGCCCCGTGCCCGCCGCCCAAGCCTGTCTGCACGCCCTGCGTCGCGCCGAAGCCTGTCTGCACGCCCTGCGTCGCGCCGAAGCCGGTGTGCACGCCCTGCGTCGCGCCGAAGCCGGTTTGCGCCCCGTGCGCCCCGGCCAAGCCAGCCTGCGCCCCGTGTGCCCAGGCCCAGCCGACGTGCGGCACCGGCTGCGGGCACGCCCGGTTCGCCCGTCTCAAGGCGTGGTTCGGCTACCGCGACCAGGGCAACTGCGGCAAGGACTGCCAATCCTGCAAGTCCGGCTGCCACTCGCCGCTCTACCTGCTCTTCCTCCGCGACTGCGCCTACCAGCCGAGCCACTGCTGCGGCACGGGCCACGGCGGCGTCCCGGGCGCCGTCAACGCCCCGTACTCGCAGAGCGTGTTCCCGCCCGGCCCCGGCCACGCCGTCGGCGCGATGCCGGCCGGCATCAACGGCACCTACGCCCCCCGCTGATCCGGTCACTTCAGGGTCATCGGCAGCGCGACGGGCTTGCCGTCGCGCAGCACGTCCAGGGTCACGCGGCCGCCGATCAGGTGCTCGCGGCGCACCCACCCCAGGAACTGGACCTTGGTCATCGTCGGCCTCTTCCCGTCGAGGCCGACGATGATGTCGCCGCCACGCACGCCGGCGGCGCGGGCGCGGGCGTGGACCTCCGCGTCCTGCCGGAACGCCAGCCGGCCCGCCGGGATGCCCAGGGCCTTCTTCTCCGCCTCCGTCAGGTCCTCGCCCTCCACGGTGAGCGCGGGCATCAGGTCGAGCAGCGACGGCCGCCACGTCAGGTTGTACTTCTTCCACCCCGCCGGCAATTCCAGGCCGCCCGACTTCTCCGCGCCGCCGCGGAGCCAGGTGGCCGCCACATTCCCCTCCCACGGCGCCTTGTGCAGGGCGTGTTGCACGTCGGCCTGGCTGGCCACGGGCGAGCCACCCAGCGTCAACAGGCGGTCGCCGGCGCGGAGCCCCGCCCTCGCCGCCGGCGAGCCGTCCTGCACGGCCTTGGCCACGTCGCCACGGTCCACCTCCAGCGTCAGCCCGGCGTTCTCCGGCAGCGGGTAGGACCAGCGCTCGTCGCGGTGCCACGTCCTGTCGGCGATACGCTGGGCGCGGCGGAATTCGTTGACCTGATGGCAGTGGATGCACTCCCCACGGCCCAGCTTCTTCGCCGCCGGGTACCCCTCGGCGAGGAGGGGCTTGCCGCGCTTCGGCGCCGGCGGCTTCTCCTTGAGAGCGTGCCGCTCCAGGGCGCGCGACATGGCGTAGCGGAGTCCGGCGAGGGACAGCCGGCCCTCGGCCCCGGAGGCGTCACGCCCGCCATAGCGGCCCAGGACGCGGCCGTCGGCGTCAATGAAGAAGCCGGCCCAGGTGAGGTCGTAGTCGAACTCGAACAGGTTGAGGTCGGCGCCGGCGATCTTGAGGAGGCGCACCAGGACGAACCGCTTCGCCTCGTCGGCGATGCCACGGAGACGGACCACCTGCCCGTCGAAGTCACGGCAGTCCGTTCAGGGCTGGCACCGGAAGACGACGAACAGCGGCTTGCCGGACTTCCGGGCCTCGGCCATCCCCGGGGCGAGGGCGGCGTGCCAGCCGGGGTCGGCGGCGAGGGCCAGGGCGGCGAGGGCCAGGGCGGTCATTTGTCGCCCCCCTTGTCCTTCGGCGTGTCCTTGGGCGCCTTCAGCACCTCGACCTTCTCGGCGCGGGCGCGTTCCTCGAAGACCCACTCGACGCGGACGCGGCTGCCGACGGCCAGCTTCTTGAAGACGGCCAGCATCTCCTTGTCGGGGCCGCCGCCGGCCGCCGGGGCGCCGCCCCGCCAGTGCGGCACGTAGCGGCGGGCCTTCTCCTCGCCGTCGGCCTTGACCTCGATGTAGTTGGGCCCCTTGGCGGTCAGGGTGCCGACGACGGTGCCCTTCTTCCTGTCGTCCTTCTTGCCGTCCTTCTCGTCCGCCGCCGCCAGGCCGGCCAGCACGCAGATCGCGGTGAGTGCGCATAGACGCGACATCGTCCCCCCTCCGAACGGATGGCTGCCCCCGACACTGTAGCGGGCGGCGGGCGATCCGTCTTCCCCCGCCCCGCACGGCACGCTACAATCGGCCGGCCCGAGGGAGGGGCACGCCATGAACGCCGCCTGGACCGCCGCCTGTCTGTCGCTCGTCCTCGCCGGGGCGGTCACCCCGCCCCTGCTCATGTGCCGGCAGATGAAGGACACGCGCCATTTCGCCGCCGTCCGGCCCGGCGTGCTGTACCGCTCGGGCCAGCTCACGCCGGCCGGGCTGGCGCGCCTCCTGCACGACCACCACATCCGCACCGTCGTGTGTCTCCGCGAGCCGTCGCCGGCGGCCGACGCCGAGGCCGCCTGGTGCGCCCGCAACGAGGTCCGCTTCGTCCGCATCACGCCGCGGAACTGGGACGGCCCCCCCGGCGGGGCCGCGGTCGACGAGCCCCTCCGCCAGTTCCTCGACGTGATGCGTGACCCGGCCAACCACCCCGTCCTCGTCCACTGCCTCGCCGGCACGCACCGCACCGGCGGCTTCGTCGCCGTGTGGCGCATGGAGGCCGAGGGCTGGGCCAACGCCGACGCGATGGCCGAGCTGCGTGGGATGGGCTACACGTCCATCGACACCGACCTCGACATCAACGAGTACCTGAGCGGCTACGAGCGCGGCGCCCTCTCACGCCGCGCCGACGCCCGTTGACGCCTCAGCGCAGCCAGATCACCGACTTGTCGCCCCCCGCCACCACCTCGCCGATCACGGCGGCCTCGAACAGGCCCGCCCCGTGGAGGCGTTCCAGCGCCTCCGCCGCGTGCTCGGGGCGCACCCCGGCGAGCATGCCGCCGCTCGTCTGCGGGTCGTACATCCAGGCCGGCGCGTCGCCGACGACACGGGCCGCGACGCGGGCGTTGCCGGGGTGCAGCGTGCTGGTGACCCCCGCCGCCACCACCTCCGCGAACCCCGCGTACACCGGCACCGCCTTCGTGTCGATGCGCGCCGACGCCCCGCTCGCGTCCAGCATCTCCAGCATGTGCCCGGCGAATCCGAAGCCGGTCACGTCGGTGCATCCCGTCACGTTCATCGAGCCGAAGATCAACCCCGCGTCCCGATTTGATGTGAGGAGGAGCGGCACGAGGGCGTCGAACCACTCGGCCCGGCACTCGCCGCGCATCCACGCCGCCAGGAGCGCCCCGCTGCCGAGGGGCTTGGTGAGGATGAGGAGGTCACCGACGCGCAGGCCGCCCTTGCGGAACAGCCGGTCCTTGTCGGCGAACCCCGTGACGCTGAACCCCAGCGCCAGCTCGGCCCCCTCCGAGGTGTGCCCGCCGGCGAGGATGACGCCCGTCTCACGCAGCGATTGCGACGCCCCTTCGAGCAGCTCGTACAGCATCGCCTCCTGCACCGGGCCGCGGGCGTACGGCAGCGTGGCGATGGCCAGGGCGGAGTAGGGCCGGGCGTTCATCGCGTACAGGTCGCTGACGGCGTTGAGGGCGGCCACGCGCCCGAACAGGTACGGGTCGTCGACGAACGCCTTGAAGTAATCGACGGTCTGCACCTCCACCTGGCCGTCCTTGCCGTGGGCGAAGACCGTCGCGTCCTCGGCCTCGCGCGTGCCGATGAGGATGCCCTCCGACCCCTGCATCTCCACGCGGCGCAGGGCCGCCCCCAGCACGTCGCCGGGCACCTTGGCCCCGCAGCCGCCGCAGCGCATCAGGTGGCCGGCGTCCTCCTTCATCGGCGGGAAGACGGTGAACTTCTGGACCCACGCCCGGTCGATGCGGTCCTTCAGCCACCTGGCCCAGCGCCCCTTGACCGCCAGCGGCCCGTAGCGGAAGACCGCCTCGCCGTCCGCCGTGTTCAGCAGGTTCAGCACCACCCACTGGGGGCGGAAGGGCCGCGGCCGCCTTTCATGGAAGTAATCGATGACGTTGCGGAACAGCACGCCGCCCTGACGCACCGCGTGGACGCCGTTGCGATCCAGGTCCGGGTAGGCGGCGAACGAGACGCAGTCGCCGGTGCCGAAGACCGCGTCGTCGTTCTCCGCCTGCAGCGTCGGGCGGACGGCCAGGAACCCCTTCGCGTCGAGTGACAATCGGCTGTCAGCCAGAAGAGCCGGCGGGGCGGCATCGGTGGCCCAGATGACCTCGTCGGCGTCGGGCCTTTCGCGGACGCGGTCGTTGAGCCGCACCTCGACGCCGGCCTTCGCGAGGACGGCCTGGAAGTAAGGCAGGAGCGCCGGCCCGCCGTGGTACAGCGTCATCCGGAAGCCGGGGTACTTGCCGAGGCGTTTCCTGAAGGCCGCGGCTAGCTCGCAGCCGCTGGCCCCGCCGCCGACGATGGCGAGACGCAGGGGCGACCCGGCGGCGAGGCGGGCCTCGCACTCATCGAGCCGCTTGAGGAGGCGCGACAGGGGCCGGAGCATGAGCGGGTCGTCGGCGCCGGGCGGCACCACGACGCGCGACCCCAGCCCCAGGCCGAGCGCGTCGTAGGCGAGAGGCGGGCGGCCGTCGACGTGGACCTCGCGGCGGAGGGTGTCGATGCGGGTGGCCCGGCCCTTGATGAAGCGCACCCCGGCCTTGCGGCACAGGCGGACGAGGTCGATGGTGATGTCGTCGGCGGAGTACTCGCCGCCGACGTGGCCGGGCACCATCGCGGAGTAGGGGACGAGCGATGTTTCGCTGACCAGCGTGACGGCGACGCCGGGGGGCGGCTTCATCATGCACATGCGGACGAAGACGAGGTGGGCGTTGCCGGCGCCGACGAGGACGGCCTGCTTCTCGACGGGGTGCTGCGATGGTCTCATGCGGGCATTCTACGGAGGCCCCAGCCCGAGCAGGAGACGCCAGGGGACGTAGATGGTCCCCCCGGGCTCGTGGAGAATGAACGTCGCCTCATCGTACAGACGGCCCACGCCGCTGGGGCACCAGGGGCGGTTAAAGCGAGCGATGGGCGGGGTGACGTGTCCGCTCACGACATCCAAGAAGGACGCCCCCTCCCTCCCCGGCAGCGCCACCCAGCGGCTGCCGCCGTCGAACACCGGCCACGACACGTCGCGCGGGAGGGCCTCATGGCGGATGAGCCGCCAAGCCTGGCCTTCCCTCCGCCAAGCCGTGATGAAGCCGGACTGAAGGATATCCCCGCCCGCAGGGGCCTCACGCCATTGATTGCGATACGTCACGAGGAGGGTGGCACCCTCCAAGAGAATCGCCTCAAAGCAATTGACGTTCCACCCCGGCTCGCTTGGAACTGGGTCGATCTCCATGCGAACGCCGTCGCGGCTGTACAATGCTGGCCCGTTCGCCGTCCCACCCGGACGCGCGATGAGCATCTCGTCTCCAGGCGAAAAATCCCACCAGTCATGCACCTCTTCGGCCGTCCAGGTGAGACGCCATTGTCCATCGTCCAATCGGAACACGTGGGCGCGGGGGGTGACGAGCACAAGCGTCCTCTCGTCCTCCGAGAGAAAGGCGTAGGAGCTGCAGCCAGACTGATTCGGAATCCGCTCCCAGCTCGCCGTGAACGGGTAGTCGAGGACGAGGGTATTGTCAACGTTCCGCCAGAGCATCAAACGATTGTCGTCCTCGACGGAGATCGTGTATCGAGTGTCCGCAGGCGCCTGGGCGGCGGGCTGCCATTGGTACTCTGGCACGGGTCCGACCAGGACACGCCTGGGCGGCTCCTGCCCCTTCTGTCGGAGGTCATGGCAGGCCGCACAGAGCGTGCCCATCCAGCCGATGCGCCCCGGCGGCCCGAAGGCCCCGCAGGCGCAGGCCACCACCCACTCCGTGCCGACGCGGAAGCACTGAGAGCCCGAGAAGAACCACACCGGCGGATGCCCACTCGTGATCGGGTACGCCCCATCCTCCGGGAAGCTGTACTGCTCGTGGGCCGCCTGGACACGGAAGTGTCGTCGCCCGACGTGGTCGGTCCACCAGACCAGCGCCACGCCCGAGATCCGGCCGTGTCGTTTAACGTCCCACTCGCGGAAGCCCTCGGCCTCGCCGCGCGCCTCCGCCGCCACCCCGAGCCAGTCTTCGTAGGTCAAGGCGAGGCGCGGCCCCGCGTTGGCGGCGGCCTGTGCCTCCGTCAGCGCCGAGACCAGCTCCAGGCCGCTCGGCCGGATCATCACGCGGTCGTAGCACGTCTGCATCGGGCGTCCCACGTCGATAGGGGTGTCGCACGACTCTCCGGCGTTCATCGTAGCAGGAGACGCCAGGGGACGCGGACAGCGGGGTGGAGCCTCGGGGTGATGTCCGCCTCTTCGCCGGGCGGGACGGCCACTCGCCGGAAAGGAAGATGAGCCGCGTCGGCCCCGTGCGAAAAGATCGCCTCGCCACCGGGGAGGAACCTTACGCCCTGGACTGTCAGGTGCAGGAAGCAGGCGATCTCGCCCAGCGCCTCCCCCGTCACGAGGCACCGGATGGCCACCCCCGGCCGGCCCAGCTCCGTCGCCGCGAGCCACATGCCGTCCGGCGAGAACCACGACTGTGAAATGGATGGGATCTGCAACCTGCGGATGACCTTCCACCCGTCGGGGCCTCTCTCCCATGTCGTCACCTCCTCGGTATCCGCAGGGCGCTCCCACTGCCGGTATTCGGAAACGACCCGGTGTAACGTCTCCGTCCCTTGAAAGGCCATCCGACATACAAAGGCCCGCCCTGGAGTGGTGGCGTCCGTCTGCTCGACGACGGCCGGCTCCCCGTGCCGATCGACGATGAGGAGCTCGGCCAGACTCGCGGCAGCCGCGAAAGCGCCCCCCTCCGCGAGGGCGACTGCAGTGGCGTGTTCTGGGGTCTGCCATGCGACCCATGCTTGCTCCCAGACGCCATCCCGCAGGCTGTAGGCCACGTGCTCTGGGTTCGTCACCAGGAGGGCGGTTTCATCCGGCGACACCAACCAGCGTACCACCGGTGGGCCGAATCCTTCGACGGGGGGTGGGATCGGATGCCGCAGCACCTCCTCCCCCTCCGGGCGTCGCCGAACGACGACGGCGCTGTCCTCCTGCTTCACGTCCAGCGCGGAGGTCCCGATCTCCGCCTCCTCGCGCGATGCCCTCCCTGGACGCACCGTCACGGGCACCGTCGATCCCTCCTGGGCGCGGTCGTGGCACGCGGCGCATCGCGTCCCCATCCACGCCAACGCCCGCATCTCCCCTGCCTCCCCGCACGGGCACACCACACGCCAGCCCTCACCTGCCCCCGTCCGTACGCGGAAACACTGACCCACCGAGGCGAACCAGAGCGGCGGGTGGCCCCGCGCGATCATCCCGTCCCGCGGCCCCAGCCCGGACCACCCGGGCCAGCGCTCGGCCATCACCCGGAAATGCCGGCGCCCGGCGTGGTCGGTCCACCACACCATCGCCACGGCCACGGCACCGTAGTACCGCACGTCACTCCACTCGCGGAAGCCCTCGCGGAGCGGCCTGGCCGCCCCGATGGCGTTGTTCCAATCCTCCGCCTCGACGTGCAAGACGGGGTCATCCCCGTTGCCCGCGGCGAGGGCCTCGTCCAGCGCCTGCCGCAGCAGGTTCACCGAGGGCCTGACCATCAGGCGGTCATAGCACGTCTGCATCGGGCGCCCCCGCGGTGTGCGTCACTTCGCGCCCTTGAGCGCCCTCTTGAACACCGAGAAGTAGCGCCCCGGCACGTTCGGGTCGAAGTCGCCCGCCTTCACGCCCCCGTAGGACGTGCACAGCGTCAGCGTGTCGCCCTCGATCTTCAGGACGCCCTCGTGCCCGTCGGCGGCCTTGCGCCACTTCAGGCGGATGACGACGGGCTTCGCCTTCTCGTCGAGCGTGAAGTCCCAGACGCCGTGCGTCACGTCCGCCCCCTGCGTGTACGTCATCACGTTCCCCTCGATGACGAGGTGGACGGGCGGGCCGTGCGGCATCGCCAGGCTGATCGGCGTGCCGCCGTTCGTGTACGTCGTGCGCCGCCACGAGCCCTGGAGCGCCTCCAGCACCGAGCGCGGCGCCGCCGGCTTCAGGAAGGGCGCGGGCGCGAATCCGGCAGAGGCGATGGCGGCGGCCAGGAGCAGGGTACGCATGACGGGCCTCCACGGGTGCGGGACGTTCCGGCGCCCGCCTCTACTCTACCCAATGCCCCCGCCGACTGGAGCCCCCGCGATGAACCGCCGCCGCCTCGGCCGCACCGGCCTCAAGGTGTCCGAGCTGTGCCTCGGCACGATGACCTTCGCCGCCCAGGCCGACGAGGCCGCCTCCCGCGCCATCATGGACGCCGCCGCCGAGGCCGGCATCGACTTCATTGACACCGCCGACTGCTACCCCGTCCCCATCGACCTCGCCACCGTGGGCCGCACCGAGGAGTACGTCGGCCGCTGGCTCGAGGGCCGCCGCCACCAGTTCGTCCTGGCGACGAAGTGCCGCGTCCGCGTCGGCCCCGGCCCCAACGACGAGGGCCTGTCGCGCCGCCACATCATGGCATCGTGCGAGGCCAGCCTGCGCCGCCTCCGCACGGATTACATCGACCTGTACCAGGCCCACTCGCCCGACCCCGAGACGCCCATCGACGAGACGCTGCGCGCCTTCGACGACCTCGTCCGCCAGGGCAAGGTGCGCTACGTCGGCTGCTCCAACTACGCCGCCTGGCAGCTCGCCCTCGCGCTGGGCGTCAGCGAGCGCCACGGCCTGGCCCGGTTCGACTGCCTCCAGCCGCGCTACAACATCCTGCACCGCGACATCGAGGCCGAGCAGCTCCCCCTGTGCCGCGACCAGGGCGTCGGCGTGATCGCGTACAACCCCCTGGCCGGCGGCCTCCTCAGCGGCAAGTACGCCGACCCCGGCACCATCCCCGAGGGCACGCGCTTCGCGCTGGGGAAGGCGGGCGAGCTGTACCGCGAACGCTACTGGCACCGCGCCCAGTTCGACGCCGTCGAGCGCCTCAAACGGCACTTCGACGCCAGGGGGGTGTCGCTGGTGAGCGCCGCCGTGGCGTGGGTGCTGGCGCAGCCGGGCATCACGTCGGCGATCCTCGGGGCGTCGCGCCCCGAGCAGCTCGGCGCGAGCATCGCCGGCGCGGCGCTGAAACTGGACGAGGCCGATCTGGAGGCGTGCGGCCTGGCGTGGCTGTCGCTGCCGCGGCCGGCTTCGCCGGCCAGGTGACGGGCCGGCCTCTCGGCTTCGAAATGCTCGGGGGGCTGGGCCGTGGCCAGATGGGCGTGGCCCACAAGGCGCGAGTCGGCGGCCCGCACGGCCGGAGTCCTGGCCGCCACTGGCGAGGACCGCACGCAGTGGCGCCGGCGTGCCGTGGATCGGCCTGCCCACGGCGGGGGTGGCACCCACGCCGAAAAGCGGGTGAATCCCCGTGGCGGCGCCGCTGAGCGAGGAGGAACGAGGTGCTTGAGGACATCGGGCGCTGGGGGGATGTGGTGGGCGGAGGAGGACTCCTCTGCTTCATTGTTAGCGTCCGTACACCTGGGGTCAAGGGGTGACGCCGGCCCTCCAAGGCCTCCTGTGAGGGGGGGGCGAAAGTGAGCGTGTGAGCGTGTGAGCAGGTGACTCGCGCACTCGGCGCCGTTCGGTGACAGGGTGCGTCAGTCGGCGCCAGAGTCACCTGCTCACTCGGGGGGGGGAAGTGGGCAGGTGACTCCCCGGAGTGGGCAGATGACTCGGCGCCCGACGGGCCTCGCGTCCGCCGCAGGAAGGCCGGCACGTGACAGCACCCCTTGAAATGCAAGTTGTGTCCGGAGAGGCCCGATGGCGCACGATCAGCGTTGGATTTTCATTGCAGGGGGGTGTCTGGGGGGGTGCAATGCAATGCAATTCGCACCCGCTGGCGGGCCTGTCCACGGACGGACGGACGCCGGCGCGGCCCGCTCCCGATTGCGGTCCTCACCCTGTTTCTCCAGAAGGTCGGTAGAGGCTGCGCTGCTACGGGAACGCACCCGGCGCCCATCGCAGGCGCGCTCTGGCGTCAGACGGGCCCGCGCGGTATGGTACTCACCACCCGCAGCTTGCCGCGCTGACCCACACCCCTGAGGCACTCACGGATGAGCGCCGCCGACCTGCTCGACCTCCTACGCCGCACCCGCCTCCTCGGCCACGCCTCCCTCGCCCGCCTCGCCGCCGGCTGGCCCGCCGACGCCCCGGCGGAGGAATGCGCCGCCCAGCTCCTGGCCGCCGGCCTGGTCACGCCCTTCCAGGCCGACGAGATCCTCGCCGGACGCGGACGCCGGCTGCGCGTCGGCCCGTACCGGCTCCTCGACAGGCTCGGCGGGGGCGGGGGCGGCACCGTCTACAAGGCCGAACACACCCTCCTCGGGCGCGTCGTGGCCCTCAAGGTCATGCGCCGCGGTGGCGTGGCCGCCGGCCGCCGCGAGGCCCGCGCCGCCGCCACGCTGGCTCACCCGAACATCGTCGCGGCCAAAGACGCCGGCGTCTGGCGTGGGCGTCTGGTCCTGGCCCTGGAGTACGCCGACGGAATCGACCTCGGACGCCTCGTCCGCGAGGGCGGCCCGCTGCCGGTGCCCCTGGCCGTCGAGGCGGCCCGGCAGGCGCTGGTGGCGCTGGACCACCTGCACCGCCGGGGGCTGGTGCACCGCGACGTGAAGCCGTCGAACCTCGTCCTCGTCCGCGGCGGCGCCGACGGCCCGCCGCTGGTCAAGCTGCTCGACCTCGGCCTCGCCAGGGCCGCCGGCAAGCCGGACCGCCGCGCCTGCGGCACCCCGGACTTCCAGGCCCCGGAGCGTGGCGGCGGCGGGCCGCTCGACATCCGCTCCGACCTGTGGTCGCTCGGCTGCACGCTGCATCTGCTGCTCACCGGCCAGCTCCCCTTCGGCGGGGAGACGCCGGCCAACCGCTACCTTAGCCGCAAGCTCGACGACCCCGTCCGAGTGCGTTCGCTGCGCCCCGAGGTGCCGCCGCACATCGAGGCGCTGATCCTCCGCCTGCTGGCCCGCGACCCCGACGAGCGCCCCGCCGACCCGGCGTCCGCCCTCGCCCTCTTCGACCCCCCTCCGCCGCCCAAACGCCGCTCGGCCCGTCCGATGCTCGCCGCCGTGCTGCTCGGCCTCCTCGCCGGCGGCGCCGCCCGCATCGCCGTGGAGCCGCCCCCGGACACCCCGCCCCCGGCGGTGACGCGGCCTGCCGCGAAGCCGTCCGTCCGTGTCGAGGGCGTGGGCGACTTCGCCACCCTGGGGGAGGCGCTGGGGTACGCGCCGGCGGTGATAACCCTGACCGGGCCGGGGCCGTTCCGCGCCGAGGGGCTGTCAGCGGCGGACGTGACCATCCGCGCCGCGCCGGGGCCGCGTCCCGTGCTGGAGGCCGGCGGCGACGGCTGGGAGCCGATGCTCTCCGGCGGCTCCGTGGAGCTGGAGGGCGTGCTGCTGCGTGCCGGGGGCGGCCCGGCGGCGATGGTGCAGGCCACGCGCCGCCTGGTGATGCGCCGCTGCGTGCTGGCCAGCGGGCGCGATGGGCCGGCGGCGGCCCTGCGCCGCGGCGTCCTCCTGCGTCTGGAAGACTGCCGCATCGACGCGAACGGGCAGGGGTTGAGCGCCGAGGCCGGTGATGAGGGCCGCTGCGCCGTGGAGCTACTGGGGTCAGACGTGCGGGTGAGTGACCCGAAAGGCGCCGCGGCCGTGCTGTGGGGCGGGCGCGGCCCGCTGTCGCTGTCCGTGACCGGCGGCTCCCTGCGTGCGGGCCGCACTCTGGCGAGCCACGCACGGGGGCCGGTGCGGCTGACCGGCATCACGCCGACGGGGGCGCTTAGCGCCCTTGAATCGAGGGCCGGACGGCCCTAGAATCCCTCCATCACTCACTGCCACGGCAGAGAGGCCGCCTTAGCTCATTTGGTAGAGCGATGCTTTCGTAAAGCATAGGTGCCGGGTTCGAGTCCCGGAGGCGGCTCTTGCGCTGGTCGCTCCCGTACCCCCCTGACCCCCCATCCGCCGCCGAGCTGGGCCGGGGGCTGTGCGACCTCCCTTGGTCATCGGCGCCTCATGCGGAGCGAGCAGCCCGGCCGGGTGGGGCACGGCCCGCGGGTGCTGTGCTGCTGGGGCACCGGCCCACGAAACGCGCCGCCACGGTGTCGCTCTCACGGCAGGCCGTTGCCTGGGACCAGGTCCCGGGGGTGGCCCTTCGCGCGTGGCCACTGGGGGGGAAGTGGACAGGTGACTCCTGGGGCCATGCCGGATTCCGGCCTCACCCCCGCATGTCGTGGAGCAGCGACAGCCACGCCGCCTCGCCCGCCTGCCGCGCGATCTCCTCCGCCGGCTCCTCGTCGGGGATGCGCTCCAGCTTCGGCGGCGTCTGATCCAGGCCCGCCAGCAGCAGCTGGCGCAGGATCGCCCGCGCCTCGGCCCGGTCCAGCGGCGGCACCGATGCGGCCTCGCCCGCCGGCGCACGCCGGTGCGCCGCCGCGAAGCGGTCCAGCTCGCGGCCCGGCGTGGCGAACCCTGGTGGGGTCAGCAGCGCGTGCAGGCGGCGCTCGTCGGCGCCGGCCGTCAGCATGCGGACGGCCTCGCGGGCGGCGTTGCGGGCGTCGTCGTCGGCCGCCGTCTGGCACAGACGCGCCCCCTGGCGGACGACCTCCTCCTCGGACGCCTCGGGCGGCAGGCGCAGGGCCTCGAACGGGTTCTCAGTCATCGCCCGCCTCCTCCCGGCCCTCGTCCTCGGCTCCGCCTTCGTCCTCGCCGTGCCCCAGCTCGCGGAGCAGGTCCTTGAGGTTCTCGTTGGCCGGGTCCCACTTCAGGCCCTCGCGGTACAGGGCGGCCTTCGTCGCCGGGCTGGGGTCCATCAGGCCGCGGAACTTGGTGAACTCCGCGAGGGCCGCCCGCGCCGACAATTCGCCGTCGCGGTCCGCCACCAGGCGGCCGAGGTGGTTGGCCAGCGGCAGGTGGCGCGACGCCTGCTCGCGCATCCCGGACCAGTCCTCGGTGTGGTAGAAGTCGATGAACCACTCGACGCAGATGGCGACGATGGCGGTCAGGAGCCTTACGTTGTCGCGGTCGAGGCTGAGCATGCGGCGCAGCGACGTGAGGCCGCGCTCATAGTCGGAGCGCCAGCCGCGCGGGATGTCGCCGTGCTTCATCGCCTCGCGCGTCTGCACGAGGTACTCCGTCGCCAGCTCGTCGCGGAACGCCTCGGCTCGCCGCGCCAGCTCCTCGTTCGTTCCCTCGGAAGGGGGGCCTTCGGCCAATCCCCCCCCGCCCCCCCGAGCAGCGAGTGAGCGGACCGCGTCCCAGTGCCGCCGCGCCGGCTCCAACTGGCCCCGCGCAAGGTGCCCGCCGATGCGCTCGCGGTGCCATGCGAACAGGTGGTCGAGCAGCACGCGCCGCGAATCGTCGTCCAGCGTCGGCAGCACCGCGAGCCAGTGCCGCCACGCCCGCGTCATGGCCGCCTCGTCGGCCTGTGCCTCGCGCCACGCCAGGACGGCCAGGTGGTGGTGCAGCCGGGCCGGCAGCTCGCCCAGGGGGGGGAGTGGGCCGGAGGCCTCCCCCCACTGGGCGAGCGCCGCAAGCCCGCGCCGCACGGCGTCGGCGTCCCCGGCCAGGGCGGATTCGAGGATGGCGGCCCCGCCGGGGGTCTCGCGCAGCAGCGTCACGAGGTCGGCGAGGCGCTCGCCGCGTGGCCCCCCCGGCGGCATGGCCCTGGCGATGCCCTCCGCCTCGGCCCTTGCACGCAGCTCGGCCGCCTCCGGGGGCGGGTCGCTCACCTTCGTGAGATGACGCCAGGCGGCGAGGGCGTCGCCGCGTGACAGCGACCGCGCCGCCTGATGCAGGAACCACGCCTCCGGCGCGACGCCCGGCGGGGCGGCGTCCTCGCCGGGCAGGGCCGTGCCCGGCCACAGGGCCGCCCAGGCGGCCAGCGGCTTGTGCAGGGCGGGCTGGCCCGGCGCGATGGCGGTGAGCGCCGACAGCACGAAGCCCGGCGCCGCCCGCAGGCCACGCCATGCGTCGAGGTCCTCCAGATTCGCGACGACGCTGGCGATGTCGCCCTTCGCCGCCAGCTCGTGCAGGGCCAGCGCCTGCGCCAGCGGGCCGCAGCGCGGCGGCAGCTCCGCCGGCCAGCCCTCACCCAACGCCTCGCGGGCCAGGCGGGCGTCGGCGGTGTCGAGGTCGCCCAGCAGCTCGGCACGCCCCGTCGTCAGCGCCAGGCGGACGCGCAGGCGCACCGCGTCGCCCAGCAGGGGCAACAACGCCTCCTGCTCCTCCGGCGAGAGACGGCGCTCGGCGATCTCCTCGGCGACGGCGACGGCGTTGCGCCGCGCCGGGCCGTCGGCCTCGCCCTCGATGATCGCCGCCAGCCCGTCGCGCGTCACACCCCGCGCGGCGAGGGCTTGACAGAGGCGTCTTGCGTGGGCCATGAGCGGCGTGAGGAAGCCGCCGCGCTCCGCCAGCGTCAGCGCCTCCAGCGTCTCGGCGTGGCCGACCTCGCGGCGGAGGAAGCGTTCGGCGGCCAGGCGTGCCCGCAGCCTCTGGGCCAGCGACACCGGCAGCGGGAGCGTCAACACCTCGGCGGCGCTGTCCTCGCCCAGGACGCACAGGGCGTAGCGGACGAGCGGCGCGACGGCGGGCCGGGTGACGGCCCGAAGGGCCCCGGCCTCGCGCGGGGCCTCGACGAAGTCGCGCCAGCCGGGCGGGAGGTGGTCAAGCGTCACGGCGCGCCCGGCGGCCCGGTCCCGCACGGCGGCCCGCCATTCCTCGATGGCCGACGCCCGGTACGGCCCCGTCGCGGCGAGGTCCAGCTCCTCCTCGGCGGCGGCGGCGCGGCGTGGGTTCGCCTGCGCCCAGGCGAGGAGCAGGTGCCACTCCACCCACACGGGGCCTGACTTCGGGGCCGCCTCGCGCAGGGCCTTCTCGGCGGGGCCCATCTCGCCTCGGCGCAGGTGCAGGCGGGCGTCGAGCAGCGGCCCCTCGTCGGTACCCAGGACGCGCTTGTTCGTCCGCACCGACTTCCACACCTGCTCGGCGCGGTCGGTGCGGCCCGCCCGCCACAGCAGGTCGACGAACCACGCCGTCGCCTGCGGCGAGCCGCCCAGCTTCCTCAACACCGCCTCGTAGGGGGCGACGGCCTCCTCGCCCAGACGCAGGCGGACGCGGGCCAGCCAGTAGGCGCAGCGGGCGAGGAGGAGGTTCGGCTCCAGCGCGGGCAGCTCGCCCATCCCCGCCGTGTCGGCGCCGGCGGCCAGGCACAGCGCCTCGGCCTCGGCGAGGGGGGCGGCGTCGCCGCCTTCGAGCCACGCCAGCCAACCGAGGGCGAAGAGGCGTTCGCGCTCGAGGGCCGGCACCGGGAGCGGGCGTGCGAGGGCGGCCCGCAGGCGGAAGGCATCCCAGCGCATGCCGGCGACGAAGCCGGCGAGGAGTTTACGGATGCGGGCGAGGGCGAGGCGGGCGGACGCCAGCGGGTCCGGCCCGGAGGGCAGGTCGAGCTGGCGTGGGGCGGTGCGTAGCGGGAGGGCCGCGAGATACATGGCGCCTCATCGAGGTTCGCGCCGGCGCCGGCCGGGTAAGCGCCGGATCGCCTGACCCAGGCATGATAAGGTCTCGCGGCGGGGGCGTCCTCACTTCGCGGCGGGCCTGGAGGCGAAGTCCTTGGCCTCGGCGTCGGTGAGGAAGCGTGCCTTGAGGCGGACGCGGGTGAAGCCGCGCTGGCGGTCGAGGAGGGTGATCTCCTTGCCGGCCTCCAGGTCCTTGCCGCCGCCGATGCTGGTGTCCTCGGTGGCGAAGTGGCGGGGGATCATGGGCAGGCGGACGTTGACCTGGTGGGCGGCCCACAGGTTGTGGCGCTCGCCGCGCTGTCCCTCGGGCGGGCCGGAGACGAGGAGGATGCGGTAGAAGCGCCAGTGCGAGGAATCGACGTGTGCGGTGGTGAGCTGGTGAAGGGGGCCGGCGGGGCCGGCCACGAAGAACCCGCCCAGGTGGGGGTAATGCGACTCCAGGGCCTCGCCGATGGAGATGATGGGGCGCATGGCGGCGACGACGATGTAGCCCTCGCGGGTGGTGTCGGGGAGGTCGGCGGCGACGGTGGACAGGACGCGCGGCCAGTTGTCGGGCATGACGGAGCCGCGGCCGGGGGCGTTGCCGAAGGTCTCGGCCTCCAGGCTGCATTCGAGGAACCCGCCCCTGTACTTGAAGACCCACACCTCCTCGGTGTTGTCGCCGAGGAAGCCGAGGCCGCCGGCCTGGCCGAAGAGGGTGCGCATGTCGTCGGACGGCTCGATGCGGAAGCGTCCGCCCTGCTCGGCGGGCTTGGTCGGATCACCGACGACGGCGTGCCCGCCGAGGCGGAGTTTGCCGGAGACGGCGAGGGCGCCGCCCACGACAACGGCGACGGCGAGGGCGCAGGTGAGGGCGATGTGCACCAGGGGCAGAAGACGAGTGACGGGCGGAGGCCCCTGCGCGGCTCCCGGCAGGGGGGCGGAGGGCTTGCGAGGCTGTTGCTGGACGCGGGTGCGGGCGGCGGATCTGTCCACGGTGGCCTCCTGGCGGGGCGGTCGGACGGCGACGCGAAAGGATACCCGATGGGGGGGGGCGGGGCGAGGAGATCCGACGGGGCGAGGGTGGAGGGGCGCCCGCGCCGCCGGCACGACGGGAAGCAGCGCGGATTTTTTCCGCGTCCGGGGAACCAACCGGGCGGTGTGGCCGTCAGAGGGACACCCAGGCGGCACACGGGTTCTGCGGAAAGTGCTTGACAGTGGGCCTCCTGAGGACGATGCTGACACAAACACCTCTCGTGTCGAGGGGTAGCCGTATCTTTGCCGACGACCACTTCCGGGGGGGCCAGACGACCATGATGAACCGCCGTCACTTCATGTCACACGTGGCGGGCGCCTCGGCGCTGGCGCTGCCCGCGATGAGCTTCATGCAGAACCTGCGGGCGCAGGCCGACAAGCTCAAGAAGGAGTCGAAGAGCCTCATCATCCTGTGGATGGGTGGCGGCCCGACGCACATGGACCTGTGGGACGTGAAGGACCCCGGCCTGCCCAACACCGGCGAGTTCAAGCGGATCAAGACCTCCGCCCCCGGCGTCGAGGTCTCCGAGATCATGGAGAAGACCGCCAAGCAGATGAAGCACCTCGCCATCGTGCGCTCGCTCGTCACCAACGAGGGCAGCCACGAGCGCGGCACCGAGAAGATGCTCATCGGCCGCAACCCCAGCCCGGTGGTCCCCTTCCCGCACGTCGGCGCGGTGATGGCCAGCCAGGCCGCCAGCAAGGACCTCAAGCTGCCCCCATTCATCAGCGTCGGCAACACGTCGTCGCGCGTCAACAACGGCAACCCCGCCGGCTTCATGGGCATGGCCTACGCGCCGTTCTCGGTGCAGAACCCCGGCCAGCCGCCCGCCAACATCGGCCTGCCCAGCAGCCTGACCGGCGGCAGCGACGTGAAGACGGCCACCGAGCGCATGCGTCGCCGGCAGCGCCTGTTCTACAACGTCGAGGACAACTTCGCCGAGGGCTCGATGCCCCACCTGAAGACCGCCGCCGACCGCGAGGCCGTCGGCAGCCCGGCCCAGGCGCACGCCACCACCTACGGCAAGGCGTTCGACCTGACGGTCAGCCCGCTGTCCAAGGTGTTCGAGGTGAGCGGCGAGCCCTCCAGCGTCATCGACTCCTACGGCGGCCGCGGCAACCGCTTCGGCATGGGCTGCCTCCTCGCCCGCAAACTCGTCCAGCAGGGCGTCTCCTGCGTCGAGGTGGACCTCGGCGGCTGGGACAACCACGCCAACATCTTCAACGCCCTGCGTGGGACGGCGGCCAACCCCGGCCACGGCGTCCGCCTCGACCAGGGCATGAGCGCCCTCGTCGGCGACCTGGTGGACAAGGGCCTGTGGAAGAACACCGTCGTCGTGTGGATGGGCGAGTTCGGCCGCACGCCGCGGATCAACCAGAACGGCGGCCGCGACCACTGGGGCACCTGCTGGTCGGTGGTCGTGGGCGGCGGCGCCATCAAGGGCGGCCAGACCTACGGCAGCACCACGAAGGACGGCATGAGCATCGACAAGGACCCCGCCAGCATCGGCGACCTGTTCGCGACGATCTACAAGGGCCTGGGCATCGACCCCGGCACCAAGGTCCGCGACAACCTGGGCCGCCCGCTCGAGATCGCCGACGGCAAGCCCCTCAAGGGCCTCGTCTGATCCGCGTACACGCGCCCCCAGCCCACCCCGCCGGCCTCACCCAGGCCGGCGGGGTTTTTTCGTTCACGGCCCGAAGACAGGACCGCGGTGGGACCAAACACACGGAAGCAGGGCGGAGGGGGCATCGGGACTGGAGCCTTTCCTCCCGCGTCAGCCCTTCAGCTCCTTGCGCTTCGTCGCGATCAGCGCGATCAGCGCCTTCTGCGGGTCCGCGAACTTCTTCAGCCCCTCCTCCATCAGCGTCCGCTCCAACAGGCCCACGTCCACCTTCGCGTCGATGTCCGCCAGCACCTCCGCCGACGGCATCTCATCGACGTGGCGGGTGAACGTCCGCCCGCTCTCCGCCACCGCCTTGTTCGTCGCGGGCGGGTTCGTCTCGATGTCGCTCCCCGCGAACGCCTCCACGTACTTCCACGCCACGTCCTTCGGGTCCTTCGTCCCCGTGCTGGCGAAGATCATCTCCTGCTTGAGCGGCAGCTTCTTGTCCCCCCAGAAGGCGTTGTTCTTCTGCCAGATGCGTTTGGCGTTCACAATGCCCACCTGCCCCTGAGCCGCCGGGGTTAGCGTCGGCACCTTCTGGGCCGTGTACACGTCGAGGCGGCTCACGAAGATCGAATAGACCGACTTGAAGGTGTCACGCGACGCACGCCTCTGGGCGCCCCGCCACATCGCGTCACGCGCCTCCGTGTACTGCCGCTCGCTGAAGATCAGGGTCACGTTGAGCGTCACCCCGGCGGCGCACAATTCCTCGACGGCACCCAGGCCCGCGGGCGTCGCCGGGATCTTGATCATCCGGTTCTTGTGGCCCGTCGCCCACTTCTTGCCCAGCTCGATGTACCGGGCGATGCGCGACGGCACAGGCTCCGTGGACGCCGCGTCTTCGATGATCGGGTCCAGCTCGAAGCTGACGTAGCCGTCATCGCCCTTCGTCTTCTCCCAGACGGGCAGGAATACGTCCTGGGCCTGCTTGACCAGGGTGTCGGTCACCTTCCAGGCGATGGCCTCGTCGTCCAGGCCCTCGGCGAGGAACTTCTTGATGAGGTCATCGAACCGGCCCGTCTTGACGAGGTCCGACACGATGATCGGGTTGGACGTGGCGCCGGTGGCCCCGAGGGCGCGGTTGGCCTTCACCTCGGCGGGGTCGATGGAGTCGAGCCAGAG
Organism: uncultured Alcaligenaceae bacterium; assembly: GCA_964630925.1. Lineage (GTDB taxonomy): Bacteria > Planctomycetota > Planctomycetia > Gemmatales > Gemmataceae > RGDT01. The sequence continues at coordinate 42,764 of CAZVZK010000066.1, forward strand.
TTTGGTGCCGGCGGCGACGAGCGATTCCAGGGGTGACGCGGCCATGTTGGTTGGCTCCGGGTGCGGGGTCGGCGATGGAGGGTATTGTATGAGTCGTGGCAGGATTTCTGTCCACGCCGCCGCGGCCGTGCGGTATCCTGGCCGGGAATACGCCCAAGGAGGACGCCCCGTGCGCGCGACGCTCTTGATGCTGGCGGCCATGGCGCTCGCGGCGGCCCCCCCGGCGGGGCCGCAGAATGAGAAACAGGCGCGGATGCTACGCCAGCAGGCCAAGCGATGGGCCTCCAGCCAGGACGCGTGGGCCGCAGGCAAGCATGCCGACGCCATCGCGTATTTGGAGGAGGTGCTGCGCGTGGAGGTCACGGTCTTCGGGCCGTGGCACCGGGAAACGGAATCCACGGCGAAACGCCTCGCCGAATGGCTCGAGGCACGCGGCGAGTGGGGCCGGGAAGCGGGATACCGCCGGATGGTGATCGAAGCGCGGCGGCGGTTGGACGGAGAAGGGCACTGGAGGACGGTGGACGCCCGCTGGGATCTGGCTGAGGCGCTGGCCCGCCCCAAACGCACGCCCGCGCAGCAGGCGGCGTTCAACAAGGCCGTGGCGCTCAACCGGCAGGCGGACGACCTCTTCAATCGAGGGCGGGCGGCGGAGGCGGTCTCCTTGGCCCAACAGTCGCCGGCCCTCATCGCGCAGGCATTGGGTGAGAGGCATCCGATCTACGCGCGGAGCCTGGACAACCTCGCGGGGCTGCTCTACGAGGCGGGACAATACCGTGCGGCTCTCCCTCCGCGGAGGCAAGCGCTCTCCCTCCGCAAGGAGCTGCAGGGGGAGCTGCACCCCGATTACGCCGACAGCCTCCACAAGCTCGCCAACCTGTACCAGGCGCTGGGCGACTATCGAGCCGCCCTGGCCTTGTACAAGCAGGTCCTCCCCCTTCGCCGGGAGGTCCTCGGCACCGGACACCCGGACTACGCCCAGAGCCTCAACAACCTCGCCAACTTGCACCACGCCATGGGCGACGGGAAGGCCGCCGTCGCCCTGGCCCGTCAGGCACTCGAGCTGCGCCGGCGCGTGCTCGGGGAGCGCCACCCGGCGTATGCCGAGAGCCTGCATAACCTCGGCGCGATCCTCTACGAGCTGGGGGACCACGCGGCCCTGCCACTGCTTGAACAATCCCTCAAACTGCGAAAAGCAGTTCTCGGGGAGAGACATCCTCACTACCTCGCCAGCCTGGCCAACCTCGCCTCATACCACCGGAACAGGGGGGACATCGACGGCGCTCTCGACCTGGCCTCACGTGTCCTGTCGCTTCGCAAGAAGGCCTTGGGGGAGCGCCACCCCGACTACGCCGCCAGCCTCACGACCCTCGGCATGATCCATCTCGGACGGGGGGACCACAAGGCAGCCCTGCCCTTGCTCGAAGCCGCCTTGAAGTTGCGTAAGGAGGTCTTCGGCGAGAGGCACGAGGCCTACGTCAACGGCCTGCACGGCCTCGCCAACTTGCACCGCACGATGGGGGATTACAAGGTCGCCCTCCCGTTGTACAGGCAGGGCCTCGCCATCAGCAAAGAGGCTCTCGGCGAGAAGTCCTCCTGGCATGCGGTGTCCCTCGCGAATCTTGGGGGGATTCATCAGGCCATGGGGGACAACGCCGCGGCGCTGCCGCTGTACTCGCAGGCCCTGGCGGTCTACAAGGAGGCGCGTGGCGAGAAGCACCCCGATTACATCGGCACCCTGAACAACCTCGCGAACCTGTATCAGGCGATGGGGGACCACAAGGGCGCGCTGCCGCTCTTCGAAAAATCCCTGGCCCTGGCCAAGGACGCCCTCGGCGAAAAGCACACCGATCATGCCCAGGTCCTCAACAACCTGGCCCTGGTCCACCAGGCCCTGGGAAATTACGAAGAGGCCCTCCGCCTCCAGAAGCAGGCGCTGGCGGGCCGCAAGAGCCTGCTCGGCGAGAAGCACCCCCATTATGGCGAAAGCCTGCACAACCTCGCCTTCCTGTACCAGGACATGGGCGACCCCAGGTCCGCCCTGCCCCTGTGCGAGCAGGCCAACAGTATCGCGAGAGAGGCGTTCGGTGAGCGGCACCCGGAGTATGCGAAGGGCCTGCATAACCTCGCCTATCTCCATCAGGATCTGGGCCGACACGAGACGGCCCAACGCCTGTTCTTGCAGGCGTTGGCGATCATCAAGGACTCCCTGGGTGGGTGGCACCCTTCCTACGCCGCCAGCCTGCACAGCCTGGGCGTGCAGTCGCTGCGAATGCGACGGCCGGGGGCGGCGCTCGTGTTTCAAGAACAGAGCCTGGCCGTCACGCGCCGGCTATTAACCGCCGACGCCTCGGTGCAATCCGAGCGCCAGCAGATCGCCGCCGCCGCCGCCCTCCGCTTCCGCCTCAACTGGCGGCTCTCCATGCCCGACGGGGACGCCTCCTTCAGCCACAACCACGTCCTGGCCTGGAAGGGGTCGGCCTTCGCCGCACAGCAGGCACGCCGACGCTTCGTCCTGGCGGACGCTCAGCCGGCCACTCGTGACCTGTCGATGCAGTTGCGGGACGTGACGCGGTCCCTGGCCCTGCTGAAGGACCGGAACGATGAGGGCTCCCGCAAGCGCACCGAGGGGTTGGCACTGCGGAAGCAGGAGCTGGAGTCCCGCCTCTCCTTCCTCAGCGCCGACTTCCGCCTCGCCGTGCGGCCGCCCACCAGCGAGGCGTTCCGCGCGTCGCTGCCTCGGGGGGCGGTGTTGATCGACCTCCTCGTCCACAACGGCCTCGACCCGGCGAGGCCGGCGGAGGGGCAGGCAGGGCGGCGCCGCCTCGTGGCGTGGGTGGTCCGCCACGACGCTGCCACGGCCCGGCTCGATCTCGGGCCGATGAAGCCCATCGAGGAAGACATCGTCGCCTGGCGGCGGGCCATCGGGAAGGGCGAAGGGAGCGAGGGCGCCGCACGACTCCGCGAGAGGGTCTGGTCCCCTTTGGAGAAATACCTCGCCGGCGCGAAGGTGGTCCTGATCTCGCCCGACGAGGCCCTCGGACGGCTGCCGTTCGCCGCCCTCCCCGGACGCGAGAAGGGGAAGGTGTTGCTGGAGGAGTGGGCGCTAGCCATCCTGCCGGTGCCGCAGGTGCTGACCCTGTTGAGGGAGCCGGTGAAGGGTAAGGCGTCGCTGCTGGCCCTCGGGGCCGTTGACTACGGCGAGGGGCGCGGGGGCTGGGAGACGCTGCCGTCAAGCGGCCCCGAGGCCGACGACGTCGCGGCCCGCTTCCGCGGGCAGTTCAAAGTCGATGCGTCCCGGCTGTCTGGCGCGAAGGCCACGAAGGCCGCGGTGACCGAGGCTCTGCCGAAGCACCGATCCGCGCACCTGGCCATCCACGGCTTCTTCGCGCCCCCGACCATGCGTCCTCACACTGAACACAAGGTCAAGGAGGCCCCCGGTCTGCTCGGGCGCGACGGCGTGTCGGGGTGGGATCCCGGCATGCTGTCCGGCCTGGTGCTGGCCGGCGCGAACCGTCAGAGGCCGGGGGACGACTGCATCCTGACGGCCAGCGAGGTGGCGGAGATGGACCTGTCGGGTATGGAGCTGGCCGTCCTCAGCGCCTGCGAGACAGGCCTCGGCGAGCTCGCCGGCGGCGAGGGCATCCTCGGCCTGCAGCGCGCCTTCGCGGTCTCCGGCTGCAAATCAACGGTCACCAGCATGTGGAGCGTGGACGACGCCGCCACCAGCGTCTTGATGGAACGCTTCTACCTCCACCTCTGGGAGAAGAAGTTGTCGAAACTCGAATCCCTGCGTCAGGCGCAGCTCGACGTGCTCAGTCACCCCGAGTGGGTCGAGGAGAGGGTGAAGAAGTTACGAGGGATGCCCGGCCTGCGCGGCTCGGGCAAGTCGAGCGAGGTGGTGCCGGGCAAGAAGGAGCGTCGCAGCCTGATCGCCTGGTGGGGCGCGTGGCAGCTCAGCGGCGACTGGCGCTGACGGCGCCGCCCGCCCAACCCATACCACCGCGCCACCTCTCATCCCTCGCCCCCCTCCCCCATCTTGCAACGCGCCCGCCCGGCGCGGCAGAATGAGAGGCGTCAGATAGCCGACCCGGCGGGGAGGGGATCATGGGGCAGTGGCGGAAGTTGGCGGGCCTGCGCCTGCTCATCACCGGGGCGTCGCAGGGCATCGGTAGGGCGATGGCCCTTGAGGCGGCCAAACAGGGCTGTGTCGTCCTGGCGGCGGCCCGCAACGCCGACCTCCTCGCCGAATTGCAGGCCGAGGCGAAGGGGCTTGGTAAGACCGTCCACACCGTCAAGGCCGACGTGACCGATCCGGAGGAGCGGCAGGCGATGGCCGACGCCGCCGTGCGCCTCATGGGCGGCCTTGACGTGCTGGTGAACAACGCCGGCATCGGCGCGACCGGCCATTTCGCCGACGCCGACGAGGAGCGTCTCCGCCGCATCTTCGAGGTGAACTTCTTCGGGACGACGGAGACGACGCGCGTCTGCCTGCCGCTGTTGAAGCAGGGCAGGACGCCGGCCATCCTGAACATCTCCAGCATCGCCGGCCGCCGTGGCATCCCCGCCCGCGGCGACTACGCCGCCAGCAAGTTCGCCGTGCAGGGCTTCAGCGAGGCGCTGCGCGCCGAATTGGCCAAGGACGGCATCGACGTGCTGCTGCTCAACCCCGGCCTGACGATGACGAACTTCTCGAAGAACATGATCGAGCAGAAGGCCAAGGTGCAGCTCGACCACATGCGTGGCATGACGAGCGAGCAGGTGGCCCAGGCCGCCCTCAGCCAGCTCTCATGGGGCACGAACGAGGTGACGCTGACCTTCCAGGGCCGGCTGCTGCTGTTCGTGAACCGCTTCTTCCCGTGGTTCATCGACTGGTTCTCGAAGCGGCGCGTGCGCTCGCTGTTCAAGGAGGAGATGGAGGCGCGCAAGGCCGGCCTGCCGCTGCCCAGGGTGGACGCCGAGAAGTCGGCCTCGTGATCCATGTGAAGTAGAGTCGTCCTCGGATCACACGGATGACGTGGATAACAGCCAGGACAAGAGGCAGGCAGGGAGAAGACGCGATGGCCTTCTGTCTGCCTGCTTTGGTTCTGATCCGGTTGATCCGTGTGATCCGTGGACAATTGCTTCTTCGCGGCTCACGCCTCGCGCTGCACGACGCGGTCCGTCATCGCCTCCAGGATCAGCCGGCACACCGACGGCGGCAGGCATCCCAATTCACGCCGCGCCCTGGCCGATAACTCCAGGGCCACACAGCGGGCGTAATCCACCGAGCCGGACTCCTCCAGCAGCGGCCGTAGCGTCTCGCGACGGCGCACGCCGTCGGCGGACAGGATCGCCCGCACGCGCTCGCCGATGCCCGGCTGCCGCAGGGCGTGGAGCAGCGGCAGGGTGAGCTTGCCCTGCTCGATGTCGGTGCCCAGTGACTTGCCAGCCAGTGTCTCGCTGCCGACGATGTCGAGCAGGTCGTCGGCGATCTGGAACGCCTGCCCCACCCACCGCCCGAACCGCTCCAGCGCCTCCACCACCTCGGGCGACGCCCCGGCGTACATCGCCCCCAGGCGGGCGCAGCAGGCGGTCAGCTCCGCCGTCTTGCCGTCGATGATGTCGAAGTACTCCGCCTCGGTCAGCGCGAAGTTGCCCCGGTTCAGCACCTGGGTCAATTCGCCCTCGCAGACGCGGTTGGTGGCCGCCCCGATGATCTCGCACGCCCTGGCGTCGCCGACCGTGGCCGACAGGTGGAAGGCGTGCGTGAACAGGTAATCGCCGAGGAGGACCGCCGTCTGCGTGCCCCACAGCGAGTTGACGGTGGTCACGCGGCGGCGGACCGTGGCGTTGTCCAGCACGTCGTCGTGGACGAGCGTCGCGGTGTGGATCATCTCGACGACGGCGGCGAGCGTATGGTGGGCCGGCGCCACCTTGCCGCAGGCGCGGGCGACGAGCAGCAGCAACACGGGCCGCAGCCGCTTGCCGCGATACAGGCGCGTGTGCCCGGCCACCTCCTCGACGCGCTGGCGCGGGTTGCGGAGCGAGCGTGCGAGGATGCGTTCGACCTCCTCCAGGTCGCCAGCGATGGGGGCGTGGATGTCGAAGGGTGCCGCCACGGCCGGGGGCGGCGCGGACAGGGTGGCGTTCATGCGACACCTCGCTGGGTTTCAGAACTTTCAGTCACGGGTGAATCCTACAGCGACACGGAGGCGGGGGCAACGTGGCAAGGGCGAGTTACGCGGGCGCGATCCAGTCGCCGCCCTTGCCGCCGCTCTTGAACTCCAACCGCACACGCTCGACGCTCATAACGCGGTCGATGGCCTTGCACATGTCGTACACCGTGAGGGCCGCGATGCTCGCCGCCGTCAACGCCTCCATCTCGACGCCGGTCCGCCCGAACGTGCGGGCCGTCGCGTCGATGCGGAGGGTGGTCTCGTCGGGGAAGGAGAACTCGACCGTGGCGCCGGTGATGGGCAGCGGGTGACACAGCGGGATCAGATCGCCGGTGCGTTTGGCCGCCATGATGCCGGCGAGGCGGGCGACGCCGAGGACGTCGCCCTTGGCGGCGGTGCCGGCCTTGATGACGCGGAGGGTCTCGGCGGCCATGCGGACGATCGCGGACGCGCGGGCCTCGCGGTGTGTCTCGGGCTTGGACGTGGTATCGACCATGCGGGCGGCGCCGACGTCGTCGAAGTGCGTCAATTCACCCACGGTCAGTACCTCGGCACGCTGGGGTCGATGAACGCCGACCAGGCGTCGATCCCGCCGGCGAGCGAGACGACGTTCCTGACGCCGTGCTGGATGAGGATGGCGGCGCCCATCTGCGAGCGCATGCCATGATGGCAGTAGACGACGACCTCGGCCCCGTCGGGGATGCGGGGGAGCAGGCCCTCCATCGCGCCGGCGAGGCGGTTGAGCGGCTCGAGGACGCTGCCCTCCAGCTTCGCCTGCTCGTGCTCCCAGGGCTGGCGCACGTCGAGGAGGAAGAGGCGGGCGCCGGCCTGCTGCTTCTCGCGCAGCTGCCGCACGGTGATCTCCGGCACGCCGCCCTCGGACGGCGGCCACGACTCGCGTTGTCGGCCCATGATGCGGGGTGTCCTTCGGGGCGTAAGGTTGGTGTAGCGATGGCAGGGGTGGTGTCACGCCTTCCTGTACGGGCCGTACCTGGTTCGGGTCGGCGGATCCCGGACGGGAGGTCTGACGATGGGCGTTCGCAGCGAGATCAAGGGTATCCTCGGTGAGCTTAAGGGCGCCCGCGGCTGGCACCATCGCTGCTGTCGGGGCCTTGTGAAAAGCGAGATCAAGAAGGCGCACCGCGCCATCCGCCATTCCGTCAAGCGCCAACTGGCCGCCGGACGGGAGCCGGCCGTACTCCGCTCCCTCGGGTATCTCTGCTAGGAGGCCCACCGCCCTCACCTCCCGACCCCACGCACCGCCCGGCCCGGCACGCGCCCCGTCACCTTGCCCGCCTCGATCACCGCCTCGCCGTTGACGAGAAGCCAGCGCACGCCCTCCGCATACCGGTGCGGCTTGTCATACGTCGCCAGATCGCGGAACGCCTTCGGGTCGAACACCACCACGTCCGCCCATTGTCCGCTCCGGATGTACCCGCGATCCTTCAGCCGCAGGATGTCCGCCGGCAGGCCCGACGCGCTCCGCACCGCCTGCTCCACGGTCAGGCGCTTCTCCTCGATGGACAGCCGGCCGATCTTCCGCGGGAACGTCCCGTAACTGCGCGGATGCGGCACCGTCGCCTTGTCCGGCACCATGCTCGACCCGTCGCTCGCCGTCGCCACCCACGGCTGTCGCATGATCAGCCGCACGTCGTCCTCGTGCATGCCGAAGTTGACGATCTGCGCCCCGCCGTTGCGCTCGATCTCCAGGGCGATCTCCAGCGCCGGCCGCTTCTCCAGGGCCGCGACCTCCGCCAGCGACTTGCCCTGCCACGCGGGCCGCGGCGCGTAGCGTGCGATCTTCACCGACGCCCCGCCGTCGCGGCGTTTGATCGCCGCCGCGATGGCGTCCTGCACGTTCTTCTCCTTGAGCCGCGCCTGGTAATCCTCCTTCTCGCCCTCGCGGAACCGCGCCGGCACCAGGGTCGCCGACAGCGACGTGCTGCTGGCCGCGTACGGGTACTGGTCCGCCGTCACCACCTGCCCCTTCTTCCGCGCCGCGTTGATGGCCCCGATGATGTCGCCGGCCTTGCCCCAGGCGCTCTTTCCCGACGCCTTCAGGTGTGAGATGTGGACCGGCAGCCGGCCCTCGCGGCCGATGCGCAACGCCTCCTCGATGGCCTGCACGACGCCGGCGCCCTCGTCGCGGATGTGGCTGGCGTACAGCCCGCCGTGCTCGCCCACCACCTTCGCCAGCTCGATCAGCTCGTCGGTCTTCGAGTACGCGCCGGGGTTGTAGATCAGCCCCGTCGCCATGCCGCAGGCGCCGTCCTTCATCCCCCGCGCGACCAGGTCACGCATCTTCGCCAGCTCCGCCGCCGTGGGCGCGCGGTTGGCGTTCTTCATCACCTGACGGCGGACGCTGTTGTGCGGGATCAGGTGCAGCACGTTCGTCCCGATGCCGCCCTCCGTCAGCGCCGCGAAATACCCCGCCACGTCCGCCGGCCCGGCGCCGCAGTTGCCCGTCACCACCGTCGTCACGCCCTGATGCAGGAACGACCGGTTCTCGCGTGTCGCCTTCTTCTGGAGCGGGTAGTCGCTGTGGCTGTGCAGGTCGATGAATCCGGGGGCGACGATCAGCCCGCGCGCATCAATCCGGCGGACCGGGCCGGCCACGCCGAACGCGCCCACGGCGACGATCCGCCCGACCCTGACGGCCACGTCGCCGACGAAGGCCGGCCCTCCGGTGCCGTCGATGACCAGGCCGCCGGTGAGCAGCACGTCGGCGGACACGACGGGCGGGGCGGCGCCGGCGCACAGGCCGGCCAGGAGGATCGTCAGCACGGGGCACCTCGGGGGCTCGGTTTGAAGGCGTCGGGGCGATTGTAGGGGCGCGGATGGCCGCCGGCGCTTCCCCTCGGCCAGGCAACGGCCGGCGCGTGGTGTCGGCGGGGTTTACCCTTCCCGGTGGGCCGGCTCGTGCCCCGATCCAAGGGAGGTGCTGCGTGTACAGCGTCGTGATGCTATCCGTGCTGGCGGCGACGGGGGGCGGCCACGGCTGCCCGGCCGGCGGCTGCCGCAACGTGGCCGCCGCGTGCGGCGTGATCTGGGGCCCGCAGGGCTTCCTCGAGTGCCTGGGCCACCGCCCGCCGTTCAACTACGGCGGGGTCGCCCCCCACCTGTTCGCCGGCACGCCGTCGGCCAAGATCCCGGACGAGGAGGTGAAGGCGTGGAACAACTACCTCGATGAGCTTGACCCCGACGACCGGGCCGCGATGAAGGAGGTCTGGCAGGTCTCCGATTACGAGGCCCGGCGCAAGCTGCTCGGCATGCTCTTCCAGCTCCGGGCCGATCAGTTGAAGAAGGAGAAGGACGCGGCCCCGCTGACGGAGAAGGAGGCCGCCGCGTGGCAGGCCCACCTGAAGACCCTCAAGGGCGATGACCTGAAGAAGGCGGAGGCCGACTGGGCCAAGGCGGATTTCGCCGGCAGGCGCAAGCTGCTGGACGCGATCAAGAAGCCGTGATTCCTCGCGGCACGCGCGAACCTTCACCGCCGCGGCCCCTCCTATCTGGCGTGGGCCGCGGATCGGGTGACGGAAAGCCCGGAAGGAAGCGGTCACAGCCCCCTGAACGCCCCGTATGCGAGGGCGTGGGGTATGACGAAGCGACGACCTCCGAGTGGCGTAACCTGGTAGCGCGCCAGCTTCGGGAGCTGGAGGGTGCAGGTTCAAATCCTGTTTCGGAGACTGACGTCCTCGCGGGCCAGCGGAGTGGCCGCCACGCTCTCAACGTGGAGAACACGGGTTCGAATCCCGTCGAGGATACTTGGTTGGTTTTTCGTGTTTGGTGTTTGGTGTTTGGTGTTTCGTGTATGGCCAGGTGGTGGAATCAGCAGACACGCGGGCCTCAGAACCCCGAGCCACTTGAAATGGTGTGAGGGTGCAAGTCCCTCCCTGGTCACTGTGACATTCCCGGAGTGTGCCGGTCGCACGCCAGCCTGCGAAGCTGGAGGGAGCAGGTTCGATTCCTGCCGGGAGTACTGGTCTCGTGGTGTAACGGAAGCACGCCGCTTTGTCAAAGCGGAGGAGCGGGTTCGAATCCCGACTTGACCGCTGGGCCGCGCCCTACGACGGGAGCTTACATACCTCCGCCCGGTGGCGGGACTGTTGTGGAAACAGCTTGGCCCGGTTCGACTCCGGGATCCTCCACCTCTGGGGGATAAAGCGATGGCGCTCGCGTGACTCGTGCGGCCCTCTCTCAATGGCAGTCAGTAGCCGGTAGCCAGTAGTCAGTAGGGAGAACCAAAGACATGCTGGGTGTTGGCTGCTCATGCCGACTACTGACTGCTGACTACTGACTGTCGAAGACGAACTGGGATGTGGTGTAGTGGTTGTCACGTCTGGCTCTGAACCAGAAAGACAGGGTTCGATTCCCTGCGTCCCGGCTGACGGTGACCGATGGCACGGTACGCGAACTGGTATGGCGGCCAGGTCGAGAGCCTGGTGTTTGTGGGTTCGACTCCCACCCGTGCTACTCCTTGATGGCCTTCCCCGCGTGGGCGGGCGCGGGTAAACTGGCACAGATGCCCCCGTAGCTCAGCAGGATAGAGCAGCGGATTTCTAATCCGCCGGTCGCAGGTTCGAATCCTGCCGGGGGTGCTCTCTCAGCCACGAGGCCCGCCATGCCCTCCGCCGCGCCACGGGGTGGGCCGCGCGGCCCGGCCCCTCCCGCCACGCGCCGAGGCTGTCGCAAGCGAAGCGGCTCGTGTCGTGGCTCGTCCCCAGGTTCACGTGGCCCAGGTCCCGATTCGCATCGGAGCAGCCGTGTCAGCTGGCCTGCGTGTCACCCCACCAACGCAGGCTCGTGGGGTGGCCTCCTTCACCCGGGGGGTATCGGTTCACCTGGCTTTCCGTGGCGGCGACTCCCAGACGGCCGACATCAGGGCGTGGATCTCCGGCTCGGACTCCTTCATCTCGGCGCGGTTGAAGGGGAAGAAGTCGTTGACGCCGAAGTACGCCTCCGTCATACAGGCGAAGAACTCCTTGTGGCTGGTCAGGGCGTAGAGCCGGACGTGTTAGCCGTTGAAGAGCGAGGGGCAGGGGGTCGTCCACGGCGTTCTTCCCGCGCGAGATCGGGCCGAAGTTATTGTCGCACCCCGGCGGCCACGCGGCCACTCGGCGAGGCCACGGATGCCGGTGGGCGGAAACGGTTCTGGCCTGCCTCCGCGCGTGGAGTGTAGCCCGGACGCCGGGGCAGTCATGGGGCCGGCCGGCGGGAAACCGATCCCAGGGTGGGTAGGCCCGTGTCAATGATCGCCAATGACGGCAACTTGATGTACTCTTGTGGTCGGTGGTGGGCCACTTTCGACCCGATTTCCATCCGGCCGTGACCCGACGGCCACCCGATGCCGACCCGATTTCACCCCCCCCATTTTGAGCCGACGCCAGAGGTCAGACCTCTCGAGGGCCAGACCTCCCAGCCGCGACCAGAAAGTGCGACGCACGTCCAGCGCCGTTGCCCCAGCCGGCCACCGGTCCAGGCCCGACTCCCCGCGCCCCGCCCCGCCCGGTATCGGAGATGATGGCACGCACCGCCCGCCGCGAGGAGGGGTGCCCGGCAGCCTGTGGGCGGCGGTTGAAGCGGAGAGGCTGGACCCAGAAGCGGAGAGGGCGCAGTCAGGGCATCGCCTGCGCGGAGGCGAGGCGGGAGCGTCGTGCGCAGGGGCATCGCCGGCTGGTGGCCGTGGGACGCTCGTGGCTGGTCCCGGCAAGGGGCCTGCTGGCCGTGGCCAGCGGCGGAGGGGTCGGCGGGATGACTCGGCGGTTTTCTCGTCCCCATCGATCAGCCGCCACGTTATACCGTCGGCGGTGGAGATTCGGCGAGTACGGCATGAAGGCTTGTAGGATAGG
>CAZVZK010000067.1:0-46327 GCA_964630925.1 uncultured Alcaligenaceae bacterium
GGGGTGAAGGGCGGCCGGGCGGTCGGCGCGACCGACGAATTCGGCCTCAAGGCGGTGAAGGACCGCATCAGCGTGAACGACTTCCACGCGACGATCCTGCACCTGCTCGGGCTGGATCACACGAAGCTGACGTACCCCCACTCCGGACGCGACGAGCGTCTGACCGACGTGTCCGGTAATGTCATCGAGGCCGTGATGGGCTGATTCTCGCCCTTGCCGGGTGCGAGATTATTCTCTAACCAATCACAATTCGCCGTGCGGCACGCAGGAGACGTGATGACCGTGACGTTCCGGCCCGAGACCCCCGAGGTCCTCCGGGCGATCCACGTACTGTTCCGCGAGTACTTCGACCTCGCCGAGCGAAAGCGGCGCTGGTCGATCCGCGACGACGTGCCCTGGGACGACACCAACACGGCCGGCCTCAGCCCCGCCATCGCCGACGTCGTCGAGACGTTCTGCGCCGTCGAGCTGTTCCTCCCCGACTACCTGGCGAAGACCATCCCCGGCGTCCGCGCCATCCGCGGCCGCGCCTGGTTCTTCGCCAACTGGGGCTACGAGGAGTCCAAGCACTCGATGGTGCTGGAGGACTGGCTGCTCAAGTCGAAGAGCCGCACCGACGAGCAGATGGCCGACCTCCACAGGGACGTGGTCGCCCACGAGTGGCAGGTGCCCTACGACAACAACCGTGTCATGGTCTGCTACACCCTGGTGCAGGAGCTGGCCACCTGGCTGCACTACGTCCAGCTCCGCAAGATCGTCGAGGCCGAGGGCGGCTGCCCCGCCCTGCAACGCATCCTCACCCTCGTCGCCACCGACGAACGCGCCCACTACGACTTCTTCCGCCGGCTGGCCGAGATCTACCTCGCCTTCGACCGCGAGGGCACCGTCGAGGCGTTGCGCATCGCCGTCAACGGCTTCGCGATGCCCGCCGTCCACATGCTGACCGACTCGCGCCGCCGCATCCAGGCCGTCAAGGACCTGTTCATCTTCGACGACCAGATCTTCGTCGAGCAGGTCGTCAACCCGCTGCTGGAGAAGCTCGGCCTCACGCGCGCCGACCTCCGCCGCAAGGCCCGCCGCGAGATCTCGACGCCCGCCGGCCCATGATTCGCCCCGCCTCGCCCCGTAGGAGGAGGCCTGGAATGGAGGCCGTGACGCACGCCGAGCCGCCTCAAGTCCTCGAGGCGATGTACCGACTGTTCCGCGACTTCTTCGACCGCGCCGAGGAGAAGCGCCGCTGGTCGCTTCGGGATGACGTGCCCTGGGAGCAGTGCAGCCGCTCGCTCAACCCGGCGCTCGCCGACATCGTCGAGACGTTCTGCGCCGTCGAGCTGTACCTGCCCGACTACCTGGCCAAGCTCATCGGCCAGGTCCGCGCCAGCCGCGGCCGCGCCTGGTTCCTCGCCAACTGGGGCTACGAGGAGGCCAAGCACTCGATGGCCCTGGAGGACTGGCTCCTGCGCTCCGGCCAGCGGACGGACGAGAAGATGGAGGACATGCACCGCGAGGTGTTCTCCCACGAGTGGCAGCTCCCCCACGACAGCTCGCGCGGCATGCTCTGCTACGCCATGTTCCAGGAGCTGGCGACGCAGATGCACTACGTCAACCTCCGCGCCTGCGTGCGAGCCGAGGGCGGCTGCCCCGCCCTGGAGCGCGTCCTCACCCTCGTCGCCGCCGACGAGGCCGCCCACGCCGAGTTCTTCTTCAAATGCGTGGCCCTGTACCTCGAACACGACCGGGCGGCCACCCTGGAGCAGCTCGCCCGCGTGGCCAACGGCTTCCAGATGCCGGCGGTCCACATGCTGGCCGACGGCGCGTTGCGCGTCAACGAGGTGCGCAACTTCCGCATCTTCGACGAGGAGGTGTGGTATCACCGCGTCCTCACCCCCGCCCTGGCCCGCCTGGGCCTGACCCGCCACGACATCCGCCGCAAGGTCAAACGCGAGGTCAGCACGCCCCGGTGACACGCCGCCCTTGCCGCCTCAACCCCGTGCGCGTACCCGTGATGGGGGATCGCCTCATGCGTTCAGCCGACACGTAATGCAGCGACGCGCCGTCATCACCGGCCTGGGTATCGTCAGCCCCCTCGGGCTGGGCAGGGACGCCTTCCGCGCCTCCCTCGCCGCCGCCGCCTCCGGCGTCCACACCTTCCGCCTCTTCGACCCCTCCGCCCTCCCCGTCACGTTCGGCGGCGAGATCGAGGAGTTCGACGCCAACGCCTACCTCGACAAGAAGGAGCGCAAGCAGCTCAAGCTCATGCCGCGCACGGTGCAGCTCGCCGTCGCCGCCTCCAGGCTCGCCGCCGCCGACGCCCGCCTCGCCGCCGACCCGGAGCGTCTGGGGTTCGTCATGGGGACGGGCATCATCCCCGGCGTGCTGGACGACCTCGGCCCGCCCGGCCGGCTCTGCCTCGACGAGGCGTCCGGCCGCATCGACATGGAGAAGTGGGGACGCGAGGGCATCGGGCTGATGCCGCCGACGTGGATGCTCAACCACGTCCCAAACATGCCGGCGAGCCACTCCGCCATCCTCCTCGACGCCCGCGGCCCCAACAACACCGTCACGCAGTACGACGCCGCCGCCCTCATGGCCGCCGGCGAGGCGTTCCGCGTCATCCAGTCGGGCCGCGCCGACGCCATGATCGCCGGCGGGACCGACACGCGGACCGGAATCATCAGCGTGGCCCGCCACGCCATGTACGCCCCCCTCGCCCGCCACGACGACCCGGCCAGGGCGTGCCGCCCCTTCGATCGCGCACGCACCGGCCAGGTGCTGGCCGAGGGCGCCGGCGTGATGGCCCTCGAAGACCGCGAGCACGCCCTGAGACGCGGGGCGGAGGTGCTGGCCGAGGTGGCCGGCTTCGCGGCGGCCTACGACCTGCGCCGCGACGGCGCCGGCGTCGCGCGGGCCGTCGCCGCCGCCCTGCGCGAGGCGGGGGCGGTGCCGGGGGAGGTGGACCACGTCAACGCCCACGCCGGCGGCCTGCCGGAAGACGTCCGCGAGGCCCGCGCCCTGGCCGAGGCACTGCCGGGCGTCCCCGTCCTGGCGATGAAGGGCTACATGGGTAACGCCGGCAGCGGCGCGTCGGTCCTGGAGCTGGCCGCCAGCGTCCTCGCCCTGGCCGGTGACCCGGTGCCGGTGTCGCTCAACTGCGGCGCCCCGGACTGCCCGGTGACGCCGGTGCGCGAGCCGCGGCGTGTGGCACGGCCCTTCGTGGTCAAGGTGGCGATGACGGACCGGGGGCACTGCGTGGCCCTGGTGCTGCGGCGGGGGTGAGACATGCGGCGTGTCGTGATAACCGGGATGGGGATGGTGACGCCTCTGGGCGACACCCTGGAGGGCGTGTTCGCGGCGATGCTGGCCGGCCAGAGCGCCGTCGGCCCGATCACGCGCTTCGACGCCCGCACCTTCCCGACCACGTTCGCCGCCGAGGTCAAGGGATTCGACCTGTCGCGGCACGTGGGGGACGTGGGACGCTGGATCGACGCCGGCGACGCCGTCAAGTTCGCCCTGGCCGCCGCCGGCAAGGCGCTGGACGACGCCGGGCTGCGGCACGGCGGGGATCGCACGCGGATGGGCGTGTACCTGGGCACCGGCGAGAGCAGGCAGGACCACGACGCAGTCCTGGCCATCGCCGGGAGGAGCCTTGACGCGAGCGGACGGCGGCGGCTCGATGACAAGGCGTTGTCACGCGAGGCGGTGCGGACGTACCACCGCGGCCGCGAGTACACGCAGGAGCTGCACAACCCGTCGGGCGACCTGGCGGATGTCTTCGCCCTGGAGGGGCCGAACCACGCCTGCCTGACGGCGTGCGCCGCCGGCACGC
Source organism: uncultured Alcaligenaceae bacterium (assembly GCA_964630925.1). Classification (GTDB taxonomy): domain Bacteria; phylum Planctomycetota; class Planctomycetia; order Gemmatales; family Gemmataceae; genus RGDT01. Next base: position 3,827 of record CAZVZK010000067.1, read on the forward strand.
AGGCGCTCGGCGAGGCCGCCCACCTGGTGCGCCACGGCGACGCCGACGTGATGCTGGCCGGCGGCGCCCACAGCATGATCTACCCCCTCGGCGTGACCGGCTTCAGCCTGCTGACGGCGATCTCGACGCGCAACGACAACCCGCGGCGCGCCAGCCGCCCGTTCGACCTGACACGCGACGGCTTCGTCCTCGGCGAGGGCGCCGGCCTGCTCGTGCTGGAGGATATGGAGCACGCCAGGGCGCGGGGCGTGCGCATCTACGCGGAGCTGAAGGGCTACGGCTCAACGTGTGACGCCTACCGCGTGACCGACTGCCACCCGGAGGGCCGCGGCGCCGCCGCGTGCATCCGCGCGGCGCTGGCCGACGCCGGCCTGCCGGCGGAGGCCATCGGCTACGTCAACGCCCACGGCACGAGCACGCGGAACAACGACTCCGCCGAGACGGCGGCGTTGAAGCTGGCGCTGGGCGGGCACGCGCGGCGTGTGCCGGTGTCGTCGATCAAGGGCATGGTGGGCCACCTGATCGCGGCGGCGGGGGCGGTGGAGGCCGTCGTGAGCGTGCTGGCGATGCGGCAGGGCGTGATCCCGCCGACGATCAATTACGAGTACCCCGACCCGGCGTGCGATTTGGACTACGTCCCGAACGTGGCGCGTGAGTGCCGCTTCGACCACGCGCTGAGCAACAGCTTCGGCTTCGGCGGCCAGAACGCGGCGGTGATCGTGAGCCGGTTCGCGGGGTGAGTGTTTCACCCGCCGGCCGGATCGCTCGGCGGTGTCGTCACCCATCCCCAGCGCGGATGCTTCGTGTAGAGGCCGGAGACCCGCTGGCCGAACAGGTGGAGGGCATCGAGGCCGCGCTCGCGCCAGACGAACCGATGGATGCGGTGATACCGCTCCCCGATGCGCCCCGAGATCGTGAGAAACGACCCGTCATCGACAGTCTCATTCGCCGGAACGAGATGCTCGTCGCCCTCCGGTAGCCCCCAGAATCCGCAGTGATCGATCAGGTGCAACAGGGTCGGCCACTCGCCCTTCGGGAGCTGACGTACCCCGCTCTCCTCACGACGCCCTGCGTGGCGATCCCAGGCGACGAACCAGCCCTCCTTGCCCGCGCCGTACACGTTGATCGTGAAGGCGTCACCGAAGGCATCCATCCACTCGATGCGGAACGCGCCTTCGACCCCGGCAGGTAGTTTGAGCTGACCCATCTTCGGCGCTCCCGAGCAGGAGGACCGCTCGCCGCTTACCCCCTGATCCTCGCCCACAACTCTTCGGAAGTGCGGACGTTCGTGGGGTCCGCCTCATGGGCGTCGAGCCGGCGGTCCAGCTCGGCGGCCAATTCCTCGTCCGGCTCCGGCTGCCAGCCGGCCTCGACCAGCTCGTCCCACAGACGCAGGGCGAAGGCCAGCCTCTCCTGGTTGTCCCACGCCCGCGTCGCCTCCAGCGCCGTTGTCGGGTCCATGTCCGCCCCTCCAGTCCTGCACGCCATCCCCACCCAGTGTAACCAGAGACACGGGGCGACGGAAGCCCGCCGTCGCCTCACAGGTGAATCATCACCTCCTCACCTAGCGACGCATCCCCCACCAGCGTCAGCCCCCCGTCCGCCCCGAAGTCGCGTGGCGTGTAGGTGTTCGACGGCGGCTCGCCCGGCAGCAGGCCCAGACGCTGATACGTCGCCGCGACCAGCTCGCTGCAGAACAGGCTCGTCAGGTCCTCGCGCCGGTTCCGCAGCAGGAAGCCGTCGAACATCGCACGCACCCCCTGCGTGTGCTTCCGCTCGTAAGGCCGCCCGTGGACCAGCGCGAAGAACGCCCGGAACGCCTCCACCCGCGCCGCCGTCCGTTCGGCGGACAGACGCCGGACTGCGATGTCGCCGCCGTAGCGGCCCACCCACTCCTCCAGCCGGACCAGATGCACGCCGCCCTTGTCGTCGCCGCTCACCAGGTCCGGCATCCCCGCCGTGCCCGTCGCCTCCCACAAGAGCGGCTCGTCCTCCGCCGCCAGCCGCACGATCATCCCGACGTGCGACCACCGCGAGCGCATCATCCGCTTCAGGCGCAGGCACTGCGGCGTGTCGCCGCCGTACAGCACGATGTCGCCCAGCGCCAGCTCGGGACGCAGGGCCGCGTAGGCGGGCGTGTAGCCTGGGGACGCGGATTTCGCAGGAGGCCCGTGCACGATGTCACCCCGCTGGCGTCAGCCGCAGCGTCTCCACCGTCGCTGCGGCGATCTCCCTGTCGGTGTACGCGATCGGCACCCCATCGCCCCTCCGCCACAACGGCAGCAGGTCCCCGTAGTGCGAGGACAGCGGGTTGCCCGACTGCCCCGCCGGCAGCACCCACCGGCAGTTCTCCCACGCCCCCACGTCGGCCACGAACCGCATCGCGGCGATGTTGTCCGTCGGCGCCAGCGGGTCCAGGGGCAGCGCCGCCGCCTGGTTGATCACGTCGGCGTCGCCGCCGCACGGCACCGGCCCCAGGTCGAAGATCCGCCGCAGGATGCCGCCCATCAGACCGCCGCCGCGCGACAGCGGGTGGTGCATCACCAGCGGCCTGATCCGCCCCCACGCCCACCGCCGCGTGTCCGTGCCGAACCGCCGCCGCAGGAAGTCCACCGTCTCCGTCAGCACCCTGCCCGCCGTCCCCTTCCACGCCGGCCAGTCGCGGATCAGCCGCACCAGGTGGGCCGTCCGCCGGAAGCACCCGAAGTTGTACGGCGTCAGCGGGCTGAGGCCCTTGCCCACCACCCACTCCCAGCTCTTGGGCGCCAGGGCCCGCGCCGCCGCCCGGATCATCCCGGCCAGCCACACCTCGTACACCGCCGCCGCCGGCGACCCCGCCGACGCCACCCCGTCCCAGGCCCGCAGCATGTCCTGCCCCTGCCGCGCCAGCGGGCCCCCCTCCGCCGACAGGACCGCCTCGCGCAGCTCCTCCCAAGCCAGGGCCCGCTGGTCCGTCTGCAAGGCCATCGTCGAGGCCACGTCCCACCCCGCCTTCCCCGCCATCTCCCTGGCGATGGCGTGGATGCGGTAGCCGTCGATGAAGTCCACCCCCAGGAACGGCCCCTCGCCCTCCGGCTGCGGCCTGTTGTTCGCCGTCGCCAGCCACCCGCACGCCGGATCCTCCAAATGCGGCATCTCCTCGAACGGCACCCGCCCCGACCACCCCGCCTCGGGGTCGGCCCCGTGCAGCGGCAGCGCCCCGTGCCCCTTCCTCCGCACCGGCGCCTCCCCCGCGAGCTGCCAGCCGATCACGCCCGAGGCGTCGGCGTACGCCACGTTCTGCGACGCCACCGGCCAGTGCCGGAACGCCTCGCGCAGGTCGGCGAACGACCGCACCCCGTGCAGCGCGAAGAACCCGCGCACCTTCGCCGGCTCCAGCCACGTCGCCCGCAGCGACAGCGCCGCATGGCACGAGGCCAGCGCCGGCCCGATGACCGGGCCGCGCGGCGTTATGTGCACGTGCTCCGTCACCGGCGACCCGCCCTTGACGTGGATCACCTCCTCGCGGACTTGGCAGGGCACCCACCCGCCGCCGTCGCGCACCCTGTCGCCTTCGATCTCCTCCCAGAAGAGGTCGGTGTTGTCCACCAGCCCCGCGGTCAGCCCCCAGGCGGCGTGCCCGTTGTGCCCCGCCAGCACCGCCGGCCCGCCGACCACCGTCGCCCCGGCGACGGCCCACTCCGGGCAGCGCATCGACGCCAGATAGAAGTGCGACGGCAGCCGCGCGTCGAGGTGCGGGTCGTTGGCCAGGATCGGCCGCCCCGACCTCGTCCGCGCCCCGGAGATGGCCCAGTTGTTCGACCCGCCCCCATGCCCCGACCAGTCGAGGAACGAGCGGATGTCGCCGGCCAAATGGTCGAGCGCCGGCCCCGCCTCCCGGCCCGGCGGCGCGATCACCGGCTGCCACTCCGCGTACGTCGGGTCGAGCGCCCGCAACGCCTCGACGCCGTCCTCCATCAGCACCTTGAGGCGCACCAGCTCCGCGTCCCAGTTGGCGCACAGCGTGAACGACAGCACCTTCGCGACCGCCAGCGAATCCGCCGGCGTCCACGGCGTCGGCCTCACACCCAGCAGCCAGAACTCGTGGGGCAGGCTCGTCAGGCCCAGCGTGCGGCCCGCGTTGACGCCGTCGGCGTACCCTTCGAGAGAATCGCGCACGTCGTCGTCGATCAGCGGCAGTTGCTCCAGCGCGGCCCTGTGGAAGCCGATCCGCCGCGAAAGCCGGTCCACGGGCAGCGCCGCGGCGGCCATCTCGGCGACGGTGCCGCGGGCCACGCGCAGCAGCACCTCCAGTTGGAACGCGCGGTCCTGGCCGTGACAGACACCGATGCCGAACGCCGCGTCCCGCGCCGAGCCGGCCTGGATCATCGGCACGCCCCAGCGGTCGCGATGGATCACCAGGTCGGCCTTCAGCCCAGGCACGTCGAGGCCCCCGCCCGTCACGGGCAGGCGCCGGCCCAGGAAGAGGCGGAAGAGGAAACGCAGCAGGCTCACGGGGCTCCCTCTCCCGTCCTGGGCTGCCGACCGGGTGAGGATAAGGCGGCACGTCCCCGGCGGCAACGGCCCATCAACCCGCGTCGGGCGGGACGAGGATAACCCGGAAGCCGATGCACTGATGCCTGGCGTCGGGGGCGTAGTGGTTGCGGTAGGCCGAGCGGGCGATGTCGGCGCAGCCGCCCCAGCTCCCGCCGCGGATGATGCGGCGCTCGTCGTCGCCCTGCTCGGGGAAGGCGGGGTCCGTGGCCGGCCCCGCCGACAACGGGACGTGCCAGTCGCTGCACCACTCCCACAGGTTGCCGTGCATGTCGAACAGCCCCCAGGCGTTGGGCGGGTAGACGCCGGCCGGCGTCGTCCGCCCGAGGCGGCTGGTGAGGTAGTTGCAGTGTCTCGTGAGGAGCCGCCCCCCGTAGTGGAAGCGCCCTGTTTCCAGCCCACCTCGACAGGCATACTCCCACTCCGCCTCCGTCGGCAGGCGGTAGAGGTGTCCGGCGGCCTTCTCGTCCGGCAGCTCCGCCAGCTTCTCGCAGAACGCCGCCGCGTCCGTCCACGTCACCAGCTCGACGGGCAGGGCCAGGTGGTCCAGCCCGGCCACCTTGTCCTTGCCGGCGCCCGACGGGGAGAACTGGCTGGGGTTGCTGCCGACGACGGACTGATACTGCCCCTGGGTGACGGGGAAGGTGCCCAGCCAGAAGGGACGGGTCAGCGTCACGCGGTGGCGGACCTCCTCGTCGTAACGCCCCCTCTCCTCGGGCGGCGACCCCATCCAGAACTCGCCTGCCGGGATGAGCGAGAACGTCATCCCCAGCGAGCTCGTCGTCTGTGGGACGCAGGGCCGCACCCCGGACTCCAGCATCTTGCGGACGCGGCCCTCGGCAATGAGGCGTGGCCTGCCGTCCCCCATGCCGCGGAGCCGCCGGTGCAGGCGCAGCAGCTCGGCGCGTGCGCCCTCGCCGGACTCCTCCAGGCAGTCGGCCGCCGCCAGCCACAGGAGGTCGTCGCCCGGGTCACGGGCCAGGGCGGCCAGGAGCCGTTGTAACTGCGGGTCCGTCACGGGGCTGCCTCCTCGATGATCGCCCGGACCGGGTCGGGGATGGGGCCGGCCTTACCCACCAGCGCCTCCCGCGCCGCCCGCCGCGCCGCCGCGTCCGCCGCCATCCACCTCTCGCGTAGCTCCGGCAACAGGCGGGGGTCCGCCTCGCCAGCCGCCACCTTCCGGATGCACACCTGGGTGATGGCCGCCAGATCGGCCGCCTCTCTGCGCGTGGACGCGGCGGCGAAGCTCCCCGTGAAGAGCAGCGACACCGCGCTCGCCCCCGCCACCCAGCCGGCGAGGTAGAGGAGGAACAAGGCAGCCCAGATCAGCGCCGGCGGGCGCGGGGCGGTCAGCCTGCTGTGCAGCTTGCGCATGTCGGCGGCCAGGGCGTCGGGCGTGACGCCGGACGCCCCCACCCGGACCGCCGTGGCGAACAGCTCGCGGCGCTGCCCCTCGCTGGCGTCGTCCAGACGATCCGGCATGCCGGCCGCCGCCTCGGCCAGGAGGCGCTCCGCCTCCGCCTTGCGGTAGCGTACCGGCACACCGAGGAGGACGAGGCCGCCCAGCACGGCATAGACCCACGTCCCCAGCATCCAGCTCACCCAGACGAGCACCGCCGCGCAGAGGGCGTGGAAGCCCGCCGCCAGCCACGGGCTGCGGGCGAAGAACAGCAGGTCGAGGAGCCTGCCGCCGTGGAACGGCACGAACGGAAGAAGGTTCATCGCGTTCAGGATCACCAGCCACAGCACCGCCGCCCCGAGCCACACGCCGATATCCGGGCGGAACGCGGCCTGGATGGCCAGGGCGAGGAACAGGCCGGGGAGCGGCCCCATGAGCAGCACCGTGGCCTGCTTCCATACGGGCATCGGCGGGTAGGGGGCCGGCCCGTCGGGGAACGGGTCGAACAGGAGCCTGCCGGGGTGCCCGAAGGAGCGCATCGCCACGAACCGCCCCAGCTCCGACAGCAGCATCGCCGGCGCCAGGAGGGCCACCGCCATCCAGCGGGCCTCCCCGGGTATGAACAGGCAGCAGAAACCCACCCAGAGGATGAACTTGAGGGCGCCCCCCCAGACCGTGGGGGCCGCCGGGGGCGGGTCGGCCTTGATGGCCGCCTCGGCCGCATGAAAGAGGGCCTCCTCCTCGGCCTCCCCCTCGTGGGCCGCCGCCGGCTCTTCCGGCGAGGTCATTGACATGCACTCCCTGGTGGGCGCTGGTTGAGGATATGGCCGCGGCCGCCTGAATGCAATCAGGTGCGACAGGCCGTGCGCGGCGTCCCGCTTCGGGAGGCCGTGATGGCACGCTTGGCACGCTTGGATGGCACCCTTGAGACGAAGGGGCGTTATCGTAGTCGATACGACGGCGTGGGCAGCGATCCTGAGGCCGTCCCTGGCACCCTTGACATTCTTGGCACCCTTGGCGCCCTTGGCTGCACGCCCCGGCCCTCGCGTGCCGGGCGCGGGGGCGTGGGTGCGATGCAATCAATCCCATTCGTCGCCGTATAATCCTGCGTCGCCCTGGAGGGGCCAGCGATGACCGCACGGCTGCACGCCATCTTCCACAAACTCGTCTCCGGCGACGACGCCCTCCTGCGCCTCGCCCAGCGCGTCTTCGACGGCTCCGGCCTCCTCCCCGAGTTCAACCCGCGCTCCCTCGACGACCTCACCGCCCTGATGAAGTTCCGGCCACGTCCCGATGCCCCCTTCGTCATCCACCTGCCGCGCTCCCTCAAGCTCAGCGAGGCCAGGGACCGCGAGCGCGTCGCCGAGTTCGCACGCCGCTCCGTCGGCCAGGCGTCCGGCATGGTCGTCCACGACGAGGGCCGCATCGCCACCCACCCGGAGGACTACCTCGCCGCCGTCCGCCACATGAACGCCCTCCTGCCGCCCGACGGCCCGATGCTGTACATCGAGTACGCCGTCGGCCTGCCCGTCGAGGCGTTCGTCGGCGTGTTCGAGGGGACGCGCGACCTGGGCCGCGTCAGCGCCTGCGTGGACATCAGCCACGTCGGCATCCGCCAGTGCCAGCGCGCGTACGAGAAGATGTTCCCCGGCGAGGACGTGTGCCACCTCAAGGCCAATTCCCCACGCCTGCGCGAGCGCGTCGCCGAGGTGCAGGCCGCCTGCGACACCGCGACGCCCGTGACGGCGGGCGTGGTGGCGGCCATCGCGGCGATTGGGAAGCCGATGCACTTCCACCTGCACGACGGCCACCCCGCCAGCACCTTCAGCCAGTTCGGCGTCAGCGACCACCTCAGCTTCTTCGACACCATCCCCACCCCGTTCACCCACCACGGCGCACGCCACCTGCCGCTGACGCACGGCCCGCTCGGCCTGCGCAAGATCCTCGCCGCGGCGAGGGCGTCCCTCCCGGATGACGCCCTGTCGCTGACCGTCGAGGTCCACCCGTCGTCGGGCCACGCCGGCCTGCCGCTCGGCGAGCACGAGGCGCTCTTCACCCACTGGCGCGACCGGGGCAACGCCGAGAGGATGAACCGCTGGCTGGACGAGCTGGTTCGGTGCGCGGGCCTCGTCGGCGCCATCATGGCCGAATGAGCGCACGCCTGTCCGGCGGCGCGGGCGGCCTGCGATGGATGGGAGGGCGATGACCTCGCCCCGGATCATGCCACGCGCGCCCTTAGCAGCGAAAAGGCCGCCTGGGGAAAAAATGATGCGCAGGCGCGGTACTTCGGGGCGGCCGGGTTGTTAGGTGTGAAGTTCCGTTGTTTCCGCGCACGGGCCGCTGGCCTGAGGCGCAACGGCGTCATTCCGGGGATAGGGTTAAACGGCCAACCGACCCCCACCCCACCGATGCGCCCCGTGCCTGCCCACGGGCCGTAACGGCTTGCCGCCCTCCCCCCGCTCGCTTTAATGATTCTTTCATGCGGAAGACATAGGATCATCTCGTTCGGCCGGGGCGCTATTGCGGGCGTCCCTGACAGGGCAAGGATTTGTCAGGCCATCCATCCCGTAATACATCACTCGTCGTCGGTCGCCGCGGAGTACCCAAGACATGGCACTCAGGAAGTTGCTCGGTTCCGTCATCCGCTCCTTCAGCAACGGGCAGTTGACGCGCCGCCAGGGCGGTGAGGTACGGCGTTCGCGGCTCTTCCTTGAGACCCTCGAGGCCCGTGAGGTCCTGGCGACGGCGCCCTTCGTGACCGCCGTCTCCCCCATCAACGGCGCGTCCAACGTCAACACCAACTCGCCCTTCAACATCACGGTCACCTACTCCGAGTCGATGGCCACGTCGGCGCTGACGGCGTCGAATTACATCCTCCTCGACTCGGCGGGCAACACGCTCGCCTTCCAGGGCAACGGCACGTTCAGCTCGGTGGTCACCACCAACGACACCGTCACCCTGACCGTGTCCAGCTCGCTCACGCCCCTCCCGGTGGACAGCTACACGCTGTTCGTCCGCGGCGAGAAGGTCTTCGACACCAACGACAACCTCCCGCTCGCCATCGCCCCGCAGCTCGTCTCCGCCAACGGCGGACGCAACAACGTCAGCGTCATGACCGTCAACAGCGATGCCACCATCGGCACCGTCGGCACCTACATCGAGCCGCCCAACGGGACCCAGGCCGCCAACCCCTTCACCGTCGACTTCGGCGACTTCGACGGCGACAACATCAACGACCTCGTCGTCGTCAACTCCGGCACCAACACGGTCGCCATCTACCAGGGCAAGGACCCCGGCGAGGGCGGCGGCTACGCCATCGACGCCGACCTCACGCTCAGCCTCCCTGCCGTCACCCCGACCAACAAGATCAAGGCGATCGCCCTCGGCGACCTCAACAAGGACGGCCTGCTCGACCTCGTCGTGGCCAACGAAGACACCGGCACGATGTCGATCTTCCTCAACAGCCGCGCCACCGTCGGGACCCTGTCCTTCGCCACCTCGGTGGACACCACCACCACCCTGTTAACGCCCAAGGACGTGGCCATCGCCGACGTGGACGGCGACGGCTCCGTGGACATCCTCGTCCTCAACGGCGCCCTCGACGGCAGCTCCAATTACACGGTCAGCATCTTCAAGGGCGACGGCACCGGCGCCTTCACCGCGCCCACCGCCGGCACCCAGGTCGGCACCGCCACCATCGGCGCCCAGTCCCCCGTCGCCTTCGCCGTCGGACGCTTCACCGGCAACGACAACAAGATCGACATCGCCGTCGCCGGCACCAACGGGGTCGCCGTCGTCAACAACACCAGCACCTCGGGCACCATCTCCTTCGCCGCCCCCACCGTCGTCTACACGGGCACGGGCCTCCTCAACCTGAGGACCGCCTCCCCCGACGCCACCGTCTTCGGCACCGTCGAGTCCGCCGACATCCCCGCCTCGCCGGCCAACCGCTTCCGCGTCACCAGCACCGGCCACGGCCTGCAGAACGGCGACACCGTGCGCCTCGCCGGCATCAACGGCTTCACCGGCGCGTCCGTCTCCGGCGAGTTCACCGTCGTCGCCAGCAACGCCAACACCTTCCAGGTCTCCATCACCGGCCTGACCGGCACCTACACGTCCGGCGGCACTTGGGAGCGCGTGGACCGGACCGCCGACGACCTCATCGCCGGCCTCGCCGCCTCCGGCGTCTACCTCTTGAACAACGGGCAGGCCACCTGGGTCGCCTCCACCGCCGCCGTCACCGCCGGCGCCGGCGGGCGCGTCGCCTCCGGTGACCTCGACAACAACCACACCACCGAATTCGCCTTCACCAACGCCAACGCCACGACGCCCCAGGTCACGGTGGTGGACCGGAACACCGCCTTCCGCGCCGTCGAGACCGCCACGGTCCCCGTCAACGACACGCTGCGCGTCACCAGCACCGCCCACGGCCTCGCCGTCAACGCCAAGGTCACCCTCACCGGCATCACCGGCATCACCGGCTTCGCCGCCGGCGAGTACACCGTCACCGCCGTCGGCCCGTCCGGCAACACCTTTGACGTCACCATCACCGGCGTCACCAACGCCACCGCCTACACGAGCGGCGGCACCTGGGCACGCTCCTCCGCCTCCGCCACCTACAACGTCGTCTCCGGCGTCGTCACCGTCACGTCGGCCGGCCACAAGCTCACCACCGGGGCCCCGGTGACGATCAGCGGCTCGACGGGCGGCAACGGCACGTACGTCATCCGCGTCCTCGACGCCGACACCTTCCAGCTCGTCGCCGCCCCCAGCGGGGGGGCGATCACCTACACCGGGGCGGCCTACGTCGTGGCCGGCGCCATCGGCGCGGACCCGTCGGGCCCCTACGCCGCCGGCGCCACCGCCACCGGCATCGCCATCGGCGACACGAACGGCGACGGCAACACCGACGTCGTCACCGCCGACCGCACCGCCAACACCTTCTCCGTCCTCCTCGGGGCCGGCAACCGCACCCTCCAGACAAGCACCACCACGGCGATCACCCCCACCACCCTGCGTGCGGTCACCTACGCCGACCTCAACCAGGACTCCATCAAGGACATCGCCGTCGTTAACTCCACCGGCACGTCGTCGCAGAGCCGCGTCACGATCATGCTCGGCAAGGCCGACGGCACCTTCAACGCGCCCTCGGACTTCACCATCGGCACCTCCGGCGGCAGCGTCAACACCATCGGCGCCATCGCCGCCGTCGACCTCAACGCCGACGGCAAACTCGACATCGTCGTCGGGGGCAAGGGGTCCGTCGCCGGCACCAGTTACAACGGCGTCCTCGCCGTCCTCCGCAACACCACCTCCACGGCCGGCGGCGCCGTCACCTTCGCCGGCGCCAACTTCTTCCAGACCGGCGAGGCCCCCACCTCCATCGTGGGCGGCCTCCTCGACAACGACACCAAGATCGACCTCGCCGTCTCCCACAACAACACCAACAAGTTCGGGTCGCGTGGCCTGGCGCTGATGAAGAACACCAGCTCCGGCACCACCATCTCCTTCTCCAACTTCACCGACGGCAAGTCCACCTTCAACGAGGCGGCCGACTCCGTCGGCAAGACCATCGTCAACGGCGTCCGGGCCGGCGGCGTCGTCGCCCTCGACTTCAACAAGGACGGTAAGACCGACCTCGCGGTCGCCCAGAACGACACCGCCGGAAACGTCTACGTCCTCCAGGGCGACGGCCTCGGACGCTTCTCCCTCAACGGCACCGTGTCGTCCAACGCCCAGAGCCTCATCGACATCGAGTCCGGCGACTTCAACAACGACGGCTTCGTCGACCTCGTCGTCGCCAGCAGCTCGCAGGGCAACGGCACCGGCGGCATCTCCGTCCTGCTCAACCAGGCCGGCGGCAGCTTCGCCGCGGGCGCCCGCTCCGACGTGAACCCCGGCACCCCCCTCGCCTCCATCGTCGTCCTCGACGCCAACCAGGACGGCAAGCTGGATGTCATCGCGGGGACGGCCCTGGCCACCGGCGGCAAGGGCTTCACGCTGAGCCAGTCCAACACCGCCGACAACATCTACGTCCTCACCGGCAGGAACGACGGCTCCTTCTTCGAGCCCGTCCCCTACTTCGCCGGCGGCGTCGGCACCACCGGCGGCAAGACGCCCCAGCCCGTCTACCCGCCCCCGACCTACCTCGCCGTCGGGGACTCGGCCCTCATCAAGCTGACCACGTTCTCCACCGGCGGCAACGTCGTCGTCTCCAACCTCGTCAGGAACGGCGGCTTCGAGCAGGCCGACCTCACCGGCGAGCAGGGCAACCTCCTCGGCTGGACCACCTACAAGCTCCCCGACGTGCCGGTGGGCAGCCACGGCGGCTGGAGCATCCAGACCGGCTCGGTCAGCCCCGTCAGCGGCGTCACCGTGAACTCGCCCTCCGGCAAGTACCAGGCGATGCTCGACCAGGCCAACATCCAGCCCTTCCAGAGCGGCACCAACAACCCCAACAACCCCAGCGACTACGCCGGCTCCCACGCCATCTACCAGGACATCTTCATCCCGTCCGACGCCATCACCGCCACCCTGTCGCTCCGCCTCTACCTCAACAGCGAGGGCAACTTCAGCGACACCAGCGGCGGGACCCAGATCCTCGACTACCGCACCTCCGCGCCCAACCAGCAGGTCCGCGTGGACATCCTCTCCACCACGGGCGACCTCCTCGCGGTGACCAACGCCTCCAACCTGCTGCAGAACCTCTTCCTCACCGCGCCCACGACGGCCAAGGTCGGCAACGCCTCCGGCCTGACCAACATCAACATGGCCGCCTACAAGGGCCAGACCGTCCGCCTGAGGATCGCGGCCACCAACAACCAGGGCCGCCTGACCGTCGGCGTGGACGACGTCCTCCTCAACGTGAAGATCGCCGACGGCACGAAGCCGACGGTCAGCGGCCTGAAGCTGCGTAACCCCGGCTTCCTCATCAACGGCGTCCCCACGACCACCGACCCGTCGTTCGGCGGCACCGTCACCGACAACGTCGGCCTCGCCAACATCTACTCGGTCACGTTCGACGTCAACAACGACGGCTTCGGCGGCGCCGACGACATCACCATCATCAACAACCCGTCCTCCCCGACCAACCTCTTCGACTCGTCCGGCAACTTCATCTTCCCCGAGAGCAAGCTCGCCAGCGTCCCCAAGGGCCAGCGCACCATCTCCGTCCGCGCCGCCGACCGCGCCGGCAACCTCTCCGACGTCGCAACCATCACCTTCAACAACCAGCAGGTGTCCAGCAACGAGTTCATGGCCGTCGGGCCCAACGGCATCGAGGTGGACAAGGCGTACGGGAAGGTCACCGGGCGCATCACCGCCATCGACTACGACCTGTCCGACAAGACCGGCGCCACCTACTACGTCGGCACCGACAACGGCGGCGTGTGGAAGACGACCAACGGCGGCGTCAGCTGGACGCCCCTCATGGACTTCCTCACCGACTCCTCCGGCGCACGCATCTTCCCGCCCATCGGCTCCATCGCGGTCTCGAAGGCGAGCCCCGTCCCGTTCAACAGCATCTCCGTCGTCAGCAACGCCGTCCATGTGAGCTCCGGCGTTGTCAATCACGGCCTCGTCACCGGGCAGGTGGTCACCGTCTCCGGCCTGAGCGGCGGCAACAGCGCCGGGAACGGCAACTACACCGTCACGGTCATCGACGCGAACAACTTCCGGCTCACCGGCGCGCCGACCAACGTGAGTTACACCGGGGCGTCGCTCACGACGAAGGTCATCTACGCGGGGACCGGCATCGCGGACCTCTCCATCGAGTCGCGCCTCGGCACCGGCGTCCTCAAGAGTGTCGACCTCGGCGCCACCTGGACGCGCATCGGCAACAGCGGCACCGTCCTGGCCAACTCGCGGATCAGCAAGATCATTATCGACGGCGAGAACCCCCTCATCGTCTACGCCGGCGTCGCCGCCGGGGGCCAGGACGGCCCCGGCGTCTACAAGTCCACCGACGGCGGCCTCACCTGGCTCCAGACCATGAACGCCACGTCCATGGCCATGGCCACGGGCACCTTCGACGCCGTCGCCTCCGTCACCGACATGGTCATCGACCCGTTCAACCCCAACCGCCTCCTGGTCGGCCTCGGCAACATCGGCCTGGGCGCCGCCCGCGCCACCGCCGGGCTGTGGCGTTCCGCCAACAAGGGCGGGTCCTGGGACCAGATCCGGGGCGGCGACAACACCGCGATCACCAACAACACCCTCCCCCTCGGCACCACGGTGGGCACGGTCAAGGTGGCCATAGGCAGCGGCCGCATCGGCGACGAGCGCTTCGTCTACGCCTTCATCGGCAAGGTGCCCGGCAACAACACGCCCCCCAGCGTGGACCTGGGCGGCTACGACGCCGTCTACAAGACCAGCGACAACCTCCTCAACTGGACCAAGATCTCCCTCAAGCAGGAGACCAGCGCCGCCAACCCCGCCTCCCACAGCTTCCAGAACATCAACTTCGGCAAGGAGACCACCTACGCCTCCTCCCTCGTCGTGGACCCGGTGAATGCCAACGTCATCTACATCGCCGGGTCGCGCCGCTACGACGAGACCAACCCCCTGACCCACTCGCTCATCCGGGTGGACACCGGCAACATGCGGGACGGGCGCTCCAACGGCGCCGGCGGCTTCATCTCCAACGACGGCGACGACATCACCAAGGCCGACGACGCCGCCGTCAGCGGCGGCCCCGCCCGCAACTTCGCCGGTTACTATGACCGCCTCGCCCCGCCGAACGGCACCCAGACGACCGCCGACCCCTACAACGGCGAGGGCGTCGCGTGGTACGACGTCGAGCAGCACCAGATTAACGGCGTCCCCATCAACAACTCCGGCAGCACCGAGCGCTTCCCGCCGACGGTGACGTCCCTCAAGTTCGACTCCCTGGGCCGCCTCCTCATCGGCACCAACGGCGGCATCTGGCGCGCCGCCAACCTGGGCGTGCCGTATGACTTCACGTCGGGCGGCAAGGGCATCGTCCCGGGCAACCCCAGCTCGACCCCCGGCTTCAAGGTGAGCGCCCTCAACGGCAACCTGCAGATCGCCGACCTCACCTCTGTCGCCATCGACCCGACCATGACCGGGATGTATTACGTCACGACGCTCGGCCTGGGCGGGGCGTCGTCCCTCGACCCGTCCACCGGCGCAGCGCCTAACCTCCTCACCTGGAACAGCCAGAGCCAGACCGGGCCGACAATCGGCCTGGACACCAACAACAACCCGATCAGCGCGGGCATCCCCAACGCCGGCGTCGTCCGCGTCACGTCGCCGGCGCCCGGCGCCCCGGCCGGCACGCCCGCCACCCTCCTCCGCCTCTGGCAGTACACCCAGCAGCAGGCCCTGTACCCCGAGCGCTCCGGCGACAACGGCGAGACCTGGGACGCCAGCAACTCGGCCGGCATCCCGACCCAGAACAACTCCGCCGGCTACTTCGCCTCCCTGGCGGTGAACCCCAACAAGATCGCCATCACCGACCCGCAGACCCAGCAGCTCACCTACGTCGATGAGATCATCCTCGGCACCAACCGCGTCTTCCTGACCCGGTCCAGCGGCAACGTCTACGACCCCATCAGCCCCATCCTGGCCACCGGCGGCGCCACCCTCACCGCCGTCGCCCTCGCCCCGTCCTCCACCACGGGCTTCTACTACGCCGGCACCAGCGACGGGCAGGTCTTCGTCGCGGCCAACGGCGGCGGCCTCAACGCCACCGACTGGCCCAACCGCTCCCTCGGCCTGCCCACCGGCGGCGTCGCCATCACCGGCGCCGCGCTCGCCAACGGGACCATCACCGCCGCCAGCTATACCGGCACCTCCCTAACCGTCACCAGCACCGCGCACGGCCTGTCTACCGGCACCAGCGTCACCCTCGCAGCCCTCGGCGGCCTGACCAACGCCGCCGGCACCTGGACCATCACCGCCGCCACGGCCGACACGTTCACCGTGACGACCACGACCGCCGTCACCGGCACCTACACGTCCGGCGGCACATGGACCCGTGCCGACCGACTCACCGTCACCAGCGCGGGGCACGGCCTGACCGTCGGCGCCCAGGTCAAGCTCGCCAGCATCGGCGGCATCACCGGCGCGGCCGGCACCTTCACGATCACCGCCGTCACCCCCGACACCTTCGAGGTGTCCGGCACCGGCTTCGGCGGGGCCTACACCTCCGGCGGCACCTGGGCCCTCAACCTGCCCGTTCAGTCCATCACCGTCGACCCCAACCAGCCCAACACGGCCTACGTCGCGCTCGGCGGCCTCAACGACACGACCACGCCGCGTGTCTACAAGACGACCGACGGCGGGCTTAACTGGTCCAACATCTCCAGCAACCTGCCACGCACCCCCGTCTACTCCATCGTCCTCGACCGGCGGCCCGGCCTCAACGCGCCCGGCGGCAAGATCTACGCCGCCACCAACCTCGGCGTGTTCGCCTCCATCGACGAGGGCGTCAACTGGATCCGCGTCGGCAGCAGCATGCCCACCGCCCCCGTCGTGGACCTCCAGCAGGACCAGACCACCGGCCTGATGGCCGCCGCCACCCAGGGCCGCGGGCTGTTCGTCCTCAGCACCAACCCCATCACCCCCGTCGATGACATCGTCGTCAACGAGGACGACACCTCCGCCCCCATCTCCTTCTCCCTGAACGGCCTGGGCGTCCGCACCGACAACCTCAGCGCCACGGTGACCAGCGGGGACCAGGTCCTGCTGCCCAACAGCGGCATCTCCCTCGTCCGCAACGGCCTGGACTACACCCTCCGCCTCACCCCGGCGGCGAACCGCAACGGCACCGTCACCGTCACCATCACGGCGACCGACGGCACACGCAACTTCACCGAGACCTTCAACCTCCTGGTCAACTCGGTCGATGACGCCCCCGTCATCTCCGCCGTCACCCCGCAGGTCCTTGCCAAGTCCGACCCGGCCGGCCTGTACGCCCCCATCACCGGGGCCAGCATCACCGGCAGCACCTTGACCCTGACGAGCGCCAACTCCCTGGCGGCGGGCGACACGGTCACCCTCTACGGCGTCGGCGGGATCACCAAGCCCCAGAACGTCCCGTTCAACAGCTCCTCCGTCGTCAACAACGCCGTCCAGGTGAACGCCGCCAATCACGGCCTCTTCACCGGGCAGTCGATCACCGTCTCCGGCCTGAACGCCCCCAACGCCGCCGGCAACGGCACCTACACCGCCACGGTCATCGACGCGAACAACTTCCAGCTCACCGGCGCGCCGACCAACGTGAGTTACGCCCTCGCCACGCTCACGGCGCGGGTCAGCGTCATGGGGGAGTACACCGTCGTCGGCGCCCCGACCGGCACCTCCTTCGCCGTCTCCATCACCGGGGTCGCGGGTACTTACACCAGCGGCGGCGTCTGGGCCAAGACCAGCACCATCTCCGGCGCCATCGCCATCCTCGGCGGCATCACGGTCAACACGACGGCCCCGCACGGCCTGACCGTCGGCGACCTCGTCACGCTCACGGGCACCGGCGGCAACGGCGTCTACTCCGTCACCGCCGTCAACAGCGCCAGCTCGTTCAACGTCGCCAACGCCCCCATCGGCGTGCCCTACGCCGGCGGCAAGGTCGTCGCGGGCGTCGTCCGGCAGTTCACCGTCAGCGACCCCGACAACCTGACCGGCGACCCCGCCGCCGGCCTCGGCGCCGTCACCGCCACGTCGGACAACACGGCGCTCATCCCCAACGCCAGCATCGCCATCGATGGGTCGGGGACGAACCGTGTGCTGGCCTTCACCCCCGCGGCGAATGTCGGCGGGACGGCCAACATCACCATCTCCGTGGGCGACGGCATCAACACCACCACCCGCAAGGTGGCCGTCCAGGTGCGCGACACCGTCACCACCCCGACCCACACCGACGACTTCAACCGCCCCGACAACGTCTTCCTCGGCGGGGTGTGGACCGATCAGGTCGGTGACCTGCAGGTGGTCGGCCAGAAGGCCGTCTCGATGTTCAACGGGTCGTCCCTCTCCACGCTCAACGGCGTCACCGAGCGCGACGTGGGCGTCCAGGCGGACGTCAACATCATCGCCGGGTCCAACCAGGCCCTCGGCCTGATCACCCGATACACCGGGCCGGGGCAGCAGAACTTCTACATGGCCGAGGCGTACGCCGAGCCCGGCAGCTCCAGCGTGCGGCTGTCGATCTACCGCAACCTGGGCGGCAGCTTCGCCCTGCTCTCCACCACCACCCTGTCCGGCGGCATCACCGGCACCCTGCGTTTCGAGTCCGTCGACGCGAGCCACAAGGTGTTCCTCAACGGCAGCCTCGTCCTGACCGCGATCGACGGCATCCTGAACGGGGCCGTGACCGTCGGCGTGCGGGCCACCGGGGCCTCCGGCGCCGTCAGCTTCGACAACTTCACCTACGACAAGATCACCATCACGCCCGCCACCCTGCCGCACACCGACGACTTCGCGACGGCCTCCAACGGCCAGCTCAGCACGAAGTACATCGAGCAGTCCGGCAACTTCAACGTCAACACCACCACGGGCAAGCTCTCCAACGCGACGGACACGGCCATCACCAGCCTGCGTGGCGTGGCGCAGAAGGACCAGGCGGTGTCGGTGGACGTGAACCTGACGGCCGGCTCCGGCCAGGCGGTGGGGCTGATGGCGCGGTACGCGGGCAGCGGCGACAAGAACTACTACCTGGCCCAGCTCTACGCGGTGGGCGGCATCGGCAACAACGTGAAGGTGGACATCTTCATCAACGTGGGCGGCTCCTTCCAGCAGCTCGCCACCGGCACCATCGCCGGCGCCACCCTGACGGGCACCTTCCGCTTCGAGGCCGTCGGCTCCTCCCTCAAGGCCTACTTCGGCGACGGGACGAGCACGGGCGACACGCTGGTGGCCTTCGCCAACGACACGATGTTCGACGGGTCGGTCTCGGCGGGCATGCGGATCTTCGGCGCCGGCGCCAGCAACCGGGTCACCCTCGACAACTTCAAGGTCGAGGCCGTCCCCACCCCCGCCAACGCCACCCTGCCGCACTCCGACGACTTCTCGACGGCGACGCGCCAGCAGTTGAGCGACAAGTACATCGAGCAGTCCGGCAACTTCAAGGTCAACACCAGCACCGGCAAGCTGTCGAACAACACGGGCCTCGCCATCACCAGCCTGCGTGGCGTGACGCAGAAGGACCAGGCGGTGTCGGTGGACGTGAGCCTGACGGCCGGCTCCGGCCAGGCGGTGGGGCTGATGGCGCGGTACGCGGGCAGCGGCGACAAGAACTACTACCTGGCCCAGCTCTACGCGGTGGGCGGCATCGGCAACAACGTGAAGGTGGACATCTTCATCAACGTGGGCGGCTCCTTCCAGCAGCTCGCCACCGGCACCATCGCCGGCGCCACCCTGACGGGCACCTTCCGCTTCGAGGCCGTCGGCTCCTCCCTCAAGGCCTACTTCGGCGACGGCACCGCGGCCAACGACGTCCTCGTCGCCTTCGCCAACGACACGATGTTCGACGGGTCGGTCTCGGCCGGCATGCGGATCGCCGGCCCGATCAACGGCGTCGTGCTCGACAACTTCAAGGTGGAGGCCGTCGCGGCCCCCGCCAACGCCACCCTGCCGCACTCCGACAACTTCGGGACGGCGAACCGCCAGCAGCTCAGCGACAAGTACATCGAGCAGAGCGGCAACTTTAAGTTGAACCACACGGCCAACACGGCGTCGAACAACACGGCGCTGGCCATCGCCACGCTGCGGGGCGTCAACTCGGCCGACGTGACGGTCAAACTGGATGTCAGCCTGACGGCCGGCTCGGGCAACGCCGTCGGCCTGCTGGCCCGCTACGCCGGCAGCGGTGAGGGCACGGGCGGCTACCTCGCCGAGATGTACGCCGAGGGCGGCCTCGGCTCGTCCGTGCGGATCAGCATCTTCCGCCGCTCCGGCGGCGGGTACACCCGGATCGCCACCGGCACGACCTCGGACACCAGCGGCACGCTGGAGTTCGTCCTGAACGGCACGTCGCTGACCGCCAAGATCGACGGGGTGACCGTGGCGTCCACGTCCGACAGCGCGTTCACGACCGGGTCGGTGGGCATGCGGCTCAACGGAGGCACCAACGCCGTCGTGGTGCAGAACTTCAGCGCGACCTCGCCCTGACCGACATCCCCAACTCGCCCGAATGACCCCCGGCGTCCCCACCCTTCAGCGGGTGGGGACGCCGGGGTCGTTTTGATGGTGTGGCCTGAATCGTCGCCGGCCGGGCGCAGGATGGGCGGTCCCGGCAACACGTACGCGTCGTGCGGGCTGTACGGGATGCCACGGTTCGGCTTTCCGGGACGTTCGTGATCTGTCCGTTCCCTGCCGCGTGTACCGCTTCTAAGTTATGTGCGGGCGGATGGTGCGCACTCGCAGGCGGTGAAGTCCGCAATTCTCGCCCATCCACGTTTTTCGCACGCCGGAATAAGCTACGCTTCAAACAGCAGGGTGCCGCTGGCCGCCGCCCCCCTCCCCAAGGCGGCCGAACACGAGGGATCGCCGGCGCCGGCCAGCAGGACGCTGTTCACAGGTCTCGGGCCCCCAGAGGCGGGCCCGTGGAGAGCGTTCATGCGCACCTATCTTTGCAAGGTGACCGACTGGGTGGCGGGCTTGTTCGCGGATCGTCCTTCCCCCACGCCGCGCTCACGCCTGGGCCGCATCGAGACGCTCGAAGACCGCTACGCCCTGTCCACGGTCGCCGGCGCCATGCCTCCCGGCTGCGTCTGCCCGCTGTGTGCCCCGCGTAGCGCCCCCCAGGTCCAGTCCGACGAGTTCCGGTTCACCAACGGCGGGACGAGCGTCTCCGGGGCCTCCAAGTGGTCGCAGCCCGGCGGCCTCGGCAGCACGATCACCATCACCTACAGCTACAACAACCTCCTGGACGGCGGCCTCGGCGGCGGCCTGGAGGCCGGCGTCATCCGCTCCGCCATCGAGGAGGCGCTGGGCCGCTGGGCCGCCGTCGCCCCCATCCGCTTCGTCGAGGTCTCCGACAGCGGCCCGGCCCTGGCCGCCGGCATGAACGACTACAGCGCCTCCGGCCGCCCGATGCTCCGCTTCGGGCACGTCCCCGAGGACGGCCCGTCGGGAACGCTGGCTTACGCCTACTACCCAGGCGGGACCGGCCTGGCGGGCGACGTGTTCTTCGACCGAGGCGAGACGTGGTCGAACACCCCCACCCGCGGCATCGACCTGATCGAGGTGGCCACCCACGAGATCGGGCACGCGCTGGGCATGGCCCACGAGCCGATGCCCTCGTCGGGGGGCAACAACGCCATCATGAACCCCTTCTACGGGGCGCGTTACCGGGGCCCCGGCACGAGCTTCCTCCTCGCCGACGACATCAACGGCATCCGCACCCTGTACGGCAGCGGCAGCGGCTCCGTGACGCCGCTCAACGCCGCCCCCGCCGAGCCGCCCCCGACGCCGCGGAACGTCACCGGCACGAGCTTCACCGACGGCTTCAACCGCGCCAACAGCTTCTACCTCGGCGCCGAGTGGGCCAGCCAGGCCGGCAACATCCAGCTCTCGAACAACCAGGCCGTCGGCATGGCCGGCGGCACGTCCATCGCATCGCTGCGCGGCGTGGCCGCCCGCGACGTGGCCGTCCAGGCCGACGTGAACGTCACCGCGGGGTCCAATCAGTCGGTCGGCCTGATGGCCCGCTACTCGGGCCCCGGCGAGAGCAACTTCTACCTGGCCGAGGCCTACGGCACTCCGGGCAACGTGACGCTGTCGATCTACCGCAACGTGGGCGGCTCCTACACCCTGCTGGCCCAGACGAGGCTGTCCTCCGTCTCCGGCGCGATGCGTTTCGAGGCCATCGGGTCGTCGCTCAAGGTCTACGTCAACGATCAATTCCGCCTCGGGGCCAACGACACCCTCCTCGACGGGCCCGCCACGGTCGGCATCCGCACCAACGGCGAGCCCGGCGCCGTGTCGCTCGACAACTTCGCCTACCAGCAGCTCACCCAGAGCGCCCCGCCGGCCCTGCCATTCAGCGACTCCTTCGCCGCCGCGACGCGGAACCAGCTCAGCGACAAGTACGTCGAGCAGGCCGGCAACTTCCAGGTCACGGGCGGCGTGGCGTCCAACAGCACGTCCCTGGCCATCGCCACCCTGCGGGGCGTGTCGCAGCGCGACGTGTCCGTCTCGGGCGACATCAACATCGCCGCCGGGTCGGGCCGGTCCATCGGCCTGGTGGCGCGGTACTCGGGCCCCGGCGAGCAGAACTTCTACCTGGCCGAGGTGTACGGCGTCCCCGGCTCGTCGCGGGCCCAGGTCAACCTCTACCTCAAGCAGGCAGGGGCCTACGTCAAGCTGGCCAGCACGGCCGTCGCGTCGGCCACGGGCTCGCTGCGCTTCGAGGTGGTGGGCAACAGCCAGCGGGTGTTCCTGAACAACACGCTGATCCTGTCGGCCAACGACACGACGCTGGACGGCGACGGCTCGGCGGGCTTCCGCGCCAGCGGCGCCGCCGGCACGGTGACGCTCGACAACTTCGCCGCCTCGGCCGTCACGCCGCCGCCGCCCGTCGCCGTGCCGTTCAACGACACCTTCACGACGGCGGGGGCACTCGGCGGCAACTACACGGAGCAGGTGGGCACCTTCCAGTCCTCCGGCGGCGTGGCGTCCAACAGCACGGCCCTGGCGATCGCCACCCTGCGGGGCGTGTCGCAGCGCGACCAGACGGTCAGCGGCAGCGTGAACGTCGCGGCCGGCTCGGGCAATTCGATCGGCCTGATGGCCCGCTACAGCGGCCCCGGCGAGAACAACTTCTACCTGGCCGAGGTGTACGGCGTCCCCGGCTCGTCACGCGTCCAGGTCAACCTCTACCTGAAGCAGGCCGGCGCCTACGTGCGTCTGGCCACGACAACCGTCGCGTCGGGGTCGGGCGCCCTTCGGTTCGAGGTCATCGGCTCGACCCAGAGGGTGTTCCTGAACAACACGATGGTCCTGTCGGCCAACGACAGCACGCTCACCGGGAGCGGCCCGTCGTCCGCCGGCTTCCGGGCCAGCGGCGCCGTCGGGGCCGTCACCATGGACAACTTCGCCGTGAGCTGAGGCAACGGATCTCCCGGGCACGTCGCACCGCCCGCGGCCTCCTGGAGGCCGTGGGCGGCCTGCGTTACAGGGCCGCGCGAACGGGCTCCCAACCTCGTCGCCGCGGCACCCCGGCGCGTACCGCGCCGCCGCGTCATCTCACGTCTTTTTCATTTCGCGCCCCGGACGCGTGAATGGCCCGCGTGTTGCTGGGGAGATCGCGCCTGCCCCGCCCTCATTCGCGGCCGGAAGCCGCATCCCTACCCACGACCCCCCTGGCCTTGCCGGGCGGGGGCCGCATTGACTCGCTTTGCCATCAGGAGGTCTCCGATGTCGTTCTACTCGTGGCTCCGCGCCCTCAAGGGCCTCGTCGCGCTCCGTGACGCCCGACTGCACCAGCCGCCCCGCCGTCCCCGCCGTCGCACACCCGTGCTCGAGTCACTCGAGGACCGCTACGTCCCCGCCGCCCCCGTCGCCCTGGCCGACGCCTTCACCGTCACCGAGGGGGCGGCCGTCACCTCCGCGTCCACGGGCGTGAACGTCCTCACCAACGACACCGACGCGGACGGCGGGACGCTGAAGGCGGTCCTCAACACCGCACCGACGCACGGCAAGATCGTCCTCAACGCCGACGGCTCCTTCACCTACACGCACGACGGTAGCGAGGCCACGTCCGACAGTTTCACCTACTCCGCGAGCGACGGCGTCAACGTCTCCGCGCCTGTGGCCGTCTCCATCACCGTCACCCCGGTGAACGACGCCCCCGTCGCCACGGCCGACACGTTCGACGCGGCGGCCGGCCGCACGCTGTCGGGCAACGTCCTGACCAACGACACCGACGCCGAGGGGTCGGCGCTGACCGCCGCCCTGGTCGCCGGCGCGAGCAACGGCACGCTCAACCTCGATTCGAACGGCACCTTCACCTACACGCCGAACAACGGCTTCACCGGCACCGACGGCTTCACCTACAAGGCCAACGACGGCTCCGCCGACGGCAACACGGTGACGGTGACGATCAACGTCGATGCCACCACCTACGTCAACGACACCTGGAACTTCGTCACCGACGCGGACTCCAGCGGGGACCTCTCCCTGGGCGACATCGTCAACAACGCCAACGACGGCGGCGGCCTGACGGCGACGTACGGCGTGAACGCCTTCGGCACGGTGACGACGGGCGCCGAGACCGGCACGGCCGCGGCCTACGACACCATCACCGAGGCCATCGCCGCGACGGCGGCCGACGGCACCGTCAGCGTCCTGGCGGGGACCTACAACGAGGACGTGTCCGTCTCGGTGTCCGGGATCACCCTCCAGGGCGCCGGCGCCAACGTGACCACGATCTCCGGCCCCATCGGCGGCGACACCGCGACGATCTCCGTCGGCGCGTCGAACGTGACCGTCGCCGGCTTCACCATCACCCGCGCGGGCAACAACGCCACCGACTGGGAGAACCCGAACCTGAACTCCGCGGGACTGTCGGCCAACTCGCAGACGGGGCTGTCCGTCCGCGACAACATCTTCTTCGGCAACCGCACCGGCCTCGACATCAACAACTCCTCCGGCGCGGTGATCCGGAACAACGTGATCGACAGCAACCGGACGGGGATCATCTTCGGCAACACCACCCAGAACACCACGCTGACCGAGAACCAGATCACGAACAACTTCACCGTCGGCGTGCTGTTCCTCGACCGCAGCACCCCCACGGGGAGCAACACCCCAGCGCAGTCTTCCACGGGCAGCACCTTCAGCAACAACAACATCAGCGGCAACTGGTACGGCGAGGTGGTGGACCGCCAGACGGGGGGCTCCCTGCCCGCCCCCGGCGGCATCCCCAAGGACTTCGAGTACAACTGGTTCGGCACCACCTCGCCCGTCGTCACCACCAACAACAGCGCCGAGCCGGCCTACGGGCTGGCCTCGCTCCCGGCCATCTTCGGGGGCACGGCCACGGCGCCGAGCGGGCAGCCCGACATCGCCGGGGCCGCGTCGGCCAACATCGACTACCTGCCGCTGCTCGTCTCCGGCGTGGACACCGACGTCGAGACGGCGGCGGGGCGGGGCACCTTGGGCTTCCAGGGGAACCTGCCGCCGACGGCCGTCGATGACGTGTTCACCGTGTCCGAGGACGGCGGGCTGGGCGGCAGCCTCGTGCTCAACGACACCGACCCGCAGGGCACCACGCTGACGGCGGTGCTGGAGTCCTCGCCCAACAACGGCACGCTGACGGTCAACGCGGACGGCACCTTCGTCTACAAGCCCGACGCCGACTTCTTCGGCACCGACTTCTTCACCTACCGGGCCGGCGACGGCACGCAGAATTCGGCGAACGTGGCGACGGTGACGATCACGGTCACCGCGGTCAACGACGCGCCCGTGGCGAACAACGACGCGGCCTCCACGGCGGTCAACACGCCCGTGACGATCAACGTGGTGGCCAACGACAGCGGCGGCGCGGCCAACGAGGGGCAGACGCTGACTGTGACGGGCGTGACGCAGGGGTCCAACGGCACCGTCGTCAACAACAACAACGGGACCGTGACCTACACGCCCAACGCCAACTTCACGGGCGAGGACACGTTCACCTACACCATCACCGACGGCGGCGGGCTGACGTCCACGGGCACCGTGCGTGTCTCGGTCGGCTTCTTCGACGACTTCAACCGGGCGAACAACCCCTCGCTGGGTGCGAGCTGGGTGGACAACCAGGGCGACTTCCAGGTGAGCGGCAACCGGGCCGTCTCCGCCATCAACGGCGTGTCGATCTCGACGCTGGCGGGGGTGTCGCGCCGCGACGTGGCGGTGCAGGCCGACGTCAGCATCGCCGCCGGGTCGAACACGTCGGTGGGCCTGCTGGCGCGGTACAGCGGCCCGGGCGACAGCAACTTCTACCTCGCCGAGGTTTACGGCAGGCCGGGCCTGTCCGGCGCCGTGGAGGTCAACCTGTACCGGAACCTGGGCGGGTCGCTGGCCCTCCTCGGGCGGGCCAACATCGCCGGCATGAGCGCCACGGGCACGCTGCGTTTCGAGGCCTACGGCTCGACGCAGAAGGTGTTCTTCAACGACGCCCTGATCCTGTCGGCCAACGACACCACGCTGGACGGCGCGGGCGGCGTCGGCGTGCGGGGCGGCGAGTCGCCCGGCGCGGCGTCGTTCGACAACTTCCTCTACGTGCCCATCACCCTCACGGGCGCGACGCTGCCGTTCCCGGCCGATAACTTCTCGACGAACTACTCGCCGGCCGACCGCCTGCAGCTCAAGCAGACGTACGTCGAGAACGTCGGCAACGTGCGTGTGGAGGGCGGCGACGCCAGCAACAACACGCCCCTGGCGCTGGCCACGCTGCGCGGCGTGTCGGTGAGGGACGTGGCCGTGCAGGCCGACATCAACATCGCGGCCGGGACGGACAACGCCGCCGGGCTGGTGGCGCGGTACAGCGGCCCCGGCGACGCGAACTACTACCTGGCGGAGGTGTACGGCGACCCCACGGTGTTCGGGGGGGTGGAGGTCAACCTGTATCGGCAGGCGATGGGGCAGATGACGCTGCTGGGCACCACGGTCATCACCGGCGCGTCGGCCACGGGGACGCTGCGTTTCGAGGTGGTGGGGTCGTCGCAGAAGGTGTTCCTCAACGACAGCCTGGTGCTGTTCGCCAACGACACCACGCTGGACGGGGCCGGCTCCGCCGGCTTCCGCCTGGCCGGGACGATCAACGCCGTCGCCGTGGACAACTTCAGCGCGGCCGCCAGGCCGGCGTCGAACGTGATCCTGCCGTTCACCGACACCTTCAGCACGGCGGAGCGGAACCAGCTCGGCGCGGTGTACACGGAGCGGCTGGGGAACTTCCGGGTGGACACGGTGACGCAGACGGCGTCGAACGCCACCGGCCTGGCGATCGCGACGCTGAACGGGCTGAACGCCGGGGCCATGACGCTCAAGGCGGACGTGAACCTCGCCTACGGCTCGAACGGCTCGGTGGCGCTGCTGGGCCGCTACAACGGCACCGGGGAGGGGACGGGTTACCTGGCGGAGATGTACGCCGTCGGCGGGATCGGGTCGTCGGTGCGGGTGAACCTGTACCGGCGCAACGTGGGCGGCTCGCTGACGCTGCTGGCCACGGGCACGACGGCGGACAACGTCGGCACGCTGGAGCTGGCGCTCAACGGGCCGTCGCTGACGCTGCGGATGGACGGGGTCACGCTGCTGACGGCCACGGACGGCACGTTCGCGGCCGGGACGGCGGGCCTGCGGCTGAGCGGGACGCCGGGCGGCGTGGTGGTGGACAACTTCCGCGTCACCACGCCGTGACGTGAACCTCACGCCCGAGTGGCGTGTCTGATGTGTCCACGCCGCCCGCCCCCTACAATGGGTGCGGGCGGCGGGCGTTTCATCCCACCGGCCACGACGCGAGGCGCGCATGACATCCCCTGACCGCGCGAGCGTCGGCTCGCTGCTCCGGCTCGCGTGGCCGCTCATCCTCAGTAACTCGTTCTGGACCGTGCAGATCGTCTTCGACCGGGTCCTCCTCTCGTGGGACAAGGTGGAGGCGGTCGGGGCGGGCATCTCGGCCGTGATGCTGTTCTGGACCGGCCTGGCTCTGTTCCAGTACACGGCCAACTACGCGACCACGTTCGTGGCGCAGTACACGGGGGCGGGCCAGCCGCGCCGGGCCGGCGCCGCCGTCGGGCAGGCGTTGTGGTTCGCCGTGGCGTGCGGGCTGCTGCTGATGCCGCTGGCGCTGCTGGCCGGGCCGTTCGCGGCGTTGGCGGGGCACGCGCCCGAGATGCAGGCGATGGAGGCGGCGTACTTCCGCTGCCTGTGCTTCGCGGCCCTGCCGATCCTGGTGGGGGCGGCGGCGACGTCGTTCTTCGCGGGGCGCGGCGACACGGTGACGGCCATGTGGGTGAACATCGTGGGGCTGGTGGTGAACGTGCCGCTGGCCTACGTGCTGATCTTCGGCAAGCTCGGGGTGCCGCCGATGGGCATCGAGGGGGCGGGGTGGGCGACGGTCGCCGGCACGTCGGCGTCGGCCCTCTACGCGGTGTGGGCGTTGCTGAAGAAGGAGTACCGCGACGGGTACGGGAACGGGTGGGGGTGGGGCTTCGACGCGGGGCTGATGGGGCGGCTGCTGTATTACGGGGTGCCGCAGGGGGTGGGGACGGCGGTGGAGGTGGGGGCGTTCGCGCTTTTCCTGGTGTTCATCGGGCGGATGGGCGACGCGGAGGTGGCGGCGACGGGCATCGCCTGCACGCTGAACCTGCTGGCGTACCTGCCGATGATGGGCGTGGGGCAGGCGGTGGAGGTGATCGTCGGCCAGTGCATCGGCGAGGGCAAGCCGGACGAGGCGGAGAAGGCGGCGTGGTCCGGCCTGCTGGTGGCGCTCTTGTTCACGGGGGCGGTGGCGCTGCTGTACTTCTTCACGCCGGGGATGCTGGCCGAGCCGTTCCGCCCGCCGGAGGGGAAGGACGGCGTGATGTGGGCGGAGGTTCTGGCGCTGATCCCGGCGCTGTTGCGGTTCGTGGCGGCGTACTGCCTGTTCGACAGCGTGACGCTGGTGTTCGCGTTCGCGCTGCGTGGGGCGGGGGACACGCGGTTCGTGACGTGGGCGACGATCATCCTGTCGTGGCCGGTGATGGTGCTGCCGGCGTGGCTGGCGTGGCGCTGGGGGTGGGGGATGTACCCGGCGTGGGCGTTCGCCAGCCTGTACATCGTGCTGCTGGCGACGACGCTGTTCGTGCGGTTCCGCCTGGGGGCGTGGCGGTCGATGCGTGTGATCGAGGCCTCAGCCGCCGAGGCCGGCGCGGGGCGTGAGCGTCTCCTCGCCGCGTTTGACCGAGAAGGGGCCGGGGCCGCCCACGGCGTAACGCTTGCGGAGGGCGCGGCGGAGGGCGTCGCCATCCTTGGCCGCGACGCCGCCCACGCCGAGGAGGGCGTCGCCCGCGCGTAGGCCGGCCACAGCGAGGGGGGCGACGGCCCACCGACGCACGAATCCGGGCATGAGGTCAACCTCCGGGGGGCGCTTCATCGGTCATCAGGGGCCGAGGGCGGAGGTGCCGGAGATGAAGGTGCCCCGCCAGACGTCGGCCGGGCCCACGGGCGTCAGGGGGCGGCGAGGGCGTCGAGGGGGCTGCGGGCGGATGCGGCGCCGTGGGCGGAGACGTGGGTGTAGATCATGGTGGTGCGGACGTCGGCGTGGCCGAGGAGGTCCTGCACCGTGCGGATGTCCTCGCCGGAATCGAGGAGGTGCGTGGCGAAGGAGTGACGGAGGGCGTGGGAGGTGACGCGCTTCGTCCAGCCCAGCGAGCGGACGCAGGCGGTGAGGGCGCGCTGGACGCAGCCCTCGTGGATGTGGTGACGGCCCCTGTTGCCCGTGCGTGGGTCGGCGCTGATGCGCGAGGAGGCGAAGAAGAACTGCCAGCGCAGCTCGTGGTCGGCGCCGGGGAGTTTGGCGGCGAGGGCGTCGGGGAGGTCGACCCAGCCGAGGCCGCGGGCCAGGTCGCGTTCGTGGAGGGCGGCGCGGGGGCGGAGGAGGGCGTGGAGTGGCCCTTCCAGGGTGCGGGGCATCATGACGACGCGGTCCTTGCCGCCCTTGGCGCGGCGGACGACGATGCGTCCGAGCTCGAAGTCGAGGTCCTTGACGCGGAGGCGGAGGCACTCGATGAGGCGCAGGCCGGCGCCGTACTGGAGGCGGAGGACGAGGCCGTAGGGCTCGTCGGTGGGGAGGTCGTCGATGGCGGCGAAGAGGCGGCGGACCTCGTCGCGGGAGAGGACGGTGGGGATGTAGCGGGAGCGGCGGGCGCGGACGGCGTCGAGGGGGCCGATGTCCTTGGCGAGGAGTTTCTGGTAGAGGAAGAGGAGGGCGCCGAGGGCCTGGTTCTGGGTGCTGGCGGAGACGCGGCGGTCCGAGGCGAGGTGGGAGAGGAAGCGTTCGACATCGGGGGCACCCAGGTCGCGGGGGTGGCGGAAGCCCTGGGGCGTCTTGCAGAAGCGGATGTAGCGTTCGATCCAGGCGAGGTAGGTCTGCTCGGTGCTGAGGGCGTAGTGGAGGACGCGGAGCTTCTGGCGGCACTGGTCGAGGAGCTTCATGGGGCCTCCTTCCCGTGCTGCCGTGCCCGCGAGGTGAGGAGGGCTGCTCACCAACCGGCGGGTTGGCAGAACGCGGATTATGGCAACCAACAAGCCAACCCGCGGGGCACAGGCCGGCTGGGCCTCAGAGTATATGAACGGGAGGACGGTGGACGGAATTTCCGTCCACTGGGACACGATTCGGGCGGAAATTGTTGAGGGGGAATGAGATGCGCGGATCGGGCAGGCGGGGGGGAGCCGCGAGGACGAGGGATTCGGCGAGGCGGGGCCTTGACAGCCTGAGGTGGGTGTGGTGTGATACCCAGCGCGTTGGTTGGATAATGACTCGTTCGGCGGAGGAGGGTGCATGGGCTGGGAAGTCCACATGACCCGTGCCCACCACTGGCCAGACAGCGACCAGCGGCCGATCACTGCTGCCGAGTGGCTGGCGGTGGTCAGCGCCGACCAGGAGTTGCGGATAGACGAGGCCAACGGCCCGCACTTCGCGGTCTGGTCCGGCCCGTGTTCGTATCCTGACGGCGGCTGGTTCGACTGGACCGACGGGCGCATTAGTACCAAGAACCCGGATCGGGCCATCTTGGGCAAGATGCTCGCCCTGGCCGCTGAACTCGGGGCGGTCGTGCAGGGCGACGACGGCGAAGTGTACTCGCGGCCCGAGGACTTGCCGCCGGACGAGGCGGTCGCGGCGGCCCGGCAGCGGCCGTGGTGGCGGTTCTGGTAGCCGACAAAGGCCCGCCGAACCAGGCGCTGCAGCAGACGGCCCGACAAAGCCCGGGCCGCTGCTGAGCTGAGTCGTTCGGCACCAGTAGGCGGAGCGATGGTGGACTCGATTCTCATCCGGTCTCGCGGGCGTGCCATCCGGTATGGCATCATCGCTTTCGGTTTTGCCCTCTGGTTGGTGTTCGCTCCCGCCGGTTGGCCCGTCTTTTCACGTGAAAGATGTAATTGGGACCAATGGGTTTTTGCCCGGTGTATACCGTTACCCTTTTTGTGGATGTTCGCTGGCGATGCCAGGAATGCCTGGTATGAGCAGTTGCGGGTTGACGTGACGGGGTTTGAACTGAACTGGCCAGCGGCCGAGTCGTTGTCGTTCGGGTGGGACGAACTCGCCCAATGGCACCTTACGCAAGGGGGGTGGAGGGAGACTGAAAGCGAGGGTGGCACAAAACACCACGTCTTTGACGCGAACGAACGTTCCATTAGATTCTCCCTCGTCGGTGGTCGTCGAGTCTTCAATTTTTCAGTGCCTGTTTTCGGCCACACAGAGGCTGGCGATTTGCTGGCCGTGCTGCGCCACTACGCAGGAGACCGTGAGGCCGACACGGTGGTGCTGCAGGACAGGTCAGGCCGAACCAAGCGTTGCACTTGACCGGGCCGGCAATACGGTTTTTCGTGACGTCACGTTTCTTGCGGCCGGCCCGGCAAGTGAACGCAGTCGTTCGGCGGCGGAGGGCTTCCGGGTGGCAGAGGCGCACGAACGGCGTTATGCCATCCGGCCGGACGAGGGCTACTTCTCCGCCGGCGTCACGGCGGACGGCCAGCAGGTGCTGATGGGCTTGTTCTGCCCGGACCTCGTCGTCTTCCGGTTTGACCGGGACGGGAGCCTGCTCGGGAGTGAGCAACGGCCGGTCCCGTTCTTCCGGGACGTGACGCCCCCGTATGACATCTACGACGAGCGGATTCAGCCGATGATCGAGGCGTGGCAGCGGGAAATGGGGTTCCGCCCGGCCACAATCTGGGTGCGGAAGTTCTGGTCGGCCGAGCACTACATCGGCATCGAAGACTATCCGTCGCACTTCCACGAAGTGTTGTCCGACCCGGACGCCGACGACGAGGAGAAGGCCGACATCCGCGAGTCGATGGAGTTGTGGGACAAGGACGGGCAGTTCGTCGTCCAGTGGGGCAACGACTACTGGCTCGACGGGACCGGGCGGGTCGTCTCGTCGTGACGGCCACCGCGACACAGACACGCCGCCCCAGGAACGGTTCGAGGTTGAGTCGTGGGGTGATGAGTGAACCAGGCCCGGGGCGTTCTCGGCGCGCGGCATCCCCCTCCCGGCACGGCCGGCGTCATCAGGCTCCGCGTCCGTCGTGGCACGCCGCCCTCCCTGGCCCCGCCCGAGCACGCCCTCATCATCCCCCCGTCGGCGCCGCCTCCGGCGGCGCCTCGATCCTGCCTGGCAGGCACGGCGGCACGCCGCGGAGGGGGGAGCCAGGCGCGGCACCGGACCGTGGTCGTGAAGCCGGGTTACGTCGATCCGGTCGCGACGTTGCCGGCTTCCAAACCCAGTGGTATGATGTACAGGGATCATCCCTGGAAGGCGGAGGGCAGGCGATGGACCGGGAGACGTTCACGGCGACGATCCGGGCGTTCAGGAACCGGACGCCGTTCAAGCCGTTCACGGTGGCCTTGGTCAACGGGGATCGGTACGAAGTGGATCGTCCCAACGTTCTCGCACTGGGCGACGGCGCGGCGGTGTTGCTCGCGCCGGGCAACGTGCCGGTGTTCTTCGACCACGAGGGCGTCAGCCAGGTCATCGGCGATCTGTCCGGCCGCGGGGCCGAAACCTCCTGACAGAGCGCCGCCCCAGGAACGGTTTGAGGGGTGAGTCGTGGGGTGATGAGTGACCCCGGCCGGAGGCGCCGCCCCCGGCGCGCGGCGTCCCCCTCCCCGGCGGCCGCCGGCGTCATCAGGCCCCGCGTCCGTCGTGGCACGCCGCCCTCCCTGGCCCCGCCCGAGCACGCCCTCATCATCCCCCCGTCGGCGCCGCCTCCGGCGGCGCCTCGATCCTGCCTGGCAGGCACGGCGGCACGCCGCGGAGGGGGGAGCCAGGCGCGGCACCGGACCGTGGTCGTGAAGCCGGGTTACGTCGATCCGGTCGCGACGTTGCCGGCTTCCAAACCCAGTGGTATGATGTACAGGGATCATCCCTGGAAGGCGGAGGGCAGGCGATGGACCGGGAGACGTTCACGGCGACGATCCGGGCGTTCAGGAACCGGACGCCGTTCAAGCCGTTCACGGTGGCCTTGGTCAACGGGGATCGGTACGAAGTGGATCGTCCCGAAATACTCGCGCTGGGCGAAGGCTTCGCCGTCCTCGTCGCGCCGGGCAACGTGCCGGTGTTCTTCGATCACGAGGGCGTCAGCCAGGTCATCGGCGATCTGTCCGGCCGCGGGGCTGAGGCCGGCTGATGTCGCTGGCCGGGTCATCCCAGCCGCAGCGCAGGGCGAGGGGGCTTGCATGGTTCCTTCCGGACACAGAGGGCGCGGCCGTGGTGACAGAAGAGCAGGAGCGATTGCTTCGCCTGCTCGCCGCCGAGCTTCGGCGGCTTCGCTCAATGCCTCCGCCCGAGATGCCGGTGCGATTCGCGGGACCGCTGCCCGCTCTGGAGGCCTTGGTCGGGATCTCGGTGCAAGACGTTCGCCGGGCTCTCGGCGAGCCCGACCTCACTGAGCCGGCGGCTGACGACGGCCGGCAGACGTGGCATTACGACTTCTCTCGCCGGCCGCCGCGCTACCGTGGGGGTGGCCTGCTCCTGGGCCTGCGTCTCGGTGCGGACGCCGCCTGTCTCGGGGCGCGGTGGCTGCCGCAGCGGTGAGCAGGCGGAGGCGGCGGCCGCCCGGTGAACGAGCTGAGGGTTGTGTCCGGGTGTGCGCCACGGGGCCACCGGCTTCGACGACGGGCACGGCGGGCAACGCGGCCCCGGCGTGGTGGCCGCAGGCGACAACCCGGGTCGATGCGTGGCCGTCCGCGGGTGGCGGGCGCGGCGTCGCGGGGCGGTGCGTCGTGGTGGCGTGGGGCCTGGACATCGGGGGCGGGGGGGAGAGGTGGTGGGCGGGGAGATGTCGGGCGTATCCTCATTCTTCGCGCCCGGACGCCGGGGATCAAGGGGGCGGATGCGCGTTCGCGGTCATCCGCCAGGGGCCGTGACGGAGTGAGCATGTGAGCGTGTGAGCATGTGACTCGCGCACTCGCCGCCCATCCGTGACAGAGCGCGTCGGTCAGCGCCGAGTCACATGCTCACTCGGGGGGGAAAGTGAGCAGGTGACTCCCCGGAGTGGGCGGGTGACTCGGCGCCCGACGGGCCTCGCGTCCGCCGCGGGGAGGCCGGCACGCGACAGCACCCCTTGAAATGCAAGTTGTGTCCGGAGAGGCCCGATGGCGCACGATCAGCGTTGGATTTGCGTTGCAGGGGGTTGCCTGGGGGGGTGCAATGCAACGCAAGTTGATGACAGACGCGCCACACACCACGTCTCATTCCGGCTGCCCCCTGAACGGATACCTCATACCGGATCGGGTTGGATCGCTCCCTCCGGGCGGCGCACATGCTGGCCGGGCCCGCGGCCCGGCGGCAGGCTGGCAGCCTGCCCTACGCGACGAATCAACGCGATACGGTATCACTCCTTCCGCATCGCCGCGGACAGCGCCGTGATGCGGTCGAGCATGGTCTCGGCGTGTCG
Source organism: uncultured Alcaligenaceae bacterium (assembly GCA_964630925.1). Classification (GTDB taxonomy): domain Bacteria; phylum Planctomycetota; class Planctomycetia; order Gemmatales; family Gemmataceae; genus RGDT01. The sequence continues at coordinate 38,355 of CAZVZK010000067.1, forward strand.
GGCCCCGGCGGTCAGCTTGCCGCCCGTCTTCTCGGCGGCGGCCTGGATCTCCTTGCGCACCTCGGCCACGGTCAGCGACGGGTCGCCCTTATCGACCTCGAACTCCATCCCCAGGCCGTCCACGTCCTGGAAGCCGACGTGGCGCATGAAGAGGTACTTCACCGCCGGGGTGTAGTTGCCCCGCGCCATCTGCGTGCGGCAGTGGGCGCGGAAGTACCTCGGCAATAGCGAGAAGTACTGGCTCGTGACCGCGAGGTCCTCGTGCCGGCTGACGGCGCCGTAGGCCCAGAGGAAGTCCTCGATGCGCGCCTCGCCGGTACGCAGCTCCCAGTCCTTCTCGCCTTTGATCCAGCTGATGGCGTGGAACAGGTCCGGGGCGGCGCCCGACCAGCCGTCGAGGTCGAAACGCCTCGTCGTCGTGTAGTCCCAGACGTGCATCAGCTCGTGGACGGCGTCCTGGTAGCTGGGGCGTGCCATCATCAGGCGGCTGTTCCAGGCCATCCCGTTCAGGGGACGCAGCTCCTCCTTGATGGTCACCCTCCCCGACTCCACCTCGCCGAACTTCCTCTTCTCCACGGCCGGCCTCGATTGCAGGGTGATGCTGCGCACGAGCGGCGGCACCTTCATCGGCAGGACGTGCAGGGCCCGCCCGAACGCCGCCTCGTGCGCCGGCAGCGTCTCGGCCTTGCCCCGCGCGTCGAAGTCGCGCACGCGGACCGTCTCCGCGAGCTTGTCGCCCTCCACGCGGGCGATGAACAGCGCCGGCTCACGCTCGCGCATGAAGCGGGCGAAGGCGGCCTTCGCCTCGACGTCCAGGCTCGCGGCCGCCGCGGCGTGGAACGCCTCCATCGGGTCGGCGAGCGACAGCTCCAGCAGCGCGTCCGCGAAGCCGGCGTCACGCCTGCGGGCCTCCAGCCCCTTCTGGAGCGCTGCCGCCCACGCCGCCGGGTCGTTCGTCGCCTCCAGCACGCCCTTCATCGCGGCCTTGAACTGCCCGCGCATCTCCAGCAGCTCATTCAGCTTTTTGGCGGACGTGAACCGATACGCCCCCAAGCCCAGCTTCTCGCCGCCAAGGTGGGCCAGCACGTCGTCGGCGGCGAGGGCGATCACCGCGCCCTTGCCGTCGCGCTCGGGGTAGACGATGACCGACTCCTGGGCGACGGTCTTGGTGTTCCCGTCCACCTTGCGGGCCAGGGCGATGGACCACAAGGTGGCCTCGTGCCCCGCACGCTGTAGCGCCGCCGCGACGTTGACGGCGCGGTCGTACGCGGCGAGGCGGTTCTCGGCCCGGAGCCGCAGCAGCGAGCTTGTGAGGAGCGCGGGCGGGTCTTCGGCGGAGCGCGGCCTGCCCGTCATCGACTCCGGCACGACTTCGGCCTCGGCGAGTAATGCCGCCGCGTCCTCGACGCCGGCCACGCCCTGGAAGCGCAGCGCCTCCGTGAGGATGCCGAGCATCCACGGCTCCAGGGGGGCGCGGCCCTCGCGTTTGAAGTGGCCGCGCCCGGCCTTGAGCCAGTGGGCCTTGAGGTGCCCCAGGGCGTGGGCCAGCACGTCGGGGTCGTCGATGTGTCCGGCGAGGCGGACGCCCTCGACGTAGAGGCGGTAGCACGGGTGGGCGCAGGCGAGGGCGGCCCAGATCAGGCCGCGCGTCCGGGCGTCGCCGAGGGCAGCGCCGGGCTTCAGCCTCCCGAGGGCCGAGAGGACGGCGCGGGCATCGGCGGGGTCGATGCGCGTGGCCTTTTCGAAGCCGCTGCCGCCCTTGCCGGCGAGGGCGAGGTCGGCCTGGATGATGCGGGCCGCCATCTCCGCCCGCGCCACCTTCATGCGGACCGAGATGGGCCGCGCCGCCTCCAGTTTCGCCTTCAGCGCCTTGAGCAGCTCGGGCGACAGGGCGGGCGACGGGGGGGCGTCGGCGGCGTCGGCGTGGGACAGGGCGAGCAGGAGGACGCCGGCGGCGAGGGCCGGATGCGGGGGGGTCGTTCGCGGCATGATCGTGCCCTCGATGGCGGTTGGGGGGTGAGATCGAGGATACCCGGCGCCCGCGTGGCGTGTAAAGGGAAAGCGTACGCCTCACACCGTGCGGAACTCCACGTCCATGCGGCTGTGCGGGCTGGCGTCGCTCGACGCCATGTGGATGTAGGCGTCGTGCCCCTCAGGGCCCATCTGCGGCAGCGCCGATAGAGGCAGGTTATTTCGCTCGCGGTAGATCACCACGTCGTCCCGGCTCGCGGCGGGCACGAAGTCCACCGACGGCACCGCCCGCTTGAGCAGCGCCCGCAGACGCACGCTCGCCTCGTCGTCCGGGGCCGCCACCACACAAATCTCCGCCGCCTCCGGGACGCCGTGGCGCGTCCTGGCCCCGGGCAGCTCCGGGGCCGCCTCCGCGTAAAAGTCCGCCGCCTCGCCCTCGGCGGCGCCGTCGTCGGGCGTCTGCTCGAAGAACAGCGCCGCCGCGCTGGTCGCCGGCTGCTGCTGCCCGGCGAACTCGCCGGCGACGTTCAGCATCGCCGCCTGGACGTCGCGCAGCATGTTGTTCTTCGACACGCACACGTGGACCAGGGCCGTGAACTGCCGCCGCAGCATCGCCTCGATGCGGCTGTCCAGGTCGAGCAGGTCGTCCGCCGTCACCCCGGCGAGGCACTGGTCCACGGCCTCACGCAGGTTGCGGCAGCCGGCGACGAAGAAGCGTCGGCCGACGCCGACCTCGCGGGCCGCCGTCCCGTGGGACGACATCGTCGCCTCCTCCGGCGGCACCTCCTCGAACATGCGGTGCAGCTCCGTCAGGCGCAGACGGCACGAGTTGATCTCGCGCAGCTCGTCCGACAGGTGCCCACGCAGGCCGACGAACGCCGCCGACAGGTGCCCCAGGACCAGCGACTGGAAGCGCCAACGCGGGTACGCCTTCAGCAGCTCATACGCCTCCTGTGGCGGCACCGCGGGCGACTTCACCCCCCGCCTCGGGTGGGCCAGCGCCACCAGGGCGGCGTGCGCCTCGCGGGCGTTCTTGGTGAGCTCCGCCGCCAGGGTCTCGTGGCTCTGGAGGGCGTGCTCCAGCGTGGCGATGGTCTGGCGGACCGCCTCCTCGGCCCCCGCCAGGCGGAACGCCGGCTCCTCGATCAGATGCACCGCCAGCTCGGCCAGCTTCTGGCTCCACCGGTTGGCGAGGCGCTCCGCCGCCTTCGCCAGCGCCGCCACCAGCGTCGGCGGCTCCTCCGGCGGCGTCTCGTCGCCCGGCCTGCCGATGAGCGCATCAAGGGCCTTCAGCGCCTCGGCGACCTGCTCCGCCGGCAGCGGGGCCGGCGGCGGGGCCGCGCGGAACCCCATGAGGCCGCCCGACGGCGACGCCGGGGGCGGCTTGAGCGGCGCGGTGATGTCGGCGAACAGGTCGTCGGGCGCCCGGCCGGCCGCCTTGCCGACGTCCTCGCGGAGGCGCTCGAGGAACTTGTCGGCGCCCAGCTCCTGCCGGGCCCAGCGGTCCTGCACCCACGCCTGCACCTGCTCGCGGATCGGCTTGCTGTCCTTGCTCAGCCAGCGGGCCACGGTCTTGAGGCACAGCCGGCGGCCGGCGGCGGCCATCAGTGCCCGCCGAGGCCATGAGAGCTGGAACAGCCCGAAGGTGGAGAAGGAGCGTCCGCGGTGCTCGGGGGGCGCGGCGGGCAGGGCGGCGCGGGCCTGGTCGGCGGCCTTGCCCAGCGGCGTCGCCAGGTCGCGCGTCAGGTACTGCGCCACCAGCTCGAGCGTCTCCTGCGAGCCGGCCTCGTCGCCCTCCTCGGGCAGTGGCAGGATGATCGTCCGCGAGAACGGGGCGCCGTCGTCGAGGATCGGCGCCTCCTTCTCGTGGTACGTCGCGTGGAAGGCGTTGCCCGGCGTGCCCCAGTGGCCCAATTCGGCGAGGGAGGCGTAGGCGTTGCCCAGCGCCGCCGAGCGCGACCGGCTCTTGTCCACCGGCGGCACGAACAGCACGCCCACCACGTCCGGGTCCTCATAGCCCATCTGGCGGAGCAAGGCGCGGACGGTGTAGGCGGCGTCGAGGAACATGCCGCCGCCGGTGCCGCCGGCCAGGCCGGCGAAGACGTAGACGCGCGGCCTGTTGGTGCGGAGGCCGAGGCGCGAGTGGCGTGAGGCACCTTGCAGGGAGGGCGGGTCGACGGCGATGTCCAGCTCGGCCTGGAGGCGGCGGGCGATGAGGCGGTAGTTGTCGCAGAATGCCAGCCGCCCGAGGGCGCGGATGCCGGTGGTGACCTGGGAGCGCGGGATGCGGTACAGGATGCGTTGGTTCAGCCAGCGGCCGATGGGCGCCTTGCCGTCGCGCGGCTTGAGGTAGTGGCTGGGGCGGCTGAGGGGCGCGAGCAGGATCTCGTTGGGCGTCAGCGCCCCAGGCGATCGCTCGCGGGCGGCGTGGCGGATCATCTCGGCGTCGGTGTCGAGCAGGAGCCAGCGCAGTTGCGGCATCTGCGAAGGGGGCACGGCGTTCGCATGCAGGCGGGCGCGGACGCGCTGGAGGACGTGCAGCCCGAGCTGGCCCAGCCCGAGGAGGAGGGCGGGGAAGAGGTCGCCGGGGCCCGTGGCCTCGGGCGGTGCCTGGGCGGCCGGCTGACCTTGCACGATGGGCGTATCGACGGCGCGGAGGTTCTGCGTCGCCTGGTGGCTGGACGGGGGCGTGGGCAGCGGCACCAGCGGCGGCATAAGCGGCGCGATGGGGGCGGCGGGGGGCGTCGTCATGCCCTGCCAGGTCGGCGGCAGGGCGGCGAGGGCGGCGGGCGACGGCTCCTCGTTGCGCGGCAGGATGGCCCTCGGGCGGATGGTGTCCTCGTCGGGCAGGATCGGCGCCGGGCCGGCGGTGCCGGGCGCCGCGACCGGCGCCGACGCCGCCGCCCGCAGGCGTGCGACCATGTCACGGCACAGGGGGAAGCGCTGGTCGGGCTGCTTGGAGAGGCCGCGGGCCACCGCCTCGCGGTCCTCCGGCGGCAGCGGCGCGAGGTCCGGCGCGGCGGAGATGTGCTGCATCACGAGCTGCCGCACGTTGACGCCGTTGAACGGCCTCTGGCCCGTGAGCATCTCCTGGTAGACGATGGCCAGGCTGTACTGGTCGGAGAAGCGGCTGACCTTGCCGTCGAACGTCTCCGGGGCGGCGTAGACGGGGGTGAGGCCGCCGGTGATGGACGCCTGGGTGCCCTCGAGGTCCTTGACCAGGCCGAAGTCGGCCACCTTGACGTGGTTGTGGACGAGGAAGAGGTTCTGCGGCTTGATGTCGAGGTGCTGGAGCTGGTGCGTCTGGTTCATGAGGTCGAGGGCCTCGGACGCCTCCTCCATGTAGCGGAGGAGCTCGTCGCGCGGCACGCCGGGCAGGCCCTGGGCGCGGCACTCCTTGAAGCGGTCCCACAGGCTCCTGTCGGCCAGCTCCATGACGATCATGAGCTGGCCGTCGATGATGTCGTAGCGTTCGAGGGTGAGGATGTACGGGTGGCGGACCTGCTGGACGCGCCGCATCGCCTTCAGCTCTTGCTCGGCGCGTTGGCCCTTGTCGCCGACGGAGGAGAGGTCGCCGAAGACGAACTTGATGGCCTTGTGCATCCCGCCGGGGGCCTCGGCCTTCCACACCTCGCCGAAGCCGCCGCCGCCGATCCGCTCGATGAGGCGGTACCCGGGGAGGGGCTCGGCGTGCTGTTCGACGCGGACGGCCATGTGAGAGGATCCGACGGGCGCCCCTGCCGACATGGGAAGGGCTGTTCCTAGCATAGCCTTTCCGAGGCCGGGTCGCAAACGCCAACCGCCAGCCGGGCCGCTATACTGATGAGCATGTCGAAGGCGCGGCGGATGGCGTTGTCGTTGAAGCAGCCGTGGGCGGCGCTGGTCGTCCACGGCTTGAAGACCGTCGAGGTGCGGCGCTGGGCGACGGGGCACCGCGGCCCGCTCCTGATCCACGCCGCCCGCCGCGACGACACGCGCCCCGAGGCTTGGGCCCTGGTCCCGCCGGAATTGTTCCCCGCCTGTCAACAACGCGGCGGCGTCATCGGCGAGGTGACCGTGCGCGAGGTCATCGCCTACGGAGGGGCGGGGACGTTCGTCGCCGACCGGGCGCGTCACCTCAACGACCCGTCGTGGTACGAGGAGGGGCTGTTCGGCTTCGTGATGGAGGGCGCGCGGACGCTGCCGTTCGTCGAGGCGAAGGGCAACGTGCGTCTGTTCGGTGTGGAGATGGAGGCGGCCGCGCCTCCGGCGGAGGCCCCGGCGCCGGACGTGTTGGCGGGGCTAATGAACCGCCTGTGGGGCCTGTGGGGGGGGAAGGCGTGAGCGGCCTGATCGTGAGTGTGCGCGACGCCGTCGAGGCGTTGGTGGCGATGGAGAATGGCGCGTCGCTGATCGACGTGAAGGAGCCGACGCGCGGGGCGCTGGGCAAGGCGGATGACGAGGTGATTCAGGCGGTGATCGAGGCGGTGGGCGGGCGGCTGCCGGTGAGCGCGGCGATGGGGGAGCTGGACGACGCCGCGAGTGTAGCAGCCTTCCCCGGCTACGTCCACGGGCTCACGTTCGCGAAGTGGGGGCTTGCCTGGGCGGACGAGAGTGACTGGCGTGGCCTCCTTCGCCTCCTTCACCATCCCTCACAGGAGGAGGTACGGAACAAAGTCGTCCCCTCCGCTTACGCGGATGTTCGTGCCACCCACACGCCCTCTGTTGAGGTTGTGTGCCGCTTCGCCGTTGAGCATCGCTTCCCCGTCCTCCTGATCGACACCTACGCCAAGGACGGCCGCACGCTCCTCGACCACCTCTCATTGGCCGACCTTGCGCGGATCGCGGCCCGGTGCCGCGAGGGTGGCGTCAAACTCGCCCTGGCGGGGTCGCTGACGGCGGACGCCATCCGCACGCTGCTGCCGCTGGCGCCGGACTGGTTCGCGGTGCGCGGGGCGGCGTGCGAGGGCGGACGCGAGGGACGCATCTCCGGCGAGCGTGTCCGGGCACTGGCGGGGCTCCTCTCGTAGAGCACGCATCCTGCGTGCTCGCTTCGCTTGATCAAGAGAGCACGCAGGATGCGTGCTCTACGAGAATAACATCCCCTGCACCGGCTCGTCCGCCGCCCGCGGCGGTACCAGCTCGACCGCAGGCAGCCCCGCGCTCAACATCGCCTGCATCCGCCGGGCGTTCACCGCCGCCTGCGACCGCTGACAGTTGTTGAACAGGAACAGCGCCCGCTCCGTCGCGCCCTGCTCGGCCCGGTTCGCCAGCTCCGAAATCCACTCGCCCAGCTCGGCCTCGCCGTAGCCGTAATCGTAGCGTGCCCCGCCGTCCTCGTACCACTTCGCCGCATCGCGCGAGTGGAGGCGGATGTACGCCGTCGATCCCGACTGCACCCAGCCGCGCGGGAACAACGCCGCGATGTCCGGCACGTCCACCGACACCAGATCGACGCCCTGCTCGGCCAGCCATCCCGGCAGCCCCGGCCGATCCCAGGACCGATGCCGGAACTCCACCGCCAGCCGGAGATGCCCCAGCTCCTTCGCCAGCGTTGCGACCCAGTCGCAGTCGGCCTTCGTGCAGTGCATCGCCTGCGGGAACTGCGCCAGCACCCCCGCGAGCTGCCCGCGTGCCTGGAGCCCCTCGACTGCGTCGCGGAAGCCCGGGATCTCGAGCGGCCTCTGGTCGTGGCTGATGAGACGCGGGGCTTTGACGACGAACTGGAACCCCGGCGGCGCCTTCGACGCCAGCCGCTGCAACACCGCCCGTGTCGGCGGGCGGTAGAAGGTGAAGTTCAGCTCGACGAGGGGGAAGTGGCGGGCGTAGACGGAGAGGAACCGCTCGGGCCGGGTGCCCTCGGGATAGAACTCCCCCACCCAGTCGGTGTAGGAGTAGCCGGACGTGCCGATCCAGACCTGCATCTCAAGCTCTCAGCTATCAGCTTTCAGCTATCAGCGAACAGCCAAGACGCTGCACGCCAACCTCACCCACCATTACACCACGAGGTGGGACGCGGGGGG
>CAZVZK010000067.1:46427-54259 GCA_964630925.1 uncultured Alcaligenaceae bacterium
GGGGGGCCGGCTGTTCTTGTTTTAGCTGGCTTTCGCTGGCTGTTCGCCGGCTGTTGCTGGCTGTCAGCTATTCTCAGAAGACCATCTTGCTCACGAAGAACGCCGCCACCCCGCACAGCACGGCGATGATGACGACCGCCACGCCATTCATCGAGCCGCCGCCGGACTTTCGCGGCGCGGGGGCCGGCTCGGGCGTCCCCTCGACGGCGGGCACCGGCGCGGGCGCGGGCGCGGGCTTGGCCGCCTCGGCGGCGGGCTTCTTGCCCAGGTCGGCGCGGCCTGGAAGCTTGGGGGCCGCCGCCGACGGCGAACGCGGCGGCAGGGGCCGCGCGACGGCGGGACGTGACAGCTCGGGGGCGGCCGCCGGGGGGGGCGGGGCCGGCTCCTCGTGCGTGGACGGACGCGACAGCTTCACACGCGGCATCTGCATCGTCGGACGCCGCTGCACCGCCGGGGCCGCCGCGCCGTTGGAGGTGAACGGACGCAGCGCCTCGATGGCCTCCGCCGTCGTCGCGAAGCGGCCCGCCGGCGCCTTCGCCATCAGCTTCTCGATCACCTCGACCAGCTCGTACGGCACCTCCGGGCTGAAGTTCCGGATCGGCATCGGCTGCTTGGTCTGGTGGCACATCATCTTCTCGACCGCCGTCCCGTCCGGGAACGGGTACTGCCCCGTCAGGCAGTAGTACAGCACGCACCCCAGCGAGTACTGGTCGCCCACCGAGCTCAGGTTCGTCGGGTCCATGATCGACTCCGGGCTGGAGCAGTCCAGGCCCGAGTTCACCGAGTTCGCCGTGGACATCGTGTCCACCAGCGACTCGCCCTCCGTCTCGGCCAGCAGGCACCCGATGCCGAAGTCCAGGATCTTGACGTTGCCGTCCGGCCCGACCATCAGGTTCGACGGCTTGAGCAGCCCGTGGAACAGCCCGGCGTCCTGGGCGGCCTTGAGGCCCTCGGCGGCCTGGACGGCGTAGCGGGTCGCCTCGTCAGCCGGCAGCTTGCCGCGCTCCGTGACCACCTTGTCCAGCGTCTTGCCTTCGACGAGCGGCCAGGCCAGGTAGTGCATGCCGCCCGCCGTGCCCACGTCCACGAACGGCACGACGGCGGGGTTATTGATCTGCTCGAACGAGCGCACCTTGCGGCGGGCGATACGCACGTTCCACATGCTGCGCCGCGGCAGCACCTTGACGGCGTACCAGCCGTTGTCGTTCTTGTTGTGGGCCTTGTACACCGTGCCCATGCTGCCGGTGCCCAGGGCGTCCATGAGCGTGAACGGCCCGAGGACGAAGCCCTGCGTCTTCCCTTGCAGGAGACGCTCCGCCTGGAAGTCCGTCAGCACGTTCTGCTTCGTGAGGTACTCGGCGAGCTGCGGCGGCTCGGCGCCGGGGTGCTTCTGCAGGAACTCGCCGACGATCTGATCGAGCTGCCCGCGGTCGATCAGGTTGCTGCGGCGCAGGTCCCAGACGAACCACTCGCAGGCCCCGAGGTCAGTCGTCACCATGAGAAATGCATCCTTCGTAGTGGGGAGTCGGCTCGGCACGGGGGTCGCAGTCGCCAGCCGCAAGAAAGATGGGATACATTCCGCGGCCTGTCAAACGGGAACGGCCAGCCCGCCGACGCCGACAATCACCGAGCGAGGGGGCGGCCCTCCGCCTGCTCACCGTCAGCGGCACCCGTTCCGCGGTGCGTGTGGTCGGGCGGCAGGAGACGTGTGGCGTGGCCGGCGGCACGAATTGCATTGCATTGCACCCCCCCAGGCAACCCCCTGCAATGCAAATTCCTGGGCGGATTTTACATCTCACGCCCGGTTCTCTGCATCCGTTGACCGCGGGTGCCAGCGGCGGACGCGAGGCCCCGTTGAACGCCGAGTCACATTCCACTTCCCGACGACGTGGCATGTGACTCCGTCGCCGTAACATCATCATAATTAAGCATTTGCATCGACGATTCCGAGTCACATGCCAGAACGCAGCACACGCCACCCCCTGCCAGGTGGCGGGAAAAGTTGGCAGGCCCCTTGACGGGGCATGGACACCCGTCCAATACTAACAACAGGGAGTGCCCTCGCCCACAACCCTCCCCCATCTCGCCGGTGCCCCGTGCCCAGACCTCCCCCGACCATACCTCCGATGCTACCCACGCGCGCACCAGCGCCACCGCGCCAGGGACGCCGCCTCGTCGGTCCCTTCGGCCCGCCGACCTGAGGCGCTGGTGGCCGATGCCCTCGCCCGGCCCTGCTCCCACTGCCGGGGCCGGGACACCGAGGACCAGACGCTCCGCCTCCTGTGGGACGCCCCGTCCTGCCTGTGGAGGCTCCACCAGGGCGCCGGCCTGCCCCCCGAGCAGCAGAAGGCTCTCGACGCTTTGCTGCGCGCCGGCAGGCCCCTCACGTCCCTGGAGGCCGCCGACGCCCTCGGCAAGTCCCACGACGCCACACGGATGCTCCTCGCCCGCATGAAGCAGGCCGGCCTCATCCGCGTGACCCAGGGACGCTACTCGGCCCACCCCGCGGCCTGAATCCACGACCCCACCCCGCCCCGAAACGGCCTCTGGGGGGGGCGGGGGTGTGCCGATGAGCGTCAGTGGCCGCAACTTGATACCCGGTTGAGGTCAGTTGAGGGCCACTTTCCACCCTCTTTCCACCCTCCCGTGACCCTCCCATGACCCTCCCGCAGCCCTCTTTCCACCCGCTTTTCACCCTCTCCCAGAGGTCAGACCATTGGCGCACTTCCAGAGTCCGAAGTCGGGCCTCGGCGCGTCGGCGGGAACGACACAACGCACCCGCCGGTGGGGTTGGGTGGGCTATGAACCAGGGGAAGCCTACGTGCCCCCGCCGTCTACTGCATCGCCTGGTTCGGGCATGGCCTCACCGGGCGGGTACTGCACCGCCCAGGCCCCGCGCCTGGCCGACTCCACGAGGTCCGACAGCCGGATAGGGACGTGGGTCTTGCACGCCCACCATGGCTTGAACAGTAGCCAGAGAGGGTTGCACCCCTCCGGCCCGCTGTGGTGATACCACCGAAACCCATCCAGCCGCACCGCGAACCGCTTGCCGAATTCCTCGACCAACTCCCACACGTCGTCGCCGTAGATGCGGGCGTCGTCTACCACGTCCGTGCCGGGGGCCATGTCCAGCGGCAACCACGGCACCTGCTCATGGACGAAGGACCGAACCCGATGTTCAAGCTCGTCCACCGCCTAAAGCCCTCCGCCGCCAAACACGTTATTACCAGCGCCACGCCGCCCATCACACACGACGCCGCCGCCCCCGTCAAGGACAATGCGGCACCCGACTCCCCGCGCCCAGCCCGCCCATGGCACGTTCGATCCTGACGCCCACCCCGCACCCGAGGCCCGCCATGAACTGCCGCGCCTACAAGCTGACCCCCGACATCCAGCGTTCCATCGCCGCCTTCGTCACCGCCGGCGGCTTCCCCCACGTCGCCGCCGAGGCCATCGGCATCCCCGCCGCCGTCTACCACCGCTGGATGGAGCGCGGCAACCCCATGAACCGCCCCCGCGCCTGGAAGCCCCACGCGCTCTACACGCCCCTCTGGCAGGCCGTCATGCAGGCCCGCGCCCAGGCCCGCCTCACCGCCGAGGTGCAGGCCCTGCGCCAGGAGGCCGTCAAGTGGCTCATGCAGGGGCCGGGCAAGGAGACGCCCGACTCCCCCGGCTGGAGCCAGATGGTCCGCCCCTCCCCGCCGCCCGAGGGCCGCGAGATCAACCTCCTCCTGGAGCCGCAGATGCAGGGCGTGTTCGCCGCCATGCTCCAGGTCCTCGCACCCTTCCCCGAGGCGCGGGCGGCGTTGGCAGACGCCCTCGCCGGCGGACAGCCCATCGGGCCGGCCAGGGCGAGCGGCGGGGCGTGAGCCCGCCGTGTCTCCGCCTCAGCACCGCCCTCACCCCTTGCCCAACACCAGATCCAACGCCCAGCACCCGCGGACATGGGGGCCGGGCGAGCGTAGATGCCCGAGGATGGCCTCGTCCGTGCAGCCCGCCTCCTCCAGCGCATCGGAGAGCACTGCGAGCCGCTGTCGATCCAGCTCTCCGGAATGAGAACGGCCTCGATGGTATGCCCCGAGAGCGAGGTCGCGAGCATCCGGCGAGGCCGGCGCGAGGGTTAGCGAGACTCGATCCGGGTGGGGGAAGACATCGCGGATAAGATCCGCGTGTCTACGAGGCCATTCGCGCGGGCATTCGGCCGCCGTCGCCGGGGCCATGCGAAAGAGTGGGGCACCGTACTCTACGAACGCCTGATCCTCTACGAGCACCTCCACGATCAGGCCTGGCCGCTTGGGGCTGATAGAGGTGTAAATCTCGAAGAGTCCAACGAGGCAGACCCAGGTGTTGGGCAGCACGAAACTCCCCACAGCGACCATCAGCGGCGCGCCGGGCTCGCGGTGAAGGTAGACCGCGCCGACCGCCGGATTCCTGATCTCGTCCAGCCCCACCAGGCCGGAGGTGGAAGGCTGGCCGGCCATGTCCGCGTTACGCTCAACCTCCTCCACGGCGCGCCTGACTCCGTCAGCGGCGAGATCCCGCCAAAAGGAGCGGCAGCACGCCGCCGCGAGTAGCCGTCTTTTGCGCTGGCCATTGCGCCCGTGCAGGAGTTCAAGCATCCGCAGCGGCTCTTCACACGCCAGCCACTCCGCCTCCGTCATGCCCCGGCCCTCCCGTGCCGCCAGCCTACCGACGCCGCACCCGCCCCGCAACCCCTCCCCGCCGGCATGTCGCCCGCGCGACAATGGCCGATCCGTGCCGCCCTCCTGTGGGCGGACACAGCACCCCTCCGCTGAGGCGATGCTCTGACGACTCCCCCCTCTGCCGTTTCGGAGAGGGGGGCGGGGGGGGTGAGGTAGCCCCATCAACCCGAGACACCCCAATGGACCTCGTCACCCACATCCTCGGCTCCGAGAAACAACAGCAGGCCGCCCACTCCCACCTCCTCGCCGCCCTGCGCGAGCCCGTCGAGCGCCTCCGCCTCCTCGGCCACTGGCTCCTCCAGGCCGAGGGGCACGCCAGCGCCTTCCTCGCCTGCCCCGAGCAGGTCCAGGTCGCCGCCGCCGCGTCCTCCCTCCTCGCCTGGGCCGCCCGGTGCCAACGCCTCCTCGCCGGGTGCCGCATCCCGCCCCGCGCCGACGACATGCCCCTGCCCCCGACACTCCGCGGCTCCGCCAGGGACCGCAACGACCTCCGCCGCGCCCTGGCCCTCCTCAAACGCTGCGTCCTCGACCAGGCCGCCGCCCTCGCCCTGGAGGCCACGCCGCACGACACCCCCGAGGCCCTCGCCGCCTACGGCGCCTCACAGCGCGTCCGCTCCCGCATCGCCGAGATGGAGCACTACCTCGCCTGGGCCGGCATCGCCCTGCCGCAGCCCCACTGACCCGCCGCGGGCCGGCCGTGGACACGACGGGCCGGGCAGGGTAGGCTGTGGGCAACACCCCTTCACCGACGAGGCCCGCCCATGCGCCGCATGCTGCCCCCTCTGGCGTTGCTCCTCTCCGTCTCCGTCCTGCCCGTAAATGTCCGGGGCGAGGGCCCGAAGCTGCCCGCAGACCTCAAAGATCTGGACCTCCAGTCGGACGCCGAGCTCCGCCCCGTGACGCCGATGAAGGACCCGGCCACCGGCTTCACCGTCGGCGGCGAGAACGCCACGCCGCTTATCCGGGGCCTCACGCACATCAACGGCAGAACGATCGCCGAGCTGGAGGCCGACATGCGGCCAGCCACCAAAAGCAACGTCCCGCATCGGTCCTCCGCTGGGTTCCTCGGCAGCGCCGAGAGCCTGCTCGCCGTGATGGCCGAGGACAACCGCTATGTCGTCGAGGAGGTGGGCGTCACGCACCAGGCGCTCGCGAGGCCCCTGCGGGTGATGGCCTTCGCCGGGGGTTGGGTCGATAAGACGCAGACGCTCGTCTACCACGGGAGGCGCTTCGAGGTCAGCGTCGTCGCCTACACGGGGAGCCAGGAGTCCCCGTTCCTCGACGAGACACGCGGCAGCCGCAACATCTCCGTGCGGAACCTGGAGACGGGGAGGAAAATGTGGTACGGGAGCCTCCTCCCCGAGATGATAGAGCGCTACGGCTTCTACGAGGGCAAGGGCACCCGGTACCGCGTGGAGCCGCGACGCATCCTGGAGGTGTTCGACTTCCTCCAGGAGGGCACGGGCTACACGCCCGCCGCCGAGTGGCCCCTCTGGGCGGCAGTCGGCGTGTGCGGGCTGCTCGCCGCCCTGGCGGTGTTCGCCTGGCGACGGCGCGGGCGCGCGGGGGCGGCCCCGGCGGCCTGACGCGGCCCGCGCCACGCCCCGCCTCGGTTAGCCGCGACGCGGAGGCTTCGCGCAGCGGAGCGCTCTCCCACGTCAGCACTTGGGGGTTGTCGAGCCGGGCACCCCATTCCGGCCTCCCGTGACGGCCCCCCACCTTTCAGGCCCCCGGGCCGGAATGGGGTGCGGCAGACAACACCCCACCGGGCGGGCGTGGGGGCAAGGCCGAAGGCCCCCCACCACGATGATCGCAACCCCCCGCCCCAGCATTCAGCCCCGTTCACGGGGCTTTGGTTCGTAGCCCGGTCCTTCAGGGCCGGGCGTCCCCCCCCGCACGCTCACCGCCAACGCCCCCCGCCGGCCACAATGGCGCCTGGGACGCCGCCCAGCGCCGCCCCGAACGCCCGAAGGCCCCGCGCCGAACGCCCCATGTTCGGATGTTCGCCACGACAACAAGTCCAGAAACCACAAGGAGTTAGCGCCGAACATCGCCGATGTTCAGGCATGTTCAGGGGCCGAGGCCCATCGATCACGGGGGACCGCCAGGCGGGGGGAATCGCCCACACCCCCCCGCCCGCCCCCCCATTATCCCCGCCGACCACGCGCCGCGCGCATTTCCCCCACCCGCCGAACATCCCCGAACATCACCCATGTTCGGAGGCAAGTCCTTGCCGCCAAGGCACTTGCCGCCGCCGCGAACATCCGTAACATCCCCCCCGCGACACCACCCCCTGGCCGTCCCTCCCCGCCACGCCCCGCCCCGCCCCAACATGGCGCGATGGAAGACGCCACCCTGACCCGCCGCACCCGCACCATCCTCGGCCACCAGCGCCGCCGCGCCAGGGACGCCGGCTCGTCGGTGCCCTTCGGCCCCGCCGAGCTGAGGGCGCTGGTCGCCGACGCCCTCGCCCGCCCCTGCCCCCACTGCCGCGGCCCCCTGACGCCCCGCAACTTCGGCATCGACCACGCCCGGCCCACCAGCCGCGGCGGCGGCTGGGGCCTCGACAACCTCCGCGTCGTCTGCATGCGCTGCAACGAGGCCAAGGGCGCCCTCTCCGAGGACGAGTTCACGTCCCTTCTCGCCCTGCTGGCGACCTGGCCCGACGAGGCGCGGCGAGGCACGCTGGCGCGGCTGCGGGCCGGTGGCCGGGTGGGGCGGTAAGGCTGGCGGGGCGCGTCACCGGCGGCTAGAATGCGAGCAGCCAGGGGCACCAGGCAGGCCGAATTCCTCCACCCGTTCCGCGGCGGAAAGTAGCAGACATTCCGCAGATGGCACACTGTGCTACCTGCGATAATCCCTGCCACTCCAAATGCGAGAATGTGTGGAGGAAGCCCCGGCCCTCGAAATCCGGAAAGCCCCCTCCCCTCCACCACCCCGCCCCCGCCATACTCGCCCGCATGGCGCTCACCCCCCAGCAGGCCCTCGCCCTGGCCTCAGACCCCTCCCTGATCCTCGTCGCCCAGGGCATCGCGCCCGACCCCTGGCAGCGCGCCTTCCTGCTCTCCCCCTCGCGCCAGGCCCTCCTCAACTGCTCCCGCCAGGCCGGCAAGTCCACCGTCGTCTCCG
>CAZVZK010000068.1:0-54181 GCA_964630925.1 uncultured Alcaligenaceae bacterium
TCGCTCAGGGCACTACTGTTATAGCGATGTCAAGCCACCTTGGAAGGCCTGGCCCTCAAGGAGTTCATGGGCAACCTGTTCCTGGTCGAGACCGCGCCGTTCTGGGCCGACGACCTACAGGAGTTTATTGATCGGAGGCGGCGGGTGTACGACAAACTGGAGCATGGGTTCAGCAAGATGACGCCGAAGCCGACCGAGCCAGAGAAGGAGGCCGCCCGCAAGAGGGCCCTCGACGAGGAGTTCAAACCGGACGAATTGAAGCGGCTGAAGACGGGCGTGTCGAACGGCGGCTACCACTACCTCGGTGCTGCCAAAATCATGGCCCCCATCGGCAAGGCGTTCGCCGAGGCTCTCGTCGGAATCAAAGCGGTCAAATAGCGTACCGACCCAGGAACGGGTAGCACCCCATTCAACCGTGAAATGAGGCGAGAGTAGCCGAAAGAGGGTCCAAGGACGAATCAGGCGGGGAAGCGACTGCCATCGCACCCAGGGCGATTGCACCATTTTATATCATTCCAGACACACTCTGAGTCCTACCTCGACAACGCCAGGAAAGGAATGTTCGTGATGAGGCAGCGCAAGCAGCATCTCGCCCGCGGCATCTTGCTGGGGATATGCATCGTGCTGGGAGTCGGCAGCGTCCTTGCCGCCCCGGAAACGAAGCAATCTCCCCTGACCCCAACCGGGGAAAAACTCCGGGCGAAGTACGGAGCCTCGCTCACGGCCTTGCGGGCGGAGATCGCCAAGGCGTTGCCGAGCGTTCCTGAGCGGATGAAGTCCGAATTCCAGGCCGCTCGTCAAGCGGTCAAGAAAGCCAAGGCCGATGTGGGGGCGGCCCAACAGCCGCTGAACAAGGTCGCGACCGCGGCGGCGCTGGTGGGGCACGCGAAGGGCAAGTGGCTCGGCGGCGCCGAGAAGGGCATCGCGGCGGCGGAGGCGGCGCTGAAGAAGGCGACGACCGAGGCCCAACGGGAGGCAGCGAAGAAGCAATTGGCCCATTGGCAGGCGGACAAGGCGGCGGGGCTCAAGGCGCTCGCGGAACGCCAGGCCGCCCTGGATGCGGCGAAGGCGGACGAGACGAAACATCTCGAGGCGAGCAAGGCAGCCAAGGCTGTGCTCGTCAAGGCGGAGGCGGACGAACAGAAGGCCGCGAAGGCGCTCCTGGCGGAGGTGACGCCATTCCTCTCGAGCGACAAGCTGGACGCGAAGCTGGTCAAGTGCGCCGTGCTCGCCCACGCGACGCCGAAGGGGCTGGCGGAATTCGCCCAGCAGGGCAAGGAGCAGGAGGCGCTGGTGGAGGGCCTGCTGGCCGACACCGCCTTGATGAAGCAGATGCTGGAGGCCGACGGGGCCAACGGCGGCCGGTACGGCCGTGCGATGCAGATCCTCGCCGAGATCAGGAAGGCGAGCCCGCGCAGCGAGAAGGGCATCCTGCAGCGGCTGGCGTTGGGCGTCGCTTTGCAGCATGCCGTGCCGGTGGCCCAACGCAATGCCGAGGCCAAGAAGGACGCTCCCCCGGTGGTGGATCCGGTGAAGCGATACAGGCACTACGAGAAGGCCCACCTGGATGGCGAATTGGACCCGGCCTTCAAGGACATGTCGGCGTGGGAGTGCCGCCTGATCGTCGATAGCAATGCTCCCGATCACATGCTGGCCTGGGGGCGCGAGATGCTGCGGAACTACCGGCCCGACCACATCCTCAACAAGGACTACGGCTGGAGGTACTCGGGAGCGGTGAGGACGGACGTCGCGTACCGGAGCTCGCACCTCCTGCGCGATGACGACTCGCTGGAGTTCTTCCAGAACGTGTGCAAGGAGGGCGGCATTTGCGGTCGGCGCGCGTTCTTCGGAAGGTTCATCGTGCAGTCCTTCGGGCTTCCGAGCGTGCCTCGCCCCCAGACCGGGCACGCGTCCCTGGGCCGCTGGACGCCCGATGGCTGGGTGGTCAACCTCGGTGCCGCCTGGGGAGGGGGCAAAGGGGTGGGTGGCCGCACCGACCTGGATTTCGTGCTGGAGACGCAGGTCCGCAACCACCCGGCGGACCACGTCCAGGCGTTGCGTGCCCAGTGGGTGGGGGATGCGCTGGGCGAGGAGAAGTACGACGGCCACAAGCAGGGCAGCGGCGGATTCTGGAACATCGTGGCGCTCTTTGAGAAGAAGGCGATCGTGGCCAAGGCGAAGCCGCGCCAGCTCGCCGCGCTGGGAACGGAGCTGGGCGAGAAGAACGAGTCGGCGGCCACCCGAGCGATGGCCGTCGCGAAGGCGGTCGTGACGGAGGCCGACAGGAAGGCCACCGTCGCGCCGGATGGCGTGATCACCATCCCGGCGGGCGCGTGCACCGGAGGGGTGAGCCATGTGAAGAGCTTCCTCGGGGGGCTGCAGGTGCTGTGCGGCGGTGGCGCGTTCCAATGCGAGATCGATGTCCCGACGGCCGGCAAGTACGCTCTGACGGCGCGTGTGGTGACGGTGCACGAGGGGAGGAGCCTCCAATTGGCAGCGAACAAAGCGGGGAGCGCGGTGACCATGGTGATCCCCTATACGTGCGGGCAGTGGCGGAAGACCGCGCCGGCCGAGGTCACGCTGGCGAAGGGGAAGAACGTGCTGGCGTTCTCGAGGCCGACGGGGAATGTCGCGATCAAGGATTTCACGCTGACGCCGGTGAAGTAGCGTCTCGGAGACGTGCAAGCCGGACTTGCTGGGATCCGGCGATCAGGGGTTGACGGATGAGGCTTACTCAATCAATAGGAGACGGATCGATGGGCTGGAATCGGATCAGCGGCGTCCTGTGCCTGCTCGGGGCCCTCGCGATGGGGCTGCCCGGTGCCGGCGCGCAGGATACGGACAAGAAGGACACGAAGGAGGTCGCCAGGCACGACGGCAAGCCTGCGGACATGACCAAGCCGGTCCAGGTGTTCATCCTGCTCGGCCAATCCAACATGGTCGGCCTGGGAAAGGTGAAAGGCGGCACGGTCTCTCTGGAGCACGCGGTCAAGGAGAAGAAGAAATACCAGTACCTCGTGGATGACGCGGGCAAGTGGATCGAGCGGAAGGATGTCCGCTTCGTGCGATACATGTCCGGCAAGGGCCCGCTCAACAACGAGTGGATGACCGTGAAGGGCAACACCCTCGGCCCGGAATTCGGGATCGGCCATCGGCTGGGGAACGCGATCGAGGCGCCCGTGATGATCCTCAAATGCTGCATCGGCAACCGCAGCCTCGGCTGGGACCTCGTCCCCCCGGGCAGCGAGCGATACGTGATGGATGGGAAGGTGTACCCCGCCTACAAGGAGAAGCCGGATTCCTGGCCGGCCGATCCGGAGAAGGGCAAGGCCACCGCGCCCCCGCCGTGGCTTGACAAGAAGGGGAAGCCGATCGACTGGTATGCCGGCAAGCAGTGGGATTTCGACATCGGCGACGCCAAGAAGGCCCTGGCCGACCTCGACAAGCACTACCCCGGAGCCAAAGGCTACGAGGTCGCCGGATTCTTTTTCTGGCAGGGCGAGAAGGACGTCGGCAATCCCGCCCACGCCGCCAAGTACGAGGAGAACCTCGTCCGGTTCATCAAGGCGCTGCGCAAGGAGTTCAAGGCCCCGGACGCGAGGTTCGTCCTGGCGACGCTGGGCGAGGCCAAGAAAGGCAGCGGCGGCAACGGCGGCAAAGTGCTCGAAGCCCACCTGGCCGTGGACGGCAAGAGCGGCAAGCATGCGGAGTTCAAAGGCAACGTGGCCACCGTCTACACCCACCCGATGGCGCAAGGCGGCAGCGGCAACGGCCACTACGGCGGCAAGGCCGAAGTTTACATGGATGTCGGCGAGGCCATGGGCCGGGCGATGGTGGAGCTGCTCAAGGGGATGAAATAAGGGGCGGGGCGGGCGGCGGGCACGCGCCGCCTGGTCCGCCGACAACTGCGGACCAGGCGGCACTGCCCATCGAACACGTACCGAGGAGGCGACCAGATGACAACCGCGCTGCTGCTCGCGATGGCTTCGTTCGCGGCGGACCCAGGCTTCAAGCCGGATCAAAGCAAGCTCCCCGCCCCCCCGCCGAAGGGGGCGACCGTGCTGCTCGACGAGAAGGGGAACCACTCGTTCCTGAGCATGACCGGGGAGAAGATCGACTGGCCGGTCGTTGGCGGGGTGATGGTCCCGACGCCCAGGAAGAACCGGAACCACGTCGTTTCGAAACTGCACTTCAAGGACGCCGACATCCACGTCGAGTTCCTGCTGCCGGAGAAGGGGCCGGGGAACAGCGGGGTGTACATCCACGGGCACTATGAGGTGCAGATCTTCAACTCGTTCGGCAGGAAGAAGGTCACGCAGGAAGACGCCGGTGCCGTGTACGGGTTCTCGCCGCCGCTGGAGAACGCCTGCCGAAAGCCGGGCGAGTGGCAGGTGTTCGACATCCGCTACCGGGCGCCGCGGCGGGACGAGTCGGGGAAGATCGTCGAGGACGGGGCCGCCACGGTGTGGTTCAACGGGAAGAAGGTGCAGGACGGCGCCCGGTTCGGCGAGCCGAAGTCCGTGTTCCACCCGTTCCGATTCGGCAACACCCCGTACCTGGACAAGATCCGCGACCGCCAGAGGAAGACGATGACCGGCCCGGTGTTCCTCCAGGATCACGGCAACCCGGTGAAGTTCCGCAACGTGTGGGTCCTGCCGGCCGACAAGCACGCCTTCACCTACGAACCCGAGAAGAAGTGAGCGAGGTCCGGCCTCGCCCGGAACGGGCGGGCCTGACGCTTCACGAGACGGAGGAATCGGCCATGCGTCCGCGGATTCGACCCGCAAGCACCGCCATCACGGCGATCATCGTGCTGCTCTGGGCCGCCACCGGCGGGCTCGCCGCCGACCGCAAGCCCAACTTCCTGTTCATCTACTCCGACGACCACCGCTGGGACGCGATGGGCGTGGTGCAGAAGGAGCAGGGCAAGCGAGCGCGGTTCCCGTGGTTCAAGTCGCCCCACCTTGACCGGCTGGCGACCGGCGGCGTGCGGTTCCGCAACGCCTTCGTCACCCTGTCGCTGTGCGCCCCGAGTCGGGCGGCGTTCCTCACCGGCCGGTACAACCACGCCAACGGCCTCACGAACAACAGCACGCCGTTCCCCGAGGACGCCGTCACCCACGCCACCCTGCTGCGTGAGGCCGGTTACAAGACGGCGTACGTCGGCAAGTGGCACATGGGCAACCAGCGCGGCCCGCGGCCGGGTTTCGACTACTCGGCCAGCTACGTCGGGCAGGGTCGGCATCAGGATTGCCCGTTCGAGATCGACGGCAAGGCCACCCCGACGAAAGGCTGGGTGGACGAGGTGAGCGCCGGCTACGCCATCGCGTGGATGAAGGAGAACCGCGACAAGCCGTTCTCCATGGTGGTCGGGTTGAAAAGCCCGCACAGCCCGCGGGGCGGGAAGAACCTGCCGGAGCGCCTACGGAAGCTGTACGCCGACGAGACCAGCCGCTCCACCCCGAACTGCGGCGTGCCGGCGATCTTCCACGAGAAGGATCCCAAGACGGGCAAGTACCCCACCGGCCTGGCCGACAACGCCGTTCACCTCGACTACCTGCGTCACATCGCGGTGGTGGACGAGAACGTCGGCCGATTGCTCGACGCGCTCGACCGCCTGAAGCTGTCCGACGACACCGTCGTCGTGTACACGAGCGACAACGGGTACTACCTGGGCGAACACAGCTCCGGCGACAAGAGGTCGCTGTACGAGGAGTCGATCCGCATTCCGATGCTGGTGCGATACCCGCGGCTGTTCGGCAAGGGGAAAACGGTGGACGAGATGGTGCTGAACATCGACCTCGCGCCGACCTTGCTCGATCTCGCAGGGGCGAAGGTGCCGGGAACGATGCAGGGGGCGAGCTGGAAGGAGCTGGCCGCCGGCCGCAAGCCGGCCGGCTGGCGGCGGTCGTTCTTCGCCCAGTACTGCAAGGAGCTGGGCAACGTGCCCACGTGCTACGCGATCCGCACCACCACTCACAAGCTGGTGAAGTATCCGGGGCATCCCGAGTGGGCCGAGGTGTTCGACCTGGCCGCTGATCCGTACGAGATCAAGAACCTCGCCTCCGACGCCGACTTGGCGGGGAAGCTGGAAGGCGAGTTGGCCAAGCTGATCAAGGCCGTTGGCTACCCCGAGCCGAAGGGCGGCGGCAAGTAGTCCGCGGCAGGCGAGGTGGATCGTTCTGGATGTCCGAACATCAGGCGGCCGGAGAGAACCGTGACGCGATCTCGCAAACCGTGGCAGTGGCATCTCGGCATCATGACGGTGTTGATCGTCACGGGTGGGACACTCCGCGCCGACGCCCCCTCCGCCGACTCCCTCCTGTCGGTCGGCCGCCTATTCGGGGTCAAGGTGTTCGACACCGAACAACTCCCTGCACGACGGTGGAGCAAGCGATCAGCGACCTACTTCACCCTGGAGAAGCCCGCCACCGGGAAAGGGAAGGAGTTGGTGCGCCACGACCCCGCCACGGGGAAGAAAGACGTTGTCGTCCCAGCGACGGGGTTCGTCCCCGAAGGGGCCAAGGAGCCGCTCGCGGTGGACGCCTACGAGCTCTCCGCCGACGAATCACGGGTGCTGTTGTACACGAACACCCAAAGGGTCTGGCGGCGGAACACCCGCGGTGATTACTGGGTGCTTCACGTGGCGACACGCAAGCTCAGGAAGCTGGGCGGGGACGCCGCCCCGTCGTCCCTGATGTTCGCCACGCTGTCGCCGGACGGCACACGGGCCGCCTTCGTCCGCGGGAACAACCTGTATGTCCAGGACATCGATAGCCTGAAGATCACCCAGCTCACCACCGACGGATCGAAGACGCTGATCAACGGCACGTCCGACTGGGTGAACGAGGAGGAGCTGGGCTTGCGGGACTGCTTCCGATGGAGCCCGGACGGACGGCGCATCCTGTTCTGGCAGTTCGACACCACCGGCGTGGCAGAGTTCCACCTCATCGACAACGTCGTCAGCAAGTCGCCGCGGATCACGTCGTTCGCCTACCCGAAGGTGGGCGAGAAGAACTCCGCCACGCGGCTCGGCGTGATCCCGGCGGCCGGCGGGAAGGTGCAGTGGCTCGACCTGGCCGGCGACCCGCGCGAGCACTACCTGCCCCACGCCGGTTGGACTCCGGACGGCTCGCACCTTCTGGTTCAGCAGTTCAACCGGCTCCAGACGGAGCTCCGGGTGTGGCGGGTCGATCCCGCCACCGGAAAGGCGACGGCCGTGTTCACCGAGAAAGACGCCGCCTGGTTGGAGAACGAGAACCCGTGGCGGTGGCTGGACGGCGGCAAGAGCTTCCTCTGGCTCAGCGAGCGGTCGGGGTGGCGACACGCCTACCGTGCCCCCATCGATGGCTCGCCCATGGCGCCGATCACGAAAGGCGAGTTCGACGTGATCGGCATCGAGGCCGTGGACAAGGCGGGCGGGTGGCTGTACTACGCGGCCTCGCCGGAGAACGCGACCCAACGATACCTGTTCCGGGTGAAGCTCGACGGCAGCAAGACCGAGCAGCTCTCTCCCGCGAAGCAGGCCGGCTGGCACGCCTACGACTTCTCCCCTGATGCGAAGTGGGCCGTCCACACCTGGTCGAACTTCACCACCCCGCCGGTGGTGGAACTGGTGCGGCCGGGCGAGCACGCCGCGGTTCTCACGCTGGCCGACAACGCGAAACTGCGGGCCAAGCTCGCCACGTTGAAGCGGCCAGAGATCGAGTTCCTGAAGGTGCCGATCGGCGGGGGCGTGGTGCTGGACGGATGGAGCATCAGGCCCGCCGAGGCCGGACCCGAGGCGAAGCTGCCGCTGCTCATGTACGTGTACGGCGAGCCGCACGGCCAGACGGTGCGGGACGCCTGGCCCGGGCCCCGCGGGCTGTGGCACTGGCTGCTCGCCCAGCAGGGCTTCGTCGTGGCCAGCGTCGACAACCGGGGGACCAACGTGCCGCGCGGCCGTGAGTGGCGGAAGTCCGTCCACCGCAAGATCGGGATCCTCGCGCCGGCGGAGCAGTCGGCGGCGGTGCGCGAGCTGCTGAAGCGGTGGCCGTTCGTCGATCCGAGCCGGGTGGGCTCCTGGGGGTGGAGCGGCGGGGGCAGCATGAGCTTGAACGCCCTGTTCCGGCACCCGGACCTGTACCGCGCCGGCATCGCCGTCGCACCCGTTGCCGACCAAAGGCTGTACGACACGATCTACCAGGAGCGGTACATGGGGCTGCCGGCGGACAACGCGGCGGGCTACCGCGACGGCTCCCCGATCACCCACGCCGGCAGGCTGCGGGGCAACCTGCTGCTCGTCCACGGCACGGGCGACGACAACTGCCACTACCAGGGCACCGAGCGGCTGATGGAGGAGCTGATCGCCAGGGGGAAGCGGTTCAGCGTGCTGCCGTACCCGAACCGCACCCACGCCATCAAGGAGGGCCGCAATACCGAGCAGCATCTGATGGAGGCGATGACGCGATTCCTCCGCGACAACCTGCAATCCCCGCACGCCCCCGCCCCGGAGCCCGTTTACG
Source organism: uncultured Alcaligenaceae bacterium (assembly GCA_964630925.1). GTDB lineage: Bacteria > Planctomycetota > Planctomycetia > Gemmatales > Gemmataceae > RGDT01. Next base: position 8,505 of record CAZVZK010000068.1, read on the forward strand.
AGACACGAGCCCTCCGCGGGTGGACGCTGCACATCAACCGGGAGCTGCTGGCCGCCGACGCGAGGCCGACCGCGAAGGCGCTCGAGCTGCTCGACCGCCAACTGGTCGAGATCACGAAGGTGGTGCCCAAGGCCGCCGTCGCGAAGCTCCGGAAGGTCCCCCTCTACTTCAACCCGGAGTATCCCGGCGTTCGGCCGCTCGCCGAGTACCACCCCGGCGCGGAATGGCTGCGCAAGAACGGCCGCGACCCGGCGATGGCGAAAGGCGTCGAGTTCACCAACGTCCGCACCTTCCAGGCCGAGGTGAACCGCATGCCGTGGTTCGTGCTGCACGAGCTCGCCCACGCGTACCACGACCGGGAGCTGCCCAAGGGGTTCGGCAACCCGGACATCGCCGGCGCGTTCGTCAGGGCGAAGGAGGCCGGCAAGTACGACAAGGTCGAACGCCACCACGGCAACGGGAGACCGAACACGTTCGAAAAAGCCTACGCGATGACGACCCCGATGGAGTACTTCGCCGAGACGACCGAGGCGTACTTCGGCCGGAACGACTTCTTCCCGTTCACCCGCGACGAGCTGAAGAAGCACGACCCGGCGATCCACGAGCTGCTGGGGAAGCTCTGGGAGGTCGCGGCCGACATCGCCCCCCCGGCGGCCCCGCCGATGCTCGCGCAGCAACTGCTGAAGGAATCGCCGGCCGAGCTGGCGAAGGCGGCCCGCAAGCAGCGCGACGCCGGCCGCGGCGCGGTGCTGTTCTTCCAGCCGTTCTTGACGTGCGCCAAATGCCACGATCCGGAAGTCGGCACACGGCTCGGGCCGGACATCGCCCGGGCCGGCAAGGAGGCCACCGCCGAGCACCTGATCGAGTCGGTGTTGCTCCCGTCGAAGAGCATCAAGAAGGGGTACGAGCCGCTCACCGTCATCACCACCGCTGGGCGGGCCATCACCGGGCTCCTCGTCGAGGAGAAGAAGGACGTACTCACGTTGATCGATCCGGCGGGGAATACGTTGATCTCCATCCCGACGGCGAAGATCGAGGAGCGGAGGGCCGGCAAGCAGTCGCTGATGCCCGACGGGCTGGTGAACATGCTGTCGGATCGCCAGCAATTCCTCGATCTGGCGAAGTACCTCATCGAGGCCGCCGAGGGCGGGCCGGGGCGGGCCAGGGAGCTGCGGCCGGCGAACACCGCGTTCGTGCCGCCCGAATACGAGAAGGACATCGACCACGCCGCCCTTGTCCGTGGGCTGGACGACAAGGCGTTCAAACGCGGCGAGGCGATCTACACCCGCGTGTGCGCCAACTGCCACGGCACGAAAGATCAACCCGGCTCGCTCCCCACCTCGCCGAAGTTCGCCACCCACACGTTCAAGAACGGCAGCGATCCGCACGGCCTGTACCGCACCCTCACGCACGGGTACGGCCTGATGGCCCCGCAGACGTGGATGGTGCCGCGGCAGAAGTACGAAGTGATCCATTATCTGCGTGAAGCCTACCTGAAGCCGCACAACCCGACGCAGTACACCAAGGCCGACGAAGCCTACCTGGCCGGGCTCCCCGCGGGCAAGAAGGGCGAAGTCGGGCCGGCCCCGGCGAGCGTGGAGCCGTGGATGGCGATGGACTACGGGCCCAGCCTGATGAACACCTACGAGGTGGGCGGGCCCGGCCCGAACATCGCGTACAAGGGCATCGCGCTCCGGCTGGACGCGGGGGCGGGGGGCGTCTCCCGCGGCAAGAGCTGGGCGCTGTTCGACCACGACACGATGCGGCTCGCCGCCGTCTGGGCCGGCGACGGCTTCATCGACTGGAAGGGCATCCACTTCAACGGCCAGCACCAGGTCCACCCGAGGCTCGCCGGCGAGCGCCACGTCGAGATGCCGGCCGGCCCGGGGTGGGCCGACCCGGAGACCGGCAGCTTCAAGGACCCACGCCCCCTCGGCCGCGACCGGCGCCCGTACGGCCCCTTGCCGCGCAAGTGGGCGCGGTTCAGGGGGACCTACGCCTACGGCGACCAGACCGTGATCTCGTACACGGTCGGCGACGCCGACATCCTGGAGGTGGAGGGAGCCGAGTCGGACGGCAAGAAGGGAACGGTCTTCACCCGCACGATCGAGGTGGGAAAGTCGTCCCGCGGCCTGCTCGCACGCATCGCCCCGGAGGGCGCCGCCGCCGCCGTCGTGGGTGACGGCAAGGTGTCACTCGTCAAGGAGGGCGGGTACCACGTCTTGAAGATCCCCGCCGCCGCCACGCCGACGCGGGTGAAGGTGCTCATGGCCAAGGGGCCGGCCGGCCTCGACGGCCTCGCCAGGACGACCCCCGTCCCGCGGGCGCTCAGGCCGCTGACCGAGGGCGGGCCGAGGCGATGGCCGGGGGCCCTGAAGACGACCGCCGCCCTCGGTAAGTCGGACGGGCCGTTCGCCGTGGACACGTTCGGCCTGCCGGCCAGCAACCCGTGGAACGCGTTGCTCCGCCTGACCGGCTTCGACTTCTTCCCCGACGGCAAGCGGATGGCCGTGTGCACCTGGGACGGGGACGTGTGGACGGTGGGCGGCATCGACAGGCCGGAGGGCGGGCTGACGTGGCAGCGGATCGCGTCCGGCCTCTTCCAGCCGCTCGGGCTGAAGTTCCGCGACGGCGCCATCTTCGTCTGCTGCCGCGACCAGATCGTCAAGCTGCACGACCTCAACGGCGACGGGGAGACGGACTTCTACGAGTGCTTCAACAACGACCACCAGGTGACGGAGCACTTCCACGAGTTCGCCATGGGCCTGCAGACCGACGCGGAGGGGAACTTCTACTACGCCAAGAGCGGACGCCACGCCCTGGACGCCCTCGTGCCCCACCACGGCACCCTGCTGAAGGTCAGCAAGGACGGCGGCAAGACGGAGATCCTCGCCACGGGCTTCCGCGCCGCCAACGGGGTGTGCCTGAACCCGGACGGCACCTTCTTCGTGACCGATCAGGAAGGCTTCTGGACGCCGAAGAACCGCATCAACAGGGTCGAGAAAGGTGGGTTCTACGGCAACATGTGGGGGTACACCGATGTCACCGACACGTCGGACGCGGCCATGAAGCAGCCGCTCTGCTGGATCACCAACCAGTTCGACCGCTCGCCGGCGGAGTTGATCTGGGTGACGGGCGAGAAGTGGGGGCCGCTCAAGGGGTCGCTGCTGAACCTCTCCTACGGGCACGGCAAGATCTACGTCGTGCCGCACGAGGAGGTCGGCGGGCAATGGCAGGGCGGGATGTGCGCGTTGCCGCTGCCGCCGTCGCCGACGGGGATCATGCGTGGCCGCTTCCACCCGACGGACGGCCAACTGTACACGTGCGGCATGTTCGCCTGGGCCGGGAACCAGACCCGGCCGGGCGGGTTCTATCGGGTGCGCTACACCGGCAAGCCCGCCGACCTGCCTGTGGGCCTGAAGGCGCGGAGGAGGACGCTGGAGATCACGTTCACCGACAAGCTGGACCCCGTGGAGGCGGCGTCGGCGAAGAACTACGAGGCCAGGGTGTGGGGGTTGAAGCGGAGCCAGCAATACGGGTCGAAGCACATCGACGAGAGGCCGGTGGCGGTGCTGGGGGCGTCGCTCGGCCCGGACGGCAAGTCGGTGCGGCTGGAGATCCCGGACCTGGCGCCGACCCGGGGGATGGAGGTGAAGTACCGCATCAAGGGCGCGGACGGGCGGCTGGTGTCCGGCGTGATCCACAACACCATCCACACGCTGGGGAAGTGACCGCGCCCGGTGCCGTCCAACCCGCCACCGAGAAACGACCGATCACCGCTGTCGAGCCGAAGGGACGAATCGTGAACACGACCGATGGGAAGATCCGGGCCGCCGGGGCGGCCTCGCTCCTGGCGCTGCTCCTGGCCGCGTCGTCCACTCCAGACGTCTCGGCGGCGGAGGCGCCGTACCGGGGCTGGAAGCACTCCGGCTCGCTGTTCCTGCTCACCACGAAGGACGGAGCCGACCTGCCGGCCACGGCGGCCGAGAAGGAGGTCCCCGTCCTGGTCCGCCTGCACGAGGACTTCTTCGACTTCAGCCAGGCCCGGCCCGATGGGGGCGACCTCCGCTTCGCCACGGCGGAGGGGAAGGCCTTGCCCTACCAGATCGACGAGTGGGACGCCAGGAAGGGCGCCGCCAGCATCTGGGTGAGGGTGCCGACGATCAAGGGCGACGCCCGGCAGGAGCTCAGGCTGCACTGGGGCAACCCCGACGCGAAGAGCGAATCCAGCGGCCCCGCCGTCTTCGGCGCGTCGAACGGCTACCTGAGCGTCCTCCACATGTCTGACCCCGCCAGGGACGAGGCCGGCACGGTGTCACCCGCCGACGCGGGGACCACCGCCTGCGAGGGGGTCATCGGCAAGGCCCGGCGCTTCGGGATCGGCAAGGGCATCCGCTGCGGGGAGAAGATCACCGGCTACCCCGCCGGCTCCGGCGCTCACACCACCGAGGCCTGGTTCCGGGCCGAGAAGCCGAACGGCAGGGTGGTGGCCTGGGGCAACGAGCACGCCCAGGGCAAGGTGGTGATGCATTTCCGCAGCCCGCCGCACGTCAAAATGGAGTGCTACTTCTCCGGCGCGGACGTGGCGAGCGCCGGCAGGATGCCCATGTCCCGATGGGCCCACGTCGTCCACTCCTGCCGGAAGGGCGACTCGCGCATCTACGTCAACGGCGTCCTCGCCGGCGTCTCCAAAGCGGCGGGAGCGCCGCTGGCGATCAAGAGTCCGGCCCGGATGTGGATCGGCGGATGGTACGGCAACTTCGACTTCGTGGGCGACATCGACGAGGTGCGGATCTCCAAGGTGGCCCGCTCCGCCGACTGGATCAGGCTGCAATACGAGAACCAGAAGCCCCTCCAGACCCTGGCGGGGCTGCTCGTCCAGCCAGGCGACGACTTCTCCGTGTCGCGGACGAAGCTGGAAGTGCCCGAGGGCAAGAGCGCCACGATCACGGCGAAGGCGGGCGGCGCCCAGAAGGTCTACTGGATCATCAAGCGCGGCGGGGTGGAGGCCGTCGTCGCCGTGGACCGGCTCAGGTTCGACTTCGACGCGGGCCGCGTGGCCGGGGACGAGTCGCTCGTCATCCGGTTCAAGGCCGTCTACCCCACCGGGGTGAAGACGAAGGACATCGAGGTCACCGTGAAGGAACGCATCCCGGAGCCGGCGTTCACGCTGACCGCGCCGGAGAGGTGGGACGGGCGCTCCCCCATCGAGGTGGTGCCGACACTCTCCAACCGCAAGGAGATGGAGGCCTCCGGGCCCGGCGAGCTGAAGTTCGACTGGTCCGTCGCGGACATCGCCGTGATCAAGGAGGCCGTGCCGGGCAAGCTCCTGCTCAAGAGGGCCAACAAGAGCGGGAAGTTGACGGTGCGAGTCGCCGTCAGCAACGGCGGGGCGGCCACGGTCCGCTCGGCCACGATCACGGTCAACGAACCGAAGAAAGACGCCTGGGTGGAGCGCGTCCCCGGCAAGGACGAGCGGCCCGTGGACAACCAGTTCATCCCCCGCGACGAGAAGGACGAGGGCACGATCCACTGGACCGGGGCATTGAAGGAGAAGGCCGACTCGGTCTTCCTGCGCGTCTATGCAGGCGACAAGCTCCAGCAAGAGAAGACCCAGAAGCTGGGTGATGGCAACCGGTTCGCCTTGTCGGCGCGGATCAAGGCGGGCCTGGTGAAGTACAAGGTCGAACTCGGGTCGAAGAAGGGGGGCCGCGAGACGGTGCTGCACACCGCCGACAACCTCGTCTGCGGCGACGCCTACCTGATCAACGGCCAGTCCAACGCCGTGGCCACCGACGTGGGCAAGGACGACCCGCCGTACACGAGCGACTGGATCCGCACCTTCGGCAGCATGGCGGGCGATCCGGCGGGGGCACGGAACAGGAAGTGGGGAAACGCCGTCTGCCGCGACCGAAAGGGCGGCGAGTCGCAGGTCGGCTACTGGGGCCTGGAGCTGGCGAGACGGCTGGTCGAGAGCCAGAAGGTGCCGATCTGCGTCCTCAACGGCGCGGTGGGCGGCACTCGGATCGACCAGCACCAGAGGAACGCGAGCGACCCGGAGGACGCGAGGACGATCTACGGACGGCTGCTGTGGCGCGTGCGGGAGGCGAAGCTCACGCACGGCATCCGGGCCGTGATCTGGCACCAGGGGGAGAACGACCAGGGTGCGGACGGGCCGACGGGCGGCTACGGGTGGGAGACGTACCGCGACTACTTCATCGACCTGTCGGCTGGCTGGAAGCAGGACTACCCCAACGTCCAGCGCTACTACCTGTTCCAGATCTGGCCCAGGGCATGCTCGATGGGCGTGAACGGCTCGGACAACGCGCTGCGCGAGGTGCAGAGGACGCTGCCCCGGTACTACTCCAACATGGGCATCATGTCCACGCTCGGCATCAAGCCTCCGGGCGGCTGCCACTTCCCGCTCGCGGGGTACGGCGAGTTCGCCCGCCTTCTGTGCCCTCTGGTCGAGCGCGACATCTACGGCAAGGCGTTCGACAGGTCCGTCACGCCCCCGGACCTGAAGCGGGCGTGCTTCACCAGCGGCAAGCGCGACGAGCTGGCGCTGGAGTTCGACCAGGAGGTGAAGTGGTCGCCCGCGCTGGCGGGCCAATTCCATCTCGACGGGAAGGCGGGCGACGTGGCCTCCGGCTCCGTGGCCGGGAATGTCCTGACGCTGAAGCTGAAGGCGGGGAGCAAGGCGACGAAGGTCGCCTACCTGGACAGCAGGGCGTGGAGCGAGAAGAACCTGCTGGAGGGGGCCAACGGCATCGCCGCCCTGACGTTCTGGAATGTGCCGATTCTCGCCACGAAGCCGCCTCGTTGACGCGCGATGGACGGTCCGGCAAGGGCGCAAGTCCTTGATGGGCCTACTCGCTGGGATAGCATCCCATTCCAGGGTATGCTATCCGGCTTGCCAGCCTGTCAAGGCCACCACCGATTAGCGGGGACAGCCTTCATGAAGCGATCACTTGTCGCGATCTGCTTGCTGCTCGTCACCTCGGCCACTCGCGCGGAGGATCGGCCGGCCAGGGGGCTGCCCAATCCGTTCTTCGCCATGGACACGGCTTTCCGCCGCCCCGGCCTCACGACCGAGCAGCAGCTCGATCTGGTCAAGGAACTGGGTTACCAGGGCATCGCCTGGACCGAGGCCGCCCCGGACGACGTGAAGAAGGTCGCCGCCCAGGCCGCCAAGCGAGGCCTGAAGATGCACGCCATCTACTGCGCCGCCCCGATCGACAGCAAGGGCGAAGTGAAGCCGTCCCCCGGCCTGCCCGGGCTCATGGAGCCGCTGCGGGATCACGGCACGGTCATCTGGCTGCACCTGCCCGGCAAGGGGCCGAAGGTCTCGGGGCTGACGGAGAAGTCGCCGGCCATCGTCGCCCTGCGTCGCGTGGCCGATGCGGCGGCCAGGCACAAGTTGAAGGTCGCGGTCTACCCGCATGCGGGATTCTGGATCGCTGGCACCGCCGATGCGATCACGCTGGCCGAGGCGGTGGGCCGCGACAACTTCGGCATCGGCTACAACCTTGTCCACAGCCTCTGGGCCGGCGAGGAGAAGGACATTCCCGACCTGCTGGCCAGGGCCGGGGACAGGCTGTTCGTGGTCACCGTCAACGGCGCTGACAAAGGCGTCAAGAGCACGCCGATCCTGACCCTGGACAAGGGAAGCTACGATGTCGGGATCGTGCTCCGCAAGCTGAGGGGGATGAAGTACGCCGGGCCGATCGGCTTCCAGGGCTACGGCATCGCGGGCGGCACCCGGTCGATCCTGGAGCCGACGATGAAGGCCTGGAGGAAGCTGTCGGCGGCGATCACGCCCTGAATCCACTGCCCTGGCCCAAGTCCGTGAGCCTCGGACCCGGCGAGGTGCGCCTCGGGGAGAAGTCGCGCATCCTGGCCGCCAGCCCGGAGCACGCGGTCGTGAACAAGCCGATCAACTGGGCTCCTGCCAGCCGCTCAAGTACTCGGCGTGGCGCGGCGGATCGCGGCCTGAACCTCGTTCTGGCCAGGCTCGTCGTGCCGTCGTATCATGACCCTCCCGCCTTCGATGGATCGCTCGGCCTTCCCGCCTCAAGCCGGAGATGGCCCGCTTCTCCGCCGACGAGAGCGCTCACCCACCCTTGAGAACCCCATGCGTTTCAACGAGCCACGATCCCTCTTCCTGGCCACTCTCTTGGCATTCGCGGTGGCGGCCCGCTTCGCGGGAGCCGTCTCCCCGGAGCTGGTCCCCGTCGGGAGCCCAGGCAACATGGCCGACTCGACGACGTACGGCGCGGTCCCCTACGAGTACCGGATCGGCAAGTACGAAGTGACCAACGACCAGTACTGCGAGTTCCTCAACGCGGCCGCCAGGACCGACAAGCACAAGCTGTACAACCGACACATGGCCGGCGACAAGCCGGGGGAGGACGGCTACTGCGGCATCACGCGGAGCGGCAAGCCGGGTAGCTACAAATACAGCGTCAGGGCCGGGATGGGCAAAAAGCCCGTGAACTACGTCAGCTGGATCGACGCCATCCGGTACGCCAACTGGCTCACGAATGGCCAGGGGACCGGCGACACGGAGAGCGGGAGCTACACGATCAAGGATGGCAAGGTGGCGCTGCCGGACCATGCCGCCCTGGCGAAGGGGAAGGAGGCCAGATGGGTGCTGCCGACCGAGAACGAATGGTACAAGGCGGCGTACTACGACCCCGACAAGAAAGGCGGCGCGGGCTACTGGAAGTACGCCACGAGGAGCGACGACGCCCCGTCGTCTTCTCGTGCCCCCGGGAAGGGGGCCAATCTGGCGAATTACAACACGGACGAGCCGACCGAAGCAGGGGCGTTCAGCGGGTCCGCGAGTGCCTACGGGACGTTCGACCAGAACGGCAACATGTGGGAGTGGAACGAAGCCTTCAAGGACGGGAAGGCCGGGCTACGCGGCGGGTCGTTCTATCTCAACGACAACTCGGGCCACCTCTCGGCGAAAACCCGCTACGACGTCCCCTCCGGGGTGGAGTACTCGAACTACGGATTCCGGGTCACCGCCCTGGGCGGCGCCAAGAAGTGACTCGCCTCGCGCAGCCCAACGGGTTTCCGTCCCGCTGGAACATGCCACGCAGATAGGGAGCGCTACTCCGATGTTCACGGACTCCGTTCGCCGGCGGCTCTCTCCTCTCCTGGCCGCGATCCTGACCGTGGCTCTCGGGGCCGCGGCGTCCGCCCACGGCGCGACCTACTTCGTCAGCCACTCAGGCGGGAACGACGAGTGGGACGGGAAGGCGGAGAAGAACAGCGGCAAGAGCGGGCCCTGGAAGACCCTGGCGCGGGCGTCGAAGGAGACCTACGCGCCGGGGGACAGGATCCTGTTGAAGCGAGGCGACACCTGGGACGAGGGGCTCCGCCCGCGCGGCAGCGGGACGGCGAAGGATCCGATCCTGATCGGTTCATTCGGCGATGGGAAACGCAGGCCGCTCATCGACCGCAAGGACGACAAGAAGGACCTGATGGGGATCCACCTGGCCGACCAGGAAGGGTTCAAGATCGTCGGGATCGAGTTCGCCAAGTGCATGACGGGGATCTACGCGGAGTACTCCGCCGGCTCCCCGACGAGGAGGCACGTCTGGATCGAGGATTGCCTCTTCCGCGATTCGCTGCTGTACCAGAAGTACCACACCTACCCCGCGCGGAAGATCGGGCTGGGCATTTGCTTCTTCTCGTGGGAGAAGAAGAACAAGATCGTCCTCGCCGACGTCACGATCAAGAATTGCGTCTTCAACAGGCTCGCCTCCGGCATCTGGACCAACAGCCCCGACAACTTCAACAAGGCCGCAGGCAACATCCACAACTTCGGCAACTTCACCATCGAGGACTGCCTGTTCGAGGAGGGCTACCAGTGGCAGCTCGGGATGCGCGGCGTGGATGGCGGGGCCGTGCGGAGGTGCGTGACCCACGACATCGGTCGCGGCTTCCGGGCCTTCAACGGGGTCGCGGGGGCGATGTTCGCCCGCTGCAAGAACTGGGCCTTCGAGGACAGCGAATGGGGCTTCATCGACATCGGGCTGGGCAGCGGCGACGGGCAGGCGTTCGATTTCGAGTCCAACTGCGACCACATGGTCATGCGGCGCTGCCTCTTCCACGACACGGACGGCCCCTGCTTCCTGCTCTGCTGCTACGCCTCCGGCCCCGAGCCGCACAAGGACATCGTCATGGAGGATTGCGTCCTGAACGGGAAGTCCAAGCGCCCGATCCGGCCGAGGGTGAAGGCCGCGATCCTCAACACGACCGACTGGAACGAATCGACGTGGAAGAAATGCCGGTTCTACCTGTCCAAGGGTGAAGTTCTGATGAAGGTGATGGACCCGGAGAAGGAGAAACGGACATCGTTTTCCGATTGCCTCGTCAAGCACTTGCACGAGGCGTGCGGTACCGAGAACCTCGCGTTGAAGGCCAGGATCACCGCCTCCACGGAGGAGGCCGGAAGGGAGGCGGCCAAGGCCAACGACGGCAAGGCCGATAGCAGTTGGCAGGCGGCCAAGGCCGATGGCCAGTGGATCCAGCTCGACTTCGGCAAGCCGACGCCCATCAACGAGTTCAAGATCAAGGAGGACGCCGGCTCGTCGATCATCCGGTACGTGATCGAATGCTGGGACGACAAGTCGTCACGCTGGGTCGGGTGCTTCAACGGCCGAACGATCGGCCCGGACTTCATGGCCCCCATCGTGGCCCGAACGGCCTCCAGGGCCCGGCTCAGGGTCATCCGGATGGCCAAGGGTAATCCCGCGATCGCGGAATTCGAGGCCTATCACGACACCACGCCGAGCAAGGACAAGGAGAACACGAAGTTCCCGGCCAGGAAGTGAACTTATTACCCTGCCTTCCATCGTCCGACCAACCACCCGCTTTTCCCCCCAGGGAAACTCATGCCCACCGTCACGCGCCGCGACCTGCTCCGTATCGGCACGCTCGGGGTGCTGGGTCTGCCACACCTGCTCCAGGCCGAGGCACGCGCCGCCGTGTCGGGCCGGCCCCGTGTCCGCTCCGTGATCCTGATCCAGCACTACGGGGCGCCCAGCCACATCGACCTGTGGGACCCGAAGCCGGACGCCCCCGACGGCATCCGAGGCGAGTTCGGCACCATCGCCACCAGCCTGCCCGGCTACCGCGTCACGGAGATCATGCCGCGCCTGGCGAGGTGGTGCCACAAGCTCGCCTTCATCCGCTCGATGACGCACAAGACGGCCAACCACAACCCGGGGACGTACCAGGCCATCACCGGCCACACGCCCGAGCGCGACGTGGTCCAGGTCGGGGCGACATCTGGCGACTGGCCCGCCTACGGTTCGGTGATGGCCCGGTTCCACGGCGGCGACAGCGCCGTGCCGCCGTTCGTCCAGGTGCCGCACGTCGCCTTCGACCAGGTCTACAAGTGCCCCGGCCAGTGGGGCGGCTGGCTCGGCAAGAAGCACGATCCGTTCATTGGCGTCGGCGACCCCAGCCGCCCTGGATACCGCTTCGAGCTCTCCCTTCCCGCGGGGATGACACACGAGCGCATGGAGGACCGCCGGTCCCTGCTCCGCTCCGTCGAGAAGCAGGGGCGCGGCCTGGACGCCGCAGCCTCTGGCGGGATGGGCGTCTACCAGGAACGGGCCTTCTCGATCCTCACCTCGTCCGCGACACGGCGGGCCTTCGACCTGTCCGCCGAGCCGACGCGCGTGCGAGACCGCTACGGCCGCAACAAGGTGGGGCAGTCGTACCTGCTGTCGCGCCGGCTCGTCGAGTCGGGCGTCCGCTTCGTCACCTGCTTCAACGGCTCGAACCCCGGCGACGGCTGGGACACGCACGACAACAACTTCAACCGCCTCAAGAAGGACCTGATGCCGCCCGACGATCAGGCGTTCTCGGCCCTGCTGGAGGACCTGGAGGCGCGCGGCATGCTCGACACGACGCTCGTCATCTGGGCCGGCGAGTTCGGGCGCAAGCCGGAGATCGCCAAGGCCGGCCCGACCTTCGTGGGCAAGGCGGGCCGCGACCACTGGCCGGCCTGCTACACGACGGTCCTGGCGGGCGGCGGAGTGAAGCAGGGATTCCTGTACGGGGCCTCCGACGGCAGCGCCCGCTACCCCAGGGAGAAGCCGACGACGCCGGCAGACTTCGCCGCGACGCTCTACCAGGCGATGGGGATCGACCCCGGCATCGAGGTGGCGGACCAGCTCGGCCGGCCGATCAAGCTCACGCAGGGGAAGCCGGTGACCGAGCTGTTCGCCTGAGGGCTGCCGAACGAAGGAGAGTCCCCCATGCCGCTTCGATCGCACACGGCCTGCCGCATCGCGTTGTTTTGGGCCGTCGCCCATCTCGCCGCATCCCCCGTGTCCGCCCAGAAAGCGGCCAAGGAGAGCGAGGCGTTCTTCGCGGGCAAGAAGATCCCCCATCTCGACATCGAGATCGCGGCGAAGCCGCTCAGCCTGCTGCGCCTGGAGCCGCGCACCTACGTCAAGGCCACGATCACGGTCGGCGACACCGTCTACCCGGATGTCGGCATCCATCTGAGGGGCGGCCTCGGCAGCTTCCGCCCGCTCCACGACAAGCCCGGCCTCACGCTCAACATGAACAAGTTCGGCGAGGACAAGCTCTACCACGGCATGGACAAATGGCACCTCTGCAACTCTGTACAGGATCCCGGCTTCCTCAGCGAACTCGTTTGCGGCGAGATGATGCGCGCGGCCGGCGTCCCCGCCTCGCGCATCCACCACGCCGTCGTCACGCTCAACGGCCGGAAGCTCGGGATGTACTACCTGAAGGAGGGCTACGACAAGCACTTCCTGAAGCGGAACTTCACGACCTCGGACGGCAACCTCTACGACGGCGGCTTCCTCACCGACATCGACCAGCCGATCCAGATCTTGAGGGAGAAGAACGATGTCAAGGACCGGGCCGACCTCAAGGCGCTGGCCGCCGCCGCCCGCGAGCCGGACCTGAAGAAGCGCTTCGCCAGGCTGGAGAAGCTGCTGGACATGGACGTCTTCATCAGCGGTTTCGTCGTACAGGCCATCCTCGGAGACTGGGACGGCTACGTGTTCAACCGCAACAACTACCGCGTGTATCACGACCCCAATCGCGACAAGATCGTCTTCATCCCGTCCGGCATGGACCAGGAGTTCGGCAACGCCGAGAGGGGGCCGCTCATCCCCCCCATGAAGGGACTCGTCGCCCGAGCCGTCCTCGAGACGCCCGAGGGCCGGGCGCGGTACCTCAAGCGCATGGCCGAGGTCAACAAGACGGTCATGGTGGCGGAGAGATGGAACAAGCGGCTCGACGAGCTCCAGGAACGCCTCCAGCCCGAGATCGCGAAGCTCGATGCCAGGGCGGGGGCCGACTTCCCGAACCAGGTGAAGCGGATCCGCGAGTTCTTCCGTATCCGCCCCGGAAGCATCGAACGGCAGCTCAAGGCGGCGAAGTGAAACCGATTGGCGAGGGTTCTTGGCGCTGGCTCCGCAGCGGTCGCGGCCACCTACACGGGCGAGGAGGCGTCGGCGAGAAGCGGCAGCCGAGCCTCGCTCGACTGAACAAGGCCGTCCCCAAGACGAAGGTTCCGCATCTTGGCGGTGGATGACATCCGATTCGACAGGCTGCCGGAGATGGTATCAGAAACCGCTAACAGGCCGGCCCGTCTTTGTTGATATCGTCTCGTCTGAAACTCAAACCCGAGGTTCCTCCACATGGCCGTCTCCCGCTGTACCCAGTGTCAGGCAGTGCTCCTGGAAGAAGAGGCCGCCGCCGCTGCGTGCCCGGCGTGTGGCGGCGTGTTCGCGCGTCCGGCCGAAGGCGAAGTCGCGCCGCCCGCCATTGAGGCGATCCCGCCGCGCCGCCGGCCCTGGGGACTGATGGCCGCTGTCTCGGTGCTGGCGGCGCTGGTCGTCGTGCTGTGGCTCATGAGGCCCGCCGTCCCGCCGGCCCCTGTCCCGCCGGAAGAAACCGACGCTTACCGCTCCTTGCTGGCGGAGAAGGAGAAAGAGGAAACGGCCGCGCGGGCGGCACTCCTCAAGTTGGCGGGGGATCTGGCGGCGGCGCGGGAGGCGACCCGGCGCGTCGCGGCGCTGGAGAAGAAACTGGCCGCGCAGGAGGCCGATGCCGCCAAGCTGCACGCCGACACCGCCAGGCAGCATGCGGCGTTGGAGGAGAAGTTGGGGGCGGCCCTGGCCAGGGCCACGGCGGCGGAAAAGGCGATGGAAGAGGCTCGCGCCAGGGCCGCCGTCGTGCCGGGAGACCGCCTCGACGATCCGGCGGGCACGCACGTCGTCGAGGCGATCAACAACGGCGACAAGGTGAAGCTCACGGGCCGCATCGGCACGCTGAGGGTCAAGGGGATCAACGATGGCGTCCTCGACGCGCAGGCACTGACGGCCCGGACGATCATCTTCGAAGGCGCGGTGAACGGCAAGTCGGAGGCGAAACTCCACGCGCCGGGCGGGACGGTGACGCTGGCGGGCATCAACGCCGAGGCCAAGGTGGAGATCGACGCGCCGGGCGGCACGGTGCGGACCGGCGGCGACCTCAACGGCGAGTCGCGGCTGAAGGTGCTGGCGCGGGAGATGCGAATCGACGGGTCGGTCCAGGGCAGCGCCGGCGTGACGCTGACCATCGGCGACAAGGGGGCCATCTCGTTCGAGCTGTTGCAGGGATCGGCGCAGGTGCGGTGGAGGAAGGAGAAGAAGACCGACAGCGACCCGCGTCTGGACGAAGGGGAGGTGCGCAGCGGGGCGAGCTTCGGCAAGCAGGACTGATGGGACCCCCTGACTCAGGAGTCGCGGAACCATTCCGAATTCCGCCCCGTCGAAGCGTGTCGTTGTCGTGCACTGCCGGTGCTTCATCCCGGCATTGGCGGCAGCCGATGCCCCCTCCAGCCGCGACAGTGACCGCACGCCCCTTCCCTGTGGAGTCTGCCGATCTGGAGAGCTGGCGAAAGGCCACGGGACAGGAAACGCGCGACCGAAAATCCACCGTGGGGAAAGTCGCCGCCGACTCCATCACCCTGCCCGATGACTATCGCTTGCGTGATCCCCGCAAGCTAAACGGGTTTGCAGTGTTCGGACACCTTCGCGCCGGCAAGCGTTGACGCCCGAGACAGGACGAGAAGGGATCGTGGCTTCACGAAGGGAAACCGAGGAAGGACAACCATGAGTCAGAGCAGATTTCTCGCAGCGACCTTTTTCTTCCTCGTGGGATGGTTCGCCTCGTCGGGAGTGGCTCACGCCTCGATCCCCCTCGGCACGGGGAACGGTAGCCTCCTTGGGGGCGACCTGACCGACCCGGAGGACGCCGTCAAGGAGAAGGAGGGGGTGAATTACGGCCAGGACAAGCCCGAGGCCGACCTCATGCCGCTCGGCGGCAACTGGCTGCGCATGAAATGCGCGCCCGCCTCGCCGCCCGGCACCGCGCCGCACCAGCGGCACCCCTACCAGAGCTGGCAGGGGGCACCGGCCTGCGCCATCTTCCTCAACAACCCCGAGAAGCGGAAGTGGTACGTCGGCTTCAGGGACGGCGGCAAGGGCGGGCCGACCAAGGACGCGCCGTACTACTGCGCCGTCGAGTTCAAGGACGCCTTCGTCCTGACCCACTTCACCATCACCACGGCCCCCGACATGCCGGGCCGCGACCCCCTGGTCTGGGCGATCCAGGGGTCGAACACCGGCAGGGAGGACGACTGGGCGGACATCTACCGCTGCGACGCGAAAGGCCGCGACGGCAGCCCGTTCCGCGAGAAGCCCCGTTCCGAGACGACCCTCCTCACCGCGTTCACGTCGGCGGACATGGCCAAGGTGGTGACGCCGGCGGACCTGAAGAAGCTCCAGGCGAGGATCAAGGGCAAGGAGATCGGGAAGGCCGACTTCGCCTTGCCGAAGAAGGCGTACCCGTGGTTCCGGGTCGCCATCTACTCGTGCTTCAACCCCAACGGCAACGACATCGCCGACGTCCGCTTCCCCCCTGGTTTCGCGCTGGGGCAGTTGGAGCTGTTCGGCGTCAAGGGCGTGCGCGAGAAGCCGGTGAAGCCGAAGGCGCGGCCCTTCGATCCGCCGTTCATCCTCGCCGCCTGGAGCGGCCCGGCCGCCACCGCCGCGCGCTACAAGGAGTACGCGGAGTGCGGATTCAACCTCGTCCTCGGCACGGACCTCAAGAGGCCCGCGGGTGATGCCGAGCTGGCGAAGGCGGCGGGCCTGAAGGCCATTGTCGCGGACAGGCGGCTGTTCGCCTTCAAGCCCGGCCACCCCGAGTTCGAGAAGAACGTCCAGGCCGTCGCCGCCCGCTACAAGGACGATCCGGCCGTGGCCGGCCTGTACCTGATGGACGAGCCGGGCACGGAACGCTTTGAGGAGCTCAAGCAGTTCAACGACCAGATCGAGAAGATCGCTCCCCGGCTGGTGCCCTTCGTCAACCTGATGCCCACCTACTCGCCGCCCCAGGCCCTCGGCACGGGCAGCTACGAGGATTACGTCCGCCGCTATATCCGGGCGGTCAACCCCCCGTTCGTCTGCTGGAGCCACTTCCCCCTGCTCGACAACGGCACGGCGCGGCCCGACTACTTCGAGAACCTGGAGATCGTGTCGAGGATCTGCCACGAGAGGAATCTGCCGTTCGTGCCGGTCGTCTGCTCGGTGCCGCACGGCATGCACCGCGCCCCGGACGAGGCCGACCTGCGCTGGCAGGCCTACACCTCGCTGGCCTACGGCGCGCGGGGCATCATCCACTTCACCTACACCACGCCCGCCAACGACGGCTGGGAGTACCACGACGCGATCCTCGACGCGAAGGGCGAGCGGACGGTGAAGTACGCCTACGCCCGGCGCCTGAACAGGAAGCTCGCGGCGCTGGGGCCCTTGCTGGCGAAGCTGGAAGGCGTCCGCGTCGCCCACGCCGACCCGGTGCCGCGAGGCGGAGCGGGGTTCGACCGGAACTTCCCCGTGGCCAGCGCCAGGGGCGGCACCATGCTCGTCGGCTGGCTGCAGGATGCCGAAGGCAAGGACTACCTCTTCGTGGTGAACCGCCACTTCGCCCCCTCCCGGCCGTGGATCAGCGGATGGAAAGCCAGCGGCCCCTATCAGGCCGATGGCAAGACGGCCGGCCAGCTCCTCGATCTCCCCTTCGCCCTCGAGTCGGGCAAGGACGCAGCCTGGAAGGCGGTGGCCGCTCCTGGGGATGCCGCGTCGAAAGGGATGATCGACCTGGCGGCACTCGCCGGCGAGAAGCGGGATTCGGTGGTGTACCTGCAAGCCCGCGTGAAGTCCGCGTTGAAGCAGGAGGCGCTGCTGTCACTGGGGTCGTCCGGCGGCATCAGGGCCTGGCTGAACGGCAAGCTGGTGCATTCGGGCAACGTCCCCAGGCCGCACGCGCCGGACCAGGACCGGGTGAAGGTGTCGCTGGTTGAAGGCTGGAACACCGTGCTGCTGAAGGCCGCCCACGGGGCGGGGGCGTCCCGCGTTTCCGCCCGGTTCATCAAGCCGCCCGCCTTCCCGAAACCCAAGAACAAGCCCGAGAAGCTCTCCCCCGTGGAAGGCCTGGAGCACGAGGAGGAGAAGCCGGAGGATTCCGGCACCAGGGAATTCACGCTCGTGCTCCAGGGGAAGGCCAGCCACGTCGCGGAGATCTCCCAGGAGACGGGGGAGCCGGCGCAGGCCTCCTTCGATCTCGAGAAGCGGACGTTGACCGTCAAGCTGCTGGCCGGCGAGGGGAAGCTGTTCAAGCTGAGCGAGAAGGGGATCACGTTCAGCCCGCCGGCCGAGATCCACGGCGGGAAGGAGCTTCGGTTCAGCAACATCGCCTTCGTGCCGGAGAAGCCCGGGGCCAGAGCCGCCGGCAAGCTCTACTGGCGTCGCAAGGGCGAGACGAAATTCGCTGGCTTGCCCCTGGAGCCGGCCGCCAGGGAGCGATTCAAGGTCACCTTGCCCGCCGCCGTGACCAAGGGGCTGTTCGAGTACTACATCGAGATGCAGGAGGAGGGGCAGAAGCCCGTGCGCGAGCCGGCCCAGGGCGAGAAGGCACCCCTGCTGGCGACGCCCGACCTCACGCCCCCGACGGCGGTGCCGGAGCTGGCGACGACCACCGCCAGGAGCTACCGCGTGGCCCTCGCCTGGAAGCCGGCCACCGACGACCGGGGCGTGGCCGGATACCGCATCCATCGAGGGATGGCCGACAAGTTCGCCCTGGACGAGAAGACGCTGCTGGCGAAGCTCCCGGCGGAGTCGCTGGCGTTCTCGGATGACACGCCGCCGTTCAAGCAGGCGGCGTGGTACGCGGTGCGGGCCATCGACGTGGTGGGCCGCGAAGGCGAGGCACGCTACCTGCGGGTGGACGTGCCCGGCCACCAGCCGCCGGCGAACACCCTGAAGGTCCAGGCGGTGCCCGGCTCCAAGTCGGTGCTGGTGAAGTGGTCGGGCGAGTTGGAGCCGAACGTTGCCGCCCTGGAGATCCACCGGGGCGAGGGCAAGGACGGACCCATGAAGAAGATCGGCGAGGCCGGCCTGAAGGCGGCCCAGTTCCTGGACAAGGAAGCGGTGTTCGGCACGGCCTACCGCTACGCCGTCCGCCCGCGCAGCTCGGCGGGGCTGGTGGGCGAGGCCGGGGCCGTCGCCACCGGGTCGCCGCTGCGTTACCTGAAGCGGATCAACTGCGGCGGACCGGAGATCGCCGCCGAGGACGGCGTGCCGTGGGAGGCCGACGCCGGGGACGGGCACGCGGCGCTCAAGTACAGCGGCAGCAATCCGTGGACCATGGGGGCCGAGGCGAAGACCGACATCTACAAGTCGGAGCGGTGGGGGCGGAGGGGGGTGGGCTACTCCTTCAAGGTCGATCCGGGGCGGTACGAGGTGGTACTACACTTCGCCGAGACGAACGCGGGCTACGCGGGCAAGGGCAAGCGCCTGTTCGACATCCTGATCAACGACAAGACGCTTGCCGAGAAGGTGGACGTGTTCACCGAGGCGGGCGGCGCGTCCAGGCCCTGGCTGTTCCGCCGGACGGTGGAGGTGGAGGGCCGCGAACTGGAGGTCAAGATGCTGGCCAATCCGACCAGCGCGTCGATCAAGGGCATCGAGATCCGCGGCCTGCCGCCCAAGTGAATTCAAGGGTCAAGGCCATCGAGACGGGCCACCTGCTGCACCCGAAGGCGATGGAATTGCAGGCGAACTGGCTATGCCAGAAGGAACGCAACCTGAAGGAGGCCGATCCCGCCGGAGGAGAAGGCGCTCCTGGCCCGCGCCACCTCCAACCCGGGCTACCACTGCTTCGGCGAGGGCGGTTCTTCATCCTGCTGGGAAAGAGCCTCGGCCTGCTCAAGGGATGACTCGCCTTCAGGACACCCGTACCGAGGACCGACCCGTGAACCGCTTCCTTGTTGCCCTGTCGGCCGTGGCGTCCTTGATCGGCGGCACTCCTGCCGTTGCCGGGGCCAGGCCGAACATCGTGGTGATCCTCGCCGACGACATGGGCTTCTCGGACATCGGCTGCTACGGCGGGGAGATCGCCACGCCGAACCTGGACAAGCTGGCCGCCGACGGGCTGCGGTTCACGCAGTTCTACAACACCGCCCGCTGCTGCCCGACGCGGGCCAGCCTGTTGACGGGGCTATACCCGCACCAGGCCGGCGTCGGGCACATGATGGAGGATCGGGGGGCGAAGTCCCCCGGCTACCGAGGCGACCTGAACCGGTCCTGCCGCACCATCGCCGAGGTGCTGAAGCCCGCCGATTACCGCACCTACGCCGTCGGCAAGTGGCACGTCACCCCGCACGCGGGGAAGGACGGCCCGAAGCACAACTGGCCGCTCTCGCGCGGCTTCGACCGCTACTACGGCACCATCCACGGGGCGGGGAGCTTCTTCGACCCGTCGTCGCTGGTCCGCGACGACACCATGATCTCGCCCTTCGCCGACCCCGGATACAAACCGGAGACGTACTACTACACCGACGCCATCTCCGACCACGCCGTGCGCCACGTCGGCGACCACGCGAAGGACCACAAGGGCAAGCCGTTCTTCCTGTACGTCGCCTACACGGCGGCGCACTGGCCGATGCACGCCCTCCCGAAGGACATCGCCAAGTACAAGGGGAAGTACGACAAGGGGTACGAGCCGATCCGCAAGGCCCGCTTCGACAAGGCCGCGAGACTCGGGCTGATCGACCCCAAGCAGGGGATGTCGCCCCAGGCGGGGGACTGGGACAAGGTGCCCGACAAGAAGTGGGAGGCCGCCGGCATGGAGGTCTACGCGGCCATGGTCGATCGGATGGATCAGGGGATCGGCAGGATCGTCGCGGAGCTGAAGCGGACGGGCCAACTGGACGACACGCTCATCCTCTACCTGCAGGACAACGGCGGCTGCGCCGAGGCGATGGGCCGAACCGGGAACAAGGCGCATCCGGACATCGAGCGGCCGGCCCGGCCGACTTTCCCCGTCATGAAGCCGGAGGAGTTCGCGGCGAGGGGGAGCGTGCCGAAGCAGACGCGCGACGGCTACCCGGTGCGGATGGGCACGAAGGTGATGCCCGGCGGGCCGGACACCTACGTCGCCTACGGCCGGGCCTGGGCGAACGTCTCCAACACGCCGTTCCGCGAGTACAAGCACTGGATCCACGAGGGCGGCATCAGCACCCCGCTCATCGCCCACTGGCCCAAGGGCATCTCCGCCAAGGGCGAGTTGCGGAAGCAGCCCGGCCACCTGATCGACATCGCCGCGACCTGCGTTGACCTCGCCGGGGCGAAGTACCCCGAGACGGTGGGCAAGCAGCCGATCACGCCGCTGGAAGGCAGGAGCCTGGTGCCGGCCTTCGCGGACAAGCCACTCGGACGCGACCTGTTCTGGGAACACGAGGGCAACCGGGCGGTCCGCTCCGGCGACTGGAAACTCGTGGCCAAGGGGCCGGCGGCGAAGTGGGAACTGTACGACATCGCGGCCGACCGGACGGAATCGACGAACCTGGCGGCGAAGCATCCGGCCCGCGTCAAGGATCTGTCTCGCAAGTGGGAAGCGTGGGCAGAGCGGGCGACCGTCTTGCCGTGGATCTGGAAGCCCGCGTACGCGCCGGTGAAGTAGCCAGGGCGAGACTCGCCTCGCGGCTGAGCGCCGTCGCTCGGTTCGGCGTCGCCGAACCCTGATGCCGCCTCTACTCTACACCCGAGAACCCGAGGAGCCGGCTGCCCCGACGATGTCGCCGTTCACGCGGCGACCGACGCGCACCCTACCCCACTCGACAAAGGACGAACCCGACGATGCTTGAACTCGTTACCCTGTGCCTCCTGGGCGCAGGCGAGTGGCCGCAGTTCCGCGGCCCGAACTCGGATGGGCACGCCGCCAAAGCCGAGTCGCCCCTGGAATGGTCCGACACGAAGAACGTCGCGTGGAAAGTAGCCGTCCCCGGCCTGGGCTGGTCTTCTCCGGCGATCGCGGACGGCAAGGTCTTCTTGACGACCGCGGTTCCGGAGGGCAAAGGGTTGTCGTTGCGGGCGAGGGCCTTGGATGCCAGCACCGGCAAGGTCGTCTGGGACCGCGAAGTGCGGGCGGTCGAGACAATGCCCAGGATCCACGCGAAGAACAGCCACGCCAGCCCGACGCCCCTCGTCCGCGACGGGTCGGTGTTCGTGCACTTCGGGGCGCTGGGCATGGCGCGCCTCGCCGCTGCCGACGGGGCTGTGCAGTGGAAGTGCGACGAGCTGGATTACCCTCCCATGCACGGCAGCGGCGGCTCGCCGGTCCTGCACGACGGCAAGCTGGTCGTCGTGTGCGACGGCAGCAAGGCCCCGTTCGTCGCCGCCGTCGATGCCAAGACCGGCAAGGTGGCCTGGAAGACCCCGCGCTCGGTGAAGGCCCGCATCAACCACTCGTTCGTCACCCCGACCGTAGCGATGGTGGACGGCAAGGCCCAGGTGATGGCACCCGGCCCCGACCATTTCGCGGCCTACGACCTGGCGAGCGGCAAGGAACTGTGGCGGGTGCTTGCTCCGGGCTGGTCCGTCGTGCCCCAGCCCGCGATCGGGCACGGCCTGGTCATCTACAACCGCGACTACGACAACCCCGAGCTGGTGGCGGTGAGGCTCGGCGGCAAGGGGGACGTGACCGGCTCTCATGTCGTCTGGCGGCTCAAGCGAGGAGCTCCGAGCACCCCGTCCCCGTTGCTGGCGGGCGACGAGTTGTACTTCGTTTCCGATAACGGCATCGCGTCCTGCGTGAACGCCAGGACCGGTGAAAGCCACTGGACGGCGCGGCTTGCCGGGAACTACTCGGCGTCGCCGATCTTCGCGAACGGTCGCCTCCTGTTCCTGAACGAGACCGGCCAGGCGACCTGGGTGAAGACCGGGAAGAAATTCGAACCACTCGGGAAACCCTCAGTCCCCGGCCGCACGCTCGCCACGCCCGCCTTCGTGGACGGGGCGATGTACCTGCGGACCGACAAGCATCTCTACAAGATCGCGAAGTGACAGGAGTTGCTCTCCTTCAAGCAGGATGCGGGCATTCAGCCCTATCGTGGACCCCGAAAGAGGTCGGCCGCGAACCGAGGTCGTCAGGAACGGTCAGGATCGAGAACACGCATGAGTCGATTTTCCCCCTCGCTGCGACTTCGCTCCTCGCTGTCGGGCCGCGCGGTGATCCTGTGCCTGGCGCTGCTCGCCCCTTTGCATGCGGCAGCCCCGCCGGTCACGGCCCGGCAGTGCTTCAATTCCACCGTCGCCCCATTCCTCGAGGCGCACTGTATCAGCTGCCACGGCTCCCTCAAGGCCAAGGGGAAGGTGACGCTGCACGGCATCAGCCCCGACCCCAAGGACGAGAAGTCCGTCGCCCTGTGGGAGCGCGTGCTGGAGCAGTTGGAGATCGAGGCGATGCCGCCACCCGAGCGGAAGCAGCCGGCCGCGGCCCGCCGCGAGCAGGTCATCGAGTGGATCAAGAGCAACCTTGCCGAGGCGGGCAAGGGCTTCCTGGTGAAGTCGAGGCTGCTCCTGCCTGAGTACGGCAACCGCGTCAGCCACGAGCTGCTGTTCGACGGCAGCGTCAAGGACCTGCCCGCGTCGCCCTCGCGCCTTTGGCGGATCAGCCCGTACATCCACAAGGGCAAGGGGTTCCACGCCGGGCCGGGGCCGGGCGGCGAGCCGCTCACCTTCTCCACCAGGACCGACGGCCTGCGCGACTACTCGTCCCAGGAGATCGTCGGCGAGTCCGCCTTCCTGGCCCTGATGATGGCGTTCGACGACCTCATCACGCGGCAGATGCACGACACGAAGAGCGGCCTGGGCCGGCCCAGCTTCAAGGCGGTCGCGGAGGCGAAGGGCGAGCCGACGCGGGCCGCGATGGAGAAGGTCATCCGCGAGGAGTACCTCCGCGCGATCGGGCATCCGCCCAGCGCTGACGACGTGGAGCGCTACCTCAATTTCATGGCCGCCAGCATCAAGCGGGCCGGCAACGAGAGCGGCCTCAAGGTCGCGGTGATGGCCATCTACCTCTCCCCCCACGCCATCTACCGGATGGAGTTGGGGCTGGGCAAGAAGGACGAGCACGGCCGGCGCATGCTGTCGCCGCGCGAGACCGCCTTCGCCGTCTCCTACGCCCTGACCGACTCGCCGCCGGAGGCCGTGCCCGCCATCCGGGAGGCCCTGGAGAAGGGCCGGCTGTCCACCAGGGAGGAGGTCGAGAAGGTGGTGCGGCGGATCATCGCCGACGGCGCGCCGCCCACGCGGATGAACCTGCCCGGCCCGTTCGACCAGTTGCGGGCGCAGGGGAAGAAGGGCTACGCCTACCTCCCCCGCGTGCTGCGCTTCTTCGAAGAGTTCTTCGAGTACCCGCGCGCCGCCGGCGTGTTCAAGGACGGCAAGAACGGCACCTTCGGCCCGCGCGCGGTGCCCGGCGTCGCTCAGGGGCACATCGCCGCCATCGTCAACGAGGACCGCGAAGTCTTCAAGGAATTGCTCACCTCGTCGCGCTTCAACTTCAACCGCGACCACATCCTCGCCCGGCTCGAGGCCGACCACCAGGAGAGGATGAAAGCGCTGCCCGAGGCCCGCAAGGAGGCGGCCACGCAGCAGCACGAGAGGATGCGGAAGATGGCGGCCGGCTTGCCGCAGGAGACGTTCCGCGCGGGCGTCCTCATGGATCCGGCCTGGCTGATCGCCCACTCCAAATGCACGGAGAACGACCCCGTCCGCCGGGGCAAGTGGATCCGCGAGCGCCTCCTGGCCGGCAGCGTGCCCGAGCTGCCCATCGGCGTGGAGGCCAAGATCCCCGAGGACCACGACCGCACCCTGCGGCAGCGGTTCAGCGTCGTCGAGAAGCCGGAATGCTGGCGCTGCCACAAGCGGATGAACCCGCTGGGCATGCCCTTCGAGAACTTCAACGACGTGGGCCGGATCAGGACGGGGATGTACCTCCACAAGAAGAAGAAGGAGTTCCTGGAGACGATCAGCGCCGATCAGGCCGCGAAGATGCTGAAGGAAGGCGCGATCGAATCCTTCCCCGTGGACGCGACGGGCGAGCTGACGGGCACCGGCGACGAGTCGCTCGATGGCCCGGTCAAGGACGCCCGCGACCTGGTGTTCCGGCTGGCCAAGTCCACGCGCGTGCGCCAGTCGATCATCCGCCACGCTTTCCGCTACTGGATGGGCCGGAACGAGACGCTCGGCGACTCGCGCACGCTCATTGCCGCCGACCGGGCCTATACCAAGAGCGGCGGCAAGTTCAGCGAGGTCGTCGTCTCGCTGCTGACCTCCGATTCCTTCCTCTACCGCCGATGAGCAAAGGGGCCACGCCGATGTCCACCCCACGCAGGGAATTCCTCAAGGGCCTCGGCCTCGGCGCGGGCGGTTTCCTGCTCTCGCCGCTGGTGCGGCGGATGGAGGCCCACGCCGCCGGGCGTGAGAAGGGCTTCCCCAGGCGCTTCGTCTTCGTCATCAAGTCGAGCGGGCTGACGCCGGAGGCGATCCGGCCAGCGGGCATCAAGCTCGGCGACAAGACGCGCCTTGTCGATGCCGCGCTCAAGGGCCAGAAGCTGCCGCTGACGCTCCAGTCCCTGGAGGCGTTCTCGGACCAGCTGATGATCCTGGAGGGGCTGTCGGGCTGCAACTTCCACGGCAACCATTCGTCGTACTACGGCGCGCTCAGCTGCCACCACTCCCCCGAGAAGCCCGTGGCGCCGACCCTCGACTGCCTGCTGGGGAAGCAGAACCCGGCCCCGTTCCGCAACTACGGCTTCGCGCCGAACGGCCACAGCATCGGCAACACCGGCGGCCCGCAGGTGCAGGAGACGGCGGTGTTCCCCAGGATCTCCGCCTACGGGCAGAACAACCCGATGCCCTACCAGGCCAGCGCCGAGAAGGCGTACCGGCAACTGTTCGGCAGCGCCTTCGACCTGAAGACGGGCGGCAAGAAGGAATTCGACATCCAGGCCAACCTGCTCGACTTCCTGGCCGAGGACACGAAGCGCCTCGCCCGGCACGTCGGCAGGGAGGAGCGCGAGAAGCTCGACCACTACCTGAGCGCCTTCGAGTCGGTCCGCGCCCGCAACGACGAGCTGGCCGGCATGCGGGAGCGGATCAGGAAGAACGCGCCGAAATTCACCAGCCAGTACGCATCCACGTCGTTCACCGACCGGGTGTCGGTCTTCTTCGACCTGGCGGCGGCGGCGCTGGTCACGGGGCTGACCAACGTCGTCTCCATCCGCGCCGACTGGCTGAGCGTCAAGTACGAGGCGTTCGGCTTCAAGACGACCAGCGTCCACGACATCGGCCACGGCAAGAAGACGGACAACGGCCTGGATTCCGCGAAGGCCCGCGACGTGATCCGCAAGTTCCAGATCGACCTCATCGCCAGGCTGGCGGGCAAGCTCAAGGAGGTACCCGAGGGCGGCGGCACGATGCTGGACAACACGATGATCCTCTACTTCAGCGACACCGGCGAGGCGCACCACTCGCAGCGGCGCGAGTGGCCGTTCGTGGTGGTCGGCGGCAAGGGCCACGGCCTGAAGACCGCAGGCCGCTACCTGCGCTACCCCGAGTACGGCTGCAAGGGGCACAAGACGATCGGGAACTGGTACAGCAGCATCCTGCGGGCGAACGGCTTCCCGCACCGGGACCACTTCGGGCAGGCCGACCCGAACCTGAAGGACCTGGACATCAAGGGGCCGCTGCCCGAACTGATGGGCTAGCGCGGAAAAGCAGGGAAGTAGGCACGGCGGCAAGGATCGTGGCCTGTCATCGCAAGGGCGGGGCGAGGTCGCAGCCGCTCCGCCCCCGCGGCCTGTCTCCCGGCTGAACTCACTTGATGTCCCGCTCGGCCTGGCGGAGCATGAACTCGTGATCGTCCGCGACGGCCGAGTAGTGGCGGTCGATCATCGCCGTGGACTGGTGGCCCGAGAGCTTGGCCACGACGTGCGAGTCCACGCCGGCGATGATCTTGCGGGTGATGAACGTCCTCCGGAACGCATAGTGGTTGAACCGCTTGGCGTGCTTCATCGCCTGGGACGCGATGAGCTTCTGGCGCGCCTCCTTGCGGACCTCCCACCGCTTCTTCTCGGTCACCTTGCCCTCCCTGCTCTTCCTCGTCATCGGGATGCCCTTCATCACCTCCGCGATCGACTCCTCCGACGTGTCCAACTTGACCCCCAGCCGCTCCATCTCCCTCACGCCGAACGCGAGCTGCACGTCCTCGAAGCGGCACTTCACCGCCGCCCCCGTCCACCCGTTGCCCTTCGCGTTGCGGAACAGCGGGCCCTCCGGCCGCTCCTTGCACAGCCGCTCCATGATCGCCCAGGAGCGGGCGGTGGGGAAGTAGATCGTCCGGGCGTGCGTGCGGCCCTTGGCCTCGTCGGCCGGGATCACGGCCCTCTTCTTGGCCTGCTCGACGTGCCGGCGCTCCAGCCCCTTGACCTCGAACGGCCTCGCCCCGCAGTCGTAGGACACCGTCAGAAGGTCGGCGAAGGGGTCGCCGTCGAGCATCTCCAGCAGCTGGGCGAACTCGTGGGCGGTGATGACGTCCTTGCGCCGCCTCGCCTCGGGCTTCTTCATGCCCTTGACAGGGTTCCTCGGGAGGCCGAGGTTGGCGACGCCGTGGTTCATCGCGGCCTGGACGGCGGTGATGGCGTTCTTCCGCGTCGTCGGCCCCCAGGTCTTCTTGCCGTCCAGCCAGGCCGTGACGTGGCCGGGGGTGAGCTCGGCCACGGGCAGCAGCCCCAGCGGCCCGCCCCCGTGCTCGGCGTTGACGAAGCCCTGCAGGAGCTCCCTGTATCGCCTCGCGGTGAGCGGCTCGCGGTTGTCGCGGCACCAGTCGGTGAAGTGCTTCACGACGCCCACGACGAGCGACCGGTCGTCCTGGGGCCTCTGCTTCACTGGTGGGGCCGGCGTGGGATCTTCCGGCGGGGCGGACATGAGCTTGTGGAAGGCCTCGCGGATCGACGCCGGGGCGTTCCAGCGGGCGGGCGTGCCGCTCTTCTGGGGCCTCCTGGCGCCCTCGGGGTGCCTGCCGAGGACGTGGTGCTGTCCGCGGAGGGTGACGCACCACTCGTCGCGCTCCGCCCGGTACCAGGGGTGGGGGGTTCGGGCCATGGTCCATCCGCCTTTCCGATTCTCTGCCGGGATTCTCTGCCATTGTACGCAGCCACTGCTGATTCCAGCGGATAATGGCCAGACTTCTCCGGACTGAAAATCCTTAGGTCGCCGGTTCGATCCCGGCTCTGTCCACTCAAGAAAGCCCTGGGGCCACAAGCCTTCAGGGCTTTTCCCTTGCGCCGTGGCCAGGACACCGGTTCACCCGACGACAACGCCGCCCTCAGAACACCTTCAGTTTGACGACCTTCATCCGCCACTTGCTGAACTCGGGGCCGAGCGTAAGCAACCCCGCCGTGACGAAATCGAACCCGCAGCCGACCCCGTAGGCCGAATCCGGCGACACGTTGAACGTCCACACCGACCCCTCGGGGATCGGACGCTCGGCCTCGGCCCGCAGGCGGCCGCGGATCTTCTCCACGGAGTCCCCCGCGTTGGCCGAGGCCTCCTTCTCCTGCCAGTGGCGGAAGGCCCCGTCCTGCGCCACCAGACGCCGCATCAGCGGATTCGGCGCCGCGGCGTGCTGGTGCGCCCGCACCACCGCCCGCACACGCACCTTCTCCGTGCTCGCCCGCGCCAGGATGTGCCGCGTCGGGCCGCCCCCGAAGACGAGCGAGCGGTCGAACCCGAGCGCGGGCTCGTCGGCGAACACCGTGAAGTCGTTCCACATGAACCCGAGGAGCCGTGGCTCGGTCGGCGACCTCGGCTCGAAATCGCGCAGGTGCGCCTCCGCCGCATCCAGCGCCGCCTTGTCCTTCCCGAGCCACCCCGGATGCGCCGCGTGGTACGTCTTCTGACGAAGCCGGCCCAGCAACTGGAACCGGACGCCGCCGTCGGCGGCCAGCAGCCCGCGCGGGTCGTACCCCGGCTCCATGCCGCCGTGGCACATCTGCACGAAGTCGCGCCCGTCGCCGACGTAGATCACCGCGGGCAACAGGTCGTACGCGCGCATGAGCTTCAGGACGTCCGCGGCCATCCCGAACTTGTGGCGTAGCTCATCGAGGAGCCCGTAGCGGGCCACGATGTCGAAGTCCTCGTGATTACCGCGTGCGAGATGCACCTGCCTGGCGTTCTCCGCCTTCAGCCGGAACAGGGTGTAGAGCACCTCCGTGCCGTACAACCCACGGTCGCAATAGTCGCCGAGGAAGATCAGGTGGTGCCTGGCGTCCCGGAGCTTGAACCCGTCGAGGATCTTCCGCCGGTTCAGCTCGTCCAGGGTGTGCAGCAACGAGCGCACGTCGCCGTGCAGGTCCCCCATGACGACGGCGACGGCGTCGCCCGGCAGCACGAGTCTCTGGGCGAATGGCTGGAACGGGACGCCCTCGTCGCGGTGCCAGGACCGCGTCACGTCGAAGAACACCTTGGGATCGGGCGCGCGGCCCACCCACGCCTTCACCTGGGACAGCGGCCCCCGGCGTTCCGTCTTCAGGAACCCCTCGAGCGCCAGATCGAACTCGGCCCACGAGCGGAGGGGGAGCACCTTCTTGTCCGGGTGTCTCCCCTTGAGCTCCCGATTCGACGGGAGCTTCGCGCACGCGGCCCGCCACTTCTCGTAGTCCAGCGGCCTGTCCTGCGCCGGGAGCGCCGGCGGCATCAGGAGCAGGGCGGTCACGATGGGGATCGCACGTGTCATGCGAGCAGCTCCAGGGCTGGTGGGGGCATCCGGCAGGCGCAGCCCTCCCAGGATAGCCGACGGCCCGCGTTTCCACCACGGGTGTTGCTCCGCCGCCTGTGAGTACCGCCGACTGTTCGCCACCGGGCTGACGTGCCAATGCGGACGATCACCGATACTCGGGCGTCGCCGGGGTCGCCTCCGTGCCAACGGACGCCGTCGGACGCCTCGCCAAAAGACCGTTTCACATCGGCCGGTGGCGCTCATGGGTGCCGATGGGCAGTCCGGGCGAGGATGACCGCCGGCGTCCGTGGGTGCCATCGAGCGCAGACGCGGACGATCACCGATACATGCGAGACGGGCGCGCCGCCCTGCCCTACTCTTCAGGCCCGCCCGGTGACCCTGGGACATGGCCGGCCCGCGTTCGTGTCCACCGTCGCCTGTCATGGATGCACCTCCGGTCACGCCGCAGTGTATCCAAAGAGAGGCAAATCCGGATGGCCACTTCCGATGACAGTGAGCGCAGTCGCCCCGATTCCGCGAGGCTCCTCGATGGACAGCGTCTGGGGTCATGCGGCGCTGGCCGTCTTCGTAGGTCGCGGCTGAGGCCCGCCAGGGCCGAAGCCCGACGAACCTGGGACAGACGGCCCGAGGCTGGTCGTCGGCCTTGCCCCTGGCCATCCGTTGCCATGCCGTTGGTCTTCTCGCTCAGCGCCGCCCCGTATGCCTCGCGTCAGTGAGCATCCAACGTCCCCGCTCTCCAACGCCTTGCGCGGCCCCACGCTCGCTGCGCTCGCTCGGCCTGGGCCGCAAAGCCGGCCCGCCCCGGGCCGCTCGGCATCCTTGCACCACCCCAACAGCCGGCCGCCTTCGGCGGCCGGCCCCACCTGTCCACCAGCCGCCGCCCCCACGACACCATCACGCCCACCCGCCCCAGGGGCGTTGACCAGCCGCGCGTCCGCTTGAGCCCAAGGGCTCTCTTCAAGAGGCGGAGGTCAGGGCTGGCCGTGCCCGCCCGTCGCCGTTCGCGGGCAGGATGGCGTCGTACTCCGCCACGTTCACGTCCCGGAAGTTCAGCGTCACCTCCCAGCCGTTGCTCAACAGCAGGCTCTCCCGCCAGCCGCCCGGCCCGCCCTCGACGCGCTCCACCTCGTTGTACAGCCAGAGCGGCGGGTCGCATCCCCTGCGAGCGACGGGGGGGAGGGCGTCCTCCTTGATGTCGGGCTCGGAGAGCAGCTCGTAGGTGAAGGTCAGGATTGAACGGGGCGGCGTGTCGAGCTGGAGCACCAGCACGAACGCAGGCCCGTGCCGCCCGACGCTCAGGACTGTGGCGTCGTGCAGGTAGTAACTCTCGTCGACGCGCTTCAGCCCCGGCGGAAACATCCCGCGCACGGTGTCGAGGTAGGCGACGTACCGGGCCGCGGCCTCGTCCCAGAGCCGGTCCTGCTCGTCCAGGACATCGTCGTCGTCCGACTGCCCCAGCGCGATCAGCTCGGACGTGTAGTACTTCACCGCTCCCTCCTGGCTTCGCGGGCCGGCGTCTCGTAACAGGTGTGGCCTCGCCGTCTTTCATCTCCGGCTGGCGAGGTACTCGAGCAAATCCGCCGCCTCCCGCGCGGTCAGGCCCGCGAGCTGCCCCTGCGGCATCAGCGACACCGGCGAGGGCCGCGCCTCCTCCACCTCCTTCGACGCCAGGACGACCTCCTTGCCCTCCGCGTCGCGCAGCACCACCTCCTTCTCGTCGCGCCTGACCAGCACCCCCGTGTACGACAGCCCCTTCACCGTCCGCACCACGTACGTGGCGTACTTCGGCTCGATCCGCCGCGACGGCTCCAGGATGCTCTCCAGCAGGTCCTCGCGCGTCCGCGCCTTCCCGATGGCCGACAGGTCCGGCCCGGCCGCCGCCCCCCTCTCGCCGACCTTGTGGCACTTCCCGCAGTCGAGCGCCTTCGACCAGAACAGCGCCTCCCCGCGCCCGGCGTCGCCCTTCAGCGCCAGGATCGTCCGGGGCCGGGGGCTCGAGCCCAGCCTCGGCCCCTTGCCGTCGGAGGGCAGGTAGCCCTCGTACAGGTCGCGGACGATGCCCGGCGGGAGCTTCGCCGCCCCGGCCAGCACCGCCGCCCGCCCGTCGCCCTTCAGCTCCCCACGCCCGATCTTCCGCGCCACGACAAGCGCCGCCCTCGGGTCGTCCAGCGGCCCATCAGGCGCCGCCGCGCCCTTCCCCATGCCGGCGATCCACCTCTCCACGAGCCGCAGCCCCGCCTCGTCCGGCAGGTCCGAGCCGATGTGCGGCATCCGGTCCCGCCCGAACTTCGCCATGCGGAAGTACAGCGTGCTGGACCACGGGTCGCCCGCCTTGATGATGCGTGCGTCCGGCAGCCCGAACTCGCCGCGCATCGGCCGCACGCCGATGGCCTTCATCTCGGCGTCGGAGGCGGACGCGAGCAGCCGCAAGGGCAGCGCCCCGCCGCCGTGCTCGGAGTGGCAGTGCCCGCAGTTGGCGTGCAGGTACGCCCGCGCCCGCCCCGCCACCGGCCCGCCCTCGTCCGCCGGGTCGGCCAGCCTCCGCTCGCGCACCGCCGACGCCCCGTCGAACGCCGGCAGGGCCTTGCCATCACCCCCAACCCGGCGCACATGCCCCGCCTCGGTCAGGGCGACGAGCTGGTTGCGCCCGTCCGGCCCCATGCGGTTGAGCTGCTCCGGCGAGAACGCCAGCGCGTACTCCGTCTGGTTGCTGTGGCACGACATGCACTGGCTGCGGCTGTGGTACTGCCACACCCTCTTCTCGCCGCCCGGCCCGGCCACCTCCCTGTCTGCCCCGTCTGCCGACACCAGGTCCGCGTCGGACTGGTCGTCGCGCCAGGCGTAGGTGTAGGGCCGCCAGTCCGCCCCCTCGAAGTGCAGCAACTGCGTCTCCACCCGCCGGCCCGCCAGCGACAGCGTCCGCATCAGGACGGCGTCCTTGGGGAAGTGCATCCGGAAGTTGTGCCAGTACACCAGCCCCGGCACCGGTTTGCCGGCCCCCGCGTGCAGCGTGGCCGACGAGGCGCCCGGCAGGGCGAGCCAGTGTTCCGCCGTCGCCCCGTCCTGCCACTGCCGGCTGTTGATCGTGAACGGCACCACGCCCTTCGCCGGCGTGTGCCCCTTCACGGATGTGAACAGGCCGGTCTGGGACAGCCTCGTCGGAAAGTCCTTGTTGCGGCCGCCGCCGTCGTTCTTCTCGATGGAGTGGACGGTGCCGCCGTCGTAGTCGAGGAAGTACAGCTCGCCGTCCTTGTCCTCCCCGAACGCGACGATGCGCACCGAAGGCCGGGCGATCTCCGGCATCCCCTTCGTCCGGCCACCCTCGAACCGCGCGGCCCACAGCCGGCGCGTCTCCCAGTCGCCGAAGACGTAGGCGCCGCGTAGCTCGGGGAACTTCTTGCCGCGGTAGACGTACCCGCCGGTGATGCTGCACGCGACGGTGTGCGGCAGCTCGATCAGCGCCGGGATGATCGGCGTCGGCCCGGCCTTCTCCGGCTTGACCGGCTGCGGCCCCTCCATCGCCGACCACCCGTAGTTGCCGCCCTTCTCGACCCGGTGGACCATCTCCCACAGCTCCCACCCCACGTCGCCGACGAACAGGTCGCCGGTCTTGCGGTCGAAGCTCATCCGCCACGGGTTGCGGAAGCCGTAAGCCCACACCTCCGGCCTGGCCCCCTTGTAGGCGACGAACGGGTTGTCCTTCGGAACGGCGTAGTTCTTCCCCTTGTCCTTCCTGTCCACGTCGATGCGCAGGATCGAGGAAAGCAGGTCCGAGATGTCCTGCCCGGTGTTGAGCGGGTCGGGCGGGTTGGGCCCGGCCCCGTCCCCGGTGGAGACGTAGAGCATGCCGTCGTTGCCGAAATGGAGGTCGCCGCCGTTGTGCCCGCCGCCCAGCCAGGTGAGGACGACCTCCTCGCTGGCCGGGTCGATCCGCGGCGGGTCGGCCTTCGTGACCGTGAACCGCGACACCCGCGAGCCGTCCTTCAGCCGGCCACCGCCGCGCAATGTGTAGCAGACGAAGCACTGGCGGTTCTTCTCGAAGTCGGGGTGGAACGCCAGCCCGTAGAGCGCCTCGATGGCCTTCGCCCCCGGCGTCAGGTGCAGGGTCTTCAGCTCCTTGCGCAGGTCGAAGAAGAGGTCGGCCTTCGCGTCGGGCCTGTCGGGGAACGAGTACAGCACCCCGGCGAATTCGCCGACGAACAGGCGATCACCCTTGGGCGGGCGGGCCATGAGCAACGGCTGACGGAACTTTAGGTTGGGGAACGCGCGGACCACCTTGTACGGCGGAGCGGGGTCGGGGGAGCCGGACACCGTGGAGGCCGTCCACGGCACACGGCGCGGCGTAGGGGGGCCGGCCGCGAAGGAGGCGATCAGGAGCGCCAGCGCCGCCCCGGCGGCGGCCAGCAGGCGGAACCCCCGCGAGGGTGACATCATGACCCACTCCGAAGACTGTCACGGGGCGTGGCCCCTGCCGGGGCCGGGCGAAGCAGGCTCATTGTAGTCGGAAGCCGCCGCCCGGATACGATGACGGCAACCCCTGGCCCCAACGAGGAAAGCGCGAGGCTCCATGAAGACCCGCATCCTGCTCCCGGCGCTGGCCCTGCTGGCCGGCGCCGCCGTCCGCGCCGAGGACCCCAAGTCGCTCATCGAGCCGGGCGCGAAGGTGAAGAAGCTCGCCGGCGGCATGAAGTTCACCGAGGGCCCCGTGTGGCTCCCCGCCGAGAAGAAGGTCGTCTTCTCCGACATCCCCAACGGCAAACTCATGCAGTGGCAGGACGGCAAGGGGCTGTCGCTGTTCCGCAAGGCCGAGCAGCCCAACGGCAACATCCTCGACCTGGAGGGCCGCCTCATCACCTGCCAGCACGCCGCACGCAACCTCGTCCGCACCGACAAGGGCGGCAAGATCACCGTCCTCGCCGACAAATTCGACGGCAAGCGCCTCAACTCCCCCAACGACGTGGCCGTCCGCTCCGACGGCTCCCTGTGGTTCACCGACCCGCCCTGGGGCCTGGAGGGCAAGGGCGAGATCGCGGGCCACTGGGTCTTCCGGCTCGACCCGTCCACGGGGAAGGTCGAGCCCGTGATCAAGGACCTGGCCATGCCCAACGGTATCGTCTTCTCGCCCGACGAGGGCCGCCTCTACGTCGCGGACACGGGCGGCAACCGCAGGCACCCCGACCCGGCATTCCACAAGCTGGCCGCCGGCATCCACTGCTACGAGATGAGCAAGGACGGCAAACTGGGGAAGAAGCTCTTCACCATCAAGGACGGCAGCGACGGCATGAAGGTGGACGTGAAGGGGAACCTGTACACCACCAGCGGCAAGGTCAAGATCTACGACCCCGACGGCAAGCCGCTCGAACAGATCGAAGTACCCGAAGGCCCCGCCAACCTCTGCTTCGGCGGCGACGACATGAAGACGCTGTTCATCACCGCCCGCACGTCGTTGTACAGCGTGCGGGTGGTGAACGCAGGCGCCAAGCCGCGCGGGGCGAAGTGGTGAGGCCCACGCACCCGATTCAGAACCCCGACGCCTTGCCGTTGATTCGCCGGTCCGCCGCCCCCTCGTAGACGCCCGTCACCGGGTGGACGCGGATCGTGTGCGCATCGCCCTGGCCCTGGATGCTCACCGAGTGGCCCATCTTCCGGAGCCGCTCGGCCGTCTCCGCGTGCCCCTCGCCGCCCTCGAATCGCAGCTCGTCGGGGAACCACTGGTGGTGCAGCCGCGGCGCGTCCACCGCCTCCCGGGCCGTCATCCCGAAATCGACGGCGTTCACCACGACGCACAGCGAGGTGTTGATGATCGTCCGGCTCCCGGGGCTGCCGGTGACCAGGAACACCTTGCCGCCCTTGCTCACGACCGTCGGCGTCTGAGAGGACAGCATCCGCTTGCCGGGGCGGATGGTGTTCGGCTCGGTGCCGATCCCGCCGGAGCGGGTGGTCCTGCCCGGCTCCCAGTTGAAGTCGATCATCTCGTTGTTGAGGAGGAACCCCGCCCCGCGGACCACGATCCGCGAGCCGTAGCTCCGCTCCAGCGTGTACGTATTGCTGACCGCCATGCCGTCGCCGTCGATGACGCTGAAGTGCGTCGTGCTGTCGCCCTCGCGGGCCAGCTCGACCTCCGGCGCCAGCCTCTCGCTCGGCGTGGCCTTCAGCAGGTCGATCGAGGCAGCCACCTTCTTCGCGTACGCCTTCGACGTGAGGTGCGGCGGGATCTTGACGAAGTCGCCGTCGCCGAGGTGCAGGGCGCGGTCGCGGTACGCCCGCCTCATCGTCTCGCCCATGACGTGCAGCGTGCGGGCGGAGAACCGGCCCTGGCCCTTGAGGTCGAAGTTCTCCAGGACGTTGAGCATCTGCACCAGGCAGACCCCGCCGGACGACGGCGGCGGCGGCGCGTACACGTCGAAGCCGCGGTAGGTGCCGTGGACCGGCTTGCGCAGCTTCGCCTCGTACGCGGCGAGGTCGGCCGTGGTGATGAGGCCGCCGCCGGCGCGCATCTCCTTCGCGATCAGCTCCGCCGTCTCGCCCTTGTAGAAGCCGGCGGGGCCCTGAAACTGGATGCGCCGCAGCGTCTTCGCCAGGTCCGGCTGGCGCAGAACGTCGCCGGCGGACCAGTCGCCCTTGCCGCCGTCCTTGCCGTAGACGCGGCCCATCTCGGGGGTCACCTGGAGGCTGGAGGTGATCCAGTTGAGCGAGCCCGCGAGCTGATCGTCGAGGCGGAACCCCTCGGCGAGGCGCACCGCCGGCCCGACGACCTCCTTCCACGGCAGCCGCCCGTACGTCCGGTGCGCCAGGTACAGCCCGGCGACGGTGCCGGGCACGCCGGCGGCCTTGTGGCTGTACCACGAGTCCTTCTTCGAGAACATGGTGCGGTGGGCCGCCGCCGGCGCCTTCTCGCGGTACTCGGCCACCATCGGCTCCCCCTTGCCGGGCGCCGGGTGGATGACCATGAACCCGCCGCCGCCCAGATTCCCCGCCGACGGGTAGGTGACGGCCATCGCGAACGCCGTGGCGACGGCGGCATCGACGGCGTTGCCGCCCCTGAGGAGGGTCTCGCGGCCCGCGTCGGCGCCGGGCGGCGACACGGCGACCACCATGCCGTGGCGGCCGGCGGGTTTCGCGTCGAGGGCGGCGGGGAGACAAAGGCCGGCGGCGAGCGCCTGGCGGCGGGTCAGCATTGGTCGCTCTGAGGTAGGGTGGGCGGTGAGGTAGGACAGGGCGGCGGCCCGTTCACTCTCGGACGCCCGCGGGGGGTGGGTTCCAACACGGGTGCCTGTTTTTCCGCCGCGAGGCGGGGTCTCGGCTACCGACATCGACTCGCCGGGCCGGTTGTGTTAAACCGATCCCTCCCCATCCGGGGACCAGCCCCCCGGACGGGCCTCACGATTGGAAGGAGTGGTTCATGCTGCGCGCCGCGCTGGCCTCCGCCCTCGCCGCCGTCCTGATGTTCGTCTGGGGCTTCAGCTTCTGGATGTTCGGCCCGCTGCCGAAGAAGATGATGAAGCCGGCACCCGACGAGGCCGCCCTCCTGTACGCCCTGCAGAACGCCCTGCCGGAGTCCGGCGTCTACACCATGCCGCACTGCCCCAACGGCGAGCCCACGGACGCCGAGAAGGAGGCCGCCATGAAGCGCATGGAGGCCGGCCCCATCGTCGGCATCTTCTACCACAAGGGCGGCCACGGCGGCCTGAAGACCTTCGGCATGGGCCTGCTGCACATGTTCGGCGCGGCGTTGTTCGCCTCGGTGCTGCTGTCGCTGGCGCTGCCGGGCCTGCACTCGTTCGGGGCGCGCTGGCTCTTCGTGACGCTGCTGGGCCTGTTCGCGTCGTTCGCCATCCACCTGGCCATGCCGATCTGGATGATGCACCCGTGGGAGTTCTGGCTGGGCCTGTCTGCACAGGAGGGCGTGGCGTGGATGCTCGCCGCCGTCCCCCTCGCCGGCCTCATCCGCCCCAAGGAGTGAGGAAGCGGGCAAGGAAGAAGAGCCGTCCACGGATCGCACGGATCAAACGGATCAGAACCAAAGCAACAAGCAAGGAGGCAGGCAGGAGGCGCGATGCCCTCTGCCTGCCTCTTGTCTTTGTTCTGATCCGTTTGATCCGTGCGATCCGTGGACGGCTCTACTTTCTCCCTAACGCACGAACTGGAACTCGCGGCGGTTGATCAGCACCCACAGTAGGTCGTGCGCCCCCTCGCGCAGGCCGCCCGCCTTCTGGATCGCCGCCAGCCCCGACCTCGCCTCCCGCGCGTCCGGCCTGCGCCCGAGCGCCGCCAGGTACAGCTCCTCCACCACCTCCGCCGGCCTCCTGCCCGCCTTGAGGAGCTGCGCGACCCGGCCCGTCGGGGCCTCGATCTTGCGGTTCAGGAAGTCGCTGTTCAGGAGGTGCAGCGCCTGCGCGAGGTTCGGCTGCGCCACACGCTCGCACTCGCACGTCACCTGACGCGGCGGACGCCCGAACACGTCCAGCAGGAACGACCGCACCTTCGTATCCGGGAGCTGGATGGCCCGCGTGCCCAGCGGCAGGCCGGGGTACTTCTCGCGCGTCCCCGTCACGTCGTCGATGGCGTCCGCGAGCTGCTCCGCCGTCATCCGCTTCCGCGTGAACCGCGCGTGGTGCGTGTTCGTCGCGTCCGCCCGGTTCCCCGCCGTGGGGGACGACGAGAGCTGGTACGCCCGCGAACGGAAGATCGTCCGCAGCAGATGCTTGATGTCGAATCCGTGTGACTCCAGATCCTTCGCCAGCGCGTCCAGCAGCTCCGGGTTGGTCGGCGGGTTCGTCTCGCGCATGTCGTCGATCGGCTCCACAAGCCCCCGGCCCATCGTGTACGCCCAGAAGCGGTTCGCCAGGTTGCGTGCGAAGAACGGGTTGCCCTTCGCCGTCAGCCACGACGCCAGCGCCTTGCGCCGGTCCGCCGGGTCGTCCGCCGCCTCGCCGCCCAGCGGCCGCGGCTTCAGGACGCCGCCCTTGCGCGGGTGGCTCACCTCGCCCGTGGGCCGCAGATGCACCACCGTCTCCCGCCCGAACAGGCCGAACTCCTGGCTGGTCTTCGTGCCCAGCCGCGAGAAGAACGCGGCCATGCTCCAGTAGTCGTCCTGGGTCCACTTCTCGAACGGGTGGGTGTGGCACTTGGCGCACTGGATACGCACGCCGAGGAAGAGCTGCACGGCGGTCTCGGACCAGTCGGCGGGCGTGCGGGCGGCCATGTAGAAGTTGGCCGGCCCCTCGGTGAACGTGCTGCCCTCCGCCGTCAGGATCTCCTTGACCATCGCCGCCGCCGACCTGCCGTCACGCAGCTGCGCCCGCACCCAGTTGTGGAACGACCACATCCCCTTCTCCTGAAGGAGGTCGCGGTTGATGCGCAGGAGGTCGCCCCACTTGAGCGCCCAGAAATCCACGAATTCCGGACGCTCCAGTAATCGGTCGATCAGCGTCTCACGCTTCTTCGGGTCGGTGTCGGCCAGGAACTCCTTCGCCTCCCTGGCCGTGGGCAGGGTGCCGATGGCGTCGAGGAACACGCGGCGGAGGAATTCCTCGTCGCCGGCCGGGGGCGACGGCGACAGGCCCAGCTGCTTCCACTTCGCGGCCAGCTTCTCGTCGATGAAGTTGTTGCCGCGCGGGGCGTCGGAGGCGGACGGCGCGTAAGGCAGGGTGATCTGAATCACCCGCGCCTGCCCGGCGAAGCGCACCATGACGTGCGACTCGCCGACGCCGCGGCCCTCGATGAGGCCGTCGGGCGTGACCGAGGCGACGGAGGCGTTGATGGCGTCGAACTGGGCCGCCCACGTCACATCCTCGACACGGCCGTCGCCCCATGTCGCCCGGATGACGGCCTGCTGCTTCTCGCCCGGCGCCAGGGTGCGCAAGGCCGGCCACGCCTCCAGCGACTTGAGGGTCGGCTCGTCGCGGACGGGGGCGGGGGCGCCGTCCTCCAGCCACGCCTTCAGCAACGCGTACGGCTTGCTGCCCACCTTGAAGCGTTCGCCGCCGGCGTGCTCCATGACGCCGGCCGGCTTCTGCAAGAGGATGCTGCGCTCGGGGGCGGAGGGCACGATGCGCCGGCCCTCGGCGCTCTGCACGATCTGGGCGTGGTCGAACGGCGGGTCGAAGCCGAACAGCGACAGGCGGAAGCCTCCCTTGCCGTGCTGCGCCCCGTGGCACGCGCCCGCGTTGCACCCGGCCCGCGTCAGGACTGACACCGCCTCACGCGCGAAGCTGACGGGCTCGTCCTTGGCCGCCCCCGTCACGGCCACCGGCACGCGGGCCGACACGCCGCCGGCCTCCACCACCAGCTCGGCGGCGCCGTCGCCCTCCGGGCGCAACAGGCCGTCGGCGGCGTGGGCGACGCCGGGCTTGTCGAGTTTGAACGTGGCGGAGCGCGAAACGTCGCGCCTGGCCCCGCTGGCGAGGGTGGCGAGGACGCCGACGCGCTGCTCGGCGCGGGGGCCTAAGAGGACGACCTTCGCAGGGTAAACTTCCAGCGCGCGGACGGGGTCGGGGACGTGAGGGGCGGCGGCCAGGAGGGCGGGCAGGCAGAAGGCGAGGAGGGCACGGCCGGTCATGGCGGGGCCTCGTGTGGGGGTGGGTGTGTACGGCTTCATGGTGCGTGAACGGGGCCGCCTTGTCAAGCAGCGAATCACCAAGAAGAAGGCATACCACGAAATACACGGAAGACACGAAATAAATCCAAAGAAGCAAAGAAGTTATCAATCAAGAATGTAGCCAGCAGCCGTCTTCTGCCTCCTTGCCTGCTTGCTTCGTCTTCCTTTCGTGTCTTCCGTGTATTTCGTGGTATGCCTTCTCCTCCCACCGTCCCGAACGCGAGCGGGGCGGGGGTCGGCCCCCGCCCCGCGTCGCCTGTTCACGTCGTCCGGCGATTACTTGTCGCCCTTCTTCATCTTCTGGAACAGCTCGTACATCGCCTTGCGGCCCACCGCTCCCTCGGCCTTGAACTCGGCCTCAATCACCTTCTTCTCGGCCGGGTCCTTCTCGGCCGCCAGCATCTCGTTGAGCCACTTCGTCTCGTCGGCGGTCAGCGCACCGCCCTTGGTGTCCTTCTTGCCGCCCTCGATGACCTTGCCGTCCTTCTTGCCGTCCTTCTTGTCGTCCTTCTTGACGTCCTTCTTGTCGTCCTTCTTGCCCTCGACAACCTTGCCGGGGATGACGGCGCCGCCGGTGCAGCCGCCGTAGATGATGGTGCCGGGGACCACGCCCGAGCAGCCGCCGTAGATCACGGTGCCGGGTGCGACGCCGGTGCAGCCGCCGGAGTAAACCGGGGCGCCGTAAACCACGCCGCCCGTGCAGCCGCCGCTGATGGCCGTGCCGGTGCAGCCGCCACTGTACACCGGGGCGCCGTAGGTGACGCCCGAGCAGCCGCCCGAGTAGACCGGGGCGTAGGCCGAGCCGGTGCAGCCGGCCGAGTAGCCGCCACACCCGCCGTACACCACGCCGCCACAGCTGCTGCTGCAGCCCTTGCGGCCGCCGAACAGGCCGCCGCCACTGAACAGCCCGCCTTTGAACATGCCGCCGCCACCGCAACCGCCCTGGCAGCTACCCTGGCAGCCGCCCCTGCGGCCGAAGTCCACGCTCTCGCCGCCCGCGGTGACCGCCACGAAGAGAACCACGCTGAACATCACACACCTCCTCGAACGAACGATGAACCCCCCCTCCGGGCCCCGCGCTGGAGAGGCCGAAGAGGCATGCCGTTGATGGGCCTTGATGGGTCCGCCCGGCTCCGGGCGGGCCGCCGCTTCGGGTAAGCGAATCGAATGCCTGTCCCGTTGGGCGTGCGGCCGCCATCGCTCCCTCAACCAGAGCTTGATCCTAAAGCGCACCCACGGCATCCGTCAACCGTAAAATGGGCAGAATACGCCGTCTCGCCAATCTCCATAAGCTATGCGGCCCTTCCGCCAACCTTCACCACGCCCCACCGCGCAAGCTTTTTCCCGCCCGGTGTTCTCCTGTAAATGCAAGCCGGGACGTGACACGCCGCGCCATTTTCCGTGTCGGCCGTGGCACCCAGCAACGCATCGGGTATCCTGACTCCTGGGCCGGGACGGCCCATCGACCTTCGCCGAAGGAGTGCCTATGGCCGCCGACCAACCCCCGGCCCCGAACACACGCCTCCACCTCGTCATGCTCATCGCCGGCGTGGCCTGCCAGGCCATCGCCGGCGTCGTGCTGGCCACCACGCCCGCCCCTGAGATGCCCCCCTGGGCTGACGGGGCCGGCGCGTGGTTCGTCGGGAGGCTCTTTACCTTCCTGCGCACCCTGCCGCTCCTGCTGGGAACCGGCCTGCTCATCGGCGCCGTCGTCGAGCGCCTCCGCTCCGCCGGGTGGGAGTATCACGACCGCGTCGAGACCGGCGTCTTCACCTCCATCACCAGCGCCGTGGCCGCCGGGACGGGCCTGTTCATCCTGCCGCCGGACTGGGACGCCCTCCGCATCTTCTACGGGGCCGCCTTCGTGCTCCTCCTCTCGGGCACCGTCCTGATCCTCCTGCCGGCCACCTTCCGGAAGATCGCCCTGACTCTCTGGGTCGGCTTCCACTTCGGCGGCATGTTCACGGTGTTCTCCAGCATCGACCCGCCCAACGGGACCGGCCCCTGGCTCGCCAAGCAGCTCTGGACCCTCGTCTACCGTCCGTACCTCCAGGTCCTGTACCTCACCAACGCCTACCACTTCTACTCGCCGGACCCCGGCCCGCCGGCGCTCCTGTGGTTCTCGGTCCAGTACACCGACGGCACGCGGACGTGGGTCAAGATCCCAACGCGCTCCAAGAGCCCCGTCGGCATGCACTACCAGCGTCTGCTCGCCCTGCCCGAACACACCTTCGGGCCGACCAACCGCCTCGGCTACACCGAGGCCGAGCGCCTGGAATTCGACCGCCGCGCGGCGAAGGAGCCCGAGAAGCACCACTTCCGGGTCTCCCCGGATCGTGTGTGGGAGAGGGTGTACCCGCGCCGCCTCGCCGGGTCGATGATGCGCTACAAGGTGGAGGGCGTCAGGGGCGGCCTGCCGATCCCCGTTTTCAACGACGTGGACACGCTGACGCAGTACCGCGAGCCGACAGACATGTCGCAGAGGCTCATCTCGGCCGTGGCCCGCCGCGTCCTGGCCGAGGCCCCGGACCGACCCGGCGGTGCCAAGCCGGAACGTGTCAAGTGCTACCGCATCGTGCACCAGTGCCTGACCCCGGCCGAGCTGGCCAAGGGCGACAGCCCCTACGCCAAGCACAAGTACTACGGCTACTTCATCGGCGAGTTCAACACGAAGGGCGAGCTGCTCGACGAGACGGATTACTTCCTCTACTGGTACCTGCCCATCATCATGGTCCCCAAGGACTTTTTTGACGCGGCCCAGCCCAACGTGAACGCGCGGGGGTGGGTGCCGAAGGACGGCATCCTGCTCGACTGCATGGAGATGCACGCCGCCGGCCTCGACCTCCCCAGGCCGAGGGCCGACGAGAAGAAGGAGGGCAAGAAGTGAGCGCGTCCTTCATCCTCTGGTGGGCGGGCGTCGCCTCCCTGGTCGCCGCCGCCTGCGTCCTGATCGCCTGGGCGTGCCGCGTCAACCCGTTCCTCGGCGGCATCGCCAAGGGGTGGGACAAATTTTGGTTCAGCCCCGCCGACCCGTACACCCTGGCCGTCATCCGCATCCTGATCGGCCTGCTGGCGTTCTACGTCCACCTCACCTACTCGTGGGGGCTCCTCTCCTTCGTCGGGGCGGACGCCTGGTGCGACAGGTCCGCCGCCGACTTCGCACGCCGCGACATCACCGTCTGGTGCTACGGCCTCGACTGGGAGGACCGCCACTTCGTCTACGCCAACGGCAACTACTTCTGGTCGGTCTTCTTCCACGTCACCGACCCCGCCTCGATCGTCATCCTGCACGTCGTCTTCCTGGCCGCGATGCTGCTGTTCGCCGCCGGCCTGTGGACGCCCTACACCGGCCTGCTCGCCTGGTTCGGCGCGATGAGCTACGTCCAGCGGGCCAGCAGCACCGTCTTCGGCCTCGACACGATGATGATGATCGTGCTGCTGTACATCCAGCTCGGCCAATCCGGGGCCGTCTGGTCGCTCGACCGCCTGCTCCAGCTCCGCCGGGCCGCGGCCGCCGACGAGCTGCCGCCGCCCGTGGAGCCGAGCGTGACGACGAACTTCGCGGTCCGGCTGATCCAGATCCACTTCGCGTTCATCTACTTCGCCAGCGGCACGTCGAAGCTGCTCGGCTCGACGTGGTGGTCCGGGACGGCTCTGAACTACGTCCTGCTCAACCCGTCGTTCGCTCCGATGGAATGGGAGCCGTACTACCAGGGCGTGAAGCTGCTGGCGCAGAGCCGGTGGGCGTGGGAGATCTTCTGCAGCGGCAGCATCATCGCCACGCTGCTGCTCGAGCTGTCTTTCATCTTCCTGGCCTGGGACATGCGCTGGCGCTGGCTGTTCATCTGCGGCGCCGTCGGCCTCCACCTCGGCATCGCGTTCATCATGGGCCTGACCACGTTCAGCCTGTGCATGCTGATCATGGTCTTCTCGTTCGTCCCGCCGGGGGTGGTCAAGCGGGTGCTGCCCGAGATCGGGCGCGGGCTGCGCTGGCTGTTCGTCGGCGAGAAGAAGGACGAGCCCGCCGCCCGTGCGATGGCGGGGGCGGCCCGATGACCCGCACCCTCGCCTATCCGCAGACCGTGCGAGCCGTCCGCTTCACGCCGGACGGC
The DNA here is from genome assembly GCA_964630925.1 of uncultured Alcaligenaceae bacterium. Classification (GTDB taxonomy): domain Bacteria; phylum Planctomycetota; class Planctomycetia; order Gemmatales; family Gemmataceae; genus RGDT01. The sequence continues at coordinate 52,407 of CAZVZK010000068.1, forward strand.
GCGCTCCTCGCCTGCGCCTGCTTCGACGGCAACGTCCACCTGTGGGACACGGCGAAGTGGAAGAGGGCCGGCAAACTCCGCATCCGCTCGCTGTGCAGCGCCCTGGCCGTCTCGCGGGACGGCTCGAGGGTGGCCGGCGGCAACGACCGGGGTGCCATCATCGTCTGGGATCTCGCCTCGCGCGAGTGGGCCCACCGCTTCGGCACGTCCCGTCAAAATGTCTACTCCCTGGATTTCGCGCCGGACGGGCAGACGTTGGCGTCGGCGAACAACGACGGCACGGTCGGGGTGTGGCCCATGGCGGGCGGGGCGGAGCCGTCGGCCCGCGAGCGGCACAGAGGCAGGGTGTGGGCGCTGGCCTACGCCCCCAAGGGCAGGACGCTCGCATCGTGCGGCGAGGACGGGCAGGCCGTCACCTCCGCCGCCTCGGGCGGGGGCAAACTCACGCGCTGGCCGGTGTGCGCCGGGCACGTCTCGGCGCTGGCGTTCACGCCGGACGGGTCGCGGATGATCACCGGCTCGCTGTCGCACACCTACGTCGGGCCGACGGCCAGGGGGGGCGGAGGAGGCGGGTGCATCCTGGTGTGGGACCCGAAGCATCCGGAAGACCAGGGCCGGCCGCTCGACGCGGACCCGGTCCACGGGCTGGACGTGTCGCCGTGCGGGACGCTGCTGGCGTCGTCGCACTTCGGCCACACGGTGAAGCTGTGGCGGATCGAGACGGGCGAATGCCTCCACGTCTTCGAGGGCCACACCGACGCGGTGTTCGCCGTGGCGTTCGCGCCGGACGGCAAGACGTTGGCGTCCGGCGGGCCGAGCGGGCACGTCCACATCTGGGACGTGCCCGGGGGGCCGGCCGGCGTCATCCCTTCGCGGCGGCCCGGTCGGCGACCGCCTTCCAGTTGACGACGTTCCACCAGGCCGCGATGTAGTCGGGCCGCTTGTTCTGGTACTTCAGGTAGTAGGCGTGCTCCCACACGTCGAGGCCCAGCAGCGGCGTGAGGCCGTCCATGTAGGGGCTGTCCTGGTTCTTACGCTGGACGATGGAGAGGCCCTTCTCGCCCTTGACGAGCCAGGCCCAGCCGGAGCCGAAGATGCCGGCGGCGGCGGAGAATTGCTTCTTGAACTTGTCGAAGGAGCCGAACGCCTTGTCGATCTGCTTGCCGAGCGCCCCGCCCGGCTCGCCGCCGGCCTTGGGGCCCATGACCTCCCAGAAGATGCTGTGGTTGGAGTGGCCGCCGGCCATGTTGATGACGGTCTGGCGGATGTCGGCGGGGACCTTGGTGATGTCGGCGAGGAGCTTCTCGACGGGGAGGGCGAGGAGGTCGGGGTGGGCCTTGAGGGCATTGTTGGCGCCGGTGATGTAGGCGAGGTGGTGCCGCCCGTGGTGGATCTGCATCGTCTCCTTGTCGATGTACGGCTCGAGGGCGTCGGTGGCGTAGGGGAGTTTGGGCAGGGTGTAGCCCTTGACCTTATCGTCGGCGGGGCGTGCGAGGGCGGCGAGGGGAGAGAGGGCCAGGGCGGCGAGGGCCCGGCGGCGGTCGAGGCGGAACATGGCGTGTCTTCTCCGTGTGGCGGGCAAGGATGTGATACCCGGCGCGGGGGGGAAAACAAGAAGCCCCGCCGGCGGATGCCGGCGGGGCCTTTGCTTGACTCGTGGTGAGACGATGATTGCCGACGCGTGATGACGTTCGATCATTGTTGGCCGCCCCTCGCGGGGTGGGGCCAGGTCAATCCTTAGAAAGGAGGTGATCCAACCGCAGGTTCCCCTACGG
>CAZVZK010000069.1:0-54009 GCA_964630925.1 uncultured Alcaligenaceae bacterium
CGTAAGTGATACGCATTCAGCGGACTGTGAACGAATGCGCTGCAAAGCCCCCCCCACACACCCCTTGAAATGCAAATTCGTGGCGGAATTTGCATTGCAGGGCAAGTGGTCAGGCCACCCACCCCCGTGCCGTGGCCGCCCTCCACGTCTCATTTTGTCTAACTCCACACGCCGGGTGAACGGGTACGGGAGGAATTGGGGTGACGACGCCATGTCACTCGACACGCCAACTTGGCACATTCGTGGGTCGCTGGTACGCTGGTGATTGCAGGTGGAAGGGGCAGCCTCTCCCAGCGTGAAGGGGATCCCGAATGAGCGACGATGAGGTGCGGCGGCCCTCTGAGTTATCGCACTCGCCGTTTCGCGCCGAGCTGGCTGTCTTCTTCGGGTTGTTACTCGGCTTCTTCGGTTCGTTGCCAGTCTGTCTGGTCTTGTTGCTCACCGGGGGCTTGAATTCCGCGGTCGGCGTTCTGGGTGGGATGTTCGGACCGCCGACTCTTGGGTTGTTCGCCGGCCTGCGTTACGCGTTCTTAGAGATGCCACACGACAGCCGCGCCGTCATGCGGCGTTGCATCTTCTCCTGGGCGTGCGCGGGGATAGCCCTCTTGGCCGGTTCTCAAGTGCCTGGCCTCTTTGAGCACGGGTTCGACCTTCTCGCCGTTCCCCCGGGTGGGTCCTTGCCGTTGGGCGGGCTGCTATTGGTGGCGACCTTCAGTGGCCTCCTGCTCGGAGTCGTGATCGGGGTGGTGCGGGGGTTTGTGGCCATCAGGGGGCGTCTCGCCAGAAAGAAACGCGAGTTCGAGTACGGCCTCGCCGTCGCCGCCGACAGGGATACGGCCCGCGCTGCCTTGGAGGCGGCCAACACCAACAAGGTCGGTCCGCCCGATGAGGCGATCCGCGGGTCGGACCATCAACAGGTCGCCGAAGGCCCGAGCATTGACGAACAGAGGTGAGTCACCTCGCCCGATGGGCGACGCCTCGGACCGGCCTGCCCGCGCCGTAAGCGGCGGCCGGGAACCAGTGCTCGACGGCCCAGCTCCCCTCGACGAGCGTCCAGCGCTCGACGCGGCCGTCCTCGCAGGTGATCATCGCCACGCCGCGCTGGGCAGTCGCCTTGCCCGCCGCATTGCGGTGCGGCTCGACGACGCGCACGCCGCCGTCGGCGGTGATCGCGCACGTCTGCACGACGCCGTTCTCGAACCGCACCGTCCAGTTGCCCGACGGCACCCCGCGCGCCCGTTCGAGGAATGGCGCCGGCGCGCGGGCCGATGCCGCGAGTGTCGAAGCCAGTAGGGTGGCCAGCAGGAGGCGGAGGGGTGGCATGGAATCTTCTCATCCTGGGCGTCAGCGTGGCAAAAAGCCCTTCTTCAGCAGCGTCTCGAGGTCGGGCGCCTTGGCCTCCCCGGTATTCTTGTAGCCGGGGCCGGCGCCGCCGCCGGCCTCGTGGTACTTGCGTGCCACCTTGCCGCCGAACGACAGGCCCTCGATCTTCAGGTCGCGGACCTTGTCCTCCATCCGCACGCCGACGCCTGAATCATAGACGGCACAGCCGACGATCTCGACCAGGGCGCCTCCACGCTTGCCGGGGCCGCGGACGCGGAAGGCGATCTCGTTGTCGCGGAGGACGCAGCCCTCGATCCGGGCGTGGACGTTCTCCTTGATGTTGAGCGCCGCGGCGTTGGAGATCGGGGCGGGCTGATTCCAGCCGTGGAAGTAGCAGTTACGCACGACAAGGACGCAGCGTCCGCCCTTCGGCGGGGTCTTCGTGTCGATGGCGTTCTCGCCGGGGCGCTCGCCCTTCTTGAACCCCCCGGCGTCGGCGGGCAGGGGGCCGTTCCAGAAGGTGCATCCCTCGATGACGACCCGGCCCGCCCCCCGGCGGTCCGGGTCGAACTGCACGGCGTCGCCGGAGACGTGGTGGATCTCGCAGTTGCGGATGGTGAGGCCGGCCCACCGCCCGGTGATGCCGTGGGCGTCCTGCTGGTCCTTGAAGGAGCCGCGCAGGCACAGGTGGATCTTGCAATTCTCGATGAGGGCGTCCTTGCCGAAGACGCCGACGCCGTTGCCGGCGCAGTGGCGGATCTCGCAGTTGCGGAGGGTGACGCCGTCGGCGGTGATCTTCACGCGGTTGCCGGTGCCCCACCTGCCGTCCACGAGGTAGTTCTCGTAGACGCCGGCCTTCGTGATCTCCAGGCGCTCGACCTTCTTCGGATCTTTCAGGCAGCCGACGACGCCCGTGGCGCCGACGGGCTTGCCGCCCTGGGACAGGGACGCGAGGGCGATCAGCCAGACGGCGGTGTGCATGGCGGCCTCCGGTGGCAGTGTAGGCCTGCCCTCACCGGGCGTCCCAGGAGGATAAAGGGCACCTGCCCGAGAACGGCCGCTGGCCTCCGCCGCCCCTGGCGGGCGGCGGAGGGTCTTTCCCGGTCAATAGCGGAGGATCAGCTCGACCAGCACCCGCTGGAGCATGAAGTCCTTGCGTCCGAGGGGCGCCTCCCAGGCGACGCCGACGTTGACGTTCTGGCTGAGGACGGCCTTGAGGCCGACCGCGGCGGTGACCATGCTGTTGCCTGCCACGCCGGTGGTGCCGAGGTTGATGAGGCCGTCGAACTCCCCCACGGGGTTGGGGACGCCGCGATCGCCGCCGGCGGACCAGCGGTAGAAGTTGACCTCGGCGAGCGGGTAGAGCCAGCCGAACATCTGCCGGTCGATGTGCAGTTGGGCGAAGCCGAAGCTGCTGTTGTCGCGGGAGTTGATGCCGAACTGATAGCTGGCGTTGGCGAGGACGTGCCAGCAGCCCAGCTCCTTGCCGAAGGTGCCGAACACGGTGCCCACGCCGGCGCCGTGGTTCTGGAACACCTTGGCCTCCCCGGTGGGCGGCTCGTAGGTGAAGCCGGCGGCGCCGAGCATCTGATTCTCCACGTCGCGTAGGAACGTGTACTTCAGGCCGGCGTTGATGTTCAGCAGGCCCGTGCGTGGGGGGATGCCGTTGGCGTTGACACGGGCGACCCCGTCCTTGTCGGCGATGAAGGTGAGGCGGTCGGTCAGGGCGACGCGGAGCTGCCCCGCGTAGATCTGGGCGTCCCCGCCCCGCATCAGCGGGTGGGCCTCCGGGAACCAATTCTGGACGAACAGGAGGCGGAGTTCGGTCAGCGACCGCGGATCCTTGCTCAGGATCGGGGCGCTGATGGGGCCGATGAATCCGGGGAAGGCATGGTCACTCTGGAGGAATCCTCGATCGGGGGCCGGGATCGGGATCTCCCGGACGGCGCCGTCGATGACCGGGCTCGGCGGGGCAATCAACACCGGGGCGGTGGGCATGTTGGCGGGAGGCGGGGTGGAGGAACCGGACGCCGGTGCCAGGGGTGCCGCCGACAGGGCGGCAAGGAGCGCGATCCTTCGCATGGGTTGGTCCTCAGGGGGGCAATAGGATGATCGGCAGGAAGTTGCGCAGCCCCTAAGCAGGGCGGCGTCTGGACGCGCGAACGATGGCAAGGCATGCCGGTTCTGCCGATCCGAGAGCTCCACTGGCGACCCGCGCCCGACGAGGATGCGGCGCGGGCGTGCCGTCGCACGCCCCACTGGCGGGTCGGGGCCGGATGAGCGGTTCTTCCCCGTGTGCCCGTTGCACCCGGCACTCCCCCGAGCCTCTTCCGAGGCCCGGGCGCGGGGCACACCACTTCTGCCGTCAGTCTGGGGGGGTCCATGTCTCTTGCCCCGGGGCGGTCCGAGCGGCAATTCCGCCAGGTGTGGGAATGCTCGCTGGACGCCATGCGTCTGACCAGCCGGTCCGGCATCATCCTGATGGCCAACGAGGCGTACTGCCGCCTCGTCGGCAGGCCGCGCCACGTCGTGGAGGGCCGGCCCTTCTCCGCGAACTACGCCGAGGCCGAACGCGCCGAGGCCGAGTCGCTCCACGAACGCCTCTTCGCCGCCCGCATCGGCGAGGCGGGCGAGGCCCGGCAGATCAGGCTGTGGGACGGGCGCCCGGTCCACCTTGAGTTCACCAGCTCGTTCCTCGACGTGCCCGGCGAGCCGCCGGCCATGCTCGCCATCATCCGCGACGTGTCGGCGCGGGTGGCGCTGGAGGCGCGGCTGCTGCACTCGCAGAAGATGGACGCCGTCGGACGCCTCGCCGGCGGGGTGGCGCATGATTTCAACAACCTCCTCACGGCGATGAACGGCTACAGCGAGCTGGTCTACACGGCGCTGCCGGCCGACTCGATCCACCGCGGCTACCTGACCGAGGTCATCAAGGCCGGCATGCGTGCCGCCGAGCTGACACGCCAGTTGCTCGCCTTCAGCCGCAAGCAGGTGCTGGCGCCGGTGGTGATGAACCTCAACGACGTGGTCGCAGACATGGGCGCCCTGCTCCGCCGGCTGCTGGGGGCGGGGGTCGAGCTGTCCATCGTCCCCTGCACCTCGCCGTGGCTGGTCAAGGCCGACCCCGGCGCCGTGGAGCAGGTGATCGTCAACCTGGCGGTCAACGCCCGCGACGCCATGCCGCACGGGGGCAGGCTGACGATGGAGACGCGCAACGTCCGCCTCGATGAGCATTATGTGGCCACCCAGCCCGACGCCAGGCCGGGGCCGCACGTCCTGCTGGCGGTGACCGACACGGGATGCGGCATGGACGCGGCGACGATGACGCGCGCCTTCGAGCCGTTCTTCACAACCAAGGGCGAGGGCGGCACCGGCCTGGGGCTGGCGACGGTCTACGGGGTGTTGAAGCAGTCGGGCGGGCACGTGAGCGTCTACAGCGAGCCGGGGCGGGGCACGACGTTCCGGGCGTACCTGCCGCGTGCCGAGGGCCAGGCGACGGGCAGCTCGTCGCACATGGGCCTGCCGCTGCCGGGCGGCACCGAGACGGTGCTTCTGGCCGAGGACGACCCCGCCATCCGCGCCCTGGCCGAACAGGTGCTGGAGAGCTGCGGATACACGGTGTTGAGCGTCGGCGACGGGCGCGAGGCGTTGGCCGTGGCCGACGCCCACCCCGGCCCTATCGGGCTGCTGGTGACCGACGTGGTGATGCCGCGGATGGGCGGCGGCGAGCTGGCCGAGACGTTGGCGGCGCGGCGGCCGGGTTTGAAGGTGCTGTTCCTGTCGGGGTACGCGGACAGCGCCGTGGTGCGGCACGGGGTGCTGAACGAGGGGGCGCTGTTCCTGCACAAGCCATTCACGCTGGCGGCGCTGGCGCGGAAGGCCCGCGAGGCGCTCGACGGGCCCGGCGCGGTCCGGGGGTGATGGGCACCAAGCGTGGCCGGGGTGCGGGCGATTCTGGGGCGTGTCCGGTAGGTCGTGGTTGAGCCGGGCGCCTCGCCCGGCGAAGCCCGACGTTGCGTGTCTCGCTCTGCCGTCGGGCTTCGCCGGGCTGCGCCGAGCTCAACCTGACCTACCCAGGCCACTCGAGACGCTCTGGTCACTTCTCCTTCCACCGCTTCCACGCGAGGCCGGGCGTCTCCACGCGGAACGACACCAGCCGGCGCTTGTCCACCTCGGTGACGTAGACCGTCTTGCCGTCGGGGCCGCCGAAGCACAGGTTGCTCGGGGACTTGCCCAGCACGTCGATCTCGCGCAGCACCTTCCCCGCCGGCGAGAGGACGGCCACCGTGCCCTTGCCGTAGCGCGTGATGTACAGGTTGCCGTCGGCGTCGCAGCGCATGCCGTCGAAGCCGTGGTCGTCGAACTTCTTCAGGAGCCGCTTGTTGGACAGGGCGCCGCCCTCGCCGATGTCGAACGCCCAGACGTTGAGTTGCTTGCTCTCGTTGACGTACAGCGTCTTGCCGTCGGGGCTGACCTCGATGCCGTTGGTCGTGCCCATCTTGTCGGCGGCCAGGGAGGCCTTGCCGTCCGTGCCGATCTTCCAGATGCGCCCCGTGCCCTTGCCCCAATCGGGGTCGCTGGCGTACAGCGTCCTGTCTGGGGCGATGGCCAGGTCGTTCGGCTGGCTCATCTTCGGCTCGTGGCAGTAGACGACCGGGATCTTCGCCTTCGGGCCGATCCGGATGATGTTGTGGCCGACGTAGTCGGCCACGTACATGAAGCCCTTCTTGTCGAAGACGATGCCGTTGCCGACGCTCTTGCCGGGGAGCGTCACCCACACCTCGGCCTTCCCGTCGGGCGTCACCTTGCCGATGGTGCCCTGTTTGGCGAAGTTCACGACGAAGACGTTCCCGGCGGCGTCGCAGGCCGGCCCCTCGATGCCGGCGGTGAACGACTTCTCCTCGGTGAACGCCTTCGCGACGTACGGCCGCTCCTTCTCATCAGCGGCGGGGAGTGCGAGTGCGAGCATGAGGCAGGCCAGGAGGGACAGGCGCGGCGCGAGCATGGATGTACTCCGAGGGTGGGCCGTCATCCTACGGCGCCGCCCCCAGCCCGGCGAAAGCTCCGGGAGCTGGAATCGAACCAGCGTTGAACCGCTTCAAAGGCGGCTGTGACGGCCAACGGTCACCGTCCCGGCATCTCCAGAAACGACACCGACGCCGCCACCGCGGTTCGCCCTCACGGCTTGCCTCCCGCCTTCGCCTTCAACGCCTCGAACTCCTCCGCCAGCGGCCCGCCCGTCAGATACGTCTTCGCGTCCTGCACCACCCGCAGCGCCTCCGCACGGTGGCCGTCCGCGAGCGCGAGCTGGCCGATCCGCAGGAGCAGCCGCAACGCGCGTGTCCTCTCCGCCTCGGCGGCCTCGGCCCGCCTCGTCATAAGCGTCTGCGCCAAGGGCAGCGCCGCCGCCCACTTGCCCTCGTCCGCGTGTGCCTCGACGAGCCCCTCCAGCGCCGCCGTCGCCGCCTCCTTTTGATCGCCGCGCATGTCCCACCGCCCGAAAACACGCGACCACATCTCGACGCGGCGCGGCCCCTGCTTCAGCCGGGCCAGCTCGCGGCCCCACATCTCCAGCAGCTTGATGCTGCCCGACCGCGCCAGCACCTCGCCCATCGCCTCCCACGCCTTCTCCTGCACCCGGCCCTCGCCGGCCTGCACCGTCTCCCACAAGGGCGCGAGCTGCTCCGCCCCGCCGCACTCGCCCAGGACCGCCGCCGCCCGCCCACGCACGCCGGCGTCCGCGTCACGCTTCAGGGCCGACTCCAGCCGCGTCAACAGCCGCTTGCGGGCGTCCGCCGGGCACTCCCCGCTCAGTGCCTTGCCCGCCGCCCCGACCAAACTGAACCGCACCGTCACCGAGGCGTCGTCCAGCCCCTTCAGCAACCCCTCCGCCAGCGAGGCGTCGGCGGTACGCTCCAGGGCCTGCGCCGCCGTCTGCCGCACGCTCTCCGACGTGTGCCGTAGGAGCCCGGTCAGCACCGGGCCGGCCTCACTCGCACCCAGCGAGCCGAGCGCCTCCGCGGCCTCGGCCACCACCTCCAGCGACGAGTCCTCCAGCGCCTTCTGAAGCAGCGGCACCGCCTGCTTCTGCCTGGCGCGGGCGGCGGCCGTCGCACCCGTGGCCTGCGTCGCCAGCGCCCGCGCCGCCGCGATACGCACCGTCGTCTGCCCTTCCGTCAGCAGCTCCTTCAGCCGCGCGAAGGCGTCCGCCGTCCGCAGCCGGCCCAGCGCCAGCACCGCCGCCCGCTGCACCTCGGCGTGGGCGTCGTCGGTCAGCCGCAGGATGCCACGCGATAGCCCCTCCATCTCCGCCGGAGGGGCCGACGGCAGCAGCTCCGTCGAGAACACGACCGCCAGGGCGCGGACGCCGGGGTCCTCGTGCTCACGCAGCACCTGAAGGTAGGTGTACCGCTCCGCCACGGGCAGCCGCCCGTAGAGCTGCTGGTTGAGGCGCAGCACCTGGGCGCGGGCGCGGAGCAGCTCGCCCTCCAGGCGGGCCGCCCGGCTCGACTGGTAGTTCAGCCGCAGATCGAGCCACTTCTCCGGCGTCAGATCCTTGTTCCGCGCCCACCAGGCCTTCCACCGCGCCCCGTCCGCGTAGTTCAGCCCCGTCAGCTCCATGAGCGCGGGGATGGCGATGCGCCGCAGGTCCTCCTGCGCATCCACGAAGCCGACCAGCGCCCCGGCGGCCGCGTGCCGCCCCGTCCGGCCCATCGCCCACAGGGCCGTCTGCCGCACCCGCACGTCGGCCTTGTCGTCGCGGGCGATCACCTCCAGCCGCCGCAGCAGGTCCGGCGACGGCAGCACCGCCAGCGACTCGGCGACCGCCTGACGCAGACGCGGCTTGTTGGCCAGGAGGGCGGCCACCAGCTCGCCGGTGAATCGCGAGTCCTGGCGCACGCGCACCGCGGCGGCGAGGGCGAGGAACGCCTCCTCGTTCTCGACGTGCCGCAGCCCCTGGCGCACCAGTCGCTCGGCCTCGGCGGCGGTGGACTGCACGAGCATGAGGGCGGCCTGGCTCTGGCCGCGTGGGTCCTGCCGGTCGTGGAGCAGCTCGCGGAGCTGGGCGTAGTCGAGGCCGGGGTCGGCCGGGAGCAGGAGGGAGAGGCAGAAGAGGATCGGCATGGATGGCCTCCACGGCGAGGGGCTCGGGCCGTGGGATAGCGAAGTGGGGCGGGCGAATCAACCCGGCCCGGACGCGGTTAGATGCGTCCGGGCCGGGGGGGCGTGTTACTTCTTGCGCGTGAGCTTCATGACGCCGCAGCACTCCTTCATCGGCTTGCCGTTCTCCCAGCCCTCGCCGTTGATCTCGATGGTGTCGGCGTCGATGAACGTCAACGTCGCCGCGTGCATGTGCTTGTCCTTGTTCACGTCGATGTTCGACCCTCCGTCGAACTTCCACACGATCTTGCCCTCCGGCGACTTGGGGTCGGCCTTCATCCGCGGCTGGTTGCCCAGCACGCAGTAGTGCGTCATCACCAGCTCGCCCTTGTCGAGGTGGTACACCGAGACCATCTCCATCGGCGTCCCGGGGAAGATCGTCTCGTGGACGGTGCTGCCCCCGCCGATCACCTTGATCACCGACACCACCTGCTCCGTCTCCTTGCCGTCCTTCCCCTTGACCAGCCCCACCCAGGTGCCCGCCAGCTTCTTCAGCCTCTCCAGGCCCGCGTGCGGCGCCGGCTTCGTCGTGGCCGGCGGGTCGCCGCCGAGGACGTGCGCGCACAGCGCGAGGAGCATCAGGCCGCCGGTCAGGAAGCGTCGCATCATGTCTTCACTCCGGGGGGGTGGCATGGAGGACCCCCCTGCCTCTCTGGGACGGGACAACTATACCCCCGTTCCCGTGTGATACAAGCCCGGCAGGGAGGCACGCCACGGCACGGGCAGTCGCCTTTCCGGGTCGTGCCGACGTGGCCGCCCTGGATAGGCTGATCCGGGGAGGGTGAACAATGAGTGAGCATCCGGAGCTGGCCGCCATGTTGGCGTGCCTCCACGACACGCCCGGCGACGACCTCCTGTGGCTGGCCGTCGCCGACTGGCTGGAAGAGGACGGGCAGCCCGCGCGGGCCGAGCTGCTTCGTCTTACGCGGAGCCTGCGCGGCATTCCGGACGGCAAGAAGCGCCACGCCGGCGAGGACCGGATGCGCAAGCTCCTCTGGTCCGGCGTCGAGCCGTGCGTGCCGGAGGTGGTAAATTCGCTCGGCATGCGCTTCGTGCTGATCCCGCCTGGCACGTTCTGGATGGGGGCGACGCGCGGTGAGACGGGCCACGAATCGTGTGAGGTCCCCCGCCATGAGGTGGAGATCACCCGGCCATTCTGGCTCGGCGTCACCGGGGTGACGCAGAGCCAGTACCGCAAGATCATGCGCGCCAACCCCAGCCACTATTGCTCCACGGGCGGGGGGAAGGAGGCCGTCGCAGGCCAGGACACGGGCGACTTCCCCGTCTCGCGCGTCACCTGGACGCAGGCCGTCGAGTGCTGCCGCCGCCTGTCGGCACGCAAGGACGAGAAGGAGGCCGGGCGTGTGTACCGCCTGCCGACGGAGGCGGAGCGCGAGTACGCCTGCCGCGCCGGACGATTCACCCGACCCGGATACGCCGGCGCGAAGGCCGGCGCTGAAGCGCCGAGCCGCCCCGGAGCCGGCCCACACCCGCGTCCCGTGGGCGGGTCGTACCCCAACGCCTGGGGCCTGTACGACATGCAGGCCGGCCTCTGGGAGTGGTGCCACGACTGGTTCGCCGAGGGCTACTACGCGCGCAGCCGCCGCCGTGACCCGCGCGGCCCCTCCTCCGGGACCACCCGCGCCCAGCGCGGCGGCTCGGACGGCAGCCCCGCCGAGCATTGCCGCGCCGCCTCGCGCAACTGGCGTCCGCCTGAGGACGTCGAGCAGTACTACGGCTTCCGGGTGTGCTTCACGCGGGCGTGAATGCCGGCCACCCTCCCGGCGTCCCGAGGGGAGGGTGGAGGGGAGATCGATCATCCCGTTCTCACTCGTCGCACGCCCCCCGGGGGTGCGACGGGCTGACGCGAAGCGGCGTCTCGGCCCCCACTCGCCACCCACTCGCTCGGCGCACGGCCGTCTTCCTGTAGGCGGCCACCTGGTGGCGCAGGGGTAGCTCCCCACTCTCCGTTGCACCCGCCTCGGCGAATCCGGCGGTCAGCGACAGTCCTTTCCGCCCGCCGCGCCGTTGCTGGCATGCGTGGCCCCATTCCGGCCGTCCTCGCCCTTCTTCCCCAGCGGCCGATTGTCCCACCGACACCCTGGAGGGCGGCGCCGGAGTGGGCTACTTCCGCTTCGAGGAGGGCCTCGTGATCGGCACGGCCGAATTGAACAGGAGCGACTTCACCCTCGGCATCGACCACAGGCCGTGACGCAGGCACGTTCAGCCGTCCAGATCCCAGATGACCACGCCCTTGTCGCAGGCGGCCGCCGCCGTCATCCCGTCCGGGGCGACGGCGACGTATTGTACCTTGCCACGCTCCCAGGCCAGGGCCGCCTCTTCTCGCCACGACGCCACGTCCCAGATACGCGCGGTGCGGTCCCAGCTCCCGGAGATCAGCTTCCGCCCGTCGGGGGTGAAGGCGAGGGAGGTGACCTTGCCCTTGTGGCCACGCAGCATGCCGTCGTATTGATCACCGACGACCCGATAGAGGTTGATCGCGAAGCCGTAGGCGACGGCAAGGATGGCCCCATCGGGGGAGTAGGCCACGGCAGGTGACGTAGAGCCCGCCCTCCAGACAGACGGCAAGACGGCCCAATCAGCCGTCCATCCGAGACGATGCCCCTCCCCAGTCCCCAGCGCCACCTGCTTGCCGTCCGAACGGACGGCGACGTGCTGGACGCCGAGGCGCGCCTCCAGGGAGAGCCGCACGCCGAGGGGCGTGGGATCGAGGACGTACAAATGGCCCGGCACGCGCAGGCTGCGGTCACCGGTGCCGCACAGGATTGACCTGCCGTCGGGCGTGTATGCCAGGGAGGTCACGCGCGCCATGCCGGGGAGGCGCAAAGGCAGGGCCTCCGACTCGCCGTCCTCGTGGCAGCACGCCACCCGGACCGCCCCGATCTGGCCGCCGAAAGCGATGCGTGTGCCGTCGGGGCTGAACGCGACGGCCTGCATCACGCCGCCGAGGCCCGTCCACGAACGTACCGTCTTGCCCGTGGCGGCGTCGAGGAGCCGCACACTGCGGTCGTTGCTCGCCGTCGCGATATGCGAGCCGTCCGGCGAGTACGCCAGACAGCGGACGTGGTTACTGTGGATGGCGAGCGTGCGCATCGGGGCCTGACCCGCGGCCGGGCAGGGGCGATTGTATCCGGGTGGGGCCGATGGGCCTCGCTCCTGTGCTGACGCCCGTGATACCAGATAGGATGTTCCGGTGCCCCACCTCCCCGGGTGAGACCATGAGCATCTTCAATCTCCCATCCGGCCCCGCCGCCCTTGCCCGCGTCGATGTCGCACCCGTCGAGTACGGCGACGCCTGCGAGGTCATCGAAGGCGTCGTGTCGCCACGCGGCATGACCGGCTCCTCGGGTCGGGACGGCACGCCTGATGTCCACATCTTCTCCTTCGCGGCCTGGCGCTGTGCGGACGGCCCCCTCATCACGAAGCCGTTGACGATCCTGCGGCCGGTCCCGTCTGTTCTGGCCGGCAAGCCGGGGGAGAGGGGCATCTTCGCCGATATCCCGGCCTACTCGATCCAACGGATGAGCGTCCTGCTCACGCTTGACCGGACGCGGGCCGTCGTCGAGAAGGCGCTGCCCATACACCAGGACGCCGAGCTGGCCGCGTTCGCCGAGGCGTTACGGAAGGGAGTCCGCATCCCCGCCGAGAGCTTCGGGGATCTCGTGCTCAACCCGCGGATCGGCTGGTACGAGGGCAGGCGCGAATGGGGCGGCTCGGAGGTGCAGGTCACCTTCGAGCCCGACGCGGGCGGCGGCATCGCCGACGCCCTCCGCACCGCCGAACGCCTGTGGGCGGATCAAGCGGCCTGGCAGCTCCGCATCGAGGAATTCGCGGTGGCGGAGCTGCTCACGTTCAAGAACGAGGAGTGGACGGATGAGGATGGGGTGCTGTCGGCGGAGCAATTCGTCGCCCAGATGCGGCTGTACTCCATCGGATTCGGTGAGGAGGGCTCGTTCACCTTCTGGTTCGACGACGGCAGCCTGCTCGGCGGCCACGGCATCGAGGTGCGCGGCGATCTTGAAAACGGCCTGACCGAAGCGGATAACCACATCTGACGTTGAGAGGGTGGCTCTCGATGGACACCGCCGAACAGTTGCTGATGAAACTTGATTATCTCTGCGAAATGCAGCCGCTTTGTCGTTACGTCCTCCTTGGCTTCCACCTGACGGCGCGGCAGCTCGACAACTGCCGGTCACTCCTCACTGAGGACGATCCTGATGTCGGGGCCGTCGGGCGTTATCGGTCCGTGCCTGTCTACGACATTGCAAGGGCTCCGATCCCAGATGAGAGGCGATCTGATGTCTACGAGGGAGTCTGCTATGTGTACTTTGAACCGAGGTCGGTTTTTTGACGTTCTCCGTCAATCGGGCAGCCGCTGAGCGTCCCGCCTACCGGGCTGGCAAGCCCGCCCTCACTTCACCCCGGCCGCCTCCTTGCGCAGCGCCTCGATCACGCCGAGCAGCTTCGCCTGGCCCGCCGGCGTCGGCGCGCCCGCCGAGGCGTAACGGTAGCGCCCCTCCGCGTCCAGCACTACCACGTTCGGCACCCCCGCCGAGAAGGGGAACTGCGACTTCATCGCGTCGCCGAAGTCCAGTAGCACCGGCACCACGGGCGAATTCGAGCGGATCATCCCCCTGATGATCATCTGGCCCACCGGCACCTTCCCGATGCACGCCACCGGCAGCGCCACGACGTCCGGCGACTTCGCCGCCCCTTCGACCGGCTTCACCGGGGCCAGCCGCGCCTTCTCCGGCGGCAAGCCCTTCGCCGTCGGGTGGAAGTGGACGTGGACCGCCTCGCCCAGCTTCGCGTTCGCCTGCGCCGACGCCTTGTCGCCGTAAACCAGCACGACGACGTGGCCGCGGTACGAGCGCACGTCGTGCGATTTGTCGAACTGGTCCTTCAGGGCCAGCACCGGGACGTAGGGCCGCCCCTCCTGTGCCACGGCCACACCCGCCAACACCGCCGCCAGCAGCACCGCCCGCATCATGCCTCACCCCCGGCCGGGTTGTCTTCGAGCCGCCACCACGCCACGATCAGGAAGCCCACGGTGAACAGCGTCAGGGCCGCGGCGCAGGGCAGGGCGCCGCCCAGCCCCATGCCCTGCCAGCACACGCCCTCCAGGCCCCTCGCCGCCCAGGTCGTCGGCAGGGCGAGGGCCAACGCCTGCGCCCACGCCGGCAGGAGGAAGGACGGCAGCCACAGCCCGCCGAGCAGCGACAGCCCCAGGATCACGAGGATCGACACGCTCCGGGCCCGGGCCTCGTTGCCGCCCAGCGCCGCGACCATCAGGCCGACCGACGCCGCCAGAAGCGCCGCCGCCAGCGCCATCAGAACGAAGCCGATCACCGAGCCGGTGATGCGCACGCCGAAGAAGGCCGCCCCCACGCCGAACGAGAAGGCGATGAGGCACAGGGCGATGATGGCCGTGGCGAGGAAGCGTCCGAGGATGAGGTCGGCGCGGCTCAGGGGGGCGGCCCGCAGCCGACGCCACGTCCCCTGACGGCGCTCGCGCAGCAGCATCAGGCCGGCGTCCATGCCCCAGAACAGGAGGTATTGCAGCGTCATGCCGCAGAAGCTGTGGGGGTAGGCGTTCGTCGAGAGGGCGCCGCCGCCGGGGACCGCCGCGCGGGTCACGCGGAACGGCGTGCGGATGTCGGCGACGCCGAGGAGGTCGCGGGCCGCCTCGCGCATGGCCGCCTCGGTGAACAGCCCTTCGGCGTGCCGCGCCTCGACGTGGGCCAGCGGGTGGTGCAGCACTTCGACGCGCGGCGTGTCCGCCGCCGTGCGCCAGCCCGCCGGCAGCACGACGGCCACGCCGGAGGTCTCCGACGCGAGACGCCGATGCGCCGTCGCCAGGTCGCATCCGCTCGCCTGCATCTTGTCGGATCGCGTCAGCGCCTCGGCGACGCGGCGGGCGAACGGCGATTCGTCGGGCCTGACGACCCAGACACGCGGCCTGGGCTCGTCGCCCTCGGCGCGGTGGAAGATGGCCCCGAAGAGGATGGCCAGGGCGACCGGCACGCCGAAGCACAGCAGGACGCCGCGGCGGTCGGCCAGGAAGAGGAGGAGGTCCTTGCGGGCCAGCTCCCAGATCAGGCGCGGGTGGATCATGCGGCGTTCGCCCCCGACCGGGTGTGGTGCAGGTAGAGGCGCTCCAGGCGGTGCGGGCCGTCCACGCGCCACCGCTGCCCCGCGCAGAGGGAGGCGACGGTGCCCTCGGCGGACATCTCGCCGCGGTGCATGATGCCGACGCGGTGGCAGAGGAGCTCGGCCTCCGCCAGGTGGTGGGTCGTGAAGACCAGGGCCGTGCCGGCCGCCGCCAGGTCGCGCAGGTTGGCAAAGATGGCGTCGCGTGACTGGATGTCGAGGCCGACGGTCGGCTCGTCGAGCAGGAGGAGGGGGGGGCGGTGCATCAAGGCGCAGGCGAGGTTGAGGCGGCGCTGCATGCCGCCGGAGAACGTGGCTGGCGTCTGGCCGGCGTGTTCACGCAGGCGGACGAAGTCCAGCACCTCGTCGGCCCTGCGGGCGAGGTCGCGCCCGGTCAGCCCGTAGAGGCGGCCGAAGAACGTGACGTTCTGGGCGGCGGTGAGGGTGTCGTAGATCGCCAGCTCCTGGGGGACGAGGCCGATGAGGCGGGCGTCGCCGCGTCGGCCGCACACCGACACCTCGCCGGAGGCCGGCGTCAGCAGGCCGGCGACGGCGGAGAGGGTGCTGCTCTTGCCGGAGCCGTTGGGCCCGAGCAGGCCGTACACCTCGCCCGCCGTCACCTCCAGGGAGAGGGACTTGACGGCGACCTGTTCGCCGTAGCGGATCGAGAGGCTCGAGAGACGCAGGACGGAGGGCATCCGGAATCCCCGTGGGCGGAGGTTGCGGAAGGCGGCCCCAATAGCCGGTGCGCCGCGCCGGGGCAAGATCAGCCGCGCGGCGGGGGTGATCTTGGGCTTGCCCGCCCCGCCCCGCGGCTGGTACGCTCCCCCCTCCCACGGAGGGACACGGAGCATGGACGGACTGCTCGGTTGGCTCGCGCACCGCGACGGCGCGCCCCCGCACCTGTTCGACGCCCGGCGGCCCCACTTCCTCGTCGCGGCGGCGCCCAAGACCGGCTCGACGTGGCTGGCGGACAACCTGCGGCTGCACCCCGGGGTGTTCGTGCCGGCGGAGAAGGAGCTGAGGTACTTCAGCTCGCTGGGCAGGTGGGCGGACCTCGGCTGGTACCTGTCGCGCTTCGCCGGCGGCGAGGGCCGCGTCCGCGGCGAGGCGTCGCCGTCCTACGCCGCCCTGCCGCCGGAGCGCATCCGCCTCATCCGCGAGCTGTTCCCCGACGTCCGGATCGTCTTCCTGCTGCGCGAGCCGGTGTCGCGGGCGTGGTCGCACACCCGCCACGGCTGCCGGCACGCCGAGGCGTACTTCAACGAACATCCGGCGGCCCGCGTCGACGACCCCGCCATCGACTGGGCCGCCGCCGCCACCCACGAGTGGGTCACCGCCAACGGCGACTACCTGGGGCACCTGCGCCGCTGGCTGGCCGTCTTCCCCAAAGAGCAGGTGCTCGTCCGATTCTTCGACGACATCGAGGCCCGGCCCGAGGCCCTGCTGCGCGAGGTACTGGCGTTCATCGGCGGCGACGCCTCCGTCCCGCTCGACGGCTTCCCGCTGCGCGAGCGTATCAACCCCGGCATGGAGGTGGCCCTGCCGCCGGAGGCCGGCGACCTGCTCCGCCGACTGTGGTCCGGGCGCACGCGCGAGCTGGCCGCGTTCCTCGGACGCGAATTCGGCCTGGCGCTCCCGTCGGCGTGGGGCGTGGTGGTGGAGGATGCGCTCACGTCCCCCGTCTTCGCACCGGCGTTCGAGCGCCGGCTGGGCGAGGTGCTGGCGCTGGAGGAGACGTTCCCGGCCTCCGGGCGTGAGCTGTACGCCGGCCGCGACGGCTTCCGCGTGACGCTCGAGGGCAGGCGGCTCGTGGCCCGCGACGACGCCGGGACAGTTCTGGAGGCCTGCTCGCTGGCCGAGATCGACAGGCGGATCGCGGCGCACCGGCTCGCCCGGACGGCGGCGGTGGCGGAGGCGGCCCTGGCGCGGGCGGCGGCGCTGGAGCATTCTCTGCGCGACATGGGGCGTACCGTGCAGCACCTGGAGTTGCAGGTCGAGCGGCTGCGGCCGTGGTACCGCGGGGTGGGGCGGTGGCTGATGGACGCCTGGCGGCGTGCGCCGGCCGGACAGGGGGCGTCCGCCGTCGTAAGATGACCCCTGTCGTCCGGGAAAGGGACAGGCCATGCTCCGCGCCCTCGGCGTGTCGTGGTGGGGGGCCGCGCTGGCGGCCGTCGCCGGGCTGGCGGCCGGCCTGGGGGCGTACACGTTCTGGTACGCGGAGGGCCTGTCGTACTTCTCCTCGTCGCCGTCGGCGTGCGCCAACTGCCACATCATGCACGAGCAGTATGACGGGTGGATGAAGTCGAGCCACCACGCGGCCGCCACCTGCAACGACTGCCACGTCCCGCACGACCTCGTCGGCAAGTACATGTCGAAGGCGTCGAACGGATTCTGGCACAGCAAGCACTTCACGCTCAACGACTTCCACGAGCCGATCCGCATCAAGCCGCACAACGGCGCGGTCCTCCAGGCCAACTGCATCCACTGCCACGAGAACGCCGTCCACGACATCGTCCACCACGGCTCGGCGGGCGACGCGTCCAACGCGTGCGTGCGGTGCCACGCGAACGTCGGCCACGGCCCGTCACGCTGACCGCCCCAGGGAGAGCGACATGTCGGAACAGACCCCGCCGCCCGCCGGCCGAGCCCGGCTCGTGTACGGCTTCCTCTTCCTCCTCGCGGCGGCCGGTGGGGCCGGGGTGGCCCTGCTCGTGGCGAACATCGCCACGCGCAAGGAGGAGGCGCGGCACCCGGTCCTCGACCTGTCGCACCTCACCGAGGACACCGTCGATCCGGAGGTGTGGGGACGGACCTTCCCGTTCCAGTACTCCTCGTACCTTCTGACGGCGGACACGGAGCGCACGTCTCACGGCGGCAGCGAGGCGCCGGGGAGCAAGCTGGAGTCCAACCCGCGGCTGCTGCGGCTGTTCGCCGGCTACCCCTTCGCGGTGGACTACCGCGAGAAGCGCGGGCACGCCTACATGCTCGCGGACCAGGACGCCACGGAGCGCGTCCACAAGTTCAAACAACCCGGGGCGTGCTTGCATTGCCACGCCTCGGTGATCCCCGTGTACCGGGAGGCGGGCAAGGGGGACGTGCGCAAGGGTTTCGAGGCCGTCTGCGCCATGCCGCTGGCGGAGGCGCGGAAGAAGGTGTCGCACCCGGTGTCGTGCCTGGACTGCCACGACCCGAAGACCATGCGTCTGCGGGTGACCAGGCCGGGCTTCATCGCGGGGATCGCGGCGTTGGCGAAGGGCGAGGGCGAGGTGCCGCACCTGCCCAGCGTGCAACGCTGGCGGGCGGCGAAGCGGGCGAAGGACTATGACCCGAACGTGGACGCGAGCCGGCAGGAGATGCGTTCGTTCGTCTGCGGGCAGTGCCACGTCGAGTACTACTTCAAGGGGGCGGGGAAGGTGGTGACGTACCCGTGGGCGAAAGGGCTGCGGGCGGACGACATCGAGGCGTACTACGAGGCGGAGCGGTTCACGGACTGGACGCACGCGGAGACGGGGGCGAAGGTGCTGAAGGCGCAGCACCCGGAGTTCGAGCTGTGGAGCCAGGGCATCCACGCGCGGAGCGGGGTGGCGTGCGCCGACTGCCACATGCCCTACGTCCGGCAGGGGGCGATGAAGATGAGCAGCCACCACGTGCGCAGCCCGATGCTGAACGTCAACCAGGCGTGCCAGACGTGCCACCGCTTCGAGGAGAAGGAATTGCGGGGCCGGGTGGAGGCGATTCAGGGGCGGACGCGCGGCCTGCTGGAGCGTGCGGAGAAGGCGGTGCTGGCGCTGATGGACGCGGTGAAGCAGGCGCGGGCGGCGGGGGCGGGCGACGCGGCGCTGGCGGAGGCGCTGCGGCTGCACCGGCAGGCGCAGTGGCGGGTGGACTTCATCAACGCGGAGAACTCGATGGGGTTCCACGCGCCGCAGGAGGCGGCGCGGGTGCTGGCGGAGGGGATCGACCTGGCGCGGCAGGGGCAGATCGCGGCCCTGACGGCGCGGCGCGGCAAGGAGTGAATGGGGTAGGCGGCCACCCGGAGAACGCCTCCGGATGGCCGCCGTGGGGAAGAGCAGTTGCCGCCCTCCGAATGCAACGGGATGGGCGACTTGCGCGCGGGGCGCGGAATTTTTGAAAGGGGCGTTCCGCCCCCCATCGCGGCGGACCGACCCGCTCGAAACACACACGCCCCCGGCTCCCACCAATGGGTTCCGGGGGCGCGGGGTGACGGGCGCCGGCCTGGCGGTTACTTCTTCACCGAAGCGGTGAACAGCGCCTTGATGTCGATGTCGCCCTCGGCCTCCTTGCCGTGCGAGGCATCGATGACCAGGGCCTTGCCGCTGGGCGTGATCCAGATCAGGTGGTTGCCGGTCTGGAAGACGCGTTTCATCTCGGGGTGGGCCTTGAGGATGGCGAAGTAGGCGTCGCTCATGGCCTTGACGACGACGGCGTCGATCTTGGCGGTGAAGCCCTCGTCGATCCACACGCCGCCCACCTCCATCATGCGGCGTCCGCCGGCCTCGCGGACCGCGGCCGAGGTCACGCGGCGGGCGTCACGCAGCTCGGAGGTGGCGACGGCCACGTCCACGCCCAGTTTGCCGGTGGTCGCGCCGTCCTTGTCGCCCTTTCCGAACAGGCCGCGGGCCTTCAACAGGGCGTCACGCCTGGCTAGGGCCTCGCCGGCCTTTTTGGCGTCGGCGCCCTTGCCCTTGCCGGCCTCCTTCAGCTCGTCCTCGGCGAACTTCTCGCGGGCCGCTCCGCGGTCGCCGTCCTTGCGGGCGAACTCCAGCACCGGCTTGGGGTCAGCAGGCGGGGCGCCGCCGACGCCGGCGGGGCGGCCCAGGGCGATGGGCACGGGCTTCTTGCCGGGGATAGCCGGCGAGGGCGACACGCCGTCCGGCACGATCAGCCAGCTCGTGTACGGCGTGGTGATGCCGTACTTCTTGGCCAGGAGGACGACCTCGTCCTTCAGCTCCTTCGACTCACCCTTGACGCGGATCTGGTCGAGCAGGCTGCCGACCTTCCTCCGCGCCCACATGGGCTCGACGAACTCCTTGGAGTCGTCCGTCTTGTCGGGGAAGGTCAGCTCGTAGACGAACTTCTTCTCCTCCTTGCCGACCTTGCCCGTGAGCGTGATCGCCGAGGGGCCCTTGCCCGAGAAGCGGCACATGACCTCGAGCTGCCCGTTGTGGAACAGGTCGGGGAGGGTGACGGGGTAGACCTCGCTGAGCTTCACGTCGCCCGTCGTCTCGATCCTGATGTTGGTGAGAACCGGGTTGGACATCTTGCCGTAGAGGGTGGAGACCTTCTCCTCGATCTTCTCCTCCGGGCGGACGTAGGCGCTGATGGCGCGGGTGGTCTCGGCGAGGCGGTCGAGGAGGGCGGTGTTCACGTCGTCGCCCACGCCGAAGGTGAAGATGCGCGTGTTCTCGGTGTTCTTCGCCTCGACGTTCTTGAAGATCTTGTCGGGGACCAGCTCGCCGAAGGTGGGCTGGCCGTCGGTGAAGAAGACGACCGTGAACGGCCGGTCACTGCCCCTGGGACGCAGCTCGAGGGCGGACTGGAGGGCGGCGTCGATGTTGGTGCCGCCGGTGGCCTCCAGGTCATCGACCCACTTCCTGGCCTTGGCGACCTGCTCCTTGGAGGCGTCGAGGAGCTTGTTCTCGTAGCGGTCAACGCCGGTGGCGAAGTTGATCATGCCGAAGCGGTCGTCGCTGCGGAGCTGACTGATGCAGTAGTGCATCGCCTTGCGGGCCTGCTCCATCTTGACGCCACGCATGGAGCCGGAGGTGTCGAGGACGAGGACCAGGTCCTGCGGGATGCGGTACTTCTCCCCGAGGGAGAACTTGGGGGTGATGAGGAGGGTGGCGAAGCCCTTCTCGGCGCTGATGGGGCGGTGGGTGATGGCGGTCAGGCCGATGTCGTCCTTGGAGGGCGAGTAGTACAGGACAAAGTCGCGGCCGAGGGAGCCGGCGTCCTTCTCGAAGTTGACCTCGATCTCCTTGTCGCTCACGCGGCGGAGGGCGAGGGAGTGGGTCGGGCTGTAGAGGTTGGTGATGCCGTGCATCGACTTGACGTTGGCGGTGATGGAGAACTTCTCCAGGGTGGTGACCGCCTTGCCATCATTCTTGAGGGGGTAGACGTACTGGACGAGCTTGCCCTCCTTGGGGGAGAGGCTGCGGAAGCGGACGGACACCTTCTGGTCGCCCCTGGCCGGGACCGGGAAGACACGCATGCGGAACAGGTCCTGCCCGGCGTATTCGAGCAGGCCGGGGTCGAGGGTGCGGCGGACGATGCCGTTGTAGATCTCGCGGGCCTTGTCGGCGGGGAGCAGCTCGCCCTTGGTGTCCACGCCGTCCACGGTCATGGTGAAGCGGTCGACGGAGGCGCCCTTGGGGACGGGGAAGATGTAGGTGGCCTCGAGCTGGCGGTCGGTGTGGTTGCGGAAGGTCTGCTCGACCGAGGTGACGGCGACCTGGTCCTCGATGGCGATGGTCACCTTGTGGTTGAGCATCGCGAGGGGGGGCAGGCTCTTCTCGGTGGGGATGAGGAGGCCCGCCGCCTGCGTCGGTGAGAGGGCGGCGAGGAGGGCGAGGAGGGCTAGCGAGCGCATGGCCATGTCCTTTCGTGTCGAACCATAGGTTCTCCTAGAAAGTAGACGAAGGACCTGGGAGGACGGATTGGGCCCGCACGGCGTTGCCTCCGTGCGGGCCCATTCACCGCTGGGGAGCGGGTCGGCCTCAGTCGTCCATCGGCGGGCGGCCCTCGCCCTCCGGGCCGCCCACGGCGCAGACGGCGTCGGCGCCTCTTTGACTGCGTGCGCCGGTTGTCCTCGATGAGCGCCACGTCGCCGAGACGCTGACGCTCCACTCGGGGCGCTGACGCAACCCCGCGCGCCGACAGCCAGAGCCGCTCACGCTTCTGGATGCGTGCGACACGCACGGCTTCGCTCTAAACCCGTGGGTACGAGCCAGCCGAAGCGGAGAGGGTTGGGGGGGGTGGTTGTTTGCTACCGCCGCTCGGGCGTGACGCCGACGACGATGTCGAACTTGCACGCCAGCTCGCCGATCTTGCTGCCCTTGACCGGCACGAAGTCGGCCAGCACGAGCTGGCGCTCCAGCGGGTCGCGGATGCCACGCAGCACCTCGTCGCCCCGGTTCTGGGCGTGGCCGTTGATGAAGATCTGCGAGGTGACCAGCTCGCGGCCGCCCTTCTTCACCACGAAGTGGATGTGAGGGGTGCGGCCTGGGTAGGGCACGGGCTTGATGGTGCGGAAGCGGTACTCGCCCTTGCCGCCGGTGGTGAACTTGCCGAAGCCCTGGAAGTTGGGGTCACCGCCCTTGCCCTGGGCGATGTAGTGCTGCTTCGCGTCGCACTGCCAGATCTCGACGACTGCGTCCTTGATCGGCTCTCCGGCGGTGCTGAGGACCCGGCCAGACAGGTGGGTGATCTCGCCGACGGCGGGCGTGACGGACTTGTTGATGATGATGAGGTCGTTGTCGGTGTCGAGCGGCAGGCGTGGGGGGTAGAACGGCCCCTCGGTGAGTCGGGGCGTGCGTGCCAGGTCGAGGGCCTCGGCGAACGCGCCCGGCACGGTGTACATGGCCCCGCCCAGCGCCATCGCCCCCAGGAACAACCGCCGCGAGTGTGACGGGCCGAAATGGCTCATCGGTGCCTCCTTCGATCTCGGACTGTCTCCGCATTGGGTACTGCGGCCGGCGGTGATCCGCGGACAGCGATTCCTGGTCTTCCCGGAGGGCAGGCTGCCTCGCCTTCCTTCGATACCCTGACCTGTCCGCATCGCCGCCCCTCTCACGCGCGGAGCGCCCACGCCCCCCCTCCTTGCGTGCCGGTGCGCTTCCCGGTTGGCATCCTGAACGCCCCACCTGTCCTACCGAACCACCGTCGGCCCCATCGGTCCCATCTCCACTCGCCTCGAGGTAGCAGCGACGCGCAGCGGAGCGCGTCGCACCCAGCGCCTTCGTCGACACCCACTGACCCTCCCTGGCCGCCCGCCCCCCGTCCGCCGACAATGCCCCCGTCGTCCTCACCTCCGACGGGCACAATCCCATGGACCGCCGCACATTCACCGCGTCCGCCGCCGCCGGCCTCGCCGCCCTCTCCCTCGCCGAAGCCGCGGACCGCAAGCCCGCCCGCGTCGGCCTCATCGGCACCGGCTGGTACGGCAAATGCGACCTCCTCCGCCTCATCCAGGTCGCCCCCGTCGAGGTCGTCTCCCTCTGCGACGTGGACAGGACGATGGCCGCCGAGGCCGCCGACATCGTCGCCTCACGCCAGAAGTCGAAGAAGAAGCCACGCGCCTTCGGAGACTACCGCAAGATGCTCGCCGAGAAGGACCTCGACATCGTCCTGGTTGACACGCCGGACCACTGGCACGCCCTCCCCGCCATCGCCGCCATGCAGGCCGGCGCCGACGTCTGGGTGCAGAAGCCCATCAGCGTGGACATCGTCGAGGGCAAGGCGATCCTCGACACCGCCCGCAAGCTCAAGAAGGTGGTGCAGGTCGGCACCCAGCGTCGCAGCACCCCCCACCTCATCGAGGCCAAGAAGGAGATCATCGACGCCGGCAAGCTGGGTACGGTGGGCCACGCCGAGGTCTACTGCTACTACCACATGCGCGCCCGCGAGAACCCGCCCGACACCGACCCGCCCGAGAACCTCGACTACGAGATGTGGACCGGACCGGCCCCCAAACGCCCCTACAACAGCCTCGTCCACCCGCGCCGGTGGCGGGCCTTCACCGAGTACGGCAACGGCATCATGGGCGACATGTGCATCCACATGCTCGACATGGTCCGCTGGCTCCTCGGCCTGGGCTGGCCCACCCGCGTCTCCTCCTCCGGCGGCATCCTGGTCGAGAAGAAGTGCAAGGCCAACATCCCCGACACCCAGACCGCCACCTTCGACTTCCCCGGCCTGCCGGTCGTGTGGACGCACCGAACCTGGGGCGACGCCCCCGACCCGAAGTACCCCTGGGGCGCCACCATCTACGGCGACAAGGGCACCCTCAAACTGAGCGTGATGAGCTACGACTTCGCGCCGCGTGGCGGCAAGGCCGTCCACCGCGACGTGGTGATGGAGCTGGAGAAGTACCCGGAGGACAAGACCGAGAAGGACCTGGAGAGGCACGTCGCGCCGGCGATCCGCGGCCACATGCTCGACTTCCTGGGCGCCATCGACAAGAGGTCGAAGCCCGTGGCCGACATCGAGGAGGGCCACATCTCGACGGCGGCGTGCATCCTGGCGAACATGTCGCTCGCGCTGGGCCGCTCCCTGTCCTGGGACGCCGAGAGGCACGAGGTCAAGGGCGACGCCGAGGCCAACAAGCTCCTCAAACGCCCCTACCGCGACCCGTGGAAGCACCCCGCCGGAGCCTGAACGAACGGAGGTGTCCGATGTTCCTGATCGACGGCTTCGAGAACGAGGTGGCCGACAACGGCCTCCTCTTCACCCCCGACGGGCAGACCCTCATCTCCTGCGGCGGCGATGAGATGATCCACCTGTGGGACATCCCCGGCCGGCGCCTGCGCAAGTCGCTGCGCGGGCACGACGGCTTCGTCTCCGGCGTCTGCCTCATCCCCGGCACGCCGCTGCTCGCCAGCGGCTCGTGGGATGACAGCGTGATCATCTGGAACATCGAGACGGGCCGCAAGGTCAAGACCTTCCACCTCGACACCGGCTCCGCCATCAGCGTCGCCGCCTCGCCCGACGGCCGCACGCTGGCGATGGTCGGCGGGGAGTGGGACTGCTGGGAGGACCCCAACCGCATCTGGCGCTGGGACGTGCGCACCTGGAAACTGATGGATCCGCTGGGCGCATTCGACACCCAGGTCGGCATCGTCCGCTACACCGCCGACGGCAAGTTGATCCTCACCGGCGATGCCCACCGCTGGGTGATCGCCTGGGACGCGGAGTCGGGCGAACAACGCTTCAGCCTATCGCACACCGGCTGGGTCATGGGCCTGGCGGCGCACGGCGGCCTCCTCGCCGTCGCCGCCGGCCGGCGCGTCAAGCTCTGGGACGTGCCGGCGGGGGCCCGCTCGACGCATGAACGTCATGTGATCGACGGCTTCAAGGGGACGGTGATCTCCGTCGCGTTCAGCACCGACGGCAAGCTCCTCGCCGTCGGCGACAAGAGCGGGTGCGTGCGCCTCTGGGACGTCGACCTGGGCCGTGACCGCGCCAGCTACCGCTGGAAGATCGGCGCGGTCTACGCCGTCGCCTTCGCGCCCGACGGAATGACGGTCGCGGCGGGCGGCGTCGGACGCATCGCCGTCTGGGATGTGGATTGATCGCGAGGCCAGATGTACACAATCACCGTCCTGCTGTCGCTCGCCGCCGCCCCGCCCGTGTGCCGCCTGGACCGCCACGGCGACGCCCTGCCGACGGGCGCCGTGTCGCGTCTGGGCAGCGCCCGGCTGCGACACGTCTTCACGATGGTCAACGCGGCCGCCATCAGCGCCGACGGATCGCGCGTCGCCACGGCCGCCGGCGACGTGCGCGTCTGGGATACCGCCACGGGCCGCCAGCTCGCCCACTTCATCCCGCCGGACCTCTACACCTGGGCCGTGGCGTTCACGCCGGAGGCCACCGGCGTCTTCACCGCCCACTCCAGCGAGGTCCGCCTGTGGGACGTGCGGGCCGGCACGTTCAAGCCGCGCTGGGGCGGCCTCAAGCCGGGCGGCTTCCCCAAGCACTTCGCCTTCACCCGCGACGGAAGGACGCTCGCCATCTTCTGCGAGGGCGGTGGCTGCGGCGACCAGCCCACCACGATCCACGTCTTCGACTTCCCCTCCGGCAAAGAGCGCCGCGTCATCACGCCCGACTTCACGCACATCTCCGAGGGGATGGCGTTCACACGGGACGGCCGCCTCGCCGTGCCGTCGTTGGGCCTCCGCCTCCTCGACGTCGGTAGCGGTAAAGAGGTAGCCCGCCACGCGCGTGACGTGGGGGTCCGCGCCTTCGCCCTCGCGCCCGACGGCAAGACCGCCGCCATCCTCACGCCCGACAAGACGCTGGCGAAGAAGGGCTCGCTGGCGCTGCGCCTCGTGCGTCTCGATACCGGCGCAGTGAGCAAGACGGACATCACGGCGCCGGACAGCTCGATCCTTTCGTTCTCGCCGGACGGCAAGGAGCTGGTCATCGCCCCGTACAAGGGCGCCGTCACCGCCATCGACCCGGCCACGGGGGTCTGGGGGCGTCTCGCCCCCAGCTCGAAAGGGAAGGCGCGCGAGCTGGTGCCGGATGACCGCATCTGGCGGCCGTGGGCGGCGTTCAGCGCCGACAGCCGCTGGCTCGCACGCACCGACGGCCAGAGCGTCCGCGTCAACGACACCCGTACCGGCAAGGCGTCCGTCACCTTCGAGGACCACCGCGACGGCTCTGAGACGCAGCCGGTGGCGTCGGGCGGCCTGGGCATCGACGTGGCCATCTCACCCGACGGACGCCACGCCGCGACGCGCTCGGGGAGCGAGGTGCGGATCTGGGAGCTGTTCACGGGCCGTATGCTCCGCCGCATCGGGGGCACGAAGCTCTACCCCGGCATGCGCTGGACGCCCGACGGCAAGCAGGTGGCGTTTGGCCGGCCCGGCGTGTTCGCCTGGCACGACGCCCGCACCGGGGAGAAGGCCCGCGAGGTGCCGCTGCCGGCGACGAAACAGGACGTGTCGCAGGCCCGCCTGCAGCCGGGCGGCGAACGCATCCTCTTCCGCGAGCAGCCACGCTACCTCAAAGGCCCGATCACGCTCCTCGCCGCGGCCGACGGCAAGAAGGTCACACGCCACGAGGGGAAGGACGGCCTCGAGCTGGCAGATGTCTCCGACGATGCGCGGCGTGTCCTGTGGCTGGAGCGTCCCGACGAGGGGATCATCCTGCGTGTCGAGGAGGGCGGCAAGCGTGTCCTGGCCCGGGCATACACCGACATCCACAGCGAGGCGCGGCTCCTGGCGGGTGGGCGGCTCCTCGCCGTCACGGGCCTGCGGGATATCGAGATCGTGGACGTGGCCCGCGGCCGGCCCTCGGGGCCGAAGGCCACGCCGGGCAAGCGCGGCTATCGCACCTCGTTGCTGGCGGCCTCGCCGGACGGGCGGCTCCTGGCCGTGGCCGACGGCGACGTGCCGCCGGAGGGCATCACCAAGGGGTGGACCTCCGCGCCGACGGGCCGCTCTGCCCTGCGCGTCATCGAGACGGCGACGGGCCGGGTGCGGGCCACGGTGCCGATCCTGCCGACGATCAGCGGCGCGGTGTTCACGCCCGACGGCCGGCACCTGGTGACGACGAGCGCCGACGCCACCGCACTCGTCTGGAACGTGGACGAGATGGCTCCGCCCCTCCTCGGCGACGCCTGGGAGGCGCTCGCCGGTGACGGGCCGGCGGCGAACGCCGCCATCGCCGACCTGAAACGCCGCCCGGCGGAGGCCGTGGCGATGCTGCGCAAGATGCTCCCGCCGGCGCGGGTGGACGCGGGGCGCGTGCGGGCCTTGATCGCCGGCCTCGACGCCGAGGGCTTCGACGAGCGCCAGGACGCCGAGCGCCGGCTGGCGGCGCTCAGCTCGGATGTCGAGGCCGACCTCGTGGCGGCGCTGAAGGGAGCGGGGACGGAGGCGGCGGCGCGGCTGGGGCGGTTGGTGCCGCGTGCCGAGGGCGGCACCCCGGAGGCGTGGCGGCACAGCCGGGCGGTGGAGGTGCTGGAGCGCATCGCCACGCCGGACGCGGTGCGTCTGTTGCGCGGCCTGGCGGCGGGGTACGCCGGGGCGCGGCGCACGCGTGAGGCGAAGGAGGCGCTCGGGCGGCTGGCCACGCGCTGACAAAGCCGCCAGGCCGCGCAACAGACGACAAGTCCCGGCCAGCCTGGCAACAAGGGCCGGCGGCTTCACCTCTCCTCGATGACGAACGTCGGCACCGTCGAGCCGCCGCCCGCCGTCACGTTCAGGAGCGGGTCCGTGGCGATGCGCGTCAAGCAGCCCTCGACGTGCCGTCCCATGCTGACGAACGGGGCCGTGTCCAGCATCCGTTCGCCGATGTGCAAGCCGCCATCGGACCACGCCGGCCACGGCTCAGACGGCAGCTCGACGCGTTCCTGCACGATGTATGGCGTGGACAGGGCCACGCGGACCGCCTCCTCCCACCTTGACGCATCGACGGTCCAGCCGAGGACGATGCCCTTGCCGCCGTAATCGTCGTTCGGCTTGAGGACGAGGCGGTCCTTGTTCGCCAGTGTGAAGGCGACGAGATCGACCTCCATCTCGTTCCTGCGCGTCTTCCTCTCCTCCATCACGCGCGTCCAGGGGATGTGCGCCGCGATGGCCTCGCGCTGAGGCACGGTGAACAGGCCGGCGTTGGCGTCGTCGGACAGGACGGCGAGGCTGGCCTTCTTGTACAGCGCCTTGCACGTCAGCGGGTTGACCATGCACACCGCCCGCGCCCGCAGGGCCTCGAACACCGGGTGCCTCATCCCGCCGCGCTCGATCAGCTCACTGATCAGCACGCGCTTGTAGATGAGGTCGATGGCGAAATCGCCGTGGCGCAGCCGCCCGCCGGCGTATTCCACCTCGCGCGGGTCGATGATGCGGGCCTCGACGCCCTGGCGGGCCATGTACTCCACCCACAGGACGAACTCGTGGTACGTCGGCACCTCCTTCCAGTCGAGGATTGCGACGCGCGGCAGGGCCTCGCCGCCCCACGCCTGCCAGCACTCCAGGATGCTGTTGAGCGAGCCGGGCCGGGCCGGCTGGGGGACGGCGTTGTAGCGCCGCTGGAAGGCCGCCATGATCGGCAGATTGAGGAACACGTCGGCCAGCTCGTCGGTGTAGGCCGCCGCAGCCGGCGTCTCGGCGTTGAACTCGGTGAACTTCAGGACGCCCCCGTCCGCACCCGGCACGAAGAACGCATCGAGCCGGGCCGTCGGCATGGGGCACGGGTAGCCGGGGTCGATGCGGAACAGCTCGTCCTCCTCCGGCGTGAGGCGGAATTGCCGGCGGAACGTGTCATCCTTCACCGCGGCCTCGTGGATGACGGCGCTGGCCCCCATCAGCGGGGCGACGGCGCGGCGGATGAAGCGGTATTGATCGACGGTGAGCAGTCGCGGGCGGAGGACGTTGCACAGGGGCTTGTCGCCGAAGCCGAGGCCGCGGCGGCGCTGCTGCTCGGCGAGGCGCTCGTGCGACTCGGCGGCGAGGGCGGGGGTGAGCAGGTCGTGGTAGAGCTGGATGGGGTCGGCCGGCATGGCGGGGCCTCAAGCGGGTGGGGCTTCCAGCAGATCCTTGGCGAAGTCCGGGACCTCCTCGAACGCTTCCGCGTAGGTCCGCGCGAGTGGCAAGTCGAGGTAGTAATCCGGGGTCAACGCCAGGGGCAAGCCGGGGACGGGCTCCCCGACGGCGAAGGATTGGATGTAGGCGAGGGGCGGGTCAACGGCACGGTAGGAGGCGAAGCACAACGGCTTGCCTTCAGGGAGCTCGCTCGCCTCCCCCACCAGCTCCTCCTCCACCAGCCCTAACATCCCGTTGGGCGCCCGCTTCGTCGGTGGCAACATGTCAACGACGGCGACGTGGATGCCGCCCCTGACAGCCGGGATCACCTTGTTGAGGAACTCGGTCACGCCCGTCTCCGTGTTCTTGTTGGACGGAGAGACGAGATCCACGAAGGCCACGACCCGATGCCCCCGCTTGTGTCTGACCGTGAGGGTCCGCCCACGACGGCGGGCGGCCACGATGAGCGGCCTCGTCTCGACGGCCTTCGGCGGGGCCTCTGCGAACGCCACCGCCCCCCCCGTTGCTCGATGAGGGGGGGCCAGAGGGCTTCGGGGGGTGTGGCATGAAGGGCCATCACATCGGGGAACTTCTTCTCGATCCGCTGGTCGGCGGCAACGTAGAATCCCGCGGGCAAGAGACGACGGATGGCCATCTTCAGGAGGATGGCCCAGGTTTGATGGAAGTCGTGGAAGATCCCATCATCCACCCGGGTCCAGTCGTGCGCGTTCATCGCCCGCCTCCTGCATCTGGCCGGAATGCCTCCCCGACATCGTCTCAGAACAGCCGCCCCCACCGCGCCTCCTTCACCTGCGGCCGTGGCGACTTCGCCAGCCTGATGGCCAGGTCGGCCATGTGGGTCACCGCCCACTCGAAGTACTTCGGCGTCAGCGAGTTCACGTCCATGTCCGGAGCCGGGTTCATGAAGTCGATGGCGAACGGCACGCCGTCGCGGATCGCCCACTCCGCCGAGCACATGTCGTAACCCAGCGCCTTCATCAGCCGCACCGTGTCGGCCACGATGCGCCGGCCCAGGGGCGTCTCGACGTGGTCCTCCTCGGTCAGGTATTTCCGCGCCCGCGGGTCGTACTTCATGACCAGCACGTCCTCCTGCCCCAGGCACAGGCAGCGGAAGTACCCCTCCTTCGCGAAGTCGATGTACTCCTGGAGGATCATCGTGAGCAGGCCCGACTCGTCATAGGCCTTCAGCAATTCCTCCTTCGTCTTGCAGATGGCGACGTTACGCCAGCCGCCGCCGTGGGCGTCCTTCAAAACGCACGGCAGGCCGATGTGCGCCAGGAGGCCGTCCCAGTCGAGCGGGTACCGCAGGTTCCGCAGGCTCTCCGTCGGCACGATGCCGGGGACGTAATCCTTGTTCGGCAGCGCCACCGTCTTGGGGTGGTCCACGCCGAGCTTCACCGCGAGCGACGCCTCGAAGAACTTGTCGTCGGCGGTCCACATGAACGGGTTGTTGATGACGGTGACGCCTTGCAGAACCGCGTGCTTGAGGAAGGAGCGGTAGTACGGCACCTCGTGCGAGATCCGGTCGATGATGACCTCGTACCCCACCGGCTCGTCCATGCGTGTGCCGCCGAGTTTGACGTACTCCGCCGTCACGCCCTGCGCCCTGCGGCTCACCTCCTCGACGAAGCGCGGCGGCCAGGACCATTCACGGCCGACGAGCAACCCTACCCGGTTCATCTTCGCTCCAGTTTTCAGTGTTCAGTATTCAGTCTTCAGTGAACAGCAGGGCCCCGATGAAGGCGAGTCGCCCCAGGAGACACTGCTGAGAACTGAAAACTGAAAACTGAAAACTCAAGCCGTGTGATAACTCTCCGCCAACGACTCCAGCCAGCGGAACGTCTTGTCGATCACCTTGCGCCGCGGCGCCTTCAGCGTCGCCGGCGCCTTCAAGGCGTCGAAGCCCTTGTCATAAGCCTTGAGGTACGCCTCGTGCCACGCACGCACGGTCGCGGCCGGCGGCGGGGCCACGTCGTAACGCTCGCAGAGCAGGGAGAGGACCTCGACGCACGGCATGAGCATGCCCTCGCCGTCGTCCGCCGGGGGGAGGCGCTGCGGGCTGTTCACGATGTCATGGATGACGCCGACCAGCCGCGTCACCTGCATGTGCAGGAACTGACGGGCCTCCTCGTTGCCGAAGTTGTCTTCCGTCCGGTCCACGGCGATGACTCCTAATCGTGCCCGCCGACGTAGAGGGGGAGCATGTGCGCCCACACGGGCCAGTCGTGGGCGAAGCCGTCCCATACACGCAGGGCGTGCCAGACGCCCTTGCCCCACAGCAGCGACGAGAGATGACGGTTCTGGTCAAGCAGCGGGTCGTCGCGGCCCACGGCCAGGATGATGTCCAGGCGGCGCAAGGCGTCCAGGCGGGCCGGGTCGTGCTCACCCGCCAGGAAGTCCACGGGGTTATTGAGGTAGACGTTGACGTCGTGATACCCGCCCGTGAAGCGCTTTATATCGTACAGCCCGCTCATGCCCAGTACCCGGCCCACGAGATGCGGGTGCCGCAGCGCGAAGTTCATCGCCTGATACGCCCCGAAGCTCGGCCCGGCCACGATCAGGTACGGGTTGGCATTCACGCTCCGGGTGAACGGCAGCAGCTCGTTGACGAGGTAGGCGTCGTACTGCTGATGCCGGCGGGCGCGGTCCGCCGGGTGGGCGCCCCAGTTGTACCACGCCTCGCGGTCCACCTGGTCCGGGCAGAAGAGCTGCACGTGCCCGCTCTCCAGGTGCCAGCGCAGCGACGCCACCAGGCCCCGGTCCTCCCAGTCGTGGAAGGGGTGCATCGACGCCGGGAAGCCGATGAGCCGCGCCCCGGCGTGGCCGAAGACGAGCAGCTCCATGTCACGGCCCAGGGAGGGGCTGAACCAGCGGTGATAACTTCGGTGCATCTGGGGGCGGGGCTCGCGTGGGTGATGGGGGAGGCGGCGGCCGCCCTGGGCTGTTACACTTATCAACTATCGGCCTCTTGTCCCTCTCCCCAGCGTCTCCGGATCTGCAGCCCCCACCCCCGCGCGCCAACCGCGTACTCGGCCTGCCGCCAGAGGACGCCGCGGGCGGTGCCGCCGAATGGCGGCGTCCGCCCGGATGAATCCCCGCCGCGATCTGGCCTTGCTTCGGGAGGCCCGGTTCAGGTCAGATGGCGTGAGGAGGTGCAGGGATGCGCACACGGGCCGCCGCCGTCTTCATCGTCTCGCTGGCCGTCTTCCTCAGCAACGGCAGGCCGCACCCCGAGGTGGACTGCGTCGCCGCCCCCTTCGTCGCGTGGTCGCTGGCGAAGCACGGCACCTTCGACCTGAGCCGCTACCCCCAGCTCGACAACCTCGTCGGCATCCACATCCAGGAGACGCCCTCCGGCGGCCGCGCGTCGATGCGCGTCCCAGGCTCCGCCCTCTTCGCCCTGCCCGTCGTCGCGCCTCTCGCCCTGTTCCGCCAGGAGCCGCCCGACAGCGAGGCCATGCTCCAGCTCGGCAAGATCGCCGCCGCCCTCGCCGTCGCCGGCGCCGCCGCCCTCATCTTCCTGACCTGCCGCCGCCTCGCCCCCGAGGCCGCCTGGCCCGTCACCGTCCTCTTCGCCCTCGGCACCTGCCTCTTCAGCGTCGCGGCCCAGGCCCTGTGGATGCACGGCCCGGCGGTCTTCTGCCTCGCGCTGGCCCTCTACCTGCTCACCCGCGAGGACGCCGACTCCACTCTGCCCTCCTTCCTCGCCGGCCTGGCACTCGGCATGGCGGTCCTGTGCCGCCCCACCACGGCGTTCTTCGCCGCCGCCTCCTTCGTCACCCTGCTGGCCCGCCGCCGCTGGGCTTCCGCCGCGTGGCTGGCCCTGGGCGGCCTCGGCCCCGCCGCCCTCATGCTGTGGTACAACTCGTATCACTTCGGCTCGCCCCTCCTCGGCGGCTACGCCAAGGACGACTGGCAGACGGTCCCGCCCCTGTGGGTCGGCCTGGGCGGCCTGCTCGTCGCCCCGTCGCGTGGCCTGTTCGTCTACACCCCCGCACTCCTGCTGCTCATCCCCGGCGTCTGGCTCCTGTGCCGCTCGGGGCAGACGTGGTCGCCCGCGCGCCCTGTCCTTTGGGCGTGGCTGGCCGCCAGCGCCGCCACCGTCCTCGTCTACGCCCGCTGGCACGACTGGCGTGGCGGCTGGTGTTACGGCCCGCGCTTCCTGTGCGAGACCATGCCGGCGCTATGCCTCGTCGCCGGCATCGGCTACACCGCGATGACGGGCGCGTGGCGCCGCGCCCTGGCCAACGGCCTGATCGCGCTGTCGCTGGCGGTCCACCTCGTCGGCGTCTTCGGTCACTCGGGGTACGTCGATTGGCATTTCCGCCACGAGCGCCAGGACGAGGGCCGCTGCCTGTTCGAGCTGCACGACACGCAGATCGAGGCCCACACCCGCGCCCTCGCGCTCAAGCTCATGGGGCGAAAGCAGAGGCCGGGGTGAGGTGACCGCGCCAGGTCTTTCGCCGTAACCGACCAGGCGGGTGTGGGCATGAGACGGGAGTAGACAGGTGGGATGGCCGGGGTGGGGCGGATTGCATTGCATTGCCCCCCCCCACACACCCCTTGAAATGCAAATTCGTGGCAGGATTTGCATTGCAGGGCGAGTGGTCAGGCCACCCACTCCCGTGCCGTGGCCGCCCTCCACGTCTCATTTCGTCTAACCCCACAGGTCGGGTGAACGGCTACCTTTCGCCTTCCTAACGATCAGGTCCTCGATGATGTCGGCCACGTCCTGAAGGGGCCTGGCGTGTCTCTTGTCTGTGCGAGCGAGGTGCTTCCAGCCGCTCACGGGTGGGTCGGGTATGTCGTTGTCCGGCGCGGAGCGGCACCCAGGCCCGCGCTCGCCTGCCGTACTCGCCCGGCCAGCCCTGGGCGTATGTCGGCTGCCGCTGTGGGCAGATCTCACCTCCCATCAGGGAATTGTGGCGCAGACCGGGGAGTTGCTTGCGTGGTGGCATGTGGGAGGCTACCATGACCACGCAAATGAACAGAAGCCACGACAGGAAAGGGATCGCCATGCCCCGCCCCCGCCGCGCGTTCACGCTCATCGAGCTATTGGTCGTCATTGCGATCATCGCCGTCCTCATCGGGCTCTTGCTCCCGGCCGTCCAGAAGGTCCGCGAGGCCGCGTCGCGCCTGCAATGCCAGAACAACCTCAAGCAGCTCGGCATCGCCATGCACAGCTTCCACCTCACCCGAGAAAAGTTCCCCGCCGGCTGCGAGTACGCCGAGCAGCACTCACAGAGCCGCAACGCCCCGGTCCAGTCGTGGACGTTCGACCTCCTCCCCTACCTCGAGCAGGACGCGGCCTACAGGCAGATCAACTTCGGCCCCGCGCCCGCTGGGGTCTCGTGGACGGACTGGAACGGCCTCGCGGGCGCCTTCAAGCCGCGCATCCCCGTCTACCGTTGCCCCAGCGATAACCCCGGCACCTGCCTCTACTCGACGTGGGCCGGCAGCCGCTCCAGCTACGTCGCCTGCTACAGCCCGGATGGGATCTTCGTCCAGGCGGGGGCGAGGCTTTACGGGTGGTTCCAGTACGACACCTACTCCGTCGATCCCAAGTGGAACCCGACCGGGCGGCGTGCCCTGTTCGCCATGAATTCGACGCCCCGCTCGACCAACACGGTCACGGACGGGCTGTCGAACACCATGGCGTTCTCCGAGACCATCGCGGGGCCGGACGGCTCGCTGGACTACCGGGGGCAGTGGTGGCACGTCTCCGGCGGGTCGATGTACACGTGCCGCTTCGGCCCGAACACCAGGACGCCGGACCTGTTCTCCTACCTCGGCGACATCTACTGCATCTCCCGCCCCCAGGCGCCGTGCGTCGTCAACGGCCCGGACTGGAGCACGGTGGAGAACTACGCCCGCAGCCGACACCCCGGCGGCGTGGACGTGTGCCTCGCCGACGGGAGTGTCCGCTTCATCCAGAACGCGATCAGCGTCACCACCTGGCAGGCCCTCGCCAGCATCGACGGGAACGAGGTGATGGGCAGCGACTTCTGACGGAATCCGGCGCAGGGCCGCGGGGCCGGTGCGTGGGGGTTGATAGGATGACCGACACACCACGGAGAGACGCCATGCCCCGCCTCCGCCGCGCTTTCACGCTGATCGAGCTGCTGGTGGTGATCGCCATCATCGCGGTCCTGATCGGCCTGCTGCTGCCCGCCGTCCAGAAGGTCCGCGAGGCCGCCGCACGACTCAAGTGCCAGAACAACCTCAAGCAGATCGGACTCGCACTCCACAACTACCACGATGTCGCCGGCAGTTTCCCGCCGGGGGTCAAGGCGTCCGTGAGGTGGGCGCGGAACCGGCCCGGCGAGGGCGGGTGGGAGTGGACCTACTTCCTCCACCTCCTGCTGCCGTACATCGAGCAGGAGTCGTACTTCAAGGCAATCGACGGGCCGAACTTCAATCTTTCGACCTCGGGGCTGTGGGGGCCGCCCGTTTGGCCGGCGATCCTCGACAACCGGGACATCCCGGTCTGGCTCTGCCCCAGCGACGGGGTCGGCAAGAACGTGGACGTCGGGACAGGTGAGCAAGGCACGCCCTACTACCTGTCCCGGTCGAACTACCGGGGCATGTTCTCCGGCTTCAACGACGGCGAGAACTACTACCAGACTAACCCACAGCAGAATGCCGCCTTCGGCTACGGCACCGGGCGGCGCATGCTCGAGCTCGCCGACGGGCTGAGCGGGACAGTGGTGGTGACCGAGGCCGTCACATCGCCGGGCCGGTTCGAGGCCCGCAACGGCGTCTACACGAACCGCGCGGGCTGCCAGTTCCTCTACGCGACGAACACGCCGAACACCACGACCCCCGACAACCTCTGGGATTCCAACGCGACGACCAACCTCAATCTCCCCCAACGCAACTTGCCGGTCGTCGTCGGCCCCTGGGATGCGAATCACGCGGCAGCGCGGAGCCGGCACCCCGGCGGCGTCAACTGCCTGCTCGGCGACGGCGGCGTCAAGTTCGTCTCCAATTCCGTGAGCCTGGCGACCTGGCGCGCGGCCGCCAGCATCGCCGGCGACGAGGCCCCCGGCAATGACTTCTGACCCCCTCCCGCCCATGTCCGGCCTCGACGCGACCACCTCCCCCGAGGCGGCAGACCCGGAGGCCACCACGCCCCCCGACGGCGGCCCCGAGGCCACCTCCATCAACGCCCCCTGCGCCGGCGGCCCGGCGGCCCCGCCCCTCGGCCGCTACATCCTCATCGAGAAGCACGCCAAGGGCGGCATGGGCGAGGTCCTCCGCGCCACCGACACCGAGCTGGGCCGCGAGGTCGCCTTCAAACGCATCCAGGACGACTTCGCCGACCGCGAGGACGTGCGCCGCCGCTTCGAACGAGAGGCCCGCATCACCGGCAACCTCGAGCACCCCGGCGTCATCCCCGTCTACGGCCTCGGCGCCGGCCCCGACGGGCGGCCGTACTACGCCATGCGCTTCGTCCGCGGCGACTCCCTCCTCAAGGCCGTCACCGCCTACCACAAGGACGGCCAGAAGGCCGCCGGCGCGCGGGCCAT
This sequence comes from uncultured Alcaligenaceae bacterium, assembly GCA_964630925.1. Lineage (GTDB taxonomy): Bacteria > Planctomycetota > Planctomycetia > Gemmatales > Gemmataceae > RGDT01. The sequence goes on from CAZVZK010000069.1 coordinate 36,473, forward strand.
CGCCTTCCGCGAGCTGCTCCAGCGCTTCGTCGCCGCGTGTAACGCCGTGGCCTATGCCCACTCGCGCGGCGTGATCCACCGCGACCTGAAGCCCGACAACATCATGCTCGGCCCCTTCGGCGAGACGCTCGTCGTCGATTGGGGCCTCGCCGCCGTCGTCAAGGAGGACGGACGCGACAAGGGGGGGGCCGACGGCCCTCCGCCGTTCGATGACTCCTTGAAGACGCAGGCCGGCGTCATGATGGGGACGCCGGCGTACATGCCCCCCGAGCAGGCCGCCGGCGAGGCCACCGCCGCCAGCGACGTGTTCAGCCTCGGGGCGACGCTGTACCACCTCCTCGCCGGCGCGCCGCCGTTCAAGGGCAAGCCGATACGCGACCTCCTCCAGGACATCACGTCCGCGTCGTTCCCCGCGCCGCGCCGGGCCAACCCCGCCGTGGCGCCGGCACTCGACGCGATCTGCCGCAAGGCCATGAGCCGCCACCCCGCCGCCCGCTACTCCTCGCCGCTGGAATTGGCCGCCGAGGTCGAACGCTGGCTGGCCGACGAGCCCGTCCTCGCCTACCCGGAGCCGCTCGGCGAGCGTCTGCGCCGCTGGGCCAAGCGCAACCCGGTCATCGTGAGGACGACCCTGGCGGTGTTGTTGATCGGCCTGCCGCTGCTGGCCGTCGGCCTGTACCTCGTGAACGAGGCCCGTGCGGAGGCCGTCGAGGCGGACAGGCTCAAGGCGGATGCGCTACGGCGTGAGCGGGCGGCCCACGCGGGGACGGCCAAGGCGCATGACCGGAGCCGCCTCGCGCTGGACACCGTCACGGACCACGTCCTCGGGCGTGTGCTGGGCAGACAACGTCTCGCAGCCGGGGATACCGCCGCGCTGCTCCGTGACATCGTCCGCGTCTACGCCGACGTGGGCGAGCTGTCGGCCCGTGCGTCGTTGCGCGTCGCCGCCCTCCACGAGCGGCTCGGTGATGCGGAGGAGGCTGCCCGGTGTTACGCCGACGCCATCGCCGGCCTCCGCAAGGCCGGCGGCGAACGCCGCCTGCTCGCCAGCGCCCTTTGCGGCAGGGCGCGTGTAATCCAGTGGACGGATGCCGCCGAGGCCGAGAGGGCGATCGGGGAGGGGCTGGAGCTGTGCGACCAGGAGCGGAAGGCGCACCCGAAGGACGAGGACCGGCAGGCCGACTTCAACGAGGCGGTGCTGGACGCGGCCGACCTGATGCTCGCCGACGGCAGGCCCGAGGAGGCCGACAAGCTCTATCTCCTCCTCGTGGCGGCGGGGGCCAAGAACGCCGGCAACGACCGGTTCATGGAGCAGATGGGCCGTGCGTCGCTGGGCATGGGGATGGGGCTGCTCAGACGCACGCGGGTGCCGCCCGCCGCCGTTGTGGCTCACCGGAACGCTTCCAACGTGTTCCGGGTGATGGAGGCGAAGAGGCCCGACGAGCCGCGCTGGGCGATGCTCCGGCTCCAGGCCGACGAGGGGCTGGCGGCGGCGCTGCACCGCACCGGCGAGAGCGCCGCCGCCGAGCCGATGCATCGCGAGGCCATCGCAGGGCTACGCGCGCTCGCGCGGGCCAACCCGTCGGTGGGCGACATCCGGGAGTCGCTCGTGGCCGCCCTGGTCAATCACGCCGCCACGCTCGAAGGGCTGAAGCAACAGCGCGAGGCCGACGCCGTCCACCTGGACGCAATCGCCGAGCTGGTGCGCCTGCGGCGGATGTACCCGGCCCGCCGGCCCCTCCGCGACCACATCGAGGCCCTCGAGAAACTCGTCGGGCCGAGGCGTTGACTCACTCCGCCAGCGCCTTCGCCTTCTTCACGATCAGCCCCTCGGCCTCGTCCGCCCACCGCGACGGCAGGCCGTAGTACACCACCGACGAGTCGGCCTCGTAGCCGCCCTCCTTGAGGACGCGCCTCGACCCGACGTAGGCCATCACGTCGTTGGCGTACCCCGCCACCCACACCGTGCCGGCCATCTCCTTCTTGAGCCTCAACGCGTAATCGACGCACACCTCGCCGCCCAGCGCCACCCACGTCACCGGCCCGACCTTCCACACCTGCACCGGGTAGTGGCGGTAATGGTCATCGATCTTGCCGCCGTCCTTCAGAACCTTCATCAACTTCTCGGCGCGTTTGCGCTCGGCGAGGTTCTTGCTCTTCGTCTGCGCCTCGACCTGCTCCTTCGTCGGCACCCTGGCGTACGGCAAGGCGATCTCCTCGTACTTCATCGACAGGCCCTTCTCCACCGGCACGAGCTTGCCGGCGAGCGTGTCGTTGACCGCGTCCGCGAGCTGCTTGCCGTAGCCCTTCGCCTGCTCGACCTTGCCGCGCGGCAGGGGGTTGGCGTCGGCCCCGCAGCCGGTCCAGAACATCGCCACCGCCCCCGGGTGCTTCTTCTCGACCTCGATCTGGGCGAAGCCGGCGTAGTCGCCGGACCACCTGAGGTAGCTCATCGTCGTGTTGTGGCAGGCGTACCCGAACGCCGCCGCGATCAACTTCCCCTTCGCGTCTTCCACCCTCAGGACCGGCACGGCGTGATCGACGGGCCCGTCGGGGTTGAAGCCGTTGATGATGCCCTTGTCGGTCACCTGCCTCCGGTTGACAGCGAACCGCGCCGTCCCCTGCCCCACCGACAGCCTCGCCGGCGCAAGCTTCGACACGGCGTCGGTGATGGCCTCGGCGAACAGCCCGCGCAGGCGCCGGGTGTACGGCGCGATCTTCTTGGCCTCCGCCTCGGGCATGGGGTACATGTCCTCGAGGTTGTCCGCGACCACCGGGCCGCAGTGCGTGTGCGAGCAGGTCAGCATGAGTTGCTCGCGTTTCAGGCCCGGCTTCTTCGCCACGGCGGCGCGCACGTCCTCGGCCAGCGAGCGCGGGATGCCGATGAGGTCGCTGGTGACGAGGACGGCGCGGGTGCCGGCGGGCGACTCGACGGCGAGCGCCTTGACGTACAGCTCGGTCTCCTTGCCCTCGCCGGGCGCCTTGCGGCCGGCGTAGCCGGCCATCCACATGGATTCGGCGGGCGTGATGACGCGGGTGGCGACGCCGGCCTTCCACGTCGGATCGGCGGCGCAAAGGAGGAGCAGGAGGGAGAGCATGGAGGAGGCTCCGGGGTGATGGCGGGATGGGGGATGAGATACGATGAAGCCGACGGGAGGGCCACCGCGACGCCCTGACGCGCCCTCCATACACTGGACGGGAGCCTGCCTCACCCCGACGAGGGCATTTTCGTGTCGAGCCACGCTCCCACCGCCAACGTCCCCCCGCCTCAACCGTTCACCTTCCAGATCTGGCTCATCCTGATCATCGCCTCCATCGGCTTCGCGTTCGACATCTACGAATTGCTCATGCTGCCGCTCATCCTGCGGCCCGCCCTCGCGGACTTCGGCATCCCGGCCATGATCGACGGCGTCAAGAACCCCGCCTTCGACCGCTGGGTGCAGCTCATGTTCTACGTACCCGCCGTCGGCGGCGGGCTCTTCGGCATGCTGGGCGGCTACATGACCGACTGGTTCGGGCGCCGCAGCGTCCTCACCTGGAGCATCCTCCTCTACGCCGTCAGCGCCTTCCTCGCCGGCTTCAGCACCGGCCCGTGGATGCTCCTCGTCCTCCGCACCACGACCTTCATCGGCGTGTGCGTCGAGTTCGTCGCCGCCGTCGCGTGGCTCGCCGAATTGTTCCCCAACCCGCACCAGCGCGAGAACGTCCTCGGCTACACCCAGGCGTTCTCCTCCATCGGCGGGCTGCTCGTCGCCACGGCGAACTCCCTCGCGGTGGCCCTCGCCGAGAACGGCCAGCTCCCCTCCGTCGTCATGCCCGAATTCCTCACCGGCCTGTTCGGCACCATCGACATCAAGTCCGACGACTCCCTGCCCTGGCGGTACACGCTGATGAGCGGCCTCATCCCCGCCATCCCGCTCATCCTCATCCGCCCCTTCCTGCCCGAGAGCCCGGCGTGGCAGAAGAAGAAGTCGGAGGGCACCCTCAAGCGTCCGAGCTTCGTCGGCCTCTTCTCGCCCGAATTGCGCACGACGACGATCGTGACGGCGATCATGTTCGCGTGCAGCTACGGCGCGGCGTTCGGCGCCATCCAGCAGATGCCGCAGATCGCCCCCGGCCTGACGAAGGACGTGAAGGAGTACGCCGCCAAGATCGAGAAGGGGCAGAAGGAGAAGAACGAGCAGCGCAAGGCACGCAACGAGCCGGAGAAGCCCGTCGCCAAGGGCAAGGCCCTGGACAAGTTGGCCGAGCAGAAGCTCGCCAGCGACTACACCAAGGTCCAGGAGATCGGCGGCCTGCTGGGGCGGTTCCTCCTGGCGGCCATCGCCGTGGCCATCGTCAGCCGCCGCGCCCTGCTGTGGATCTTCCAGGTGCCCGGCATGTTCATCATGCCGGTGTTCTTCTGGTACTTCCTGACGATCCCGAACGAGACGTATTTCCGCATCCCCATGGAGTGGGCCGGCGTCGGGAGCTTGCCCATCACGAACGTCTCGATCGGCATGATGCTCGCCGGCTTCTTCACCGTCGGCCAGTTCAGCTTCTGGGGCAACTACCTGCCACGCGTCTACCCCGTCCATCTGCGCGGCACGGGCGAGAGCTTCGCCGCCAACATCGGCGGGCGTCTGATCGGCACGTCGTTCGCCGCCGTCACCGTCTTCCTGTCGGGCTACATGGCCGGCGACAGCCAGCCGCAGCAATACGCGATGGCGGCCGGCATCGTCGCGGGCTTCGTCTACGTCGTCGGCTTCATCGCGAGCTTCTGGCTCCCCGAGCCGAAGGGCGAGATGGAGGATTGAAGGCCGGCCCTGGAGGCTTGCAAAGGGGCGGGCGGCACGGTCATCTCGCAGACCTGTCGCCGTCTTACGCCGGCACGTCCGTCGGAATCGCCGACGGCAAGGTCTTCGTGGCCGGCGACGAGCAGATGGCGGTGAGCCGGCGTCTCCGGGAGATTCAGCCCGGCCGACGCCGTGTGTTCTTCGTCGAGGCGAGCCCGCACGGCCGCCCTCGTATCTCGGCCGATGTCGGCCTCGCGGGTGGTCCGATGCTCGTGCCCGGTGACCATCCCGCACCTCGCGAAGATCGACAAGCCGAAGTACACGCACCAGTCGTTCCGCGAGAAGGCCGCCAGGCATCCCGCCGAGATGTGGCAGGCGTCGGCGGGAAAGAGCCGTTGACGGCGGGGCGTACGGGGCTAGAATCAGGGGGAGGAAGGACAGATAGCTCAGCTGGTAGAGCGAAGGACTGAAAATCCACCGGGCGCCGCCCGGTGTCTTCGTTTCTGGGTCGCCGCAAGTCGTTATCTTGCTTGCCTTTGCGACGCGGGATTGGCCCGGAGAAAAAGTTGCGGGAACCGCAGGAATTCGCGGGTTTTGATACCGTTCCCCGTGGTTACCGTATCAATACCGTATCAAGCCGCCCCCCCCTGCTACCCTGCCCGCATGACATGGCAGCACCCCGACGAGGAGGCCATCGCCGCCCTCTGCGAGCGCAGCAAGGCGATGTCGGAGGACATCCAGCGGCAGGTCTGGGACGACACCAGGCGGGCCTTCCACCAGCTCGCGTACTCGGGGTCGTCCGGCGCGGGGCAGATGATGACCCTGAGCACCTTCCTGCCGTGGGCGGTCAGCACGTACGCTGCTGCCCGGACCAGGGCTCGCTCACGGCTTCTTCTACTTGTTGGGCAGCAGCGGGTGGGGCGAGAAGCGGCGCGTGTCGAACTGGCCCGCGCCTGGAGAGGCTGGCGTAATTGCCGCGCGGTGGGATTACAAGACGCGCTGTCAAGCCACTCGCGGAACCCGCTTGGGGCGGTGTCCCTCTCGCTGAGAAGCCGCGGGGGGACGCGACTTCCCCGGCTGCGGCCGGCGACTAATGCCAGGGGTCGAGCGACGGGGTCAGGGGGCCGAGTGGAATTGCCCCGTTGCACAAATTGCTTAATGGTTGTACACTTTGTATCGGCGGCCCTGAAACCGGTCGGGAGGCGCCGCCGGAAGCGAGGACAACGGATGTCATTAGCGAATGAGATCAAGCGGCTGAGGGAGCTGAAGGGCTGGAGGGCGACCGACCTGGCCAGCAAGGCCGAGGTCAACCCCTCCATCCTGTCCCGCATCGAGTCCGGGGCCATCAAGAAGCCGACCGGCGGAACCCTCGGGAAGCTCGCGAAGGCCCTCGATGCCTCGCCGCAGAGCTTAATCAGGCTGACGAATGAGCAGAGGCCCGGCCCGGCCGGGCTGCACGTGGGCTTCGCTCATTGCCTGTGGTCGGCGCCGGCGATCCTCCTGGCGATGCGAGGGGGCGTCCCGGGCGTCAGCCTGAGCGGGTTCGGGGTGCTGGGCGGCGGCGGAGGCCCGCGGCTCGGTGAGCCCCACTGGTACGAGCCGCAGACGATCAGGGCGCAGGGTTACCTCCGTGTCGGCCCGAGGTACGTGGAGGCCGGGGCCCCGCCGCTGCCCGAGGCCCGCCCCTGGCCGGAAGACACGCCCATCCGCACGTACACGGCCCAGGATCTGACAACGCTCCTGATTTCAGGCACCCCCCCGCTCGACGGCATCATCGCGTCCTACCAGGCTCTGGAGAGTTACGGCAAGGTGGTCAGTCCGTTCGCCCAATTGCTGAATGAGCACAGCGGGTGCAGCCTGTTCCTGGCCCTCAAGAGGCGGACATACGATCGCATCCTGGCCTCCCGCAAGGCCAGGGGTGCCGTCGGCAAGCCGTCGGAGGCCAGGATGTTCAGGCGCGTTTGGCGTGAGCTGACACGCTGCCCCGATACCCCGCTCCCCGCCCTCTACGCGCCCGCGACGATTGCGGAAAAGCAATTCCGGATCCTGAGCAGGAAGCGGACGCCGCCCCCTGACTCAAAGCAGGGAAGGCATCCGGCCCCCAACTTGAGGCGTGTCCAGGCCGATCTGGGGAGCTGGACATCCTTCCGGCAGGCGGCGATCGAGGAGCTGACGCGCTCTGGCTGCTTCCTGTTCATCGGCTGGGAGCCGCAGGTCTCCTTGCTGAGCAAGAGCCTGAAGGAGTGTGATGAGGCTGTATGTCTCCCTCCACAGCCGATGGCCCTTGTCGTCCCCCGACGCAGGCCGCCCCACCTGTCCTTCGACGTCATCTTCCGCAAGAGCGCCGTGGAAGGCCCGGCCCAGCGGGAGGCCGTCGATGAGCTCCTGACGCTCCTCGCAGCCGCCGTCCACGAAATCAAGGACGCGAGGGGGAAGGAGACGGATGCGGTGACGCGGGTGGCGGCGTACCTCAACATGAACGCGGTGGAATGCGGCAAGGCCCTCTCGGACTTGAACTTCTCCATGATGTACCACCACGATTGGGTTGACTTCGTCCGCCGCTGAGGGAGGATGGTCCCATGCAAAGGCGATCGGCTTCGAGCTGGGTCATACGGGGCGCTTGCGTTGTTGGGGCGCTGGCCGCCCTTGTCGCCGGGCTGGTGGTGTTGCGGGGCTGCCCTCGCGGTCCGGCAGAGCCCCCCCTCCGGTTCGCGCAGCTCCCCATCTCGTACAGCGCCGTCACCCAGCTCGCGGAGAGCGAAGGCTACTTCGCGGACGAGGGGCTCCCCTACGAGATGATCTCGCTGCCCGCCGGGCCGGACCTCGTCACCGCCCTCCGGGGCAGGGGCGGCTCGGCCGCGGACGCCGGCGGGATCGCCATCACGCCGGTGGTCACGATGATCGGGGCGGGCGACGAGCCGGTCATCCTCGCTACGACCCTCACCTCCAACAGTCAGGCGAAGCTCGCGACCTTCGCCCGGAGCGGGATTACCGAGAGCCCTTCGACCCTCAAGGGAAAACGGATCGGGGTCGTCCGAAACACGGTCGGGGAGATCTACCTGGCACGGCTCCTCCAGAAGGGGAAGCTCGGGAGCGCGGACGTCGTGCTGGTCAACGGCAGGCCCGCGGACCTGCGGGCCCTCCTCGTGCGGGGGGACCTCGACGCCGCCGTGCTCTGGGACCCCTTCGTCGTCCAGGTCGAGCGGGAGTACCGCCGGCAGCTGCCGGGCGGGAAGATCCCCGACCGCGGCGAGCCGTCGGTGCTGGTCGACCCGACGCTCTACACCCTCGCCTTCAACATCGTCACGACGCGTGGGAAGCTGGAGCAGAGCCGGGGCTCACTGCTCAAGTTGCTGCGGGCCTCCATCAGGGCCGAGTCGTACATTCGGCGGAACCCGAGGCAAGCCCAGGCGTCACTGGAGAAGTGGCTGAGCCTCGAGCCGGGCGACCTCGGCGATTTCTTCGCCACCACCGAGTTCCGGATCCAGCTCAACGTCCCGCAGGTGAAGAAGTGGTACAGGGAGGAGCTGGAATGGCTGCGGACGAAGCAGCCCGACACGCACGCCCCCGACGACCTTTCGCCGTACATCGAGGCCTCTCTGCTCCGTTCCATCGACCCGGCGCGCGTCCATGAGTAGTGGTAGTGGCCGACATCAGCCTGGACGTTGGCGCGGCCTCGTCGGGTGGCAGGCGTTCAGCTTTGGCCTGGGGATCCTCCTCCTCGCGGCGGGCATGGAGCTTCTGGCGGCCCGATTCGGCCTCCCGCACGTACCAGCCATCCTGCAAGGGGTCGGGAAGCTCTGGTACGCCGGCACTCTCCTGCACGACATTCAGGTGTCCAGCGCACGTTGGATGGCCGGTTGGGCGATCGGGTCCACGATCGGGGTCGCCCTGGGGTTGCTCACCGGCCGCCACCGGGCTGCCGGCCTGACGCTGGAGGGGCTGCTGACTCTTTGCCGTGCGATCCCGTTCATCAGCCTCGTCCCCCTCTCGATCCGCATCTTCGGCATCACCGAGGCGGGGAAGATCTTCCTCGTCGCCTGGGCGTGCGCGGGCGTGTGTTGGGTGGTGGTGCACCAGGCGAGCCGTGCGGTGCCGGCCCACCTGCTGTGGCGGGCGCAGAGCCTGGGGGCGACGACGGAGAAGTGGGTGTTCCAGGTCCTTCTCCCGTCCTGCCATGACGGGGTGTTCGCGGGGCTGCGGGCCTCGCTGGGCCTCGGCCTGATTGTCGTGGCCGTCGCCGAGCTCGCCGGGGTCTACGAGCGGTCGTCCGGGCGGTGGTGGAGTGAGGGGCTCGGCTACCGGCTGTTCCGGTCCCTCGATGAGGCCCGCGATGACCTCATGCTCGCCGCCATCCTGACCTTCGCCCTCCTGGGCATCGCGGGTGATCAGCTCTTCGTCGGCCTGTGGAAAGCCGCCGGCGAGGCCTGGTTCCGCTGGCGGCAGTGGCGCGTCCGGGCTCTGGCGGAGCAGGGGCGTGCCGCCGGGGCCGCGGAGGGCGACGCCCTGACGGGCCGCCTCATCGAGGGCCCGCAGATGGCCGCTGAGCTGAAGTCGGCCGGCGCGGAGGGCGACGCACTGATGGTCCGCGGGCTGCGGTCCGGGTATGGCGGGCACACCGTCCTCCGCGACCTTTCCCTTGATGTGCCCGCCGGCTCCACGCTGAGCGTCGTGGGCCCGAGTGGTTGCGGCAAGACAACCCTAATCCGGGCCATCGGCCACTTCATCGACGGGGGCTTCGAGGTTTCCGGTGGGGTCCTGGTCGGGGGCGAGGCGATCCATGCGCCCGGGCCGGAGGTGGGGGTCGTCCTGCAGGACGCGCCCGTCTTCGACCACATGACGGTCTGGGATAACGTCCTTTTCGGGTCAAGTTTTGACGACGAGGATACCGCGCGCGCCAGCAGACGGGTGTGGGCCCTGCTCCGCCAATTCGGGCTCGAGCCGCTCGCCGAGCAGCGGGCCGGCACCCTGTCCGGCGGCCAGCGCCAGCGCCTCGCGTTGGCGGCGGCACTCGCAAACCGGCCGAAACTACTCCTGCTCGACGAGCCCTTCGGCGCGCTCGACGCCATCACGCGGCGTCAGCTACAGCGGTTCTTCTGGGAGCACTTGCACGGCCGGGTCACCGCCGTCTTCGTGACGCACGACCTGGAGGAGGCGTTGCTCATCGGCGACCGCGTGGCCGTCGGCGTGGGCCGAGAATCCCAGTCGCTCGACGTGGACAAGAACGGGCTCCCTCCCCACGAGTGGGAGCGCGGCCCCGCCTTCTCGCGCCTGCGGGCCGACCTGATCGCCCACCTCGAGGGCGCCTCGGCGGGGCTGGACACGCCGCCCGCCTGAGTGGCCCGGTGGTCATCGACGGAGGACCTGGCCGCCGCCACCGCGAGCACCGTCTTGCGCCGGCGGGACGACGGACCGTGCGGGGCTCTGGGCCGGGCCGAAGGCGGCAGCCTCCGCCCGCACGGGCGCCACTCGGCCCTGGCCGGACAGGCGCTACCGCGTCTGAGCCGCCGCTGGGACCGGCCCAGGCCGTCAACAACGCCGCCACGGCGGTCCAACGGGGGCGGATGGCAGACGGCTTGGCCAACCTCGCCTCCCACGCCGCGAGTCGGCTGGTGTGGCTCAAAGGTGATCCGGCATCCCTGTCGCCTTACACCCGAGCGCGGGGCAGGGTCGGCCTGATGCGGGCGATTGTGCGTGCCGCCCCCCCGCAGGCCCATTCTCGACATCGCCGAGATGGATCGAATCCGCTCTTGCTGCACTTTCGAGATGCGGAACTTGTTGCGAAAGTTCTTGACCGCTCCCCCTCGACTGGCTAACCTAACCGAAGGTGCGAAGCCGTTTTGCGACGGCGTGGGGTCGCCGAACGAGCTTCACAGGAGGCCGTGTCATGTCGGCGGTAGCAAGAAGGGTTGTGATCGCCGGCGACGGCTTCAGCGGTAGTCTAACGGCCATCACGCTGCTCTCCCAGGCGGTGGGGCCACTCGAGATCATCTCCCTCGAACCCATCGCGGAGCGGCGCGGGGGCGGCCTGGCGTACTCCCCGCTACACGCCGGGTGGGAGCACCTGCTGAACATCCAGGCGGGGAGGATCACCCTGTTCCGGGGGCGGCCGCTCGACTTCCTCGAATGGGTCGCCAACGAGGCGGACCGCTGCGGCTGGCCGGAGCCTTGGAGGGGACGCGCGTTCGATGAATCGAGTGGTGTCCCGCGCCGGATCTACCATCAGTACGTCGTTGACCGGGGGCGGCAGGCCGATTCGGCCGCCGCTTCCGGCGTGGTGATCCGCCGCATCGACGCCGAGCTCACAGACGCCCGGGAGACCGAGGCCGGGATCGTCGTCCGCTACGAGGAGCTGCTCCCCGATGGCGGCGAGAAGGCGGTCGAATTGGTGGCCGACCACCTCGTGCTCGCCACTGGCCACCTTGGCTTCGTGCTGCCCGGCTTCGCCGCCGCCGTGGCTGAGCACCCCGCCTTCGCCACGAGCCCGTACCTGCCCCACGGGCAGCGGCTGATCCGCGACCTGCCGGTCGGTGAGACCGCCTTCGTCGTCGGCACCGCCCTGACCGCGTTCGACGCCGCCCGCAGCCTCCTGGCCAACGGGCACAAGGGCCCCATCGTCCTCTGCTCTCGCCGTGGCCTGACCCACTTCGTCTACCCGGCCGACCACGTCCACGACATCCTCGACATGCCGCGGCCGGCGTTCCTCGACGAGCACAACCTGACGCCTCAACGCGTGGTCGAGGCGGTCGTCGAGGAGTACGGCAGGCAGGCCAACCGGCTGGGGCTGGAGATGCCGACCATGCCCGGCGAGATCCTCTCAGAGCGCATCATCAAGGGCTGGGAGCCCTGGGTGGTGGAGCTGGTGGACCGCCTGCCGGCGGCGGTCGTGCGGGGGTTGCTGCGCGAGTACAAGGACTACATCGTAACGTCCCGCATCGGCACGATCGCCGAGATCGCCAACCCCGTCAGGGAAGCCATGCAGGCGCGCGGCGGACTCGCCCAGGTCCGTATCCTGGCCGGCAACATTGTCAGCATGACCGCGCGCGACGACAGACGGCTCGATGTCCGCGTCGTCGCCCAGGGCGGCGAGCAGGTGATCGCCGCCGGCGCCGTCATCTGCGCCGCCGGGCAGGAGGCGGACTACACGCAGGTCAAGAGCCGGCTGTGGCGCCAGCTGGTTGATGTGCGCAAACTGGCAGTCCCCCACAAGAAGACGGGGCTGGGGGTGGAAGTGGGCGAGCACGGCGAGCTCGTCGATGCCAGCGGCCAGCCGTCCTCCAGGATGTCGGTGGTCGGCCCCGCCCGCCAAGGCGACGAGATCCAGCGGCATGGCCGTCTCGGCGGCTTCACGTTCTCGATCGGCACGACTAGGAATCAAGCGCTCGTCACCGCGATCAACGTCCTGCACCAGCTCGGCGCCGGCTGGTGGTCCCGGCCGACGTAACGTCGAACCCCACGGCACAGGAGCGTGACAATGCACGCGAACCAACCGGCCGACCCGGCCGCACGAGTCGAGGAGCGCCTGCGGGAGCTCATGCTGGCGGCCCTGGCGGCCGACGCCCTCCACCGCGAGGAGCGTCGAGCCGACGTCCTCTCCCTCTCCTCGTCCATCGAGGAGCAGATGTGCAGCGCGGGCCTGGATCGCGGCGCCGCCCGGACCCAGGCCGGCCGTCTCTTGGACGGTGCCGTCGAGGAGGCGGTGAAGTTGCTAACCGACATCTCCAAAATCGCCGGCCACTACACCCGCTGACCGACCGAAAGGAGGGGCCATGCCCCGCATCCACCCGCTGACCCCCGAGGACGCCCCACCCGAATCGCGCCCGCTGCTTGAGGACACGTACCGCCAACGGGGGAGCGTGTCGAACCTGCTGCGCACGCTGGCCCACCGGCCCCAGGTCATGGACGCCGCTTGGGGGCTGATGCGGGCCGTGCTGGGCTCGGGGACGGTCGAACTGCGCCTGAAGGAGTTGGTGGCGGTGCGCACGTCCCAGATCAACCGTTGCAAGTACTGACTCGACTCCCACTCCGCGATCCTGCGGGGCCTGGGCGTGTCCCAGGATGCGATCGAGGCGCTCGGCGACCCGGACGGGGGCTGGACTCGGCGGGAGGCCGCCGCGCTGCGCTACGCGGACCAGGTGGCGCGCGACCCCTCCGGGGTGAGTGACGCCGTGTGGTCGGAGCTGGCCGACCACTTCGACGACGGGCAGGTGGTCGAGCTGACCGCGGTGGTGGGGCTATTCAGCATGTTCAACCGCCTCACCGAGCCGTTGCAGATCGAGAGCACCGATCCCGGCTGGCCGGGAGCCGGCCCCTCGCCGGCCCGGGAGGTCTAACTTGCACGCCCCGGGCGCGGCGCGAGCCCCCCGCGCTCCCGCGGCGATCGAACGTCCGCCCGTCTGGCCGCCGGGGCCGGTTGGGGCAACCCGAGAACGGCACCCAAGGGGGACAACACGATGCACGGTCCGACGGTATTCGGCTCCGCCGGGGCAGACGGCTGGCCCAGTGCCCTACGACACGCCTCGGTCGAAGACGTGCTGCTGCCGGTGCTGGTGCAGCTCATCGTCATCATCCTGGCGGCCCGTCTGGGCGCCGCGGCGTTCCGCCGCCTCGGGCAGCCCGCCGTGGTGGGCGAGATCGCCGCCGGCCTCGTCCTGGGGCCGTCGGTGCTCGGGCGGCTCTCCCCCATGCTGTCGGACGCCATATTCCACCCGGCCATCGCGGGCCTCCCGCCCGAGCTGTCGGACCAGCTGCTGCGGTGGATCTTCACGGGCCTCAGCCAGCTCGGCCTGATCCTGCTGCTGTTCCTGATCGGCCTCGAGTTCGACTTCGCGCACCTGCGCCGCCACGGCAGGGCGGCGCTGGGCATCTCGCTCGCGGGCATCGTCTTGCCCTTCGCCCTGGGGCTCGCCTTGGCGCCGCTGCTGCTCTCGTCGGGGCAACTGGGCGCGCACCCCGACCGCGGCGGTCCGCCGCCGCCGCTGGGCTTCGCGCTCTTCCTCGGCACGGCCTTGTCGATCACCGCCATCCCGATCCTGGGCCGGATAATGATGGAGATGGGCATCACGCGCACCCGGATCGGGACGGTCACGATCACCGCGGCGGCGGCCGACGACGCGGCCGGCTGGATCATGCTCGCCGCGGTCGCCGCGGCCGTGAAGGGCCTGTTCGAACCGTCCTCGGTCCTGCTGATGGTGGGCAGCGTGGCCGGCTTCGCGCTGTTCATGATTTTGGTGGCCCGCCCGCTGGTCCGCTGGTACGTCAGCCGGGCCCTGCGCGAGAACGGCGGCGAGATCTCCCTCAACGCCCTCGCCGTCCTCCTCGCGGCCATCTTCGGGTGCGCGATCGCCACCAGCCTGATCGGCATCTTCGCCATCTTCGGGGCCTTCTGCCTCGGTGCGGTCCTCTCGGCCGAGGGCGAGTTCCGGGAGGCCGTCTCGCGCCGCCTGCGCGATGTGGTGGACGCCTTCTTCCTGCCGATCTTCTTCACCTACACCGGCCTCCGGACGAACGTCGGCACGCTCGGCTCGCTGGAGCTGTGGCTGCTGTGCGGGCTGGTGCTGGCCGCGGCGGTGGTCGGCAAGTTCGGCGGGTGCGGGCTGGCCGCGCGTCTTTGCGGCTTCTCGAGCCGGGAAGCGGCCTGCATCGGCGTGATGATGAACACGCGGGCGCTGATGGAGCTGATCGTCATTAACGTCGGGTACGAGCTACGCATCATCCCGCCGAGCGTCTTCTGCATGCTCGTGTTGATGGCGTTGTTCACGACGTTCATGACGACCCCCGTCCTGTTGTGGCTGATGCGCGGGACCGAGCTGGAGCCGTGTATCATTGGGTCGGGCTTCATGCAGCATCGGCCAGCGCGTGAATCGCGCGACACGCAAAAGTGGCCCCCCGCGTGAATGCGAGGGGCGGGCGCCCTAACCGGCCTTCTTCCGGGGCTTCTTCGCCGGCGGCTTCCTCGGCTCCTTCGTGGGCGCCGCCTTCTTCGTGCGGCCCTTGGCGACGGGCTTCACTTCCTTGAAGGGCTCATCGTCGGGCAGCGGCACGGGCGGCTCCTCCGCCCACTCGACCGGCTGGCCCTGCTCGCGCATCAGGCGCACCGAGACGAGGCGGCGGCGCCACCAGTCGGCGTACTCCGGGTCGTCCGGCGCGGGGCCGAGGATGATCCGCGCCACCTTGCGGGCGGCGCTGTGCAGCTCGTAGCGGGGCGGGGAGGCCTCGCGCTTCACGTAGGCGGTGAGGTCCTCCATCGCGCGGCGGAACGCCGGCTCCTTGTAGCCGGGGGCCGCCTTGGCGGCGTCCCAGAACTCGAACGGGCTGCAGCCGAGGTGCCCGATGATGCGGGCGGCGTGGATGTAGGCCTTGTCGTCCTCCATGAACACCTTCCACCACAGCGGCCTCTCGTGCCAGGGCTTGGACATCACTTGCCCTCCGGGGGGCGGCAGCGGACGGTCTTGCGGCAGCGCGGGCAGCGGGTGGACAGCACCGTGCCGGTGAGCACGATGACGACACGGCCGTTGCAGCGCGCGCAGCGGGGCCTGGGATCGCGGGACATGGGGCCTCCGGTTGGAAGGATCGGGTCAGGGCGCGCACGCATCCTGCGGATCGCCCCCTCCCCCGCGCAACCACGTGGCCGCCAGGTGGAGGCTACCGAGTGCGGCCGTGCCGCCGGCTCCCTCGGCGTGTTCTGGCGGGCCGAGGCGGGCCGCGCTACCATCGGGCCATGAGGGACCTGTCAGTACGCGCCCCGCCGATCACGTCCCTTGACAGCTCGGTTACCCTGGCGTGCGTCGCCCGCACGACGGAGTAACGACGATGTCCGAGATGCCCGAAGGCCCCAAGACGCCCCGGTCCCGCCAGGCCACCCGCGCCGCCTGGGCGGAGGTCCTCCGCCGGTTCGACGAGTCCGGCCAGTCCGTCCTCGACTTCTGCCGCGCCGAGGCCATCGCCCCACAGTCCTTCTACTACTGGAAGCGCAAGCTCTCCTCCCCCGTTGACGCGCCCGGCACCGCCGCCGAGATCCCCGACTTCCTCCCCGTCCGCCTCTCCGCCGCCGCGCCCGTCGAGCTGGCCCTCCCCGGCGGCGCCACGCTGCGCCTCTCGCCCGGCTGCGACCTGTCCTTCGTCCGCTCCCTCGTGCAGGCCCTGGCCGGCGGTGGCCCGTGCTGACGCTCACCACCGCCGTCAAGCTCTGGTACTGCCCCGCCCCCGTGGACATGCGGCTGGGCTTCGACGGCCTGCACGCCCTCGTCAGGAATCGCCTGAACGCCGACCCGCTCTCCGGCCACCTCTTCATCTTCAGGAACAGGGCGGCCGACAGGCTCAAGGTGCTGTACTGGGGCGGCACCGGCCTGTGCCTGTGGTGCCAGCGTCTCGAATCCGGACGCTACCACTTCCCCGACGCGGCGGATGCCTCCGGGGCCGTCGAGCTGTCCGCCGGCGCGTTCCAGATGGTGCTGGACGGCATCGACCTCTCCCGCGTCAAGCGTTTCAAGCGTTTCAAGCCGCCCGAGAAGGCGCTACCCGCCGGCTGATCCGGTGTTGCATCATGGCATGGACGCCTCCCCCCACCCCGACGCCCCCTTGCCCGACGACGTGCCCTCGCTCCAGGCGATGGTGCGTCAGTTGCTGGCGGAGTGCGCCCGCCTGCGCGCCGAGAACGCCGAGCTGCGCGGCAAGCTCGACGCCGCCCTCAAGCACCGCTTCGGCAGACGCTCCGAACGCCGGCCGCGTCGTCGGGAGCCGAAGGAGGACGGCGGGGAGAAGAGACGTGACGAGCACGGCCGCTCGCCCCTGCCCGATCACCTCCCCAGGCGGGAGGTGGTCCATGACCTCACCGAGGCCGAGAGGCTGTGCCCGTGCTGCGGCGTGCCGCGCGAGCCCATCGGCGAGCAGGCCGCCGAGCAGCTCGACCTGGAGCCGGCCACGTTCTTCGTCCTCCGTACCGTCCGCAAGGTGTACGCCTGCCGGGCCTGTGACCCCGATTCCACGCCACCCGATCGGCGCATCACCACGGCGGGCCCGGCGCAGGTGGGGCCGATCCCCAAGGGCCTGTGCGGGCCGGGCCTGCTCGCCCACGCCATCACGGCCAAGTACGCCGACCACACGCCCCTGCACCGCCTGGCCGGGCAGCTCGCACGCTCGGGGGTGGATGTCGCCCGCTCGACGCTGGGCGGCTGGATGGCCCGCGCGGCCGATCTGCTCGCCCCGCTGGTGGCGCTGATGCACGCGCGCGTGCTGCTCTCGCGCGTCATCCACGGCGACGACACGGGCGTGAAGCTGCGTGTGAAGGGCGCGGGCAAGGCCGCCAAGGCGCACCTGTGGGTGGGCATCGGCGACGCCGACCACCCCTACACGGTGTTCGACTTCACGACGGACTACACGGCGGCGGGGCCGGGACGATTCCTGAAGGGCTACGAGGGGTACCTCCAGGCGGACGCGCTGGCGCAGTACGAGGGGCTGTACCGCGGCCTCGTGAAGCATTGTTGCTGCTGGGCGCACGCGCGGCGCAAGTTCGTGGCGGCGTCCGAGGGGGGCGACAGGCGTGCGGACGGGGCGCTGGCGTTGATCCGCGAGCTGTACGCCGTCGAGCGGAAGTTGCCGCCCTTGCTCCCGCCTTCGGACGGGCCGGGGGCCGGGCAACGCCTCCCGCGGGAAGAGCAACGCCGCGTGACGCGGCAGGCCCTGGCGTTGCCCGTGCTGGAGAAGTTGTGGTAATCGGCAACCAATTCAGACCCACATCGGCGAGCAATCCGGACCCACCAC
>CAZVZK010000070.1:0-53334 GCA_964630925.1 uncultured Alcaligenaceae bacterium
ACGGGCCGCCCCGATAGCTTACGGGCCGGTCCAGTTTTCGGGGTCCACTATAGACGGCTACGGTTACACCGAGGTCCGGTGGGCGTCGCTGGAGATCCTGCACACGGCGCGGGACCGCGGCTCGCTCTGCTGTCGGCTCGTCGGAGAATGGCTGGGCACGGGAGGCCCGGTGTCGTTACAGTGACGTTGCGCGGCCACGCCCGGCGTTTGGGTAACATGACGCCGTCGCGCCCTCCCGTGGAGGAACTCCCGATGCGTCCCCTGATCGCGGCCGCCGCCGTCCTCATCCTCGGCTTCGCGCCGGCGCCGTTCCTGCGCGAGAAGCCGCGCCCCGCGGAGGGGCGAGGAGGGCTGGAAGGGCTGTGGATCGTGGAGAGCTGCCGGTACGGGGGCGTCATCCAGGGCGGGCCAGGCCACACCTGGCTGACGGTGCGCATCAAGGACGGGACGTGGACACAGTCCTGCAAGGTGGACGGCAGGGAGCTGTGGACCACGCCCTATCTGATCACCCTCAACGCCAAGGACCGCACGCTCATCGACATCGCGTATCCGGGCATGAAGACGGCGCTCATCTACGGCGTCTACCGCCTGGAGGGTCGGCGGCTCCACATCACGCACGCCACGTCGGGGCCGACACCCACGGGGCAAACCGGGGAGCTACGTAACGGGCAGACGCGCTGGGTGTTGCGCCGGGCCGAATAGCCCGCCGTCAGGGCGACGTGACGGGGATGTTCTCAGGCTTCAGGTACACCGCCGCCCAGAGCCTGGACTTCACCAGCGGCGGGACCGCCTTGAGCGGGAAGGTGATCTCGACGGAGATGTTGTCCTTGATGGCATCGACCTTGCGCGTCTCATAGTACTTGGTGCCGGACTTCGCGCCTTCGAGGAACTGGAAACGCGCGTCACGGTCCACGACGTAGCCGGCGGCGACGAGGTAGACCCCCGCCTTGAGGATCTTCACCTTCACCTTGACGGTCTTGCCGTCTTCGGCCGCCTCCCTGCTCTGCACGTAGGCCACCTTGTCGCTCACCTCCACGCCAGGGAGGAGGGCCGGGGTCAGGGCAAGGGCCAGGCCGAGTGCGATTGCGCGAGGGGTCATGTGGGGACCTCCGGACGGTTGGGCCTCTCCCCCTAGTTTACCCCGCCCCGCCCGGCGTGACGATCCTGGGCCCCGGAATGTGGGAGAAGTCGCGGCGGGCCGTGCGGGTGAGGCCGCGCGTGAGGCCCGCCGGGACGCCGGAGAGACGGGAGAGACGGGAGAGCAGGGTCTCCGCCGTCTCGTTCTCTAAGGAGAACTCCGCCGCGGCCCACGTGAGGACGCACCGCCGGGCCTCCTCCCCCCCCGCCCCGTCCAGTCTGCGGAACAGCGCCACGGTCTCCTCCAGTGAGCGGCGTCCGGTGACCAGGGCGATGGTGGCCTGGTCCTTCTCGTGCAGGCGTGCGTGGGCCTCCTCGCTCCGACGGTCGTAGTCGGCGTTGAGGCGCTGGGCGTTCGCGAGGTCCTGTGCCGCCGCCCACACGCCCAGCGGGTCGGAGGGGAACAGCAGGAGGAGGAGGGCCGGCAGCACGGCGGCCGCGAACAGCCCGAGGGAGGTAAGGGGTTTCTTCATGGGTCGGTCCTTGGGCCTGGCGGCCCGTGCGCGCCTGGCGGCGCGGCTCGGTGGGAAAAGGGGGGCCGGCGGCCCCGTGGGGTGGGTGGGCTGTCGGGGGTCGGCCACCCGACAAGACTAGCTCAGGAAAATAGACGGAGCGGCCCGTTGGCCGCTCCGTGCCACCTTCTCTCATTATTCTATCAGGAGAGGATCTCCTTGACAACCTTCTCGCCCTTGTCCACGATGCGGACCGGGCGCCCGTTGTTGGTCGTGTTCTGCTTCGAGTAGTTGATCCCCAGCACCGTGCAGACCGTCGCCAGGAAATCCTTGGCGTTGATCGGCCGCTCGGTGACCGTGGCGCCCTCCTTGTCGGTCTTGCCGACCACCTGCCCGCCCTTGATGCCGCCGCCCACCATGACGCTGCTCCAGGCGCGCGGGTAGTGGTCGCGGCCCGGCTGGGCGCCGCGGGCGTTGATGCGCGGGGTGCGTCCGAACTCGCCCATCCAGATCACCAGCGTGCTGTCGAGCAGGCCGCGCTCCTTCAGGTCGCTGATCAGGGTGGACATGGCGGGGTCCACCTGCTGCGACAGGCTCTTGACGCGGTCGAAGTTGTTCTGATGCGTGTCCCAGCCGCCGAGGCTCACCTCGACGAAGCTGACGCCCGTCTCGATCAGCCGGCGGGCGAGGAGGCAGCCCTCGCCGAAGCGGGTCTCGCCGTACGCCTTGCGCACCGACAGGGGCTCCGCCAGGATGTCGAACGCCTTGGCCTGGCTCGACTTCATGAGGGTGACGGCGCGGCTGTAGGTCGTGCGGTGGGCGGTGCCGGCGGCGGCGTCGTAGTCCTTGGCGAACGCCTTCTCCATCTGGTCGAGCAGCTCGACCCGGCCGTCGAACGACGAGGCGTTGACGAACGGCTTGAGGTTCTCGACCCCGCGGCGGGCGTCATTCACCGCCAGGGGGTTGTAGCGGGTGCCGAGGAAGCCGGAGCCGTAGGAGCGGTTGCCGACGCTGACGAAGTTGGGCAGCGGGAACTCCTCGCTGCCGATCTCCTTGGCGGCGATGGCGCCGATGCTGGGGTACACCACCCCGCCCTGCCCCTCGCGGTAGCCGGTGTGCATGTTGTACTTGGCCCGGCCGTGCGCCCCCTCGGCGGTGGACATGCCGCGGAGGATCGCCGCGTGATTCATCAGCCTGGCGAACTTGGGGAAGTGCTCGCTGATCTTGATGCCGGGGACGCTCGTCTCGATCTCCTTGAACGTGCCGCCGTCCTTGGTACCGGGCTTGAGGTCGAAGGTGTCCTTGTGGCTGGGGCCGCCGTCCATCCACAGCAGGACGCACTGCTTGATCTTCTTCCCGGTCTGGGCCGCCGGGGAGGCGGCGGCGCGGGCCATCACGGGCATCCAGCCCGACAGGGAGACGGCGGAGACGCCGGCGGCGGCGAGGCGGAGGGCGTCGCGCCGGGACAGGTCGGTGGGGAACATTGGCGTGGTCCTTTCTGAGTGGGTATCCCGGCGGTGATCAGCGGTTGAGTGCGAATTCCGAGGAGTTGAGCAGCGCCCACAGCACGCCCGCGAACGCCTCGCGTCTGTTGTCCTTGGTCTTCTTGAGGAAGGCGGCGATCCGCTCGTTCTCCTCCTTCGTCGGCCGGCGCGACAGGACCGTCAGGTAGAGCTTCTCGACGGCCTGCTCGTCCGACTTGGCGGAGGGGAGGATGCCCGCGAGGACCGCCGCGTTGTTGAGGCGCGGGGAGTTCATGAGCTGCAGCACCTGCGGGATGCCGGTCTGGTACTCGGTGGGGTCGGCCCCGTCCTCGGCGCTGAAGAAGGCGACGAACGTCTCGCGCTGGTTGCCGCCGCCCCGCTGGGCCTGCTTGTTCTTCGGCGCGGCGCCCTTGCCGGCCCCGACGATCATGTTCAGCGAGTCGTAGAGCTGCTCGGGCGACAGCACCTTGATCTGCTGGCGGGCGTACAGCTCGGGGCCCACGTCCTTGTTGTTGCCGGCGGGCTTCGACGAGCGCTGGTAGGCGTCGCTGTTGCAGATGGCCCGCACGAGGTACTTGAGGTCGAACTTGTTGGCGGCGAATTGCTTGCTCAGGTCGATGAGCAGCTCGGGGTGCGTCGCCTGGTTGGCGTCGTGCATGTCATCCACGGGGTTGACGATGCCGCGGCCCATGAATTGCGACCACATGCGGTTGGCCATCGCCTTCGCGAAGAACGGGTTCTCGGCGGTGGTCAGCCAGTTGGCGAGCAGCGGGCGGACCGGGTCGTTGCCCTTGGTCTTGGGCTGCTCGGCGGACAGGAACTTCGGCGGGAGGATCTTGGCCGACTCCGGCAGCCCGCCACGCTTGCCCTTGCCCTTGGCGTTGACCTGCTCGACGATGCCGATCGAGGTGTCCTTGTCCTTGGCGGCGGCCTTGGGGTTGCCGCTGGGGCGGACGTGCAGGAAGAAGGCGGCCATCCCCCAGTACTCGGTCTGCTTGTAGTCCGTGAACGGGTGGTTATGGCACTGGGCGCACTGCAGCTGCACGCCGAGGAACATGCGGGTGACGCTGTCGGTCATCTTGTCGGCGGACGGGTTGGCGAGGTAGAAGACGCCGGCCCCGTTCTTGTCGATCCCGCCGGTGGCCGTCAGGATGTCCCTGGTCATCTTGTCCCACGGCGAGTTGGCGTTGAACTGCTCCTCCAGCCACTTGACGAGCAGGGGGTAGTACTGCATCAGGCGGCGGTTGTCGGAGTTGCGCGGCAGGAGCAGGGCCTGCCAGATGTCGGCCATGTGCCGGCCGTACTCCTTGGAGTCGAGGAGGGCGTCGATGAGCCTGGCCCGCTTGTCCGACTCCCTGGAGTCGAGGAACGCGGCCGCCTGTTCCGCCGTGGGGATCTTGCCGGTGATGTCGAGGTAGACGCGGCGGACGAACTCGCTGTCGTCGCAGATCGGCGAGGTGGTGACCTTGTCGGCCTTGAGCTTCTTCGCCAGGGCAACGTCAATATGGCGGGCGAGCTGGCCGTGGTCGAGTTTGGCGTCGGCGGCGAGGAAGCCGGTGACGACGACCGCCGGCTTGGTGCCGTCCTTGGGGGCCGTCTTACGCTTCTGGGCGAAGGCGGTATCGGGGTCGGCCGAGATGGCGACGATGGCGATAAAGAGCGCCATGCCACTCAGGGTGCGCGAGCCGTTCATCGGGTGCGTCTCCGCGGGGAGCGTGTCCGTTCGAGTCAACCGTCTAACACCAGATTATGAGCCAGGGTACCGCCAGCATAGCACGGAATCAACGGCCCGCGGCGACGCGGCGGTCGTAGAGGTCTTGCCTTGGATGGGCCGGCGGACGGAGTCTCGATCAGTCTCATCGTCGGGCGGCGAGGCGGCGGGACGCGCTTTCCGACGGGATCAACGGGCGGCGGGCTTGCCCTGCATCGCCTGGGCGGCCCCGATCCAGCCGAACGCCGCCGCCACCTCGTCCCAGTCCTTCCACCGGGCGGAGGAGCCGCCGTCCAGGCGTGCCAGCTCCGTGCGGGCGAGGAGGCCGGGCGGCGTGTTCGCGCCGAACGGGGCGAGGGGCTCGTCGCCGGCGGCGCGTGTCGTCTGGATCCTGTGCCGCAACGCCGCCAGGGCCACCCACTCCTTGAGCGGCGAGGCCCCCAGCGCGTTGACGGCGGGCGCGGGATCGACGCCGGCCTTGATCGCGGCCAGGGCGATCCGGTAGTTCGCCCACGCGACCCTGTTGCCGGCGACGACGAACTTCATCGCCTCCTCAACCGTCGCCTTGTCAGGGCTGGCGTCGGCGAGGAGGGCGGCGGCGCGGCACCTCGCCTCGCTGGCCAGGCTTTCGTGCTTCAGCGACGGAAGGGCGCCCGTGGCCTCACCCTTGAAGCCCATCCCCTGGATCTTCCCGAACAAGGCCGCCTCGCCTTCCGCGGTATCCATGGGTAGCCTCTGGGGCTCCTTCCTTCCGAGAGCGACGGCCACGGCCACCGCCGTCGGCCCGAGCGGCGGGCGGTTCTTGCCCTTCACGTCGGCGTACGGCTGCAAGGCCATGTCGGCGGCCTTCGCCGCGTGGCCGGCGTGCTTGTCGGCGTGGAGCTGCAGGGCGACGGCGGCGATGGCCTCCGCGCGGGCATCGGCCGCCGACCCCGCCGTGGCCTGGGCCGCCAGAGGCGCGGCCCGGTGGGCCTGTTCGGCTTTACCCAGATGCGCCGCGATCTTGCGCAGCGCCAACTGCCGGGCGTCCGCCGTCCTGATCGCCTCCAGGCACTGGCGGATCGGCCGCTGGGCTTCGTCCCAGGGGAGCGGGCCTCCCAGCATCAGGTGGGCGTCGATCAGCTCCAACAGCAGGGCATCATCGCCGGTGGCATCGCCGACCGCCGACATCAGATGGTCACGGGCGGTGGCGGCGGCCTTCTCGTCCTTGGGGCGGCCGAGCAGATAGCGGGCCACCTGGGAGCGTAGCGCGGCCCGCGCGTCCGGGGTGGACTTCGACGCCGCGTCGGGGCCGAGCAGGCCGACGGCCTTGTTGTACGCCGTCTGCTCGGCGCTGGCGCTGAGCCAGCCCCACAGGAACCACGCCCCGACGAGGGCGAGGACCGACGGGACGCCGATGAGGATGGGCATCTCCCACTTCTGGTAGAGCGTGAGGGGCCGGTCCTTCTCGGGGATGACCCCGGCCTCCTCTAGCGCCTCCAGGCTGGCTGCTTGCGCCTGACCCGCACCCCAGGCGCCCTCGGGGGCCGGGATGTCATCGCGTTTGGCGCCGGCGGGCTTCTTCGGGCCGGTGTCGCGCCACTCCGACGGCTTCCGGTTGGCCGGCATCGGAACGGGGATGACCCGGCTGCACGCCGGGCACGGGTGCCGCTTGCCGGCGAGGTCGAGCGGCAGCTTGACCGGCTCGGAACACTGCGGGCACTCGAACTCGATGGCCTCGGGCGCCTTTTCGTCTTCCTTCGGTTCGGCCAGGGCCTCCAGGGCGGCGGCGTCGGCGTCGATGACGTGGTCGGCGGGGGGGAGGGGGGGCGGCGGAGGCGCGTTGGCGGCCCATCCGGGCGCGGGTGTGGCGCCCGGATCGGGCACGACGATGGCGGCCTGGCACTTCTTGCACCGCCCGCGCTTGCCGGCGAGGTGGTCGGGGACGGTCATGCCGGTCTTGCATTTCTGGCACTGGAAGGTGATCGGCATGGCAGTCGGTCCCGCGAGCGCGGCCACGAGGTGTCCTCTGTGGATTGTATCATGGCGGGGTGTCGGCGGCGCGGCGGGCCGGTAGGATGACCCCGCACCTCTCGCCCTATCCCGTCCACGTCCGGGGATGAACCATGAGGCCCGTCTGCTCCCTCGCGCTCTTCACCGCCCTCGCCGCCACGCTGCCCGCCCAGGACGCCAAACTCGACGCCGCCGTCATCCAGTTGATCTCCGACGCCGACAGGTACACCGCCTCGTTCCTCCCCGAGGGGAAGAAACGCGGCGCGGCGGCCATCAAGGGGCTGGGTGCGCTGGGCTGGCGCTCGCGCGCCGCCCTCCCGAAGATCGCGGGCTGGTGCGCGCATTCCGACAAGGAGATCGCCGCGGCAGCCGCCGAGGCCGTGGATCGCATCGCCAAGTCCTCCGGCGAGCTGAAGGAGGCCGGCCCCGCCGTGGACCTCAAGGCGTTGGAGGAGGCGAAGAAGGCGGTGAAGGACCTGCGTGAGGTCGCCGAGCAGGCACGGCTGGCGGCGGAGCAGGCCCGGCGGGCGAAGGCCGACACCGCGTACCGCATCTGCGTCACGCCGTTCACGAGCACGCTGCGGTGGCGCACGGGGGGGGTGGCTATGTCGTGGGTACGGCGGACGGCAAGGAGGTCACGGCCCCCCTGGCGTTCGATCAGCCCAGGCAGATCCTGGAGGCGGTCACGCGCCGCATGGCCGACGACCTGGTGCAGGCCCTCCGCGTCCACGTCGCCGTCTCCGCCGATGGGGGCGAGGCCTACAACAAGGCCAACGCCGTCATCCGGGCCACCCTGGACTTCGGCCCCGTGCTGACCGTGGAGTGCGTCGACCGCGCGACGGGCTACGCGATGTGGCGGAAGGCGACGCCCCTGACGCCCGCCGCCCTGCCCGAACTGGGGAAATCCAAGGTGTGGGAGGAGGCGCTCCAGGCCATCGTGGACCGGGTGAAGCACGCGGACCGCTCCGCCACGCCGGGGAAGGCGTCCGACGTGCCGCGGAAACGCCCCGACCCTGACGTGCTGGCCATCCTCCCGCCCACGCTGCCGGATGGCCTCGGCGAGGCCGCCCAGAAGGCGCTCCAGCCGCTGCCGGACACGGTGGCCGACCGCCTGCTCAAGGAAGGCAAGATGCGGCTCGTGCCTCCGGGCCGGGCGGCGGCCCACGCCGCCTCCACGCCCGCCGACGCCGGCAGGGAGCTGGGCGCGGGCGTCGTGCTGGCGTTCGATATCGCCGCCTCCGCCGACAAGAAGTCGTTCACGCTCACGGGGTCGCTGACGGAGGCCGAGACCGGGCTGCTGCTGTGGCGTGACCGGTGGTCGGCCGACCTGGAGGGCAAGGAGCTGCCGACCTTCCTGGCCCGGACCGCCTCCTCCGTCGCCGAGGGCGTCCGCAAGAGGTTGGCGAGGTAGCCCGCACGGCGCGACCCGTGCATCCCAGACAACCGGCTCACCTTCCACGGCCTCGTGGTGGGGGCTTGCCCATCTTGCCACTTGTCCGGGATGCCCTGTGGTGATAATTTCATCATCTGGCGTCCAGTTGATACGGCCCACTCATCCGAGGGACGGCGAGCCTGTGCGCGTTTCGTTGAGCGACTGGTTCGGGGGCCTCGCGGCGGTGCCCGCCGTCCGCCGCGTCCTCGATGTCGTCTTCGCGGCACGCTCGCGCCTGCACCTCGTCTGGCTGGGCCGTCTCGACCCCGCCCGCGCCCAGTGGCGCACCCTGTCGCGCCTCGTCCACCGCGCCGCCGGCACCCCCTTCGGGCTGGACCACGACCTCGCCCGCATCCGCACCGAGGACGACTTCCGCCGCCTCGTCCCCGTCCGTACCGCCGCCGACTTCGCCCGCTCGTACTCCCGCCCCGGCGCCGCCTGGCCCGCCGAGGACGGTGCCGAGCTGCTGGCGGTCCACCGCCGGGGGCTGCGTTCGGCCCTGTCCATCGCCTGCGCCTCCCGCCCGCGTGCCGGCCTGTTCGCCGGGCCGGTCGCGTGGCTGGGCGACGCCCTGCCCTTCGACCCCGCCGAGGCCCACCGCCTGCGTCTGCCGCGGCTGCTCCGCGCCGCCGTCAGCCCGCCGGGGCACGGCCCGGCCAGCCTGGTGATCGGCGCGGCGGGACGCGCCCTGGACGCGCTGACGGCCAACCCGGCGCCGCTGGCCGTCGTCACCTGGGGGCAGGGGGAGGCGGGCCGCGTCGAGGAGATCCGCGCGCGTCTGCCCGGCGGCGTTGTGGTGGAGGCGCTCGTCCGGCCCGAGGGGATGCTGGCGGCGGAGTCGCCGCGCCACGGCGGCTTCCGCCTGCTGCCCGAGCACGGGATGTTCTTCGAGTTCCTGCCGCTGGGACGCCCCGGCGTGCGGCTGTCGCTGGCCGAGGTACGAGTCGGCGAGGCGTGCGAGATGGTGGTGACGAGCCCCGGCACGTGGGCGTGCCGCACCGGCATCGGCGTGCGTTTCGGCCGGCTGACGCCGCCGGTGTTCCAGGTCGTCACGCTGCCGAAGGAGGAGGCCACGCCGAGCGGCCCGGTGCGTGGCGACGTGAGCGCGGGCGGGGTCGCGCAGGAGATCGGCGCCCTGGCCTCGCCGGCCCGCCGCTGAAAACAGCGGGCAGGCCGAGAGGTTGGTCAACCGACGCCGGCCGAGAGGTTAACCGACGCCGGCCGAGAGGTTGGACAGGGATCCAGGGCGGCGCGAGGCCACGCAAGGGCCGATCAACGCAAGCGGCCGCACGGATCACCCGTGCGGCCGCCGAGTCTACCATCACTCACGCCGCGGTCACGCGAGCAGCTTGCTGATCACCTTGCCCTCGCGGAACAGCTGCAGCGGCCGCATCGACGGCGTCATCAGCTCCGTCTGCGGGTTGATCCCCAGCTGCTGGAAGATCGTCGCCGACACGTCGTCCGGCGTGCACGCCTCCGTCGCCGGCGCCATGCCGTTGGCGTCCGTCGTGCCGTGGGCGTAGCCGCCCTTGAAGCCGCCGCCCGCCAGCACCACCGCCATCGACCGCGCCCAGTGGTCGCGGCCGCTGTTCTTGTTCACGCGCGGCGTCCGCCCGAACTCGCCGGCGCAGTACACGACCGTGCTGTCCAGCAGGCCGCGGTCCGACAGGTCCGAGATCAACGCCGACAGCGTCGTGTCCAGCGTCGGCAGCAGCCGCGTCTTGTGGGCGTTGAACGTCTGCGAGTGCGTGTCCCAGCCGCCGAGGGTGATGGTGGCGAACCGCACGCCCGCCTCGATCAGCCGGCGGGCGGCCAGTGCCCCCTGCCCGAATGCGGTGTCGCCGTAGGTCTTCCGCAGCTCCGGCTTCTCCTCGTCCAGGTTGAACGCCTTCTTCGTCTTGTCGTCGCGTAGGATGTCGAGGGCCTGCTTGTGGAACGTGTCGAACCCGTCCACCAGGTCGCCCGCGCCGTCCAGCGCCTTGAACCCGCTCTCGAAGCCCTCCAGCAGCTTGTTGCGGTCGTTCAGCTCCGTCAGCGTGAAGCCGTTCGGGAGCTGGATGCCGCGCACCCGCAGCGTCGGCGCCGAGCCCTTGCCCCGGCCCGCCTGCCCCTCGATGATGAACGGGTTGTACGCCGAGCCCAGGTAGCCGGCGACCCCGGCGTTGCCGCCACGGATCTCGCCGAAGCTGACGTACGGCGGCACGCCCTTCTCGCCGGGCAGCAGCTTGGTCACCAGCGAGCCCAGGGCCGGGTACTGCGTGGCCGGCGTCGGCTTGTTGCCGGTCGTCATGAACACCGTGGCCGGGCCGTGCGACGGGATGGTGTGGGCGAGGCTGCGGACGATGGTCGCCTTGTCCATCACCTTGGCCATCTTGGGCAGGTGCTCGCTGATCTGCACGCCCTTGGCCGCCGTATCCACCGGCTTGAACTCGCCGCGGATGCCCTCGGGGGCGCCCGGCTTCAGGTCCCACATGTCGATGGTGGCCGGGCCGCCGCCGAGCCACACCATGATGACGCTCTTGGCCTTCGCCTTGCCCTTCTTCGTCGGGTCGGCGGAGGCCTGCGCCTCGAGGCGCAGCAGGTCGGTCAGCCCCAGGCCCAGCAGCCCGGCCGTGCCGATCTTCAGCATGTCGCGGCGGTAGAAGCCTTCGCAGTCGGTCCTCTTCATCGCTAGACCCCCCAGATGAGTTTTCAGTTTTCAGTTTTCAGTTTTCAGTTTTCAGCAACAGGCTTCAGAGAGTGCTCGCACGGCGAGTGGCCGGCTGTTCCCTGAAAACTGAAAACTGAAAACTGAAAACTGAAAACCCGCGAAGCGTCAATGGTTAAAGATGAACTCCGACGTATTGACCAGCGCCCACATCACGTCGCCGAACAGCTCGCGCCTCTCGGCGGCGTTGCGTGGCTTCTTCTTCTCCTTGTGCGCCTGGAACACCTTCCAGTCTCGCTCCGTCGCGGGCCGCGCCAGCGCCACGGTGAACAGCTCGTCCAGCGCCTCGCGGTCGTCCGCGTGGTCCTTCAGCACCTGCGTGATGCGCGTCGAGCCCGACTTCAGCTTGGTGAGCAGGATCGGGTCGGCCAGCAGGAACAGCTTCTGCGGCAGGGCCGGCTCCGCCGCGCGCTCGCAGTCGCACGTCGCGGTACGCGGCGACCTGCCGAACACGCGGAAGATGTGGTTGACGTTGGCGTTCGTCACCCGGCTCGCCCCGACCTCGATGGCCCGGCTGCCCGCCGCCGCCTCGCCCGGCGTCCACTTCTCCTCGGCGCCCAACGCCGCGTTCAGCACGTCCACCACCACCTCCGCCATCAGCGGGCGGACGTAGCCCCGGGCGTAATTATTCTTGTCCAGCCGGTTCGTCTCGTTCGGCTTGCTCGACAGCTGATAGGCCCGCGACATCAGGATCTTCTTCTCGATGGCCCGGATGTCGAACTTCGACTCGACGAAGTCCTTCGCCAGCGCGGCCAGGAGCTTCGGGTTCGATGGGGGATTGGCCAGCGAGAAATCGTCCACCGGGTGGACGATGCCGACGCCCAGGTAGTGCCCCCACACGCGGTTCACGAAGCTCGGCGCGAAGAAGGGGTTGTCCTTCTCCACCATCCAGTCCATCAGGGCCACGCGCGGGTCCTCGCCCGCCTTGTACTTCAGCTCCGGGCCGCCCAGCGCCTGCATCGGCAGCGCGGCGTTCGTCTCCGGGTGCGTCAACGGCTTGCCGCGCGCCCCGATGAACACCTCACGCAGCGGCGCCACCGGCAGGCCCGGCGTCACGGGCTTGCCCGACTTCTTCGCCGCCGCCATCGCCTGCTGCGTCCGCTGCTGCCGCTCCGCCTGCGCCTCCTTGAACACCTTGGCCGACTTCGGCGAGGCGCCCACGGTCGCCAGGGCCGAGAAGACGTTGGCGTAGCTGCGGTAGTCGGCCTGCGTCCAGCGGTCGAAGGGGTGCTTGTGGCACTGGGCGCACTCCAGACGAACGCCCAGGAAAGCCACGGCGGTCTTCTCGCCCCACTCCTCGATGGTGACGCGGGCCTGCTTCCGCCAGAAGAGATCCAGCGTCTCGCGCTCCGCGTACTTCGTCTTCTCGCCCTTGTTGTGCGCCTCCTCGTACTCGCTGACGAACTTGACGTACTCCTCCGGGGTCTTCCCCTCCAGCGAGGTGGCCGTCAGCACGCCGCGGACGATCTGGTCATACGGGACGTTCTTCTCCATCCGTCTGCGGAACCAGTCGTGCCACATCTGGCTGAGGAACGGCTTGCGCTGCGGCGGGTTCTCCAGGGCGTCGGTGTTGTTGCCGGTGATGTCGCAGAGCTTCGTCGCCCACAGGGCGGCGTGCATCGGGTGGGCCAGCAGCCTGTCGATCGCCTTCTCGCGCTTCTTCGGGTCGTTGTCGGCGAGGAACGCCCGCACCTCGGCCGGCGTCGGCAGCGTGCCGATGGTGTCGAGGGTCACACGCCGCAGGAACTCCGAGTCGGACGACAGCTCCGACGGGATGATGTTCAGCCGCTTCAGCTTGGCGAACACCTCGGCGTCGATGTAATTGGCCGCCTGGACCTGCGGGTACGTCTTGCCCTCGGGCAGCACGACGGGGACCATGACGCGGACGGGCAGCACGGTGCCGCGGTACGAGATGACGATGGCGGTGTCGCCGGGACGCAGGCCCTTGACCGCCCCGTCGCCGTTGACCTCGACGACGGCGTCGTCGTTGCTGCGGAACTCGCACAGGGAGGTGATGTCCTCCGTCGTGTCGTCCTTGAAGGTGGCCTCGACCTTGATCTGCCCCTTCGTCCCGGTGCCCTTGAGGGCCAGCTCCGGCGGGTTGACCTTCACCGACTTGATGTCGCCCGAGCCGGGCACGCGCTTCGCGCCCTGGGCGATCCAGCCGTGCAGGAGCCGGTACTGCCACGACGACTTGTTGAATCGGGTGAGGCCGCCGTGCTCGACGGCCCCGGTCGCCTTCTTGAGCAACAGGCTGTCCTCGGGGGTCGCCTGGTCGAGGCGGCGCCCGAAGTTCTGGCGGACGAGGGCGGCATGATCCTTGGCCGGGTCGTAGCCGAAGAGCGAGAGCTGGAAGCCGCCCTTGCCCTGGAACGAGCCGTGGCAGGAGCCGGAGGCGCAGCCCATCCGCCCGAACAGGGCGACGACGTGCCGCTCGAAATCGACGGATTCGATGACGCGCCCGCCGGGCAGCGTCACGCCCTTGGCCTCGGGTGCGGACAGGATCGAGAGGGCGACGAGCGCCAGGGGGGTCATGAGGTGTGCCTCCGGGTGCGTTCGCGTGGCAGGGGAGGGCTAGTGCAGGCAGGGTCGGCGGCGCGGACCGCCGGCGCGGTGGGTCGGGCGATTCACCTGACGAAACCATCCAGTATGGTGATGGTACCGCGCGCCCAGAAAAATAGCAGCGGAAAAAGTGAGAATCGCGGGAAGGCCGGCGGGGCCGGGGCTAGAGTTGAACGTCGCCTCGCCTGTGGGCCATCCATGATCGACTACACCGTCGCGTACCGCATGGACGGCGGCGCGTTCTTCGCCGAAGTGATCGGGTTCCCCGAGGCGTCCGCGTTCGGTGTCTCCCTCGCCGGGGCGCGGGAGAACGTCCTGTCGGCGTTGCGTCTGGCGGCGGAGCAGGCCCTCCGCCGCGGCGCCGTCCTGCCCCTGCCCGACGCCCACTCCGCCGTGGCCGACGCCTACCTCATCGAGCGCGTGCGTCTGATGCCGGACGGCGACGGCCGCGTCCGCGCCGCCGCCGTGCCGGCGTGACCGTCACTTCTTCGCCAGCTCCGCCTCGATCACCTCCGTGACCGCCTTCGCGTCCGGCGCGACGGAGGCCTTGAAACGCGCCTTCACCTCGCCGTCACGCCCGACGACGTACTTGGCGAAGTTCCAGTCGATGTCCCCCTGGAACTTCTTGTCCGTCTTCGTGGTCAGGTAGTCGTACAGCGGGCTGATCCCCTTGCCCTTCACCACCACCTTGGACATCATCGGGAACGTCACCTTGTACTTCGACTCGCAGAACGCCTTGATCTCCGCGTCGGTCCCCGGCTCCTGCCCGAGGAACTCATTCGCCGGCACCCCGATGATCACCAGCCCCTTGTCCTTGTACTTGTCGTACGTCGCCTGCAACGCCTTGTACTGATCCGTCAGCCCGCACTTGCTGGCCACGTTCACGAACATCACCACCTTGCCGGCGTACTTCGCCAGATCGACCTCCTTGCCGTCGATGTCCTTCATCTTGAACGCCAGGGCCGGCCCGGCCTTCTTCGCGGGCTCGGCCTCTTCTGCGTGGCTCATCGCGGAAACTCCCAGAACGGCGGCGACGGCGAGAACGGACGTGCGGAACATGCGTGGCTCCTCGTGCGGCGGGCGTCCGTCTGGTAGGATAGAGAAACGCCGCCCGGATCAGCCACCAGGGACCGCCCCCGATGAAGCGACTGGCCCTCGCCGCCCTCTTCGCCGCCTGCTGCGGCGCCGTGCTCGCCCGGCCCGGCAAGGACGACCCCATCGTCACCACCAGCACCGTCTTCTACCGCCCCACGGGCTCCACGGGGCCGTACTCCCTCTTCGGCCATTACTCGTCCGAGGCCTCCGCCAAGCGCATCTTCGAGCACCTCGCCCGCTCGGGCAACGAGGTGAAGCTCGAGATCGTCAACAAGCCGCTGCCCAAGCTACCCCCGCGCCCGCCGTCCGGCATGCTGCCCTGGACGGAGACCATCTCGCACGCCAAGGCCATCGAGGTCCACGCCTGGATGGCCCGCCAGAAGGACATCGCCTTCAAGTTCCCGGTGGACGGCTGTTACGCCCGCGCCCAGCTCATGATCGAACGCATGCAGAAGAACGAGTTCAAGGTGCGGCGGATCTGGGCGGTGGCCAACGGCGAGCCGCTCTACGCCAGGACGAAGAACCACCCCAGGGGCTACGTGACGTGGGCCTACCACGTCGCCCCGGTCCTGCGCGTGCGCACCGGCGAGGGCGGGCAACGCTGGTACGTCATCGACCCGTCGCTGCTCGACAAGCCGGGCACCGTGTCGGAGTGGGAGCAGACGATGATGCAGACGCCCAAGAGCCCGAGGCCGTACCTGACGGTGTCGAAGATCGGCGAGGGGCCCCTGTGGCTGGACAAGAAGCGCAAGCCGGGGACGGGCTACTGGCCGGGGCCGGACCCCAAGGATGGCGTGTCGGCGCACGCCGTCGCGACGATGAAGAAGTACAAGCCGTTCGAGGGCAAGGACCCGCCCAAGGGCACCGTGTCGTTGCAGGGCCTGGGGCAACTGGTGTCGGCGCGGTGGGAGGGCGTGGAGGAGGATTGACCAGGTGAGCCAGCCCCCGCGCATCGTCTCTTCACCGAACATCTGCGGCGGGGACGCGTTCGTCCTCGGGACGCGGGCCCCTGTCTGGCTATTGATCCTCGGCCGCCGGACGGGCAACAGCGACGCCAGATTGCTGGACGATCACCCCTCCCTGGAGCCGGAGGACCTGGACGCCGCGTGGGAGTACTACCGACGACACCCGCCCGAGATCGAGCGCGCGATCTGGCTGAACGACACCGCGGCGAATCACCCGGCGGGCGCCCCCGTGCCGGCCTGGCTGCTGATCCAGGGGGCGTTGCTCGGCATCCCCGAGGCCGACGTGGCCGGGGCGTTCAAGCCGGCGGTGAGGAAGGACGCCCTCGAAGCCGCGTGGGCCGCGTACCGAGCCGCCCCGGCCGGGATCGACCAGCAGATCGCACGCTCGCGGATGCGCTGATCCGCCCCTATCCGCCGGCCCCGCGATCTGGTATCCTCCATCTTCTGCCCAGAGCGCGTTGGAGGGGCCCCCCGGCCATGTCCGATCCGAAGCTGATCCGCAACTTCTCGATCGTCGCCCACATCGACCACGGGAAAAGCACCCTCGCCGACCAGTTCCTCCTCAAGACCGGCGCCATGACCGAGCGCGACTTCCGCGCCCAGACACTCGACTCCATGGACCTCGAACGCGAACGCGGCATCACCATCCGCATGCACCCCGTCACCATCTTCTACACCCTCGACGGCCGCAAGTATGAACTAAATCTCGTCGACACCCCAGGCCACGTCGATTTCAGTTACGAGGTGTCGCGCTCCCTAGCCGCCTGCGAGGGGGCCGTCCTCCTCGTGGACTCCACACAGGGCGTCCAGGCCCAGACCGTCGCCAACGCCTACCTCGCCATCGAGAACGACCTCACCATCGTCCCCGTCCTCAACAAGGTGGACATGCCCATCTCCCGCCCCGCCGAGGTGGCCGAGGAGATGAACTCCGCCCTCGGCATCAAGCCGGAGGAGATCCTGCACGCCTCCGGCAAGACCGGGGCCGGCGTGGACGAGCTGATCAGGGCTGTCATCGAGCGCATCCCGCACCCGCCGGGCGACCCTTCGGCCCCGCTCAAGGCCCTCATCTACAACAGCCACTTCGACACCTACAAGGGCGTCATCGTCTACGTCCGCCTCATGGACGGCAAGCTCAAGGTCGGCCAGAAGGTCAAGCTCATGCGTGGCGGCACCGAGCACGTCATCATGGAGATCGGCCAGTTCCGCCCCGCCCCCACGGCCGTCACCGACCTGTCCGCCGGCCAGGTCGGCTACTTCGCCGCCCAGATCAAGAACATCGCCGAGGCCAACATCGGCGACACCGTCACCGACGCCGCCACGCCCACCGCCGAGCCGCTGGCGGGCTACAAGGAGCCCAAGCCGATGGTGTTCTCGGGCCTCTACCCGACGAATAACAGCGACTTCGAGCTCCTCCGCGAGGCCCTCGCAAAGCTCCGCCTCAACGACTCGTCGTTCGTCTACCAGCCCGAGGTCTCCGAGGGCCTGGGCTTCGGCTTCCGCTGCGGCTTCCTGGGCATGCTCCACCGCGAGATCATCCAGCAGCGCCTGGAGCGCGACAGCGAGCTGGACCTCGTGCAGACGGCCCCGAACGTCACCTACGAGATCCTCAACCGCAAGGGCGAGGTGGTCAGCATCGACAACCCGCAGAAGGTGCCCGACTCCGGCCAGATCGACGAGTTCCGCGAGCCCATCGTCCGCGTCAACTTCCTCGTCCCGTCCGAGAACATCGGCGACCTGATGACCATGTGCCACGAGCGCCGCGGCGTCTTCATCCGCACGGAGTACCTGTCGCCGACCCGGGCCATCATCATCTTCGAGATGCCGCTCGCGGAGATCATCTACGACCTCTACGACAAGCTCAAGAGCGTGACGCACGGCTACGGCACGATGGACTACGAGTTCCTCGGCTACCGCCCCGCGGACCTCGTCCGCCTCGACGTGCTGGTCCATCACAAGCGGGTGGACGCCCTCTCGACCATCGTGCATCGGGGGACCGCGGAGCGGCGGGGCCGTGCGATGCTCAAGAAGCTGCGTGAGGAGATCGACCGCCACCTGTTCGAGATCGCCTTACAGGCGGCCATCGGCTCGCGGGTGGTGGCACGCGAGAACATCGCGGCGATGAAGAAGAACGTGACGGCCAAGTGCTACGGCGGCGACATCACCCGCAAGCGGAAGCTGTGGGCCAAGCAGGCCGCCGGCAAGAAGCGCATGAAGATGGTCGGCCAGGTCGAACTGCCGCAGGAGGCGTTCCTGGCGGTGCTGGAGACCGGCGAGTGAGCGTGGAGCGTGAGCGGCTCTGGCTGTTCTCGTTCGTCGAAGCGCGCCACGCAAGAGAGGCGCTGACGCTGTGTGACTCGGGGCGCTGACGCATCCCCGCTCGCCAGCAGCCAGAGCCGCTCACGCTCCAGAAGTGATGCCGGGCCGGGGCGGGCGAATAGAGTGAAAGCACCCTCGCCACGCCCGCAACGGAGGTCCCCGCTCATGGCCGCCTGGCACGTCTGGCTGCGCACTCTGGGCGCCGCGATCTGGGAGGAGGCCCCGCGAGCCGTCGTCGGCCTCATCCCCTTCGGCGACAACATGGCCCGCATCGCCGAGAACTTCTGGCTCAAGCTCCGCTCCGCCCAGCCGCCCGGCCAGGACAAGGCCGCCCTCGAAGGGCTCGCCAACGCCACGCCCACGGAGCTGCGTGCCGAGGCCGCCCTCGCCGCCGCGGCGGCGGCGCCCGGCGCGGCGCCCGAGGACGTCGCCAAGCTCGCCGGCGCGCTGGAGCTGGCCGCCCCCGCCACGCGCCGCGTCATGGCCAGGGCCGAGGACCCCTCCGGCAAGACCGT
Organism: uncultured Alcaligenaceae bacterium; assembly: GCA_964630925.1. GTDB lineage: Bacteria > Planctomycetota > Planctomycetia > Gemmatales > Gemmataceae > RGDT01. The sequence goes on from CAZVZK010000070.1 coordinate 18,369, forward strand.
CCCCTCCTCCCTCCGCCTCGACGGCCCCGCCGCCGTCGCCCGCTTCATCCCCCACGCCCCGCCACGCTTCCAGGCCGGCCAGAAGTTCAACGGCTGGGTCATGAAGGAGCGCCTCGGCGCGGGCGGCTTCGCCGAGGTGTGGCGCATCTGCCACCCGCACGACGAGGAGCTGAGCGCCGCCGTCAAGTTCTTCTTCGGGGACCAGGCGCGCGGACGGCTCGGGCAGCACGAGGTGTCGGTGCTGCGCCAGGTCCGCCGCGTCGGCGCGGGCGCCGGCATCGTGCAGCTCCAGGACTTCGACGTGGACGCCGACCCGCCGTGGATCCGCTTCGAATACGTGGCAGGCGGCGACCTCCTGCACCACGCCCGGCACTTCTTCGGCCTCAAGGCGACGCAGCTCGTCCGCAAGCTGGCCGAGACCGTCGGCGCCTTCCACCGCCTGACGCCCGCCGTCGTCCACCGCGACCTCAAGCCCGGCAACATCCTGATGCTGCGCGTCGAGGGCGGCAAGCTCCGCCCCGTCATCGCCGACTTCGGCATCGGCGGCGTCTCGTCGGCGATGGCGTTGGAGGCGGGGAAGGCCACCACCCGCGCCACCGCCGCCCTGCCGACCATCCTCGCCGGCTCGCACACCGGGCTGTACGCCTCGCCGCAGCAGGCGGCGGGCGAAGGCGCCGACCCACGCGACGACGTGTACGCCCTCGGCGTGCTGTGGTACCAGCTCATCATCGGTGACCTCAGCAGCCCGGCCCCGTCCGGGCTGTGGACCGACGAGCTGGCCGAGATCGGCGTCCCCACCCCGCTCATCAAGGTGCTGGGCGCCTGCGTCGAGCCCAAGAAGGTGGACCGCCGCCCCAGGGACGCCGCCGAGCTGGCCGAGCGCATCTCGGCCGCCACGGCCCCGGCGGCGGCGCCGCCGAAGCCCGAGCCCCCCGTCGCCGTCCCCGTCGTCCCCGTGCCGCCGAAGCTGGAGCTGCCGCCGGCGCGTCCGACGGGCCTGACCGTCAGCTCTTCCGGCGACGGCACCCACCGTACCATCGCCGACGCCATCCGCGCCGCCTCGCACGGCATGGAGATCCGCGTCCGCCCCGGCGTGTACCGCGAGTGCGTGGTCCTCGACAAGAACGTCCGCCTCATCGCCGACGGACGCGCCGTCATCGAGTGCGACTCCACCAACGCTCTGCGCATGGCCACGGACGAGGCGACGGTCCGCGGCCTGACCATCCGCTGCACCGCCGGCAAGAACGGGCACAAGGTCTACGGCATCGACATCCCGCGTGGCCGGCTGACCCTCGACGGCTGTGACATCACCAGCGACTCCCTGGCGTGCGTGGCCGTCCACGGCAAGGACGCCGACCCGGTGATACGCGACTGCCGCGTCCACGACGGCCAGGCCGGCGGCATCTACATCTACGACAACGCGCGAGGCCTGGTCGAGGGGTGCGAGATCTACGCCAGCCGCCTCGCCGGCGTGTCCATCGCCAAGGGGGCCGACCCGTCGGTCCGGCGCTGCAAGATCCACGGCAGCCAGGAGGGGGGCGGCGTCTACGCCTACGAGGGCGGGCGTGGCTCCGTCGAGGGCTGCGACATCTACGCCAACAAGATGGCCGGCATCGAGATCAAGGACTCCGACCTCGCCGTCCGCAACTGCACCATCCGCGACAGCAAGGACGGCGGTGGCGTCTTCGCCAACGTCCAGGCCAGGGGCACCGTCGAGGACTGCGACATCTCCGGCAACAAGCTGGCCGGGGTCGAGGTCCGCAATTCCGACCCCGTCTTCCGCCGCTGCAAGGTGCGCAACGGCCAGGCGGGCGGCATCTACGTCCACGACCAGGGCAAGGGCACCTTCGAGGGCTGCGAGGTCTCCGGCAACAAGCTGGTCGGCGTCGAGATCAAGGGCGGCTCCGCGCCCGTCCTGCGCGACTGCGAGATCCACGGGGGCGAGGGCAGCGGCGTCTACGTCCACGACAAGGGCCGCGGCACGATCGAGGGCTGCGACATCCACGACAACCGCCTCGCCGGCGTGTCGATCACCAAGGGCGGTGACCCGTCGATCCGCGACTGCAAGCTGCACGGCAGCCGCGAGGGCGGCGGCGTGTACTCCTACGACGGCGGCCGCGGGTCGGTGGAGGATTGTGATATTTACGCCAACAAGTTATCCGGCGTGGAGATCAAGGACGCCGACCTGTCGATGCGGAAGTGCACGATCCGCGAGAGCAAGGACGGCGGGGGCATCTTCGCCAACAAGTGCGGGCGCGGGCTGATCGAGGAGTGCGACATCAGCGCGAACAAGCTGGCGGGGGTGGAGATCAAGGACGGGGCCGACCCTGTGTTCCGCCGCTGCAAGATCCGCGACAGCAGGGAGGGCAGCGCCGTCTACGTCCACGACGGGGGCAAGGGCACCTTCGAGGACTGCGAGCTGCGTGGCAACAAGCGTGGCGGCTTCGACATCGGCGCCGGCTGCACCGTCACGCGCCGGAACAACAAGGAGTGAGAAGAGGCCCGCCGGGCCGTGGGGCTGTGCGCGGGGGGCGGCGTGCCTATAATGATAACGGAGAATCATTCTTGATAACCGCGCGACGGTGGAGGAGGCCCCATGACGTTGCCCGCCGTGGCCGTCTCGCAGACGCCCGAGGAGAAGTTCCGCGTCTACCTGGCGAGCAGGCCGAGGCCGCAGCGCTACACCGGGCAGCAGCGCGACATGATCCGGTTTATTTTCAGCCAGCACCACCACTTCGACGCCGACCAGCTCATCGAGATGCTGAAGAAGGCCGGCCTCGACGTGAGCCGGGCGACGGTCTACCGCACCCTCGCCAAGCTCGTCGATGCGGGGTTGCTGCGCAAGATCGAGCTGGGGCCGCGGATGTGCTACGAGCACGACTACGGGTACCCGCGGCACGAGCATCTGCATTGTGGGAAGTGCGGGACGATGATCGAGTTCCAGTCGCCGGAGCTGGAGGCGGCTCTGCGCGAGGTGTCGGCGAAGCACGGGTTCCAGATGACGGGGCACACGCTCATCATCCGGGGGACGTGTGCGGCGTGCGGCAAGGTGCGGACGCCGCGGCGCATGCTGGACATGGTGTGAGGCCCATGCGGATCGCGTACATCACCGCCGGGGCCGCCGGGATGTACTGCGGCTCGTGCATGCGCGACAACACGCTGGTCGCGGCGTTGGCGAAGCTGGGGCACGAGGCGCTGCTCGTGCCCACGTACACGCCCATCCGCACCGACGAGAAGGACGTGAGCCAGGGGACGGTCTTCTTCGGGGGGATCAACGTCTACCTTGAGCAGAAGTTCTGGCTGTTCCGGCACACGCCGTGGTGGATCGACCGGCTATTCAACTTCACGGGCCTGCTGCGCTGGGTGTCGCGCTTCGCGGCACGCACCGAGGCGAAGCTGCTGGGCGAGCTGACGGTGTCGATGCTCCAGGGTGAGCACGGCAAGCAGGCCAAGGAGGTGACGAAGCTCGTCCGCTGGCTCGCGGACGACCTGAAGCCGGATGTGGTGGGGCTGACGAACGCGCTGCTGTGCGGGTTCGTGCACGAGCTGAAGAAGGCGCGGCGGTGCCCGGTGCTGGTGTCGCTCCAGGGCGATGACATCTTCACGGAGTCGCTGCCCGAGCCGTACAAGACGCAGGCGCTGGCTCTGATCCGCGAGCGCGGGCAGGAGATGGACGGCTTCGTGGCGACGAGCGCGTACTACGCCGACTTCATGGCCGGTTACTTCGGGGTGCCGCGCGACAAGGTGCATGTGATCCTGCCGGGTATCGACCTGGCGGGGCACGGCGACAGGCCGGCACGCTACGGGATGCCGTTCACGGCCGGGTACTTCGCGCGGATCTGCCCGGAGAAGGGGTTCCACAACATCGTGGACGCCTTCATCGAGCTGCGGAAGATGCCTGGGACGGCGGGGGTGCGGCTGCACGCGTCGGGTTGGCTTGGGGAGAACAACAGGCACTACTTCGGCGATCAGGTGCGGAAGATCGAGGCGGCGGGGCTTCTGGCGGACTTCGCGCATGAGGAATGCCCGAGCCACGCGGACAAGGTGAAGTTCCTGCACGGGATCGACGTGCTGAGCGTGCCGACGGTGTACCGCGAGCCGAAGGGGCTGTACGTGCTGGAGGCGCTGGCCAACGGGGTGCCGGTGATCCAGCCGGCGCACGGGTCGTTCCCGGAGCTGATCGAGGCGACGGGGGGCGGCGTACTGGTGCCGCCGGGCGACACGAAAGAGCTGGCGGCAGCGTTGCACCGGGCGATGGAGGACCGGGCGGGGATGGCGCAGATGGGGCGGCGCGGGCGGGCGGCGGTGCATGCGCGGTTCACGGCCCAGCGCATGGCGGAGGAGACGGCGGCCCTGTACGGGCGGTTCGCGAGGGGCTGACATGGCGTTCCGAGTGCGTCGGAGGGTGGAGTTCGCCGACACCGACATGGCGGGGATCGTCCACTTCGCGAACTTCGCGAAGTTCATGGAGGCGGCGGAGCACGCCTACCTGCGTGCGTGCGGCTTCAGCGTGGTGACGGAGTGGGAGGGGCGGCGGGTGACGTTCCCGCGCGTGGCGGTGGCATGTGATTTCAGCAAGCCGGCGCGGTTCGAGGAGGAGCTGGAGATCGAGGTGAGGGTGGAGCGGATGGGGCGGACGAGCGTGACGTACGGCTTGACGTTCACGCGCGGTGCGGACCTGATCGCGAAGGGGAGCATCACGGCGGTGATGTGCGTGATCACCGAAGGCGGGCTGGAGTCGATGGAGGTCCCGCCGGCGTGGCGTGAGAGGCTGCTGGCGGGGCCGGGGGCGTGAGCTGCGTGAGTCCCGGAATGGATGTGAGGCGAGGGGCGCGGGACGCCCAGGGCTCGCCGACCCCAGGCGCTCGGGGTTCGTAAAGCCTCACCCTGGGCGCCCCGCCGGTTCAACGAGGAGAGGGCAAGTTGCTCTCCTCGGGTAGGGGCGAGCTGGCCTTCGGCGCTTTCGTGCTCTCTTCCTTGGGGAGTGTGGCCGGGGCGGGCGCCGTCGTGGACGGGACGGGTGCGGCCGGCACGGCGGACAGGGGGGATGAGGGGCGTTCGGCAGGAGCATCGGGGACGGCCTTTGCGGCCTTCTTCTCCTCGGCGTCCGCCTTCGCCTGCTGCGCCGCCTGGGCCTTGACGTACTTGACGACGTTCGAGTCGATGAAGCCGGCGCCCTCGTAGCGGATGACGAAGTGGAGGAGGTGCTTGGGCTGCCTCACCGGGGCAGGCACCGGATAGCTGGCGCCCTGCGTCGGGGGCGCGGGCACCGCCTCGGTGTTCAGGGTGGCCTTGTCGGCCTGGACGGACGAGGCCTCCTCGCCGCCGGCCGCGCCGGCCTTCTCCAGGTCCTTGATGAACGCGGCGACCTTGGCCTGGACGGCGGGGGTGGCGCGGACCACCAGCACCCGGCGGGTCGGGTTGTAGGTGAGGACCGGCCTGTCGGCCTTGGCGGACCAGGCCTCGGGGTCGATCACCTGCGGGATGGTGTCGGCGACCCACTTGCCGTAGGCGGCGTCCCCGGCCGCGGCGAGCGAGTAGACCGCGCAGGTTGGCCCCTTGGCCGTGGCCTTCGGCATCTCGGCGCGCGCGGCGCCGTGAGCCAGGGCAACGAGCGATAGAAGCAGGGCGGCGCGCAATGGGGATCGGGGCATGAGGCTTCTCCTTCCGTAGGTGGTGGGCGAGGGCGGTCCGTCCGGGGTGAGAAGCGAGGTGGCCGTTCCGAGGACGTGGTGGGGCGTGGCCGTGAAGGGCACACCCGACAAGGGTGGGATGGTATCCGCAAGAGGACGCTGGCGGCAAGGCCAAGAGCCGGGAGCGGCCGGAAGTGGTTCGTGCTTCGTGGGCAACGGCCTCCCGTGCGAGCGAGCTTGATGATACAATCACCGGGTGTCCCACGGCGGCCTGTCTGGAGGGGGGATGAACGGCCGGGATGACATCGGCGGCCGGGGCGAACACATCTTCGCCGCCCGGATCATGCAATTCTGCGGCAGGCCGTTGCCCTACTTCCGGCCGAGGTTCCTCGGGGAGAAGGCTGAGACACTCGACTTCCTGGTCGAACTTGTGGGCGTGGCGGTGCCGGCGTTCTTCTTCGCACAGGTGAAGGCCACGCGGAAGGAGCTGACCCGGCGTGAGAGGCGGCTGAGGGTGGGGATGTCCGCCGACGATGTCCGCCGGGCGGTGGGCGTCCCGGCGCCGACCTACCTGATCGGCGTCGATGAGCCCGGGGAGGGATGTTACATCGTGGCGATCGTCCACGGGATGACGGAGGCCATCCACAGCATCCCGACGACACACCCGCTGGACTGCGGCAACCTGGGCCGGCTCCACGCCGAGGTCGAGAGGTTCTGGTCAGGGCGGGACATGAGGCGGCGGACGTCGGTCTTCACGGCCTAGCGGGGGATCTCCGATGCACGAAGAGACGCAGGGGTGGTTCATCGCCGAGCGGACGCGGTCACTGGCGCTGGTGTCCTTGACCCGTCGGGGCGACCTGGCCGTCATGAACGCCGCCCCGGACACCGGCCTTCAGCTCGTGGCGAGCGTCACGAAGGAGAAGGGGCCGGCGGTGCGGCAATTCGGCGTCCGCCTTCTGGGAGCCAAGGGGCCGACGGCCGACGTTGACAGGGGTAAGGCCATCCGCGTGGCGATCCAGCCCCTGCTCCGCGCCGGGCCGTTCCCGTACCCGGTCGTCCTGCTCCACTTCACGATGGAGGGCGACGAGGGCCATTACGCCTGGGTGTGGGAGCCGGCGGTGGAAGATGGCGCGCCCCGGCTCCTGGCGAATGAGGCCCCTCCCAGCCACGAGTTTGGCCGGGCCGCGCTCGACGAGATCGTCGGGAGGGTGGACGCATGGTATGACGCCCTCTTCACCCGCATCGCGGCCAAGTCGGCGTGACGCGGATCAGCCGAGGACGAAGAAGCCGCCCACCGTGGGCGAGGGCGACACACCAGCGAGGGATCGTATGTATCCGGCCCCGTTGATCCCCATCGCCGCGTTCTTCGCGTGCTTCGGGGTGGCCTTATGGGCCTTCTGGTGGGGACGGACGGCGCGCCACGCGATAATCTGGGGGGCCGTGGTCGCGGCCCTCCCCGCGTTCATCCTGGCGCCGGTGTTCTACTTCCTGATGATGCTCCCTCTGTCAACGCCCTGGTGGGACTGGTTCATGTCCGACCTTCAGTTCCTGAGCGCCCTTGGGCTGTTTGCGGCCCTGCTGGCCGCGGCCGTGAGCCCGGTGGCGGCGTTGCTCGGCCTCGCGGCGTCGCGTCTGCTCTTCCCGGCGGGGGTTGGCCGAGCGGCCGACGACAGCCTGAGCATGGCCGCCGCGAGGGTGGGATGTCGGCTGAGCCCCCTGAAGGTGGGTGCGATTGTCGCCGGGTGTGTCCTCCTGCTTGGGATGATCGGCTACGGCCTGGGGACGAGGGAGAACGTCGCCGCGGCCTCTGGGCGGATACTGCGCCGAGGGGGCGACGCTGATCCTGCGATCATGAATACCGGCTGGGGTGTCGTGTGGGGTGCCGTCGTGGGTGTGGCCGTGGAGCTGGCGCTGGCCGGTGTTGACCTTCGGCGGAGGGTGGAGAAGGCGCCTGCCGGGCCGCGAGGTGAAGCCGCCCGATGAGCCAGAAGCGCTCTCGCTTTCCGAGGAGGGGCCGCATGACCGAGGCGGAGTGGCTGGCGTGCGAGGATCGGCCGTTAGAGATGTTGAATCATCTGGAGACCGAGGCGCAGGGCCGATCCGCCGGGTGGCGCCGCTTCACTCGCTGGCTTGTCAGTGCGCGGTCGGACACGAATTGGCAGAAGCCGGCGCTGCACCGGCGCCTCTACCTCGCGGCCTGCGGGATGAGGAGGTTGGGCAGAGGGAAGTGGTCACGAGCCGGCCTCGATGAGGCTTACAACATCGAGGAGAGGTTCGCAGACGGTTTACTTTCGCTTGAAGCCCTCATAGCCGATGACCCTGAGCGGCGCTGGTGGTGGCCGGACCCTTGGCACCTCGTTTCAAACGTGATCCGGTCTCTATCGCCGGAAGGCACGTTCGGCGATGACTGGCCCCTCTACTGTCACATCTTCAGGGATGTCTTTGGTAACCCGTTCCGCGGTGCACGTATCGCCACCACACGCCGCACGGCCGTGGTCTCCTCCTTGGCACTCTCGGCCTATCAGGAGCGCGAGCATCCTCCGGGATGTCTGGAGCCCGCCCGCCTCGGCGTCCTTGCCGACGCCTTGGAAGAGGCCGGCTGTACCGACACGGACATCCTCACGCACCTGCGCTCTCCAGGCCCCCATGTCCGCGGCTGCTGGGCACTCGATCTCGTGCTGGCCAAGGAGTGAAGGCGGATCAGGCGGCCACCTTCTTGCGCGTGAGGGTCTCCTTGGCGGTCATGCCGATGCCGCCCAGGATCGTGTACTCGCCGGTGAGCTTCCCGCCGCCCTCGATCTTGTAGACGCTCACGCCGGTCTGGCCGGCGCTCACCCACGACATCGAGAGCTGATTCCCCCTCCGCAACGCCGTCCCGGCGAAGAGGATCCGGTCCTCCTGCCGGTAGGTGACCAGATAGGAGTCGCCGCGCCTCTCGATCTGCACGTCCGTCACGACCACCTTCCCGCCCGCGTCCGTCATCTCCGAGCGGTACTCCCCGGTGATCTCCACGGCCTCGTCCGCCGGGGGCTTCGGCTTCTTCAGCGTGATCAGGATGCAGCCCGCCTTGGCCCCCGGCTTGAAGTCCTTCGGGCGCGACTCGCCTTGCGGGTCATAGCAGAGCTTCAGGGTGTCGCCGTCGAGCGAGTAGATGCCGAGCATGACGCCGTCCTTGCCCTCGCCCTCCTTGACCGCGAGGTTCATGGTGCGTGGCGTCTTGGCAGGCGCGATCTGCGCGAGGCTGACCTGCACCAGCTTCTCACCGCGGCGGATGACGAAGGCGTTGGCTCCGAAGAAGACGCCGCGTTTCGCCAATTCGCCGGCGGCGAGGGGCTTGCCGCCCTCCTCCCACGCCTCCACCTTCCAGGTGCCCTGGAGCTTCTGCAATTCGCGGACGACGGCGGGGTCGATCTTCGGCGGGGCGTCCTCCTTGTCGGCGGCGAACAGCAACGTGGCCGCGACGAGGGTGAGGTGCTGCATGTGCGGCTCCTGTGCGGGGCGCAATGCATGATACGCTCCGCCGAGCCGCGGCTCAACCGCCGCGCCTCACATGGGCTACCGCACCCTGAAGCAGCATCTTCTCGCCCTCCCGCCCCGAGGGGAGGCGCGGTGCGCAGGTGAGCGGGTGAGCGGGTGACTCGCGCAGTCGGTGTCGGTCCGTGACACAAGGCGTCGGCCGGTGCCAGAGTCACATGCTCACTCGGGGGAAAAGTGAGCATGTGACGCCGCGGAGTGAGCAGGTGACTCGGCTCCCGGCGGTTGTGTTTCAGCGGGCGGAGGTCGTGTCTGGGGGTCTGAAATGCAACGCAAGTTGATGACAGACGCGCCATCCCCTCCGCCTGAGGGACTCAAGCGTCTCACACGCGCACCTCGCGCCATCCGCCGGAGGCGAAACGCCACAGGACGCACAGGCCGCGGACGTGCATGTCGGCGTTCATGGCCACCCAGGCGCCGAACAGGCCCCAGCCGTAGGCCACCAGCAGCCACGCCAGCGGCAGGCGGACGACGAAGAAGCCGATCCAGGTGAAGACCATCGGCCAGCGCGTGTCGCCGGCGCCGCGCAACGCCTGCGCCAACACCATGCACGACGCCAGCGCCGGCATGCCGAAGGCCACCAACCGTAGGACGGGGACACCCTGGGCGATGATGTCCGATTGGCCGGGGTACGGGCAGAAGAGGTGAAACATCGGCACCGCCAGGACGAAGAACAGCACGCCCATGAGTGACATGGCGGCGGCGCCCATCCCGAAAGCCAGCCAGCCGGTGCGGGTCGCGCGGTCCGGGCGGCCGGCGCCCTGGGCCTGGCCCACCAGCGCCATCGCCGCCACCCCGAAGGCGTGGCCGGTCTGGTAGCCGAGCGCCTCCCACGTCAGGGCGATGCCGTGGGCCGCCCCGGCGGTGTCGCCGAGGGTGTTGACCACGGCGAGGAAGGCGAGGTAGCCGGCCTGCATGGAGAGGTTGTCCACGGCGGCGGGGATGCTGACACGCAGCAGCCGGCGCAACAGCACCGGCTCGACCACCAGGCGCGACCACTCCAGACGCAGGCCGGCGCGGCCGTGGGCCAGGATGGCGACGACCGCGACGGCGCCGGCGGCCTGGGCGAGGGCCGTCCCGAGGGCGATGCCGGGGAAGCCCAGCCAGCCGTAACACAGACGCGCCAGGGGGAGGTTCAAGAGCGCCTCGCCGCCGAGGATGAATAACCCGGTGCGCGTGTCGCCGGCGCCGACGAGGCAGGCGATGCCGGCCATCGCAACCAGGTGCAGCGGCAGCACCAACAGCAACGGGCGGAGGTAGGCGACGGCCTGATCGACGGCGACCCCCTCCAGCCGTAACAGCCACAGCAGGGGGCGCAGGCCGGCGAGCATGAGGACGGCGCCGACGAGGCCGACCAGGGCGGCGAGCATGAGGGACTGGTGCAGGACGACGGAGGCCTCGCGGCGCTCGCCGGCGCCGATGAGGTGGGCGACGAGGGCGGTGCTGCCGACGTTCACCAGGACGCTGACGCTGGAGAGGAACCAGGCGAGGTAGCCGGCGGTGGTCTGGGCGTTGAGGGTGGACGCCTCGCCCTCGCCGTGGCCGGCGAGGACGCGGTCGTACAGGCTGACGGCGAGGATGAGCCACTGCTGGAGCAGGACGGGCCAGGCGAGGAGCAGCAGCGCCTGCCAGGCGGGGCGTTCGATCACGGGCCGCTGGAGGGGGGCGTTCATGCGGTGATGGCCCACTCCCCGTCGGCGGCGGTGCCGAAGCGGTCGCCGGCCCGAAGCTTGCGGCCTGGGCGGGTCTCGGCCTCGCCGTTGACGCGGACGCCGCCGTCGCGCACGATAGCCTTGGCCTGCCCGCCGGTGTCGGCGAGGCCGGCGGCCTTGACGGCCTGGGCCAGGGTGATGAAATCGCCCCGCAGCTCGATGGTGCGTCCGCCGCTCATCGTCACCCTCAGGCATGAAGAAGGCATACCACGAAATACACGGAAGACACGAAAAGAAGACAAAGAAGCAATACAGAAATCAAGCAGGAAGACAGCCGGCAGCCTTCTGCCGCCTCCTCGCCTCGTCTGCTTTGTCTTCCTTTCGTGTCTTCCGTGTATTTCGTGGTATGCCTTCTTCTTCGGTCTTCACGGGACCGCCCCGTACTTGGTGATGATACGTATGATGATGGCAGAGAGCGAGAATCCCCCGCGAGGGCCGGGCCGTGACCACCGAGACGCCTATCCGCATCGTGCTGGCCAAGGTCGGCCTCGACGGCCATGACCGCGGCATCAAGGTCGTGGCCCGGGGCCTGCGCGACGCCGGCATGCACGTCATCTACGCCGGCCTGTGGCAGGCGCCCGAGGCCGTCGTCCGCGCGGTCGCCGACGAGGACGCCGACTGGCTCGGCATCAGCATCCTCTCCGGGGCGCACCTCACCCTCGTGCCCCGCGTCATGGACCTCCTCCGCGGCGCCGGCCTGGATCACGTCGGCGTCATGGTCGGCGGCATCATCCCCGAGGCCGACGTGCCCAGGCTGACCGAGATGGGCGTGGCCCGCATCTTCGGGCCGGGGACGAACCTCGATGACATCGTCGCTTACCTGAAGGAGAACACGGGGGCGCGGCATGCCTGACGACCTGGCGGGCCGATTCAACCGCCGCGAGCGCCTGGCGTTGGCGCGGATGGTGACCCTGGCGGCACGCGGCGAGCCGCTGCCGGACCTCCCCGCGCCGGCCTCCCCGGCCAGGGTCGTGGCGCTGACCGGCGCCGGCGGCGTCGGCAAGAGCAGCCTGACGGGCAAGCTCATCGAGCAGATCCGCGCGGGGGGCAAGAGCGTGGCCGTGCTGGCGTGCGACCCGGAGAGCCCGCTGTCGGGCGGGGCGCTGCTGGGCGACCGCTTCCGCATGCCGTCCCGCCCCGATGACGACGGCGTGTTCATCCGCAGCCTCGCCGCCGCCGGCGGGCACGGGGCGCTGGCCCGCCATCTGGAGGCGGCGATCAGTGTGTTGGAGTGCTGGGGCTTCGACGTAATCCTGCTGGAGACGGTCGGCGCCGGGCAGGGCGATACCGTCGTCCGCCGCCTGGTGGACGTGCTGGTGCTGCTGCTCCAGCCGGAGACGGGCGACGACCTGCAATGGGAGAAGGCGGGCCTGCTGGAGGTGGCCGACGTGGTGGCGGTCCACAAGGCGGACATGCCGGGGGCGGAGCGGGTGGAGGCGCAGGTGCTGGCGTCGCAGCAGTTGTCGCACGGGCCGCACGCGCCGGTGGTGCGTGTCAGCTCGCGGACGGGGCAGGGCGTGGCGGACCTGTGGCGGGCCATCGAGACGCCCCCGCTGCGGCGTGGGCGACGTGACGACCCGGCGCGGCTTCTGCGGCTGGCGCAGGAGCTGCTGGCGGCGCGGTTCGATCCGGGGTCGGAGGTGGTGGCGGCGTGGGCGCGCGGGGAGGTGGGGGACGCCGAGGCGGCCCGCCGGCTGTTGAGCCAACTGGCCGCCCCGCGGGTGTGAGGGTCACTTGTCGGTCTTCTTCTTCTTACCGCCCACGGTGACGGCGGTGGCGTTCTTGTCGGCGTCGAGGGTGAGCTGGACGAGGGCGCCCTCCTTGATGTCGGCCAGGGTCTTCTCCTCGCCGTCGATGGTGATCTTGGCGTCCTTGGCCACGGTGACCTTCTGGCCTTCGGCTCCCTTCTTGCCGGCGAGGGTGATGACGCGGTCTTTGGCGTCCACCGCCTTGACCGTGCCGCCGACGCCCGCCTTGCCGCCGGCGGGCTTCTTCTTGCCGCCGACGGTCACGGACAACGCCGTCTTCCTGTCCACGGTGACCGACACCAGAACGGCCGTGCCGGCCTTGATGTCGGCCAGGGCCTTGGCCTCGCCGTCGATGACGACCTTGGCGTCCTTGGCGAGGGCGAGGGTCTGGTCGGGGCCGGCCTCGCCCTTCTTCACCTTCTTGCCTTCGATGGTGATCGTGTTGGCCTTGTCGTCCACCGACTTGACCGTGGCCAGCACGGTGCCGCCGGTGACGCTGACCGCCGTGGCGCCCTTCTTGTCCTCGGTCAGGGTGAGGGAGGCGGAGGCGCCGGCCTTCACGTCGGCGAGCTTGGCCTCCTTGCCGTCGATGGTCAGCTTGGCGTCCTTGGCGAGGGTGAGGGTCTGGTCGGGGGCCTCACCGCCGGTCTTGATCTTCTGGCCGGCGAGGGTGAGCGTGCCGGCGGCGGCATCGACGGACTTGACGACGCCGGACGCGGTGGGGTCGGCGGGCTTCTTCTTCTGGGCGAAGGACCCATCGGCGCACAGGGCCAGGGCGGCCAGGGCGATCAGGCAGTTACGAAGCATGAGAAAGGCTCCTCGGGGAATGTCGTCCGATACAAGATGATGACGCGGCGCGGCGTGGAATTAGCGGCCCTCGGGGCGTTTCTTCCCCTTGTAGCGGATCACCTCGCCGAACACGGTGACCGCCCCGTCCTTCACCTCCAGCGGCCCCTTGTCCAGACGCTCGGCCGGGACGCCCTTGGGCCGCTTGCCGCGCAGGGCGACGGCGGTGATCTCCGAGCCGTCCTCCAGCCAGTAGGCGCGCAGGGTATACCTGTCGGACTCCGGCGGCTTGCCGACGACGAGGCCCTTGCCGCCGAAGTCCTCGTGCCGCCACGACGCCGACCAGACGAGCACGTAGAGGCGCTCGGCGTCGGCGGCCACGGCGGCCACGCGCTTCTGCGACACGTCCCACCGGTCGATGGCCATCGGCGGCAGCATACTGGCCGTCGAGCCGCCGCGGAACAGCGTCCGCGTCTTGCCCGACGGCAGGGCGGTGTAGAGGATGGCCGAAGGCGAGGGCGCACTGGCGGGGGTCAGCTCCAGGGGCTTCGCGCCGGACAGGCCGTGGACGATGAACCCCTTGCCCTTCGCCAGGACGACGGGGTCATCGGAGATCGGGTCGGCCGCCAGGGCCAGGACGGCGAGGGCGTGCAGCAGTACGCTCATGGTCCGTCTCCTCGGTGCATGAGGAAGAGGGTGTCTCGCAAAGGCGCGAAGGACGCAAAGGAAGACAAGAAGAAAGGAGAGAACAAGGCAAGGTAAGCAAGCCGCGCTGTTACATTCTTGTTTTTTATCTGATGTCTTCTTGTCTTCCTTTGCGTCCTTCGCGCCTTTGCGAGACACCCTCTTCCTCTGCCTCGTCAGCCCTTCTTCGGGAGCAACGCCTTCAGTCGCTTCACCGTCTCGGCGTGGGCGGGGTCGTCGGCCAGGTTCTTCGTCTCGGCGGGGTCCTTCTCCATGTCGTAGAGCTGCGTGCCCTTCTTGCCGCCGTCCCACTCCGTGTAGCGGTAACGCTCGTCGCGCACCGAGTAGCCCATGAACCACGGCGTCTTGCCGATCTTGTCGCCCGTCACCGTGGGCGTGCCGCGGCTCACCTGCGTGATGGCGGGCCTGTCCCACTTCGCCGCCGGGTCGGCGAGGAGTGGCGCGAGGCTGGCGCCGTCGGTCTTCGGGGCCTCGATCCCAGCGAGGTCGGCCAGCGTGGCGTGCAGATCGACCAGCTCCACGGTGCGGCCGCACGGCTTGCCGTTGCCCTTCGCCCGCGGGTCGTAAATGAGCAGCGGCACGCGGGCGGAGTTCTCCCACAGGCTCATCTTCTGCCACAGGCCGTGCTCGCCCAGGTGGTAGCCGTGGTCGCTGAAGAAGACGACGATGGTGCTGTCGGCGAGCTTGAGGCGTTCCAGCGCCGACAGGACGACGCCGACCTGCGTGTCCATGTGGCTGGTCGAGGCGTGGTATGCCTGGAGGGCCTTGCGGCGCAGGTCGTCGGTGAGCGCCTCCTGCTCCTTCTTGTGGCTGCCGAACGCCGGGGCGGGGTGGCCCTTGCGGTGGCCCTCCGGCACCTCCGCGAGCTTCATCTTGTCGGCGGGGTACAGGTCGAAGTACTTCTTCGGCGCGACGTAGGGCGTGTGCGGGCGGAAGAAGCCGCAGGCCAGGAAGAATGGCTTGCCCTTGTTGGCCTCGATGAGCTTGACCGTCTCGGCGGCGATCTTGCCGTCGGTCATGTCGGGGTCGTCGCCGCCGGAGGCGAGCCAGGAGAGGACGCCGCCGTAGCGTCCCGAGCCCTTGCCCTTGGGGGCGAGGGAGAAGATGAGGCCGTCGTCCTCGTCGTCCTTGTCGCGTCCGCGCGGGTTGACGGTCTTCATCCAGCTCGGCTTGTCGTCGAGGCCGTCGGTGCCGATCTGGGCGGGCACGCCGTAGTGGTACAGCTTGCCGACGCGGGCGACGTAGTAGCCGGCCTTCCTGAACGTCTGCGGCATGCTCTGGATGTCGGGGACGTTCTTGCGGAACTGGGTGGCGTTCTCGTAGACCTTCGTCGTGTCGGGGCGCAGGCCGGTCATGAACGAGGCGCGGCTGGGGTTGCACAGGGGGAACTGGCAGTAGGCGCGGCCGAAGCGGACGCCCTTCTTCGCGAGGGCGTCGATGTTCGGCGTCCTGGCGACGGGGCTCCCGTAACAGGCGAGGGCGTTGTTGGTGAGGTCGTCGGAGACGATGAACAGGACGTTCATCTTCTTCGCGTCTGCGGCGGCGCAGGGGGCGGCCAGCAGGGCCAGGGCCGCCAGGGAGAGGGTGGCGCGCATGCGGTGTTCCTCCGGTGAGGGGTCACCGCCTAGCGTATGGATGCGCGCCACGCCGGGACGGCCGCCCTACTTCTTCAACTTCTCCGCCGCGTCGATCATCTCAATGAAGCCGGCGCGGTGGCCGGCGAGGCCCTTCCCGCCGCCACCCGCCAACGTCCGGACCGAGGCGAACGTGGCGTCGCCCTTATACTTCGAATCGCGGAGGAGCATGCCGAACGACGCCACCGCGGAGGCGAAGCGGAAGTCCTCGGTGGCGTCGGCCAACTTCTTCGGCGTGCCCGACAGCGGCTCGCTGAGGAGCTTGCTCGTGTCGGCCTCGGGGTCCTTGTAACGCATCTTCACCGTCAGCCACGGCTCGGCGTCCACGGCGGCGCCGGCGGCCGGGATGATCTCGTAGAGCGCGGTGACGGTGTGGCCCGAGCCCATGTCGCCGGCGTCCTTGGTGTCGTCGGCGAAGTCCTTGTCGGCCAGGAGCCGTGCCTCGTAGCCGAGGAGGCGGTACTCGGCCACGCGGCGCGGGTTGAAATCGACCTGCAGTTTCACGTCCTTGGCGACCGTGACGAGGGAGGCGCCCTGCTCGACGAAGACCTTGCGGGCCTCCTCCTCGGTGTCGATGTAGGCGTAGTGCCCGTTGCCGTGGTTCGCCAGCTTCTGGAGTGTGGAGTCCTTGAGGTTGCCCATGCCGAAGCCGAGGACGGTGAGGAAGACGCCGCCCTTGCGCTTGTCCTCGATCAGCTTGACGAGGTCCTCCTCGCGGCGGATGCCGACGTTGAAGTCGCCGTCGGTGCCGAGGATGACGCGGTTGACGCCGCCCTTGATGAGGCCCTTCTCGGCGACGCTGTAGGCGAGCTGGATACCCTCGCCGCCCGCCGTCGAGCCGCCGGCGTCGAGGCCGTCGATGGCGGCCAGGATGGCCTTCGTCCGGTCGCCGGGGGTGGAGTCGAGGACGAGGCCGGCGCTGCCGGCGTAGGCGACGATGGCGACGCTGTCATTCTTCGTGAGCTGGGCGACCAGCATCTTCAGCGACTTCTTCAGCAGCGGCAGGCGGTTCTCCGGGGACATGGAGCCGGAGGTGTCCACGAGGAAGACGAGGTTGCGCGGGGGCACGTCCGAGGGGTTGATCCTCTTCGCGGCGACGCCGATGCGGGCGACGTGGTGCTTCGCATCCCAGGGGCAGACGCCCAGCTCCAGCGTGAATCCGACCGGGGCGTCGCCCTTGGGGGGCGCGTAGTCATACGGGAAGTAGTTGACCATCTCCTCCAGGCGCACGGCGTCGGCGGGCGGCAGGCGCCTCTCCTGGGTGAGGAAGCGGCGGACGTTGCTGTACGAGGCCGTGTTCACGTCCACGGAGAAGGTCGAGAGCGGCGTCTTGTCCGCGCGGTGGAACGTGTTCTCGACGATGCGGGCGTAGGTCTCGGTGTTCTGCGGTTGGCCGCGCATGCCCCCGTCGGACTTGGGGTCGGACTTGGGGTCGGCCCTGGGCTCCGGCGCGAGGGCCATCCTCGCGGGGTCCGACCTCTTCGGGTCCGACCTGTAGGGGCCGCTCCTGGGCTTGGCGGGGTCGCCGCAGCCGACGAACGCCGACAGCATGACGAGGCACGAAGTGGCCACGAGAGCCCGGTAGAGCCGGGGCATGGCAGCTCCCTTATACGAAGGTCTGGGGGTGGAAGAGCGGGGCGGGCGAAGACGGGAGGTGCCGCACGGCACCGGAGCAGCTCCACAGGATGAGAGCCGCCGCGCTGCCGATTATTCCCCGGAATCGGGGCGTTCAACGGGCGTCGGCCTTGATTCCGCCCTGACCGCCGGGTATCGCCCGATCATCCGATCATCTCGGCAGGTACCTATGCGCCCTCTCGCGCTCCTCTGTATGCTCGCGGCGGGCTGTGCGTCCACCGACGTGTTCGTCTACCACCCCGCGCCGCACCCGGCGGGCCACTGGGAGGACGGGCCGGAGGACGCGCACTTCGCCTCCGCCGACGGCACGCGCCTGCACGGCTGGTTCCTCCCGGCGGCGGGGCAACGTCACGTCGTCCTGTACTGCCACGGCAACGCCGGGAACGTCACCGGGCACCGGGCGATGATGCGCTTCTACGCGGAGCGGCTCCACGCCTCCATCCTGGTCTTTGACTACCGGGGCTACGGCAAGAGCGAGGGGACGCCGGGCGAGGAGGGCGTCCTGGCCGACGCCCGCGCCGCCCGCGCCTGGGTGGCGGAACGCGCCGGCGAGGGCGAGGGCGAGGTCGTCCTCGTCGGGCGCTCGCTTGGCGGCGGGGTCGCGTGCCGGCTCGCCTCCGAGACCCCGTGCCGCGCCCTCGTGCTGGAGAGCACGTTCACCTCGGTGCCCGACGCCGCCGCCAGCCACTTCCCGCTGCTGCCGGTGTCGTGGCTGCTCTCGACGCGGCTGGATTCGCTGTCGTGCATCGGGCGGCACAAGGGGCCGCTGCTGGTGTCGCACGGCGACGCCGACCGCACCATCCCGTTCGCGCTGGGCAAGCGTCTCTACGAGGCGGCCGGCGGCCCCAAGCACTTCGTGCGCATCCCCGACGGCGGGCACAACGACCCGCCGACGCCGGAATACCTGCGGGAGCTGCGGGCGTTCTTCACCGGGCTCAGCGGCGGAACGAGCTGAACATGATGAGCATGATGATGATGACGATGCCGGCGAAGACCCAGCCGAAGACCTGCCACGCCTGGGCCGAGGCGTAGCAGCTCTCGCAGCGCAGCTCGTAGGCGCCGCCCTTGCCGTGCGAGACCCAGATGCTCTGGAGGTGCTCCGCGCAGCTGAAGGCGTTGCAGGCCTGGCAGCGCGTCGTCGCCGTGCGCGGGCAGGAGTAGCACCTCGGCCCCTCCGGTACGCGGGCCGCCTCGGCGGCCTTGCGCCCGATCTCGTTCACCTTCTGCTGGAACTCGCGGTCGGCGTAGTTCTCCGCGGGCCGGCCGGCCGGGCGCATCGGGTAGCCGCAGCCGGGGCACGCCTCGGCGGCGGTCGAGATCTGTCGGCCACACTCGGGGCAGCTTGTGAGGGCCATCGTCCGCCTCCATCACGTCTCTGGTTGGTTCGGTGGCCGGGGTCGGCTTTGAGACCCCGGCGCGGGGCGTGTTGTTGGGCGAGGGGGTCACCCGAGGTGCCTGATCCGGGGTCTCAAAGCCGACCCCGGCCACCCGAGCCAACCAGAGACACACCGTCCGCTTGCATGTCTCACGTATCGCGGCCGAAGAGGAACGCCACCACCGTCAGCAGGCCGCCGCCCGCCAGCGACACCACCTCGCCGGACAGCGGGCCAACGTCCGGCACCAGCCCCGGCACACGGCCGATCAGGAACGCCGCCGTCGCCAGGATCATCAGGATGCCGATCTTCCAGCTCCCCCACAGGGCCGAGGCGAGCAGGAAGAAGCCGGCGGCCAACGCCCCCATGCTGCACAGCATCCGCGCGACGGCCTCGGGGACGCCCGGCACGTCGAACGGCTTCGCGTCCTTGTAGCGCTCCCAGATGTTGGCATACGTCTCCGTGTCGCCGGCGTTCACGCTGTTGGGCAGCAGGCCCCTGGAGTGCATCCAGAAGAGCGAGACGAGGAGCAGCACCGCCCCCAGGGTGAAGCGCATCCCCGCCCCGAAGAGTAGCTTCAACACCGGCTCCAGCACCGGGCCGGACGGCTTCGGCGGGAGTTTGGGGGCGTCGGCCACCTGGAACAGGTCCTGCATGTTGACGCGCTTCGGGGGGGCGCCCTTCTGCTGCTTGTCCTCGACCGGCAGGGGCTTCGCCTGGTCCGGCGCCACCGTCTCCTCCCACTTCTCCTCCTGCTTCTTGATCTCCGCCGCCTTGTCGACGATGGCGCCGGCGACGGCCTCGGCGCGGGCCTTGGCCTCGGCCTTGCCGACGCCCTGGGCTTCCAGGCCCTTCTGCTCGACGGCCTGCAAGTGGGCCTTCTCCTTGGCCTCCTGGCGGGCCTTCTGCCAGGCGTCCAGCGTCCGCACCAGCGGGTCGCGCCACGTCGCGAACCTCGGACGCTGCCCCTTGGGGCCGACGCCGTATTTCAGGCGGGCGGCCAGCTTCTTCTCGTAGCCGAAGAGTGCCTCGTAGAACTCCTCCCAGTCGTCGCCGGCGTATTTGGCGACGAACTCCTCCAACGCCTCCTCGGACAGGCCCCGCAGACGCAGGGTCTTGAGCATGCGTTCGACCTTCTCGACGGCCTGGGCGCGCTGGGCGGCGATGGGGCGGTCCAGGCCGTGATGCACGCCGAAGGCGATGCCGATGCCCAGTGCGGCGGCGAGCAGGAACCACCAGTGCAGGCCGAGGAGCCACAGGACGGCGAGGGAGAGAAGGGCGCCCAGGCCGATGCGTGCCCACTCGGCCAGGCCGATGCCCAGGAGGTGGTCCTTGACCCGGCGGAAGAGGTAGGTGCTCTCGTGCGAGCCGCGGACGCAGAAGTAGGCGGCGGCGGTGGACAGGCCGAGGCAGGCGAAGAACCCGCCGACCCACCAGAGGCGGGTGAAGAGGAGGAGGAGGGTGAGGAGGGTGCAGCCGGCGAAGAAGCCGAGCAGGCTCCAGGAACGCACCGCGGCGAGGCCGACGCCGTGGAACCCCTTGACGGCCTCCTCGAGGGTGCGGAGGTGCTGATCGGTGGCGGCCTGCTTGTCGGCGCCGTGGAGGCCCAGATAGTCTTCTAGCACCTTGACCACCTCGTCCATCGACTGGTACCGGTCTTCCGGCTTCTTGGCGATCATCTTGAGGACGATGTCGGACAGGGCCTTGGGGACGGCCTTGTTGACGGCGGAGGGCGAGGGCGGGGTGTCGGCGGCGTGGGCGGTCATGACCTCCAGGGCCGTGTCGCCGTGGAAGACGGGGCGGCCGGTGACGAGGACGAAGAGGGTGCAGCCGAGGGAGTAGATGTCGGCGCGGCCGTCGCAGTTGGCGGCGTCGCGGGCCTGCTCGGGGGACATGAAGGCGGGGGTGCCCATGGCCTGGCCGGCCAGGGTGACGCCGCTGAGGCTGGCGAGGGAGCGGCCGGTGCTGGCGCGTTCCTTGAGGGCCTTCTCGTCGATGACCTTGCGTTCGGCGGTGGAGTCGGGCTCCTCCATGCCGGGGGTGCGGACGAGGCCGAGGTCGGCGACCTTGACGACGCCGTGGGAGTTGAGCATCAGGTTGTCGGGCTTGATGTCGCGGTGGATCATGCCGCGGGCGTGGGCGAACTTGAGGCCGCGGGCCGCCTGGAGGATGTAGCCGGCGGCGACGGCGGGGTCGAGGGTGCCCTCCTTCTTGAGGACGTCGCCGAGGGACTTGCCCTCGACGAACTCCATGCTGAAGTAATTGATGCCCTTGTCGGCGCCGATGTCGTAGACCTGGATGACGTTGTGGTGGACGAGCTGGGCGGCGGCGTAGGCCTCGCGCGTGAACCGGACGAGGAAGTTGGGGTTGCTGGCCCACTCGGAGTTCATGACCTTGAGGGCGACGGGGCGGTCGAGGGAGACCTGGCGTGCGAGGTAGACGGCGCCCATGCCGCCGCGGCCGAGCTGCTTGACGACGTCGTAGCCGCCGAGCTGTCCGGGCATGTCGTCGGGGTCGGCGGGTGCATCCTTGGGGCCGGCCTCGCCGGCCTCGGTGGCGTCGAACTGGCTCATGGCGGGCGAGGGGCGTGCGCCGGGCTCGGCGAAGGTGGGGTCGTCGGACGCGGGGGGGGCCGACTTGACGATGGAGGGCGCGACGGAGAACTCGGCGGCGCCGGCGGTGGACTTGCCCAGCTCGGGGGGGACGGTGTCGTTGACGGGGTCGTGTTTGCGGGGCGGGGGGGGCTGGGAGATGGGCGGGGCGGTGGCGTTGGGGTCGAAGCCGACGGCGGACTTGGCGACGATGCTGTCGCCTTCGAGGGGGCCGGTGGAGAAGGAGAGGTCGGCGTCGCCGGTGACGGTGAGCTGGAACTGGCGGCCGCACTTGGGGCACTTGGGCTTGAAGCGTCCTGCCTTGGCCCCCTTGGCGGTCATGGAGTGGGGGCAGTATGGGCACTGGATCATGGGGTCACCTCGCGGCCTCGCGCGGCCCCGGCGGCATGGAGGGAGGATGAAGCCGGATCGGGGGTTACGTCGGGGCCAATGTGGAATCTAGCCGGGCGGGGCGGGCGGTTCAAGCGGGCGGGGGCGTGGATCAGGCGAGCGCCGTGTGGTGAGCCCGCCGGGCGCGTTTCATCGCTGCAACCGGCCTCCGTGGACGTGCTTGAGACGACCACGGCGGCCTCACGCCCCCATTCCGCACCGGCCTCACCACACCGCGATGACCCGCGTCGGCCCGCCGGACGCGCCCACCACCTTCGGGGCGCCCACGAACACCGTCGCCCCGGACGCCGGCATCTTCGACAGATTCGCCACGCACTCCAGGCCCCACTTCCCCGCGCCCAGCCACAGCTTGTGGACCGCGAAGTCCTTCGACGGCCCGTGGTCCAGCGACAGCGTGTCGGTCGCCAGCCCCGCCACGTCCCGCTCCCTGGCCAGGAACTCGGCGGCCTCCTTCGTGTAGCCGGGGAAGTGCAGCGTCTTCGAGTCGTCCTGGCCGAGGAACGCCCTGGCGTCGCCCGCCTTCGCGTCCCAGCCGGAATTCAGGAAGACCGCGCAGCCCTTCGGCAGCCTGCCGTTCGCCTTCTCCCACGCCCGCAGGTCATCGACAGTGACGAGGGCATCGACATCCTTCTTCACCCGCGCCCGCAGGTCGATCACCGCCGCCGGGACGACCAGCGACGAGGCCTCCAGACGCTCGGCGTTCACGCCCTTCGCGGCGAAATGGGACGGCGCGTCGAGGTGCGTCCCGTGGTGCTCGACGACCTCCCACTTGTTGGCGTAGAAGCCGCCCTTCGCGACCGTCCCCAGGTTCGTGATCTTGATCGGGGCGCCCCCCGGCCAGATCGGGAACGCCGGAGACAGCGCGTGCGTCAGGTCGAGGACGTTGTCGGCGGCGAGCGTGCGCCTCACCTTGGGCGGGTCATCGGCGGCGGCCCGAGAGACGCAGGCCGCGCCGACGACCCCGGCGGTGAGGTGGAGCAGGTCACGGCGGCTCAGGCCGGCGAGGGCCGATTCGACCACGGACGGGGCGCACATGGGAGGCTCCTTCGGGCTGTGTTGGGTTGGCGGGGAGGACCGACCCGGCGGATTCTATCGGAAACAGCCCCGGCGCGGCGGCCTCTGGGCGGCGCGGCGCCGCCGGGGAGGGGTTGGCGCGCCTTGCCACACGCCTCCCGCCAGGGGTGGATGCGGAGTGTGCAAGTGGGCAGGTGGCCATGTGACTCGCGCACTCGCCGACGGTCCGTGACACCCCGCGTCAGTCGGCGCCAAGTCCTATGCCCACTCGCCGGGGAAGTGGGCAGGTGACTCGGTAGCGTGGTGGGGTGTTGTCTGCCGCATGCTGAAACCGGGGGCGAGAGACTTGGCCGCGCGTCACCGCCCGGCCCGCCAGCGTGCCCGGCACTCCAGCGGGTGATCGGTGAGCACGGCGTCCGCGCCGGCGGAGCGCGCCCTGTCCCAGTTGGCCGGCTCCTGGCCCATGAACAGCTTGCCGACGAGGAGCAGTTTCTTGCCCGCGTCGCGGAAGGCCTTGCGCTGGGCGTCGTCCGGCACGAAGCGCAGGTACGCCCAGTCGGCGTCCTTCGCGGCCAGCGCCTTCTCCAGGTCGGCCGGCCTGTCGGCCAGGACGGCCACGGGGACGGCGTCGTCGGCCCCGCGCAGCCTGCGGCGGACGGCGGGGGACTCGATGGCCGTGCCGATGCAGACGATGCGCCTCATCACGCCGTGGTTCTTCGCCGCCTTGACGATGTCGGCCTCGATGCCGTCCTCCTTGATGTCCACCAGCGCGAGGGTGTCGTCGTGGCCCTCGGCCTTAAGCAGGGCGAAGACCTCGTCGAGCGTGGGGATGCGCGTGCCGGCGAAGGCCGGGGCGAACCACCTGCCGGCGTCGAGCTTCCTCAGCTCCGCGAGTGTCTTGCCGCCGGCCGGGCCCTTGCCGTCGGTGGTGCGATCGAGTGTGGCGTCGTGCAGGATGACGAGGTGGCCGTCCTTGCTCCGCCGCACGTCGAATTCGAAGCCGACGCGGAGGGCGAGGCAGGCGCGGAACGCCGGCAGGGTGTTCTCCGGGGCGTGCGTGGGCAGGCCGCGGTGGCCGACGGGCAGCGGGTCGGCGGCGAAGAGGAGGAGCAGGGGGATCATCTGGGGTGGCCCTCGATGGATGACACTCCCCATAGCGTATCGTGGCGGGGGCGTCCGGCGGCCGCGATCCCCGGGGCGGGTCACCTCTTCTGCCGCTCGCGATACTGGCGTTCGATGTGCTCGGTGCGGTCACGCTCGTTGCGGTACGGCATCTTCTCCCAGCTCCCGAAGCTGGCGCCGACGCCGACCTGGAGGTCCCAGCCGGGGAAGCAGAACTCGACGCCCTCCTTGCGCAGCACCTGCTTCGTGTACCGCAGCTTCGGGCCGGAGAAGTACAGGCACTGGACGCCGCCGACGGCCATCGCGGTCTGGATGGAGCCGGCGCCGGCGAAATCGTCCACGTCCACGAAGGAGTAGGGGAGCACCTGCTCGGTGTACTCCTCGGACCGGCGGCTGACGGAGACGGGCAGGCCGACGCCGGCGCCGGCGCCGGCGTAATAGTAGAACGCGCGGACGCCGGATTTCGGGTTCTTGATCTCGATCTCGAGGACCTCGCCGCCGAACTTGCCGACGCCGGCGCCCCCGCCGCCCCAGGAGCGGAACAGGAGCTTCTTGGTGAGAGGTCCGGTGTAGTCGGCGGTGATCAGCAGCGGCTCGATCTCCTCGACGTGCTCGGTGCGCGTGACGTTGGGCAACACGACATCGACGCGGCGGTCGGCGGCGTGGTCGCCGGTGGCCATCGTCGCCCCACGGCTGTCGGCCCTGGTGTCGTACTTCGAGAAGCGGACGCGGTCGGACCAGTTGGCCTGGACGCCGGTGTCCACGCGCTTGCGGGCCGCCTGGGCGCGGCGCAGGCCCAGGCCGAGGTTATAACCGGACGCGCCGCGGGCGTCGGCGTGGCCGACGAAGTCGAGGGCGACCTCTTTGCGCTGGCCCAGCTCGAAGCGGTACCAGGTGATCAGGGCGTCGATGACGACGCGGTCGGACGAGGAGTCGAGGGCGGCCTCGTCGAAGGGGAAGAAGATCTGGGCGATGACGGGGTGGCCGTCGAGGTAGACGGAGCGGGCGGTGGGGTCGAACCAGCTGAGGTACTGCTTGCGGGCATTCGGCCTCACCTCGCGGACGGTGTAGCGTCCCGTCCTCGGCCTGCCGTCGTGGGCGACGAAGTGGCACTTGATGCCGGCGCCCCGCCGGTCCTCGCCACACAGCTCGAAAATGCTCGCACCCATGACGGCCCCCTCCGGTTGTGTCCCCACTCCTTCCAACGGGCCTCGGGCGGCGGGCTCGACACGGGCGGGCGGATTTTTCCCCTACCGACCTACCCCCCGGCAGCAGGGCCGTGCTATAAGCCCCGCCCCACCAACGGGACGAGGGCCGACGCCGATGGACATCGAAGCACTGATCGCGAAGACCGACGCCCAGCCACGGCCATATCAGAAGCGGATCGTGGCGAAGGCCGCCGGCCACTTCGCCTCCGGCGGCGTCCGCTCGGTCCTCATCGAGAGCCCGACCGGCTCCGGCAAGACCGTCATGGGCCTCCTAACGGCCAAGGCGCTGCAGGAGGGGCTGGGCCTGAAGATCGGCTGGGTGGCGATGCGCCGCTACCTGCTGGAGCAGGCGGCGGGCGAGAACGCCCGGCTGGGCATCAACGCCGACCTCAAATTCATCTCCATGTTCGACCGCGACCCGCCGGAGGGGCTCGACCTGCTGGTGGTCGATGAGGCCCAGCACGACGCCGCCAGCAGCATGGCGGTGCTGCACCAGACGGTCCGGCCCCGGTTCATCCTCGGGCTGTCGGCCACGCCGTACCGGGCCGACAAGGTCAAGTTGTGCTTCGACACGGTCATCAAGGACGCCGGCATCCACTCGCTCATCCAGGACGGCTACCTGTCGCCGTTCGACCACTACACGATGGACGCCTGGTCGCCCGAGGCCGTCGTCGAGACGTACCTGTCGGACCGGGAACGGTGGGGGCGGAGCATCTTCTATTTCCACACCCTGGACGAGTGCGCCCGCGCCGACGCCCTGCTGAAAGAGGCCGGGGTGCGGTCGGAGGTGGTGTCGGGCAGCAGCGACAGGGAGCGGCAGCTCGCGGCGTTCCAGGCCGGCGACGTGGACGTGATCAGCAACTGCCTGGTGCTGGCGGAGGGGTTCGACTGCCCGCAGCTGCGGACGGTGTTCTGCCGCCCGTCGGGCAAGAGCATCACCGTGCAGATGGCCGGGCGCGTGCTGCGGCGGCACCCGGACGAGCCGACCAAGAACGTGGTGCAGAGCCAGGGGACGAAGTGGCCGTTCCCGAAGACGGCGACGCCGGCGCAGCAGTACGTGATGGCCGACGGGGCGTGGCGCACGCTGAAGGCGAACGCGATCATCGGCCAGGTGACGCTGCGCGTGATGGCGGCCCTGGCGCGGACGAACGTCGAGCAGCCCGCCTTCGTGGTGAAGAATTCCGGCTGGCTGAAGAGGCGCACGAAATATCAGCGGTCCGAGGCCGAATGAACCGAGACACGGTGAGCGAACGACACGAAAGAGGGGACGACGATGACGCTGAAGTTCGAGTACGGCACGGCCCGCGTGAAGGACATCCAGGTCACGACGAAGAAGGACACCGACGGCAAGACCTCGGTCACGTCGGTGAAGCTGAAGGGCCGGAATGTGAAGGCGTCGGGCCGGTTCTGGAACAGCCTGCACACGCGGTTCGGGTTCACCAGCAACATCTTCAAGTATTTCAGCCACGCCGAGGTGTTCGGGCGCATCGCCGAGGTGGCCCCCAGCGACGAGCTGCGGACGTGCGTGGAGAACAACGACGGCGAGCGGACGCTGATGGCGGTGGCCAACCCGACGGCGGGCTTCATCAAGCACGACGACCTGATGGGGCTGTTGGAGAAGAGCGGCGTGGAGGGCACGACCTACGCCAACGGCGTCATCACCAGCGAGCACGCGCCGCGCCTCAACCCCGTGTTCAAGGTGTCGGGCGACGGCTTCCAGAACAAGTTCGTCATCGACACGCCCATCGACGGGTACGGCAGGCCGGCGGTGTACCTGTCGATGATGCGGCTGATCTGCGCGAACGGTGCGATCGGGTACAGCCCGACGTTCCGCAGCGAGCTGCCGCTGGGCAAGGGCGAGAACGGCGTGGCCTTCGTGCTGGAGCGCGTGCTGGACGGATTCAACAACGAGGAGGGGTACGCGGCCCTGCGGCAGCGGTTCGAGTCGGCGTCGAAGAGCTGGGCGTCTGTGAACGAGGCCACCCGGCTGTACAAGGTGCTGGCGAAGATGCTGAACACGGGGCAGGTGGCGGGCATCCCGGCGGCCGCGGCGGGCGGCGACGGGGCGTCGCTGATGGACGGGGTGCCGCTCCTGTCGTCGTACCACCGGATGGCGGGGGACCTGGCGGGGACGTATGGGCTGGCGAACATGGACACGTTGTCGGTGAAGCGGCAGCGGACGCTGCCGGCGGGGTGCAAGGTGTACGACCTGCTGAACTTCGCGTCGGAGGTGGCGACGCACCACGCGACGGGGCAGGGGGCGCGGACGCTGCAGGCTTACATCGGCGACCTGATCTCGGCGGAGTACGACCTGGAGGGCACGTCGGAGCAGTTCGGCGACTGGAAGGACTTCTTCGTCGTCAGCGGCGGGACGGCCGTGAAGGGGGCGAAGCGGCGGTGAGGATGAAGAGGGGCCGTGGGCGTCCTGCCCCGGAGGCGGGACGCCCACCGCTCGTCATTTCTTCGGCGGAGGCGCCACCAGTTTCGGCGACGCCAGATACGCCAACACGTCGCGCACCTCGTCGTCCTTGAGCGCCTGGAGCAGGCCCTCGGGCATCAGCGAGGTCTTCATCTGCGTGCGCGACTCGATGTCGGACTTGCGGATGCGTACCTCCTCCGTCGGCGTCTGCAACACCACCAGCGCGTCGTTCTCCTCCTTCACCACGCCCGTCAGCACCCGGCCGCCCGACGTGCGGACCTCGCTCATCTGGTAGTCGCGTGGCACGGCGGCGCTGGGGTCCAGCAGCTTGTGCAGCACGTACTCCACGTTGGAGCGCTGCGAGCCGGTCAGCTCGGGGGCGATCTTGCCGCCCTCGCCGAACATCTTGTGACACTTCGCGCAGGCGTTGTCGTAGACCAGCCTGCCGCGCGAGAGGTCGGCCTTGTCGCGGTGCGTCTTCTCGGCCAGGAGTTTGTACTTCTTCGTGAGCGCCTCCTTGTCCTTGCCGGGGGGCCGGATCGTGCCCCAGACGGCGGCGAGGCGGGACGCGACCTTCTTGTCCTTGAGCGCGAGCATCTGCCTTGCCCAGTACGCCGACACCTCCGACGCCGACAGCTTCTTGGCCTCGATGGCGTCGAGCAGGGCCAGGGCGAACGGCGCCCGCGACGTGAGCGTGCCGATGGCGTCCTCCTTCTCGGCGGCGGTGAGCTTCGGGTACAGGCCCAGCACGAGCGCCGGCGTCTTCGGGTCGCCGAAGCGGGCCAGCCCACGCAGCGCCGCCGAACGCATCGCCGCGTCGTCGAGCAGCGTCCGAGCGAGGTCGGCGGCCTCCGGCGAGCCGTCGTCGAGCAGCACGCCAAGGGCGAACTCGCGCTCGCCGCGCCCGGCCTTGGGGTCGGCGGCCTTCGCCCTGAGGGCGGCGAGGGCGTCCTTGTCGCCGAAGATAACGGAGAGCTGCATGACGCGCCGCCAGATGTCCGCGTCGTCGGTCTTCTCCAACTTGGCGCGGATCTCGGCCCAGTCCCTTGGCATGGGCACCTTGCGTCGGCCCGCAAGGGCGTCACCCATGCCGGAGAGGACGTCGCGCTGGACGGGGGGCTTCACCCTGGAGAGGAGCCCTGCCGGCTGGCCGAGCACCTCGGGCGACGCCGCCATCCGTCGAGCGACGTGGCGGCGCACGAGCGGGATCTCCCCGCGGGTGGCGAACGACTCGTGCGGGGCGCCAGCGCCAGGGATGTGCCTGGACATCGCCTTCTCGAGCCCGTACCAGATCATCAGCGGGAGGTAGGGGTCGGAGGCGTCCTCCGCCCGGCGGAGCAGGCCGTCGGCGATGTTGTACGCCCCCGTGGGGACCCGCTGCATGGCGCTGGCCAGCGCCAGCCGCACTCCGGGCGACTTCTCCCTCTCGGCCAGCCGGGCCAGGTTGTGCGCGCCGAAGGGGCCCGCGCCAGCGTCCAGCCGGACCGACCAGGTGCGCAACGCCTCCTCGCCGTCGGAGCGCAACGCCTCCAACGTGTCCTGCTTCATGGCCCCCGTGACGTACAGCGCCCACAACGCCCGCAGCCGGCGCGTCACGTCCTTGTTCTCCTTCAGGATCTTCTCCAGACCCTTCACCGCCTCCGCGCCGAACTTCCCGCCGGCGGCCCGCTCCTGGATCACCAGCCGGGCCTGCCGCACCCACCAGTCGTTCTTGTGGAGCTGCAGCTTCACCAGTTCGGCGTCCGTGGCCTTCCAGAGATCCGCCTTCGGCCACGCCGGCGTGCCGAACGTGATGTGGTAGATCCGCCCCGACGGGTGCGTCTTGTCGTAGTTGTGGCACTCCCCCGTATCGTGCCAGTCGCTGACGAAGACGCCGCCGTCCGGCGCCATCATCAGCGTCAGGCCGCGGAACCACGGGTCGTTGGCGAAGAGGAAGTCCTGGCAGTGCTTCGCGGTGTAGGTCGAGCCCTTGCGTTCGAGGCGGTCCTGATTCAGCCGGTTGCCGTGGATGTTCGCCATGAAGATCCTGTCGCGGTACTCGTCGGGCCAGTTGTCGCCGAGGTAGAACATCGCGCCAGCGTGGGCGTGCCCGCCCCCGGCGTCGGAATGCTCCTTCTTGCCGCCGCGCGAGTCGGTCCAGCTCCCCTCGCCCCAGTGCCGATGGTCGGCGCACGACTCCAGCAGGCCGTAGGTGTGCGGATTCACATCCTGGCCGTACATGCGCACGAAGTGGGCGCCGGGGACGACGTGGAACAGGTGCTTGATGACGCAGTTCGTGATGAACAGCTCGCCCACGTCGTTCCAGTCGAGGCCCCACGGGTTCGTCGTGCCGTGAGCGAACGCCTCGAACGTCTTGTACACCGGGTGGTAGCGCCACACGCCGCAGTCCATCTTCACGCGGTCCTTCTCCGGCGTGCCCGGCGCCCCGATCTTCGACTGCGACTGGATGCCGTTCAGCCCGTAGAGCCAGCCGTCCGGCCCCCAGGCGAGGTTGCTCACCACGTTGTGCTTCGTCTTCAGGCTGAAGCCGTCCAGCTTCACCACCGCCTCGCCGGTGGGCTTCAACTTGTCGAGATCCGTGGGGATGAAGATGACCTTGGGCACGCTGCACAGCCAGACGCCGCCGAAGCCGACGGCGATGCCGGAGAGATTCACGCCGTCCTTGAGGAAGACGGTCTGCTTCCACTTCGCGCCGTCGCGCTCGTAGACGAGGACGCGGTCCTTGCCCGCCTTCGCGTCCTCCTTGAGCCAGTGCGGATACGAGTGCGACTCGATGACCCACAGCCGGCCGCGGGCGTCCGTCGTCATGTGCATCGGCTTGATCATGTCCGGCTCGCCGGCCACGAGCGACACCCGGAAGCCCTCGGGCAGCTTCATGGCCGCGATGGACTTCGCAGGGGAGAGGTGTTCGGCGGCGAATAGCAGGCACAGCCACGCGGTCATGAATCACGCCTCCCAAAGGCCATATCGGCCCCATGTGTCCCATCGGTCCTATTCGTCCTATCGAAACCCATCAAGGGCCGTGTGCGTTTTCGAGACAGGCCACGCCCCGCAGGCGGATTGGGAGGGTGGAGGTGACGCCATGACGACCACGCATCCCGCCGACGCCGACCTCGACGCCTTCGCGCTTGGCACGCTGTCCGACGACGCCCAGGCGTCCGTCGAGGCCCACCTGTCGGGGTGCCCAGCCTGCGTGGCGCGGGCGGCGGAGACGCGGCGCGACCCGCTGACGGAATTGCTCGCGTCCGCCGCCACGCCGGCGGGGCCGCCGCCGGAGCTGGCGGGGCACCCGAAGTACCGCGTCATCCGCCTGCTGGGGCAGGGGGGCATGGGGGCGGTGTGGCTGTGCGAGCATCTGGTGATGAACCGCCAGGTCGCCGTCAAGGTGGTACGTCCGGGCCGGTCCCTCGGCGAGGTGCGGGCGGCGGCCAGGGTGTCGCACCCGAACATCGTGGCGGCGCACGACGCCGACGAGGCGGGCGACTCGCACCTGCTGGTGATGGAGCACGTCGAGGGCCGGACCCTCGCCGAGGAGGCCGGCCCGATGCCCGTGGCCGAGGCATGCCGGGCGGCTCGCGACGCGGCACGCGGGCTGGCGGCGGCGCACGCCGCCGGGCTGGTCCACCGCGACGTGAAGCCGGGCAACCTGATCCGCGACGCGGCGGGGTTGGTGAAGGTGCTGGACTTCGGCCTGGCGGCGGGCGGCGACGGGGGCACGCCGGACTACATGGCCCCTGAGCAGGCCGACGGCGTGGCCGACGCCCGGTCGGACGTGTACTCGCTGGGCTGCACGCTGCACCACCTGCTGACGGGCCGTCCTCCGTTCTTCGGCGGGGCGGCCTCGTGCAAGCTGCACGCCCACAGGCACTGGACTCCGCCTCCGGTCCCCGGCGTGCCGGCGGCGTTGACGGCGGTGCTGGCGCGGATGATGGCGAAGCGCCCCGAGGACCGCTACCCCACGGCGGCGGCCGCCGCAGAGGCGCTGGAGCCGTTCGCCGACCCGAGGCCGGCGGCCCGGCGGTGGGCGTGGGCGGCGGTGCTGGGGGTGGCGGCGGTGTTGGCGCTGGGTGTGGCGGTGTACCGCATCCAGACGGACACGGGCGAGCTGGCCATCGAGGCGAGCGACGAGGAGGTGGAGGTGACGGTGCGGCAGGGCGGCAAGCTGGTGACGGTGTACGACCCGAGGACGAAGGCGGCGCTGGTGCTGCGGAGCGGGGTCTACGAGCTGGAGATCGCCGGCAAGCCGTCGGGCCTGACGTTGGACCTGACGGAGGCGACGCTGCGGCGTGGGGAGAAGGTGGTGGCCACGGTGAAGCGGACGGTCAAGGCGGTGGAGAAGAAGGGGACGGGGGAGCACCCCGGCCGGCTGTTGCGGGGGCACGGGTGGATCGTGCGGGCGCTCGCCTTCTCGCCCGACGGCGCGACGCTGTACTCCTGCTCGAACGACAAGACCGTGCGGGCCTGGGACGTGGCGAGCGGGAAGCAGCTCGCGGAGTGGTATGTCGGGGCACAGGCACAGTGCCTCGCCGTAGCCTTAAAGGGAGCCCTGTTGGTGGTCGGCACGTCGGAGACGTTGGCGTGCATCGACCTGAAGGCCGGGAAGGTGATCAAGCGGTTCCCGAAGGAGGCCGGCTCCGCACTGGCGATGTCCCCCAGCCCGGACGGCGCCCGCGTGGCCGCCAGCGACTGGCGCGGCTTCGTCCTCGTTTGGGATATCGCGACGGGCAAGCGGCTGATGTCCTGGCCCGAGAAAACGCCCGGCCGGGACTGCTGGGGGGTGGCGTGGTCGCCCGACGGCAAGCGGATCGCTTCCTGCCTGCCTTCCGGCAAGGGGAGCTTCGTCGCGGTGCGCGATATGGCCCTCGGCTCCACGTCCTACAGCGACGACTGCAAGCTTCCCTTCGACTGCATCGCGTACTCGCCCGACGGCACCGCCCTCGCTGCCTTCCGCGAGTCCGGCGACGTGTTCTTCGGCGGCCCGGACGGGAAGGATCTGGAGGTGGCCTTCGATTCGGGCCGGCGCAAGTCGCTCTACGGCGGCAGACTCGCGTTCGGGCCGGGCGGCCACCTCGTCGTCACGGGCGATAGGGAGGTCAGCGTCTGGGACTGGCGGGCGAGGAAGCGGGTGGCCACGGCCTTGGGTTCGGGATTCGGTACGGCGGCAAGCAGCCTCGCCGTCTCTCCCGACGGGAAGTGGATCGCCGTGGGGCATGATGGTCCCATCCGCCTCATTCCCTGGCCGGTGAAGCCGTGACCTCCCCCGAGACCTCCCTCACCTGGCTGGGCCGGCTGGCATCGGCGCCGGGCGACGACGACTGGCGGCGGCTGGTGGACGCCTACGGGCCGCTGCTGGCGACGTGGCTGGCGTGCGCCGGGGTGCCGGCGTGCGACCGCGACGACCTCGTGCAGGAGGCGCTGCTCGTCGTCTTCCGACGCGTAGGCGAGTTCGAGCATCGCGGGCCCGGCGCGTTCCGGGCGTGGCTGCGCGGGATCGTCGCCAACCACGCCCGCAAGCACTTTGAGAAGCGCCGCACGGCCCCGGCCATCGACCTCGACGCCGTCGCGGCCCCCGACAGCGAGATCGGCCGCCGCCTGGACCTGGAACATGACCGCCACCTCGCCGCCCGCGCCATGCGTATCGTCGAGGGCGACGTGGCCCCCTCGACTTGGGCCGCCTTCCGCCGCCAGGTGGTGGACGGGGTGCCGGCGGAGGCCGTGGCCGCCGAGCTGGGGATGACGCTCAACAGCGTCCTGCTGGCGAAGAGCCGCGTCCTGAAGCGGCTACGGGCGGCGCTGGCCGGCCTCGTCGATCCTTGACGGCCCGTCGATCATCGCGAGAGGAACATTCGGCCCCGCCTCGATCCCCCCGTGGCCGACCTGCCCGTCGCCCCTCCCCCGAGACGGTGCCTCTCCTCCGCCGCGTGTGCGACGAGCTGGCCGCCGGCCTGGGCGTCGTGGCGGGCCCTTGTTCCCCGGCACGTCGGGTGCGCACAATGGATGCATGTGCGCCCCGACGTTCCAGTGACAGGGAGGCCCCGCCAATGCAAGACAGCATCCTTCAGTCCATCGGCAAGACGCCGCTGGTACGCCTCCACCGCGTCGGCTCCGACGTGCCGGCGGCCATCGCCGTCAAGGTCGAGTCCCAGAACCCCGGCGGCTCCGTCAAGGACCGCGTCGGCCTGGCCATGATCGCCGAGGCCGAACGCCGCGGCATGCTCAAGCCCGGCGGCACCATCATCGAGGCCACCGCCGGCAACACCGGCGTCGGCCTCGCCATGGTCGCCGCCGTGCGCGGCTACAAGTGCATCTTCGTCCTGCCGGACAAGATGGCCCCCGAGAAGATCGCCCTGCTCAAGGCCTACGGCGCCGAGGTCGTCGTCACGCCGACGAGCGTGGCGCCGGACTCGCCCGACAGCTACAACGGCGTGGCCGACCGCCTGGCCCGCGAGATCCCCGGCGCCTGGCGGCCCAACCAGTTCACCAACCTCGCCAACCCCGACATCCACTACCACCAGACCGGCCCCGAGATCTGGGAGCAGACCGAAGGCAAGATCACCGTCTTCGTCTCCGGGGTGGGCACCGGCGGCACCGTCTCCGGCGTCGCCCGCTACCTCAAGGAACGCAAGCCCGACGTGCGCATCATCGGCGCCGACCCCGAGGGGAGCGTCCTCTCCGGCGGCAGCGGCAAGCCGTGGAAGGTCGAGGGCATCGGCGAGGACTACGTCCCCAAGACCTTCAACAGCCAGCTCGTCGATGAGTGGGTCCGCATCGGCGACGCCGAGTCGTTCCGCGTCGCCCGCCGGCTGGCCCGCGAGGAGGGCATCCTCGCCGGCGGCAGCACGGGGACGAACGTGGCCGCCGCCCTCAACTACGCCCGCCGCTGCACCAAGGATGACCTCATCGTCGCCATCGTGTGCGACACGGGGCGGAACTACCTGAGCAAGTTCTTCGACGACGCCTGGCTGGCGGCCAACGGGCTGGCGGAGAAGGCGCAGGCGGCGCACACCGTGGGCGACCTGATCCGGCAGCGTGGCCCGCGCCCGTTGGTGAGCATCGCCCCCGACGCGACGGTCGCCCGGGCCGTGGACCTGATGGACGCGACGGGGATCTCGCAGTTGCCGGTGCTGGCCGACGGCAAGCCGGCGGGGAGCATCCAGGAGGTGACGCTGGCGCGTGTGCTGCACGACATGAGCGACCCGGCCGCCGTCAAGGTGGGCGACGTGATGGCCAAGCCGCTGCCGACGCTTGAGGCGGACGTGAACCTGGACGAGGCGTACCGGCTGCTGCTCGCGGGCCACACCGGCGTCCTGGCGGTCAGCGACGGCAAGGTGGTGGACATCGTGACGCGCATCGACCTCGTGCACTACTACGGCCAGCAGCGCAAGAAGGGGTGAGAGGTTGTGAATGAAACGGGCGTTGATAGGAATAGGGAGGATACGGC
>CAZVZK010000071.1:0-53147 GCA_964630925.1 uncultured Alcaligenaceae bacterium
GAAGGTGTACGACGGGCGGTTCAAGAACCTGTTCCAGGAGATCTTCGACGCCGAGTTCGCCGAGAAGTTCAAGGCCAAGGGGCTGACGTACGAGCACCGCCTGATCGACGACATGGTGGCGGCCAACCTGAAGTGGAACGGCGGCTACCTGTGGGCGTGCAAGAACTACGACGGCGACGTGCAGTCGGACACCGTGGCGCAGGGCTACGGCTCGCTGGGCCTGATGACCAGCGTGCTGACGACGCCGGACGGCAAGACGGTGGAGGCGGAGGCGGCCCACGGGACGGTCACCCGCCACTACCGCCTGCACCAGCAGGGCAAGCCGACCAGCACCAACCCCATCGCGTCGATCTACGCCTGGACGCGCGGGCTGATCTACCGCGGCAAGATGGACGACACCCCCGACGTGGTGGCGTTCGCCGAGACCCTCGAGAAGGTGTGCGTGGACACGGTGGAGTCGGGCAAGATGACGAAGGACCTCGCCATCCTGATCGGCGACAGCACGCCGCACCTGACGACGGAGCAGTACCTCGACGCGGTGGACGCGGAGCTGAAGAAGCGGATGGGGTGAGCGCCCGACTGCGGGGCGGCCGGCACGGTGGGTTTCGCGGGGCGGCACACCCAGCACCCCGCGAGCAGTGGGAAGGAGCGGCCCGATGCCCGATCCTCGCCTGCGCGGGCTCCTGGAGGAGGCCCTGAGGAAGCACGACCTGAAGGGCCTCGTGGGCCAACTGCGCGGCGAGGGCTTGGAGCAGGTGGCCATCTACGTCCTGCTGGAGGAGCTCTATCGAGATCTTCGCGAGCAGGGCCGGGAAGCGGACGAGGACGAGGTCGGTGATGCGCTCGACTACATCTGGGGCTACTGTAGTCGCGGCGCGATGTGGTTCGAGCGTGGACTGACCGACGAGGAGCTGAGGGCGTACCGCGAGGTCAGGGATCGGCCGGCAGAGCCAGCGTGAACCGCCGTGTTGCCGCCTCGTCGGCTGGTGTGCCCCGCACGCGAAGATCTGAACCGTGGAGAGCGGGCCGTGACACGCGAAGAGCTTCTGAAGGCCCTGGGCGCCGCCCTCGGCGACGAGGATGCGTCGGCGGCCGTGCGCGGCCTGCTGCTGGACGCGCTGGCGAAGGGCGTGGGGCGTCCGACGCTGATGGGCTGGCTCAACGAGGGCCGGGAGATGTTCCCGTCGGACGACGAGGCGATCCTCGAAGCGATGGATCAGTTGGAAGAGTGGCCCGGCCCGCGCGGGCGGCCGTGGTGAGGCGGCTATTTTACCTTCTGCCAGGTCTCCACGATGACCCCGGCCGCGGGGCCCACCCGCTCGGGCCGCTTCTTGTTGTCGAAGTCCAGGCAGATGCGCAGCAACTTCCCCTTGACGTCGTACACGGCCAGTAGTGTCCTCCCCTTCGCGGGCCCCTTCTCGATCACGATGTCCAGCCCCTGTGCCTTGCCGGCCGCCACGGGCTTGTACGTGCCGCCCGCGTCGTCCCTCGCGTTGCCGTTACTGAACGTGTACTGGTCGCCCTTGACCGTCAGGGTGGTGTCCCGTGGCGTCGGGATCGGCTTGCCGCGCGCTGACAGCCCGACCATCTTCCAGTTGCCCTGGAGCTTCTCCAGGCCCTTGGGGATGTCGTCGGCCGAGGCGGGCGACGAAAACACGACGAGTGCGGCGGCGAGGGCGGCTGTCGGCGGTCCGATGCGCATGCCCGGTCTCCTGCTTCTGGGTGCGAGGTGGCCCGTCGAGGTTATGGTAAGGCGGCGGCGTCCGGCCGCAAGGGCCGCGCCGCGCCTGGCCATCTCAGCCCTCCCCCGCCGACACCGCCGCGTGCCGCAGCACCTCAAGCACCTTCTCCGGGTCGCACCCGTACAGGCCGGCGCCCCACGCCGAGTTCTGCTCCACCACGGCCCAGCCCCGCCCGGCGATCACGCCGGCGTCGATCACCGCCGTCCGCGGCAGGTCAACGCGGCCGTCCGCCAGCAGCGTCCCGACGAACGCGGACAGCTCCGCCGCCTCCTCGGGTGAGTGCGCGAACCCGGCCTCGCGCTGCAACACCCCGCCCCGCAGGTAGACGGAGAACGTCATCATCCGCCGGTCCAGCACGAAGCAGCGGAACTCCTTCTCCCACGTCACCACCTCCGACATCAGGACCGCCATCGCGTCGTCGTACTCCGCCGGCAGCTCCGCGCAGGAATAGACACGCGCGGGGAAGCTCTTGTCGTTGGGCGGCTTCACGAAGGCGCGGCCCGGCATCGTCCGCGCCGCGCCCAGCGTCGTCAGGCGGATGTCGCGCTTGCGGTATTCCATCGGCAGACGCACGAGCCAGTCCTCGGGCGGCTCCAGCATGCGGCGGCCGAATTGCTCGGCGAGCGTCGGGCCGAACATCGCCTCCAGGTACAGCACCGGCTCCGGCACGGAGCGCAGCGCCTCCGGCACGCGCCAGCCCGTCAGGCGTTCCACGTCCCAGCCGAGCCGGCCCGCGGCGCGCCACAACGCCTGCGAGTCGTCGGTGAACCTCGGCGTCAGGATCAGCGTGGGCACGGCGCCTCCAGGTGCCAGCGGTCCACCGTGTTGCCGGTGATCACAATGCCCCCCGTGTTGCGGAAGCCGAGCTTCTGCACGACCCGTACCGAGCCGACGTTCGCCGGATCGACCAGGGCGATGATCTCCTTGCCGCCCAGGGGGCCGAACCAGTGGCGCAGGGCCGTGGCGCCGGCCTCCGTCGCCAGGCCCTTGCCCCAGTGCTGGGGCAGGAAGCGGTAGCCCAGCTCGACCTCGCCGACCTCGGGGAGCAGACGCGGGCCGGACCAGCCGGCCACCTCGCCGGTCTCCTTCAGCACGCACGCCCAGCGTCCGTAGCCGAGCGCCTCGTAGTCCGAAGCCCGCCGGCGGCGCATCAGGTCGAGCGCCTCGGCGACGTTCGCGGGCATCGGGACGGGGATGTGGCGCACCACGTCGGGGTGCGTCGCCAGGAGGAAGTAGGCCTCGGCGTCCTCGTCCACCAGCTCGCGCAGGATGAGGCGTTCCGTCTCGGTGATCACGCGGCCCGGCATCGGCACCTCCTTTGGCGACATCCTATCGAGCCGGCGGGGCGGCGTGGATCCGGTCTTGATTCGTCCGGGGGATCACGCTATTACGGTGGCCCCTCCCGACGCGCGGGCCCATACCACACGCGGCGGGGCGGGCGAGGTGGACATGAGCGAAAACGGCACATCCCGGCGTCGGCCAGGCCTGGCGTCGGCGCTCCTCAGCGCCGCCGCGCCCGCGCTCGCCCTGCTCGTCGGGTGCAGCTCGCTCAGCTTCCTGCGCCCGACGCCCAAGGAGAAGCCGCCGCCGAAGCTCGTCCGCGATGTCCCGTCGCCCGAGGACACGGAGCCGGTGCGGCTGCCGTCGCGGTATCAGGTGCGCGTGGCGCCGGTGCTGTTCCTCTCGGACTTCCAGATGCCCCCCGAGCTGCCCATCTTCGCCGAGCTGGGCGAGATGCGCGACCAGATCCACAAGGACCTGTGTCTGCCGCCCTCGACGGAGACGGTGAAGGTGTACCTGTTCGAGACGGAGAAGGAGTACAAGCGCTACCTGCGCCGCGAGTACCCCGACCTGTACCGCCTCGGGCGGCGGGCTTTCTTCATCGCCCAGCCGCGGGCGGTGGGCGAGGAGCTGCTCGTCTTCACCTACCACAGCAAGCGCATCCGCCAGGACCTCCGCCACGAGCTGACGCACGCCCTCCTGCACGGCGTCATCAAGGAGGTGCCGCAGTGGCTCGACGAGGGCCTCGCCGAGCTGTACGAGCTGCCGCCCGACCAGAACGGCGTCAACCCCGAACACGTCACGCGTCTGCGGGCCGACCTCGGCGCCGGGCGGGCGCGTCTGAGCATGCAGCGGCTGGAGCGTCTGACGCAGGTGGATGACATGAAGCCGGCGGAGTACCGTGAGTCGTGGGCGTGGGTGCACCTGATGCTGCGGGGCAAGCCCGAGGCGCGCGCCTTGCTTCTGGCGTACCTCCAACAGCTACGAGGCACGCGGCCCCCCGGCGCGCTGGCCCCGCGCCTGGAGAAGGTGTTCAGCGCGCCGGACGAGGCGCTGACCGCCCACCTCGCCCGCCTGGAGGCGGAGCTGCCGAAGGTCAGGGCCGACGCCCGGTGACGCGCGACGCCACGGCCCTTCCTCCCGCAGGACGCTCAGAACCCCTCGTCGCGCAGACGCCCCAGCAGGGCGCGGTACTCCGGCAGGCGGTCGTTGCGGCGGCGGCCGAGCCACGGCTCCGGCCAGTTGGCTAGGTTCATGTGGTCGCCGGGCCAGACCCCCAGCCACTCGCCCCAGCGCGCCGACGAGTGCGACACCATGCCGTCGTTCGGCCCCTCCGCCGCCGTGATGACCGGCCCGCTCATCAGCCACGCCGGGTTGTGCCAGCGGAACGGCCACTGTCCGGCGACGGAGAAGTAACGCACGCGCGGGTCGTCGGGGGTCTGGGCGTTGAAGCGCGACAGGGCGGCGGTGGTGAGGTCGTAAAGGCCCTCGACGCGCCAGCCGAGGACGCGCATGGCCGGGGCCATCAGGCGGAACAGGCGGCCCTCACACCAGTCGGCGAAGGGCGAGCCGCGGTGCGGCGTGCCGAGGGTGGTGAGCGACAGGATGCGCCCGGCGAAGCCGAGGCGCGAGATGAGCCATCGCGCGTCGAGGCCGCCCATGCTGTGGGCGATGAGGTGGAATCGCTGGCCGGGGAGGTGCTTGTCGAGGAAGGCGGCGAGCTGCCGGGCGCGGTGGAGGACGCCGCCGGCGGGGCTGACGCCGGCGGCGAGGACGCGGTTGCCGGCGGCGCGAAGGGCCCTGGGGACGTGCAGGAAGTAATCGACGCCGGCGGGGCCGACGCCGATGCGTCCGAAGCCGAACAGCCCGTGGACGAGGACGACGGGGGCATCGAGTCGAGGGAAGTTCATGCGGCGTACCCGCTCAACCGTTGGTTGGGAATGGAGCAGTTTGAACGTCAGTCAGTGAAGGGAACGAACCTGGGAAACGGATGGAGGCCCTTGGACGCCGATCAGTGAAGGAAACGAATCAGGGAAACGCACTTTCCCGCCGCAAGATCAAGCAGCAGTTGGACTTGTGGAAGTTCGTTTCCCTGGCCCCCGCACACCACCCCGCCTTCGAAGCTGTCAGGTGAGCGGTGAACATGAGGGCATTGTACGCCGGCCTCCTCCGGCCTGGGCGCTGGGTTGATCCTACTGGCGGGCTTCGGGCAGGCGCGGTACGATGCCGGGGCGTTCAAGCAAGGAGGCACCCATGAACACGCTGATCGTCGCCGCACTCCTGGCCGCGTCCGCCGCGCCGCCGCCGCCGTGGAGGCTGACCGCCGAAGACCGGCGTTTCCTCGGCTCGCTGACCGCGTTCCTCGTCGATCCCGTCGGAGCCGAACGGGTCGAAGTGCCGGTCGTGGGACGCGATGTCGATGGCGTGCGCTACGTGGCAAAGGGGCATGCATGGGCCGTCCTCGCCGGCAAGGATGGCAAGCCTCGCTACCTGGGGACCGACGGGCATGCCCTCCTCACCCTCGGCAACCCTGTGCGGATCGACTTCCAACAAGAGTGCCGCGACCTGCTCGCGGGGAGGGACTTCCCCCCGCCGCTGTCCCATGTCGCCTGGCTGTACCGGCTCGGGCACGAGCCGCTCGCCGCCCGCCTCCTCTCGCGGATCGAGGACCGCCGGAAGGCCCTGGATCAATTGCGACGCGGGCTCGCATGGGACGCATACGATGCGATGGTGCATGCCCAGCTCGCACGGGCCGACGCGGAGGCGCTCGCCCACGGTGAGCGCCTGTTGCGGCTCTACCCCGACGAGGCCAGGGAGTGCGAGCAGGGGCCCGCCGTCGTCACGGAGCTCGGGCGGCGGCGGAAGGAGGGCACGTTCGGGAGGAAGAAGTCGGTCAGGCCCGAGGGGTTCGAGGATTGGTCGGCCGAACGGCGGATCGCCCACCTCATCGACACCCTGGACGACGCCGACACGCGGGAGGGGGCTCATTTCATCACGCCGTCCTTCACCACCGACGAGCGCGTCAAGGGATTGGTGAAGATCGGCGCGGCGGCCGTCCCGGCCCTCCTCGATTGCCTGGAGAAGGACGCCCGCCTCACGCGGGCGTCGGGTTACTGTCAGGGCGGGCCGCGGATGCTGAGGGTCGCCCCGGTGCGCGAGGCGGCCCTCGCCGCCCTGATCGACATCATCCACGTCCGCGCCATCTTGAACCTCCCGTCCGACGACGACGACAAGAAACAGGCCGCCGCCCGCATCCGGGCCTACTGGGAGAAGTACGGCAAGATGCCGCTGCATCGCCGGCTGATCGCACACCTGACAGACAGAGGCGCTACCCAGGAAGCGTGGCGCGAGGCGGCATTCTTGCTCTCCTGCCTCAGCCGCGATCACGGCGAGGAGACGTTGCGGCGGCGCAACCCGGTCCTGGCCCTGAACCGTCCGACGGCGGCCGAGGCGATGCTCGACGCGATGGACCGTGACCTTGCGGCCGACCCCCAGGCCGGGGGGTTCTGGTTCGGGATGGACATCAGGAAGGAGTACCTGGAGTCCCTGGTGAGGTTGGGGGACCGGCGCGCGCTGGCGTTACTGAAATGGAGGCTCGGGAGGGCCGGAGCCGTCGAGCGCCGACATCTCGCCGGGGCCTGCTTCGACCTCGGGGATCTGGCGCCGCTGGCCGAGTACGCCAGTGACTTCGAGAGCGGCGCCGTCGCGTTGGCCGGAGAAAAGGGCGAGGCGCGGGAGTTGTACGCCGCCGTGCATCTCCTGATCCGGGCGCGGCATCCGGCCTGCGACAAGGCCCTGATGGCGATGGCGAAGGCCGGCCACTGGGCGCACCCGACGGCACGCACATTCGTCCTGGGAGATGGCAGTTCCCTGGAGGACATCGACTTCTTCGACCGCCACTGGCCCTTGCACCCGTTCGGCGTCGCGCTGCTGGCGGGGGAGCTGAACAACCCGGCGCGATCCGGGGCGTCGTGGGACATTGTTGACGGCCGGGTGGAGAGAAAATCGGGGGGTTGCACCACGATGTACTGGGGGAAGGGGCTACTGGCCGATCCCGCGAATCGGCGGGAGGGCGTGGAGGAGGAGATCCGCGACCGCGCCGCCGAGATGCTCGGTTGGCAGATCGCCGGCGTGCCCGAGTGTTACCCGATCCTCAAGGACGCGGCCTCCCGGCGGGCCGTGCTGGAGGAACTCGTGAAGGTGCATCTTGGGCGGCTTCGCCGGCCAACAAAGGATGAGGCCGAGGCGCTTGGCCTGTCGCAAACAGAGAACTTCATCCCCGACATCCGCCCGCTGCGCCGCCCCGCGACGGAGGCCGACGTGAAGGCGGGCCGCGCCGTCTTCCACCTCGCCGGCAAGGGCAGGCCGATGGCG
The DNA here is from genome assembly GCA_964630925.1 of uncultured Alcaligenaceae bacterium. GTDB lineage: Bacteria > Planctomycetota > Planctomycetia > Gemmatales > Gemmataceae > RGDT01. Next base: position 7,398 of record CAZVZK010000071.1, read on the forward strand.
TTCCCGGCAGGCTCGGCCATCGAAGTGAAGGGCGAGCGGGGCATCGTGGTCCAGGCGGAGACACTGGGCGGCGTCCCAGTCTACGGCGTCATCTTCCGGCACTCCATCCGCCGCGTCGAGGCGGGCGACACGAAGGTCATCCGACCGGGGCGGTGACGGCCCCGTATCATCATCCTCGTATCCCCTCACAGGAGAGACGCGATGGCGATTCAGAAGGCGGCCGCGGGCACCACCAGGATCGGCTGGATCGGCACCGGCGTGATGGGCCGGTGGATGTGCGAGCACGCCATGAAGAAGGGCTTCACGGCGACGGTGTACAACCGCTCGAAGGACAAGGCCCAGCCGCCCCTCGACGGCCGCTCCGTCCGATGCCGAAGAGGCCGTGGACGAGGAAGGGGGCGTTGGCCCCCGGTCAGACGCCGGCCTTGTCGCGGAAGGCCTGCAACGAATCGGCGCGGGCGGCGAGGACGGTCCACTCGCGCAACCTCTCCAGGGGCCGCTCCTCCCCCAGCTTCGCCGCCAGGTCGGCCGGTAGCTCACCGAAACGGGCCTCCAGGAAGTCCCGCACGGCCAGGGCCCTGTCCTCGGCCTTCCATCCATCGACGACCACGGATCGGCGCATGTTGAACCCCTCCAGGGCCTTCCGCCACGCCTCGCGACAGCCCGCCAGCTCGGCGAACACCAGGGCCAGCGCCAGGTCCGCCCTCATCGCCGGGTCGGCCTCGGCCTCGGCCAGCGGCAGCCAGCGCCCGATGATAACAGGATCGCCCCCGCCTTTCATCAGCGGAATCCAAGCCAGCAGCACGCGCGGCGCCCCGCCACGCTCCACCTGATCGAGGATGCCGGACGCCTCCTCCTCACCCACGTTCCACTCGCGCGCGTCGAGGGACACGCCCATCCCCTCCGCCCACACGCTGCGCCGAGAGGCCTGCCCCTTGCCGGTGAGGTTCACCACGACGGCCAGCAGCTCGAAGCGGTCGCCGGCGAGCGGCTCCGGCTTGACCTGGAGCCACACCAGGCCCAGCATCACCAGCACCCTGCCGAAGATCAGGGCGTCCGGCTCGCTCTGGAACTCGATGAGCGTGGCCCACGGCTCGCCGTGCCGGTCCTCGCGGGTGACGTGCCACAGCACGTCGCCCGTCCGCTCCGGCAGGCCGGGGACCGTCAACTTGGTGTCCAGCGGCTTCCTGAACTTGACGGCGCCCGGGGGCACGCCCGTCAGCCAGCACAGCAGCGGCGCCCCCGCCCGGCGAGCGAGCGCCCGGCTGGCACGGTCGAACGGGTTCTCTTCGGGCATGGCCAATCCCTCCCCGCGTGGGTGCGTAGTTGATCCTACTGGCGGGCTTCGGGCCGGCGCGGTACGATGCCGGGACGTTCGAGCAAGGAGGCACCCATGAACACGCTGATCGTCGCCGCACTTCTCGCCACGTCCGCCGCGCCCCCGATGCCCTGGAAACTGACGGCAGAGGACCGGGCCTTCCTCGGCGGGCTATTCCCGGCCCTCGTTGATCCCGTGGGCGCGGTGCGGGTGAGCGTACCCGTGCTGGTGCGTGAGAAAGAAACGTCGTTGCTCCGTCAGGTCGATGAGGAGCGCTTCCCGGAGGTACGGCTTTGGCGGTTGCCCCCGCGCAGCGGCGGGCGCTCGCCGGTGGTCGTCCCCGATGGCCGAGAGGTCATCCCGATGGGCGGCTTTCGGCGGATCGACTTCGTCGAGGAGTGCCGGGACATCCTCGCAAGAAGTGAAGGCCGGGTGGATTACCGGGTGAGGCACGACAGCGACACGACGCGGGCGGCCTGGCTCTTCCGGCTCGGGCACGAGGGGCTGGCCGCAGCGTTCCTGTCCCGCGAGGGCAGTTACAGGAGCTGGCAGGGGCTGCTGCACGAGGCGGCGCACGACGCGATGATCCGCGCGTTCGCAGCCCGCGCCGACGGCGAGGCGCTCGCCAGCGCCGAGCACCTCCTGCGCCTGTACCCCGCCGAATCGCGCGAGATGAAGCAGGTGGGCGAGATCGCCGGCGACCTGATGCGGCGTCGCAAGGCGGGCACGTTTCGTCTGGACCGCGACTTCCCGCCAGCGGGCTTCGCCGGCTGGCCCGCGGCGAGACGTGTCCGCTGGCTGGTCGAGTCGCTGGAGGATGTCAAACTACCGCCCCAACCGCCCGAGAGCCCGATGACGATGTTCGCGCCGATACGGCACGACAAGAGATTCCAGGCGCTGGTGCAGCTCGGAGACGCCGCGGTGCCAGCCCTGATCGAGGCCGTTGAGAAGGACACCCGGCTGACACGCTGGGACTGCTCGCGCGTGGGGGGCAGCCTGCGGTCCCGCGTCCTGTTGGTGAGCGAGCTGGCGCTCGGCGCCCTCGCCGAGATCCTCCAGTGGCCGACGCTGGTCGAGGAGATGGAAAGTGGCTGGGAGTTAGAGACTGAAGAAGGGCGGCGGAAGATGGCGGTCCGGCTGAAGGCATACTGGCGGCGGCACGGGGCGCTGTCGCCCGTGGAGCGACTCCGCGCCCGGCTGCTCGACCCGAGCTCGTCATTCAGCGATTGGGAGTCGGCGGCGCGTGCCCTCGCCTGGGGCGACCTGGCAGTGGCGTCGCGCATGATCGGCTATCTGCCACGGAATGCCCAGCCGAGGGCCATGCTGATGGCCCCCAACAAGGCGCTGGCGCTCGAAAGACCCACGGCGGCGGAGGCGATCCTCTGGCGGATGGACCGCGAAATGGCCGTCCCGCCAAAGGACCCTGGCTGGCGTGAGGGCGAGGGGGTCGAGGTGCTCTTGGTCACGTGCCTCGGGTGCGTCGCTCGGCTCAACGACCCGCGCATCCTGCCTGCGTTGCACCGACGGTTCTCCCGCGCGGAGGGCGCGGAGCGCCTCCATCTCACGGTGACTTGCCGGGTGCTGGGATCAAGCGGCCCTTTGGAGAAGATCGCAGGGGAGGTCGAACGCGGGGCCTTCCCCGGACCGGGAGGCGACGGTGAGTATCTCCACGGGGTGGTCGGGATGCTGTCGGAGGCCGACACCCCCGCCTGCTCCCGCGCACTCAGCGCCCTGGTGAGGCCGAAGCACCCGCTGCACGAGACTGCCCGCCAGAACATCCTCGGCCTCCAGGACGATGGCCCGTGGCTGTCGCACCCGTTCTGCCTCCCGATCCTCGCCGGCGAGATGGGCGAGATGGGGAAGACAAGGGAAGTCTGGACGGTGATCGAGAGTGGCAGGACGATCAAGAGGGCCAGGCCGGGTGAGCGCGGCTCATGGCAGACGGACACGCCGGGTTTCCTCACGGAGTCGGGCAACCATCACGCGAGGGCGGACGAGCGTCGATGTGACGTGGCAGCCCGCAGGCTGAGCGGCCTCGTGGCGGGGATGCCGGAGTACAACGTGCTGGCCAAGGACGCCGGCTCCCGGCTGGGCGCGATCAATCTCTTCCTGAAGTGTTTCGCGGGGAGGATACGCAAGGTGGCCGAGGAAGAGTTGTACTTGCTCAACGCGGGCGCGGGCCGGCCAACGTTGATCCCCGACATCCGCCCTCTGGGCCGCGCCGCGACGGAGGCCGACGTGAAGGCGGGCCGCGCCGTCTTCCACCTCGGCGGCAAGGGCAGGCCGATGGCGTTCCCGCCGGGCTCGGCCATCGAGGCAAAGGGCGAGAGGGGCCTCGTCGTGCAGGCGGAGACGCTGGGCGGCGCACCCGTCTACGGCGTCATCTTCCGCCACTCCATCCGCCGCGTCGAGGCGGCCGACGTGCGGCTCGCCGGACCGCGGCGGTGACCGCCCCGTATCATCATCCTCGTATCCCCTCACAGGAGAGCGAGCGATGGCGATTCAGAAGGCGGCCGCGGGCACCACGAGGATCGGCTGGATCGGCACCGGCGTGATGGGCCGGTGGATGTGCGAGCACGCCATGAAGAAGGGCTTCACGGCCACGGTCTACAACCGCTCCAAGGACAAGGCCCAGCCGCTCATCGACGCCGGGGCCAAGTTCGCCGCCACGCCCAAGGAGGTGGCGGCGGCGTCGGACGTGGTCTTCGCCATCGTCGGCTTCCCGAAGGACGTGCGCGAGGTGTTCCTCGGCGAGCAGGGGGCGTTGGCGGGGAGCAAGGCGGGCACGATCCTCGTGGACATGACCACGTCGGAGCCGGGGCTGGCGCGGGAGATTTACGAGGCGGCGAAGGCGAAGGGCGTGCACGCGGTGGACGCCCCGGTGTCGGGCGGCGACGTGGGGGCGCGGAACGCGGCCCTGTCGATCATGATCGGCGGCGACAAGGAGGCGGTGGAGGCGGTGACGCCGATCTTCGAGGCGATGGGCAAGACGATCGTGCATCAGGGCGGGCCGGGTGCGGGGCAGCACACGAAGATGGTGAATCAGATCCTGATCTCGTCGAACATGGTGGCGCTGTGCGAGGCGCTGCTGTACGGGCACAGGGCGGGTCTGGACATCGAGACGGTGATGAAGTCGGTGACGGTGGGTGCGGCGGGGAGCAAGGCGCTGGAGGTGCTGGGGCCGCGGATGATCAAGCGCGACTTCGAGCCGGGCTTCTACGTGGAGCACTTCATCAAGGACATGGGGATCGCGCTGGCGGAGGCGGAGCGGATGAACCTGGCGCTGCCGGGTCTGGGCCTGGCGAAGCAGTTGTACGAGAGCGTGCGGGCGCTGGGGTACGGGCGCAAGGGGACGCAGGCCCTGCTCCTCGCGCTGGAGGCGATGAGCGGGGTGAAGCGGTGAAACCCATTGGCAAGATCGTCTACGTGTGCGATGATGCGTTGGTGGACCCCGTCAGCCGGAAGCTGAGCATTCTGGAGGTCTTCGACGCGGTCCGCCTGCCGGCGGGGCGACGTTCCCCTACACGCTGGGCAGGCTCTGCGTGGCCGCCCAATTCGCCGGCGGGAGGGGTCAGCGTGCGTTCCGGGCCGTCGTGGTTGATGCCTCCACGGGGGCCGACCTGTTCGGGTCAGGGACGCACCTCGTGAACATGCCCGGAGGACACGTCAACGTCACGGTGTTGCTGCGGATGGTGGATTGCACCTTACCCCACGCGGGGGTCTACATCGTCCAGATGTTCTGCGACGCGGATTTCGTGGACGACAGACGAATCACCCTGATTTGAAAGGCCAGGCCATGAACAAGCCGAGCCCCGAACACCATAGCAATCCCGAGACGGTCATGCTGGAGCCGGTGTACATCTTCACCGACAAGGCCATCCCCTCCCCGCCGAAGCGGCCGCCCTTGCCGACGGCTGAGCGGGGGGAGGAGCCGAAGCCGGAGGAGCCGAAGCCGGCGGCGGGGCAGTCGGCCGAGGACAACAAGTGACGGGCCGCTGCCGTTGGAGGCGATGACATGGTAAGGCACAAGCCGGCGGGCGGGAACGGGGCGGCCCACGGGGGGCGACCCGACGGCGAGAAGCCGGTCACCAGGGGGACGTTCTTCGTGGTGGAGCTGGGGCAGTTGCCGCCGGAGCAGCGTGCCGCCGTCGAGGAGGCGACGAATTCGCCCGCCAGGACGTGGGAGCTGTACCGGACGGCGGACAGGGCGGGCCGGCCCGCCCCCGGGACGGACATCCGGGCCGTCCAGGTCGGCGGTGTGTGGGTCGTGTTCCGGGAGCGGGCCGACGGGATCGAGCTGGCGAAACTCATCCCCGATGGCGCCTTCCAACAAATGGGGATCCGGCTCACGCCGACCGGCGAGGGCAAGGCGGCGCCGCGGCCATGACGAAGCCCCTGCCCCGGTTCGCGTTCGACAAGCGCAAGGCGAAGGCGGATCTGGCCGCCTTCACCAGGCTGCTCGGCGAGGGCGAGACGAAGCCGCTGGAGGAGGCCGCAGACATCCTCCCGTTCTTCAAGGCGCACCCGCACCTCGCGGCCCTCATCGGCCGCTGCTGCCATCCCCTGATCACCCCGCCGGATCTGATGAAGGCGGAGTACGGCGTCGTGGGCGCGCACGTCTGTGATCTGGTCGTGGGGAACGAAGCGTCGAGCGCCTTCTGCGTTGTGGAATTCGAAGACGCCAAGCCGACGAGCGTGTTCAAGAAACAACGCGGAGACCGCGTGCCGGAGTGGTCGCCCCGCCTGGGCCACGGGTTCGACCAGATCCTGGACTGGTTCTGTGCCCTGGAGAGCATCCGCCACAGCGAGCTTTTCCGCACGGTATTCGGCTCGTCGATGGCCACATTCCGTGCGTTCCTGATTGTCGGCAGGAGGGGCGGGCTGGACGGGCCGGCGCGGGCCAGGTTGCTCTACCGGTCGCGGAAGGTGCAGATCGACGGCTGTCCCGTGTCGGTGATCACCTACGACGAGCTGCGCGAGCAGCTCGCCCTGGAGGTCGAGATGGCCTCCTGAGCGGGGCGCCTCCCGCTTCAGTCAAGCCTCGCTCCCCACGCCCTGATACCCCACCAACGTCGGCGCCGGCTCGTGGTGCGGCCCGTCCTGCGGCCCGTCCTCGCCCAGCGTGCCCGCCAGCGCCTCCAGCTCCGCGCACAGCTCCGCCGCCGCCGGGCGGCCCTCCGGCGTGATCGACAGCGTCCGCCGCACCAGCGCCTCCAGATCCGGCGGCAAACCTTCGCGGTGTTCGGACATCGGCGCCGGCTCGGCGCGGCCGGCCAGGCCGAGCATCATCTTCATCTGCTGTTGCTCGGTCCACGGGCGGACGCCGCAGAGCATCTCGTACAGCATCGCCCCCAGGCTGTACACGTCCGACCGCCCGTCGTCGCGGGCGCCGGCCAGACGCTCCGGGGCCATGTACCACGGGGTGCCGGGCATCTCGCCCGTCCGCGTCAACTTCTCCTCGCCGGCCGGCAGGTCGCCCAGGAACTTGGCGATGCCGAAATCGACCACCTTGACCACCTCGGGGCCGTCGCCCCGGTGCAGGAAGACGTTCTCCGGCTTGATGTCGCGGTGGACCACGCCCTCGCGGTGCGCCGCCGCCAGCACGTCGGCCACCCGCGCGGCGATGAGGGCGCAACGCCGGGGCGGCATGCGGCCTCGGGCCATCTCGTCGGCCAGGGGGCGTCCTTGCAGCAGCTCCATCACCAGGAACGCCACCCCGGCGGAGGAGACGCCGGAGTCGAGGACCCGGACGGCGTTGGGGTGGGCGAGGCGCGACGCCGTCGCCCCCTCGCGCAGGAAGCGTTGCAGGCCCATGCCGGAGTCGTTGCCCGCCACGGGGCGGAAGACCTTGACGGCGACGGGGCGTCCGAGGACGAGGTGGCGGGCGCGGAAGACGGCCCCGAACCCGCCCGAGCCCAGCTCCTCTTCGAGACGATATTTCCCGTCGAGGACCGTTCCGGGCAGGGCCTGGGCGTAGGCGGCGAACACGCGGTCCGCCTGCTGCTGCGCCGCGACGAGGGCGCGGTTGGCGGCCTCCAGCTCGGCGGTGCGTGCCCGGACACGCTGCTCCAGCTCGGCGAACACCCGCACGTTCTCCATCGCCACGGCGGTCGTGTCCGCCAGGGCCTGGAGGGCGCGGACCTCCTCCTCGGTGGCGTGGTGGGGGGTGGCCCAGTAGGTGCCGATGGCGCCCACGGGGTCGAGGGTGCGGATGGGCACCATGACCAGGCTCTTGACGAACGTCGGGCGGTAGGCGTCGTGGGGGATGCGCTCGTCGGCGTAGATGTCGGGGATGACGGCGGGCCTGCGGTTGAGCATCGACCAGCCGCTGATACACGCCCCCATCGGGAAACGCTGGCCCTTCCACAGGGGGGCGATGGCGTCCTCGTCGGCGTAGTGGCACATGCCCTCGTCGCGCAGCACGAACGTGGCGCCGTCGGCGCCGGCGAGGCGGCGCGCGGCGGTGCGGACGATCTCCTGCACGTCGGGCAGGCCGCGTGCCAGGGCCAGGCGCTGGATGACCTCGATGAGGTCGAACAGGCCGGGTGTCGCGTGTCGTGCCTCGTCGCCCATGAAAGGCCTCCTGCACCCATTGTTGGGGAGGGGTCGCGGGAACGCAAGGGCGGTCTTCGGCCGCCCTTGCCGGGCTCAACCCAGCAGGCCGTCGATCTTCTTGCCGATCACCACATGATGCGGGCGGCCCGTCTGGTCGGCGATCTGCGTGTCCGCCGGCACGCCCATCAGGTGGTACACCGTCGCCGCCATGTCGGCGGGCGTGCGCGGATTCGATGCCGGGTGGGCGGCGATCCTGTCCGACGCCCCGTAGACGACGCCCTGCCCCACCCCGCCGCCGGCCATCGCCAGGGAGTACACCCACGGCCAGTGGTCGCGCCCCGCGGCGCGGTTGATCCTCGGCGTCCGCCCGAACTCGGCGTTGGCCAGCACCAGCGTCCGGCCCAGCAGGCCGCGGGCGTCGAGGTCGGCCACCAGGGCGGCGAACGCCCGGTCGAACGTCGGGCACAGCGACGCCTTCATCTGCTCGAAGTGCCTGCCGTGCGTGTCCCACGACCCCGTCGGTGTCTGGCAGTAGTGGACGCTGATCATCGGGACGCCGGCCTCGGCCAGACGCCGCGCCAGCAGGCACGCCTGGCCGAACTGCGTCCGCCCGTACCCCTCGCGCACACGCCCCGGCTCGGACGCGAGGTCGAACGCCTTCGCCGTCTCCGCCGACGCCAGCAGGCCGAACGCCTTCTGCCGGTAGCCGTCGAAGGTCTCGGCGCCGTCCAGCCGGCGGCGCTGGGCGTCGATCCGCGATAGCAAGTCACGTCTGCCGGTGAGGCGATCCACGGTCAATTCGGGGGACGGGCTGGCGGCGCGGATACGCACGTCGGCGGGCGACAGGTCCTGATCGACGGGCAGCGGAGCGTGCCTCGGCCCGAGCAGGCCGGGCACCTGGCCGTGCAGCACGGTGCCGTTGCCGCGGCGCATCAGTGGGCCGACCTGCACCCACGGCGGCAGGCGGCCCGGCTTCGCCAGGGACGAGACGACGGCCCCGAACGGCGGGAAGTCTGTGGCCGAGGGCGGGAAGTCGCCCTTGGCCTCCGTGGCCGGCAGGTGGGAGTGGCCGGTCATGGCCGACAGGCTGGCCTGGACGTGGTTGGCGTTGGCGTGGCTCATCGAGCGGATGACGGCCAGCCTGTGCATGAGGCGGGCGCTGCGCGGCAGCATCTCACTGACGTGGACGCCGGGGACGCTGGTGGCGATGGCCCCGAACTCGCCGCGCTCCGGCGAGGGGCCGTCGGGCTTGGGGTCCCACGTCTCCTGCTGGGCGTGTCCGCCGTGCAGATAGAGCATGATGACGGAGCGGGCACGTCCGAAGGTGCCCCGCTCGGCGGCGCGTGCCTGCAGCAGACCGGGGAGGGTCAGCCCCAGCCCGGCAAGGGCGCCGGCCCGCAACAGATGTCGGCGCGACAGGTGAGGCATGAGGCGTCCTCGCGGCGGCCGTCGGCTTTTTGCCCGATATGGGCATCATACCAGAAGGCGCCGCGATGATCCTCCATGAAACAGGGGCGGCGTGACGCTCACGCCCCGGCCAGCACCTCCGCCTCGCTCACCATCTCGTCCAGCAGGCGCAAGCCCAGCGCCCAGAACGCCGGGTCCGTCACGTCCACGCCCAAGGTCGCCACCAATTCATGCGGCGGCCGCGACCCGCCGGCGGACAGCATGCGCAGGTACTTCGGCACGAACCCCTTGCCGTCCTGCTCGTACTTCTTCACCAGCGCCAGCACCAGCAGCTCGCCGAAGGCATACGCATAGCAGTAGAACGGCGAGTGGATGAAGTGCCCGATGTACGACCACCAGCAGCCGTACCCCGGCGTCATCTCCACCACGTCCCCGTGCATCGGCGCGTTCGCCTTCATCCATAGCTCGTTGATCCGCTCCGTGGACAATTCGCCCTCGGCGTGCCGGGCCGCATGCACCGACTGCTCGAACCGCGTCAGGACGACCTGGCGGAACACCGTGGCGAAGGCGTCCTCGATCTTGCCGCACAGCATCGCCAGCCGCGCCTTCGGGTCCGGGTAGGCCTCGCGCAGACGCTTGAACGTCAGCATCTCGCCGAACACGCTCGCCGTCTCCGCCGTCGTCAGCGGCGTGTCGCACTGGAGGTAGCCCACGCCGCGCGATAGGTACTGGTGGACGCCGTGGCCCAGCTCGTGCGCCAGGGTCATCACGTCGCGGAGCTTGTCGGTGTAGCTCATCAGGATGTACGGGTGGGCGCTCACCACCCCGCTCGACGAGAACGCCCCGCCACGCTTGCCGTCGCGCACCTCGGCGTCGATCCACCGCTTGTCGAAGAACTGCTTGACGATCCCGCCCGCCTTGGGGCTGAACGCCTCGTAACTCTCCTGCACGATCCTCCGTGCGGTGGGCCAATCGACCGACGGCAGGTCGCCGGAGATCGGCGCGTAGCGGTCGTAGTCCTTCAGCCCCTTCAGCCCGAGGAGCCGCGCCTTCAGCCGGTAATACCGCTGCACCGTCGGGAAGGCGGCCTCGGTGGCGCTCATGAGGGCGTCCACCACTTTCCCTTCGATCTCATTAGCGAGGTGGCGCGGGGCCATCACCTCCGCGTGCTTGCGCAGGTTGCAGTCGGACCTGTGTTCGAGGACGAGCGTGTTGAGGATGTATGTCAGCAGCCGGGCGTTGTCCTGTAGCCCCTTGGTGAGGCTGGCCGCGCTGGCCGCCCGCATCTTTCGGTCGGGCGAGTACAGCCCGGCGAGGACCTGCTGCAGGTTCTTCGTCTCGCCCTTGAGGGTGAACGACAGCGAAGAGACCGTCTCGTCGAACAGACGCACGAAGGCCGCCTTGCCGGTGACGGACTTCTCCTCCAGCACCTTCTCCTCGGGCTCGCTGAGGTAGTGCGGCTTCCACACGCGCTTCTGTTTCAACCAGTGGCGGTGCTTCTCCAGCTCCGTCGCCTCGATGAGGGCGTCGGCCTTCCTGTCCTCGACCGCGACCCATTCCAGATCGAAGAAGATCAGATGCTTGTTGATCGCCGTGCGCCGCTCACGGGTGCGGGCCAGGAGCGCCCCGTGCTTGGGGTCGGCGGTCTGGGCCGCGTGCAGCAGGCTGGCGTAGATGAGCGGCTTGTCCATCAGCTCGGACAGCGACTCCATCTCCGCGACCGCCGCCGCGAGGGTGGCCTTGCGTGGCCCGGCGGCGATCTTGCCCCGGTACGCCTTCTCAAACCTGGCGGCGCGGCGCTCGGCCTCGTCGAGGTCGGCATCGATCTTCGGGTCATCGACGCCGGCGTAGAGGTCCGTGAGGTCCCAGGCGACGCCGTCGGCGCTGGAGGTGGCGGACATGCGGGTCTCCCTCGCGGTGCGGGCGTCAGGAGAGGGATATGCCCCCACGGCCATCGCGGCCAGACGCCGCCTCCGGCCTCGCGCCCGTGCGTCAATTCGTCGAGCCGAACCTTCTCACCCGGTGCGGCCGGCGTAGGAAGTAGGGAGGGCATGTTCCGGCTCGGCCACGCACGCCGCGCTGGCCGCAAGAGCATCGAGGGCCTCCGATGGCCGTCCACTTCGTCTACCGCAGCCACTACGACCCGACACTGAACCACCTCCGCCGCTTCGACGACGACACCGTCCTCGGCTGGTTTCATCGCAACTGGAAGGCCGTCCCGGACCCGGCGGCCTCCGACCACGTCAAGAAGCTGTTCGGCCGCCATGTCTACGGCTTCCGCTCGCTCTTCAACGCCATCGCCGAGCACTCCCTGCCTGCGCCGGCGTCCGACGCCGCCCTGAAACGCCTGCTCGATAGACACCTCTACGTGGAGGGGGAGCTGCGCTGCCGGCCGAACGTCATCCAGGTGCTGACCGACGACGACGAGCTGGAGATGGCCTACTACTTCTTCGACGACCACTTCCTCGCGAAGCACGGCGACAGGGCGGCATTCCTGCTCCGCGAGGACTGGGCCCTCCCACCCGGCGCGGGCGCCCGGGCGTTCAAGCCGGGCGTGAAGGTGAACAAGCTGACGCCCGCCGTCCGCGCGCCGGGGGCCACCTACCTGGCGTTCCTGGCCTGGTACGACTCCTGCAGCCTGACCGACATCGAGGGGGCCTACTCCATCCCCGGCGTCCGCTTGCCGGACCTGCCGCGATACCTCGCCACGGCCGTCCCGCCCGAGGGCCACAGGCACGAAGGCGGCTGGCCCTTCGAGCTGCGCCTGCTGCGCTCGCAGCTCCTGATCGCCCCGCCGAAGGCCACGCGCGAGGAGAAATCGCTGCTGGCCGGCGTCAGCGAGCATCCCGCCGACGAGGCCCGTTGGATGGTCCTCGCCGACTGGCTGGAGGAGCACGGCCAGCCGCGACACGCCGTCCTGGAGCGCGCCCTGCGTGGGGCGGGGCGCTACCCGGTGGGCACCATCTGCAACTCGAAGGACACCCGCCCCGTCCGGGGCGACAGCCCGGCGGAGGCGCGGCAGCAGCTCGCGGAGCTGGTCGGCACGGAGACCCTCGGCGACGCCCGGAAAGTGCGGGCACAGGCCGAGGAGCACGTCGCCCAGGTCATCCTGCCCGCGTCAAGGGGCTTCGGCACCTGGCACCGCTGGGTCATCTTCGACGACCTGTGGGCCGGCGCCAGCTCGGCACTCGCCAACGCCATCCTCCGTTACGCGGGCCGCTGGGACGTGCTGAGCTGACGCCCCGCCCCATGCCGCCGTCGGGGCTCGGGCCGTTGCAAGACGCGGGGCCGGCCACATCAACTGAACCACGAGAGGATCCGCGCGATGGTGAGGAACGTCGAGAAGGCGCTCCCGGTCTGTCGGGTGTGGGGCGTCTGATGCACCGCCCCCGAGGGCGGCGCCTGCTCCGGCTCCGCGTCAAGGGCCTCGTTGCATTCGCGGCAGAAGGCATCACGCACGAGCGGCGGCAGGCCGGCCCCGCAGTGGGGGCATCGATCCACGTCCATCGGGCACCTCCGAGCGGAGAGGGTTGAGATGCACACAGCCTATCCCGTCGGACGCCGGGCCGCCAGACGCAAGCCCCGTCAGATTGCAGGCCCGTGCCACGTCCTGGTACAATCCACCCAGAGACGAGAGGGCACCGACGATGGCCGCCATCCCAACCGCACCGGGCGAGGCCGACCTGCTCCGCAAGAGAGTCGAGGCGCTGGAGGGCGTCCTGACGCGGCTGCCCGCGTTGCTGGACTGTGCCGGCCATCCGGCCCTGCCGCCGGGCCACGCCTGGGCGGAGGGCAAACGCGAGGCCGACGCCCTCGGCTACGTGCATCTGGTCATCCGGCGTCACCCCTGGCGGCGCCAGCTCTACCTCAAGGGACGCAACCTGACGGCACGCCAGCTCGTCGGGGCGATGCGCTCAGAAAGTTGGGACGAGGAGCGCACGGCGGTGGAGCACGGCCTGCCCGTGGAGGCCGTCCGCGAGGCCGCCGCCTACGCGGATCGGTTCGCGGCGTTCATCGCCTTCGAGACGGCCCTGGAGAGGTTGCCGGCCAGGGAGGGCGCTGGCGATGGCGCTGAGCCTCTACCTCGATGACTGTGCCTTCTCGCACGCGCTCGTCCGCGCCCTCCGGGCCGCCGGACACGCCGTCACCGTCCCCGCCGACGCCGGCCTCACCGGCACGGACGACGATGAACACTTCGCCCACGCGGCGGCCGCCGGGCTGATCCTGGTCACGAAGAACCCCCGCGACTTCCTGGCGCTCCACGGCGCCTATCAGGCCGCCGGCCTGGCCCACGCCGGCATCCTCGCCATCCACCAGGACAACGACCCATCCCGCGACATGACCGTCGCGGATACCGTCCGCGCCGTTGCCAACGTCGAAGCGGCCTACGCCTCCTCCGGCCTGGCGCTCGCCAGCCGATTCATCGAGCTGAACCATTACCGTTACTGACGTGACCGCCGCGTCCTACAACTGCACCCGGCCCCCGAACCTCGCACGCAGCGCCTCCTGCGCCGCCGGCCCGATGTTGTTGCCCATCAGCGACAACGCCTTCAGCCCACCGAGGTGCGGCGACCCCGCCAGCGCCAGCGCGCCCCGGCCGCCGATGTCGGTGCAGTACAGGTGCAGCCCTTCCAGCCCGGCGGCGTGCGGCGACTCGGCCAGCGCCGCCGCCCCGTCGTCGCCGACCTGGCTGTTGCCCAGGCACAGTGACGTGAGGCGGCCCAGCAGCGGCGAGGCCGCCAACAGCGCCGCCCCCCCGTCGCCGATCTGGTTCGCCTCGATGTTGAGGGCCCGCAGGTTCGGCAACTTCGCCGCACACAGCGAGCCCACGAGGGCGTCGCCCATCCCGGTGTCCGTCAGGGAAAGATCGTGCAGGCCGGTGAGGCACCGCGAGGCAAGGAGGATGCCCACGTCCTCCGGCAGCAGGGCGGCCGTCTCGCCCAGTACCAGCGTCCGTAGATAAGTCAGCCGCGGCAGGGCGGCCAGCGCCCGCATCTCAGCCTGCTTCTCCCCCGGCTCGCGATACTCGCCGAGGAACGTGGTGTGGTCGGCGAGGTGAGCCGCCGTCACCGGGGCGACCCTCCACAGGTCGTCCCAGGCAATGAAATCCCCCACCTCACACTTGATGCTGCCGGGGAATCCGCGCTCGAACCCCATGCACTCCCGCGCCCGCTCCGGCAGCGCCGCGAGCCACTCCGGGCCGTGGGCGTGCAACAGCGCCCGCTCGCGCTCGCCGGGGTACGGCCGGGCCGGGTCGAGGATCGGCAGCCGCGCCCGCGCGATCTGGAGGCGGATGAATTCGGCCCTGTCCGGGTCGCCGTTCTCCTCGCACCAGTCGGCGTAGACCAGACGCACCGCGTCGTCGTCCGGGTCGGCGAGGATGGCGCGGAACAGTGAGTCGCCGTCGGAGGCCGCCTTGCGCGGCGCGGAGCGTTTCCTGGCCATCTCTCCCTCCTACTTTGCAGCCGCCTCCGTCCCCCGGCCGTCCGGCAGGAGCCGCCACCCCCACAGGAGCAGCACGCCGGCCGCCGCCCCGAGCAGGGATGCGACGGCCCACGCCGTGCAGTCCCAGCTCATCTGGCGGGCGCCGAGGGCGGAGTACGACCCGCGCTCCGCCGCCACCTCGCGGCCGAAGATGTGCACCTCAAGGTTCGCGGCCGAGTCGGGCCGCGGGCCGGGCACCGCCCCCGCCTTGCCGTCCGCCCCGATGGGCACCGCGAGCGGCGAGAAGTACGACAACCGGCTCTGATACACGGACGGGTGGAGGGTGGCGAGCAGGCCGAGCAAGCCGCCGAACACGCCCGCCATCACCGCAGCGCCGCGGCCGGTGATTGGTCTGTTCGGGGTAGGTGCTCGGGACATTCGCCCCCTCCATCGCCCGCATCCTACCCGGCCCGCCGGCGCGCCGCAAGCGTCGGCTTGACTTCGCCCCGCCCCAGGACGATAATCCCTCTGGCCCCGCGCCGCATCGATGGGCCTCATATCGGCGCACACCCCACCATGAGCGACGGCAAGCTCCGCCAGGCGATCGCCCTCGAGGCGGCCCGCCTGATGTACGAACGGGTCGAGAGCGAGTACCACACCGCCAAACGCAAGGCCGCCAAGCGCCTCTGCCGCGGCTCCCTCAAGCCGCAAGACCTCCCCTCCAACTCCGAGATCCGGGACCGCGTGCAGCAGTTCGCCCGCCTCCACGAGGGCGAGAAGCGCACCCAGCACCTCCGCGATATGCGCCTGGAGGCCCTGCGCCTCATGCACCTCCTCCGCGCCTTCCGCCCGCGCCTCATCGGCAGCGTCATGACCGGCCACGTCCGCAAGGGCAGTGACATCGACCTGCACGTCTTCTGCGACCACCCCACCCTCATCACCGACCTGCTCGAACAGGCCGGCATGGAGCACGAGATCGAGCGGAAGCAGGTCGTCAAGCACGGGGAATCCCGCCAGTTCACGCACATCCACGTCCCCGGACGCTTCCCGTTCGAGCTGACGGTCTACGCGGAGTCGCAGGCGCATTACGTCTTCAAGAGCAGCATCACGGGCCGGGCCATCGAGCGGGCCAGCATCGCCGAGCTGGAGGACTTCCTCGCCAGGGAGTACCCCGACCTCGTCATCGACGAGGAGATGCAGCGGGCCGAGGACGAGGAGGCGGTGGACCCGTACTTCGTCTTCCGCATGTTGCTGATGCCGCTGGAGAAGGTGATGGGCAACCCGGTGTATCACCCGGAGGGCGACGCGCTGTACCACTCGCTCCAGGTGTTCGAGCTGATGCGGGACGCCCGCCCCTACGACGTGGAGCTGATGCAGGCCGCCCTGCTGCACGACGTCGGCAAGGCCATCGACCCCCCCGACCACGTCGGGGCCGCCCTGGAGGTGCTGGACGGCCTCATCACCGAACGCACGCGCTTCTTCATCGAGCACCACATGGACGCCCACCTGCACAGGAAGGGCCAGCTCGGGCACCGCACGCGCCTGCGTCTGGAGGCGTCGCCGGACTTCGATGACCTGATGCTCTTGCAGGAGTGCGACGCCGGCGGGCGGCAGCGCGGCGTGCCGGTCCCCACCGTGGACGAGGCCCTGGCGATCCTGCGCGAGACCGAGCGCGAGAACGGGTAGCGCGTCGGCGTAGGACACCTAGGACGTCCGGGACGCCTCTCGGTCGGTAGGCGTCCCGGGCGTCCTACCTGTCCTACGAGCCTCATCCACCTACAATGAAAGCGGGGCCGAGACGCCTACACCGCGGAGAATGCCGAACATGACCGAGGGGATCAAGGAGCGCGAGGCCGCCCTGGCCGAGCCTCTTGGCAACGGAACCGCCGACCACGCCGCACCTGACCCCGACGCCCTGGAAACGCAGGAATGGCTCGACTCGCTCGAGGCCGTCCTGTTCTTCTCGGGCAAGCAGCGCGCCGGCCACCTCCTCGGCGTCGTCGGCGAGCACGCCGAGCAGCTCGGCGTCGACGTGCCCTTCCGGGCCAACACGCCGTACATCAACACCATCGACCCCGACGAGGAGCCGGAGTTCCCCGGCAACCGCGAGATCGAACGCAAGATCAAGAGCCTCGTCCGCTGGAACGCCATGGCCATGGTCCTGGCCGCCAACGAGCGCACCGCCGCCGGCGGCATGGTCGGCGGGCACATCGGCACCTTCGCGTCGTCGGCCAACCTCTACGAGGTGGCGTTCAACCACTTCTTCCGCGGCCCCGACGCCCCCGGCGGGGGCGACCTCATCTACTTCCAGGGCCACGCCTCCCCCGGCATGTACGCCCGCGCCTACCTCGAAGGCCGGCTCACCGAGCAGCACCTCAAGAACTTCCGCCAGGAGCTGGAGGCCGGCGGCGGCCTGTCCAGCTACCCGCACCCCTGGCTCATGCCGGACTTCTGGCAGTTCCCCACGGTGAGCATGGGCCTCGGGCCCATCACCGCCATCTACCAGGCCCGCTTCAACCGCTACCTGGAGAACCGCGGCCTGAAGCAGCCCTCCCCGGATCAGAAGGTGTGGGCGTTCCTCGGCGACGGCGAGATGGACGAGCCGGAGTCGATGGGCGCGCTGACCCTCGCCAGCCGCGAGAAGCTCGACAACCTCATCTTCGTCGTCAACTGCAACCTGCAGCGTCTCGACGGCCCCGTCCGCGGCAACGGCAAGATCGTGCAGGAGCTGGAGGGGGCGTTCCGCGGGGCGGGTTGGCACTGCATCAAGTGCCTCTGGGGCAGCGACTGGGACCCGCTCCTCGCCGCCGACAAGTCCGGCCTCCTCAAGAAACGCATGATGGAGGTGGTGGACGGCGAGTACCAGAAGTACATCGTCGCCGGCGGCGCCTACACCCGCGAGCACTTCTTCGGCAAGTACCCCGAGCTGCTGGAGATGGTGAAGGACTACTCCGACGAGCAGATCGCCGGCCTCAAACGCGGCGGCCATGACCCCGCCAAGGTCTACGCCGCCTACAAGGCCGCGGTGGAGACCAGGGGCCAGCCGACGGTCGTCCTGGTGGCCACGGTCAAGGGATACGGCCTGGGGTCCGAGGGCGAGGGCCTCAATAGCATCCACAACATGAAGACCTTCAAGGAGCGCAAGAAGGTCCTCCTCCACGTCCGCGACCGCTTCAACCTCCCCGTCACCGACGAGCAGATCGAGCACTGCCGGATCGTCCGGCCCCCCGCCGACAGCCCGGAGATGAAGTACCTGCACGAGCGGCGCAAGAAGCTCGGCGGCTACCTGCCCCAGCGCCGCGCCAACGCCCCCGCCCTGGACGGCCCGCCCGCGGCCTTCATCGAGCATTTCGCCAAGGGGGGCGACAAGCCCGCCTCGACGACGATGGCGTTCGTCAACCAGCTCGACGCCCTCTTGAGCCTCAAGACGCCGCTGGCGAAGCACCTCGTCCCCATCATCCCGGACGAGGCCCGCACCTTCGGCATGGACGGCTTCTTCGCCAAGTACAAGGTCTACGCCAGCCAGGGCCAGAAGTACGTCCCCGTCGATGACGAGTACGCCGCCACCGCCTACCGCGAGGCCAAGAACGGCCAGATGCTCGAGGAGGGCATCACCGAGGCCGGCGCCATGTCCAGCTTCATCGCCGCCGGCACCGCCTACTCCACGCACGGCGTGCCCACCGTCCCCTTCTACATCTACTACTCGATGTTCGGGTTCCAGCGCATCGGCGACCTCGCCTGGCTGGCCGCCGACGCCCGCTGCCGCGGCTTCATGATGGGCGCCACCGCCGGGCGGACCACCCTCAACGGCGAGGGCCTCCAGCACGAGGACGGCCACAGCCACGTCATCGCCTCGACCATCCCGAACGTGATGTGCTACGACCCGGCCTACGCCTACGAGCTGGCCGTCATCATCAAGGACGGCATCCGCCGGATGTACGGGCCGAAGCCCGAGGACATCTTCTACTACATCACGCTGTACAACGAGAACTACCCGCAGGCGGCGATGCCGGCCGGGGCGGAGGAGGGCATCCTCCGCGGCCTGTACAAGTTCAAGCCGTCCGCCGTGGCGGCCAAGGGCGCCAAGGCCCACCTGTTCGGCTCGGGGCCGATCCTGCTGCACGCGGTCCGCGCCCAGGCGATCCTCGCCGAGCAGTTCGGCGTGGCCGCCGACGTGTGGAGCGCGACGAGCTACAAGGAGCTGCGCCGCGACGGGCTGGAGGCCAAGCGCTGGAACTTCCTGCATCCCGCCGAGAAGCCGCGCCTCTCGTACGTCGAGCAGGTGCTGAGCAAGGAGGGGGCGAACGACGCATACGTCGCCTCGTCCGACAACATGCGGGCCGTGCCCGAGATGATCGCCGAGTGGGTGCCGGGCGGCCTGTACGCCCTGGGCACCGACGGCTTCGGGCGCAGCGAGACGCGGCCGGCGCTGCGGCGGCACTTCGAGATCGACGCCGAGTGCATCGCCCTGGCGGCGCTGTACCGGCTCTCGCGCAAGGGCCAGTACCCGGCGGCGGAGGTCGAGAAGGCGCGGCAGAAGCTGGGGATCGACGCGGCGAAGCTCGACCCCCTGACGGCGTGATTCACTCGGAATGGGCCTCATTCGGCCCATGAGGCCCATGCACAACCCGTTGGAGCGACGATGGCCACCGAGCACAAGCTGCCCAAGTTGAAAGAGGGCGTCGAGAGCGTCGAGGTGACCGAGCTGCTCGTGCAGCCCGGCCAGAAGGTCGAGAAGGGCCAGGCCCTGATCACCGTCAACGCCGACAAGTCCACGATGGAGGTCCCGTCGCCGGCGTCCGGCACGCTGAGCAAGTTCACCGTCAAGGTGGGCGACGAGATCAAGGTCGGCGCCCCGTTCTGCGTGATCGAGGCCGGCGCCGGCGGCGAGGCAGCCGCCCCCGCCAAGGCGTCCCCCGCCCCGGCGGCTCCGAAGGCAGCGCCCGCCCCGCCGCCGCGTAAGTCCGAGCCGAACCATGAGGAGGCCAGGCCCGTCCGCGCGGCGGCCCCCCCTACCAAGGCGGCGCCGGCGGGGATGGTGGCAGCCAGCCCCGGCACACGCTGGCTGGCGCGCAAGCTCGGCGTGGACGTGGCGGCGGTCATCGGCACCGGGCCGAAGGGGCGGGTGACCGAGGACGACGTGAAGAACGCCCAGCCCGGGATGGGCGTGGGGGCCGTCGGCGGCGGGGCGGTGCAGACGCCGCCGCTGCCGGACTTCGGGCAGTTCGGCGAGGTGGTGCGCGAGCCGCTGTCACGCACGCGGAAGCTGATCGCCAAGCAGATGAACATCGCGTGGTCGCTCATCCCGCACGTCACCCAGCACGACCTCGCCGACATCACCGACCTGGAGGAGTTCCGCAAGTCGCGCGAGGGCAAGGGCGGCAAGCTCACCGTGACGGCGTTCATCCTCAAGGCCGTCGCCATCGCGCTCAAGCAATTCCCCAACTTCAACTCGTCGCTCGACCTCGCCAACAACCAGCTCATCCTCAAGAAGTACGTCCACATCGGCGTGGCCGTGGACACGCGCGGCGGCCTGCTGGTGCCGGTGATCAAGAACGCGGACCAGAAGGGCATCGAGGAGCTGGCCACGGAGCTGAACGAGACCGCCGAGAAGGCCCGCGCCGGCAAGGCCGACATGTCGGGCGGCACGTTCACCATCACCAACCTGGGGGGCATCGGCGGCACGGGGTTCACGCCCATCGTGAACTGGCCGGAGGTGGCGATCCTGGGCCTGTCGCGCGGACGCATGGAGCCGGTGTGGAAGGGCGACGCCTTCGTCCCGCGCCTCATGATGCCGCTGTCGCTGAGCTACGACCACCGGGTGATCGATGGTGCTGCCGCGGCGCGGTTCACACGCCGCATCGCCGAGATGCTCGAGAACCCGTGGCACATCCTGCTGTGACCCCGTAGAGCACGCTTCCAGCGTGCTTTCTTCGGAGCACGCTGGAAGCGTGCTCTACGAGAAGACAGAGACACCCATGCCTGACACCATCAAGACACAGCTCGTCGTCCTCGGCGGCGGCCCCGGCGGCTACGCCGCCGCCTTCCTCGCCGCCGACCACGGCATCCAGACCACCCTCATCGAGGCCCGCGAGCGCCCCGGCGGCACCTGCCTGCACGTCGGCTGCATCCCCTCCAAGGCCGTCCTGCACGCCGCCAAGCTCATCATCGACGCCAGGGAGGCGCCCCACGCCGGCATCACCTTCGGCGAGCCGAAGATCGACATCAACGGCGTCCGCGGGCACTGGCAGAAGGTGGTGGACGGCCTGTCGAAGAACCTCGCCGGCATGTGCAAGCTCCGCAAGGTGCAGCACGTCGTCGGCAAGGGCGCGTTCACCGGGCCGAACACCATCCAGGTCGAGGGCGGCCCGCTCGTCGAGTTCGAGAGGTGCGTCATCGCCACCGGCTCGGTGCCGGCGATCCCGCCCATCTTCAAACTCGGGCCGCGCGTCATGGACTCCACCGGCGCCCTCAAGCTGGAGGAGGTGCCGCAGAAGCTGCTCGTGATCGGCGGCGGCTACATCGGCCTGGAGATGGGCTTCATGTATGCCGCCCTCGGCAGCAAGGTCACGGTCGTGGAGATGACCGACGGCCTGCTGCCCGGCTGCGACCGCGACCTCGTCAAGCCGCTGCACGACCGCCTCGGCAAGCTGTTCGAGGGCATCCTCCTCAAGACCAAGGTGGCCAAGCTGGAGGAGACGAAGGACGGGGTCAAGGCGACGCTGGAGGCGCCCGACGGCAAGACGAGCGAGCACGTCTTCGGGCGGGCGCTCATCAGCGTGGGGCGGCGGCCCACGGGCAAGGAGATCGGCGCCGACAGGGCCGGCGTGGCCGTCAACGAGCGCGGCTTCATCCCTGTGGACCCCCAGCGGCGGACGAACGTGCCGCACATCTTCGCCATCGGCGACGTGGCCGGCGAGCCGATGCTCGCCCACAAGGCGACCTACGAGGGCCGCGTCGTGGCCGAGGTGCTGGCCGGCGAGCCGGCGGTGTACGACGCCCGCGCCGTGCCGGCGGTCGTCTTCACCGACCCCGAGATCGCCTGGTGCGGCCTGACGGAGACGGAGGCGGCCCGCGACAACAAGCCGATCAAGGTGCTGAAGTTCCCGTGGGCGTGGTCGGGCCGGGCGATGACGCTCGGCCGCACCGAGGGGCTGACGAAGGTCATCGCCGACCCGGAGACGGAGCGTGTGCTGGGCGTCGGCCTGGTGGGCGTCGGGGCCGGCGAGATGCTGGGCGAGGGGATGTTGGCCATCGAGATGGCGGCGACGGCGCGTGACATCGCCATGACGATGCACGCCCACCCGACGCTGCTGGAGACCATCGGCGAGGCGGCGGAGATGTATTACGGGGCGTCGGTCCACACCGCGCCGAAGAAGAAGTGACGCTGGGCGGTGGCCCATGAGCGACACCCACTGGATGCGGCTCGCCCTGTCCCTCGCCGAGCGCGGGCGCGGCCACGTCGAGCCGAACCCGATGGTCGGCGCGGTGCTGGTGCGTGACGGCCAATGCGTCGGGCAGGGCTTCCACCCGAGGTTCGGCGAGCCGCACGCCGAGGTGTTCGCGTTGCGCGAGGCCGGCGAGCGTGCCCGCGGGGCGACGCTGTACGTCACGCTGGAGCCGTGCAGCCACTTCGGCAAGACGCCGCCCTGCTCGCGGGCGGTGATCGACGCCGGCGTGTCGCGCGTCGTCGCGGCGCTGGCGGACCCGTTCCCGCGCGTGGCCGGCGGTGGCCTGGCCGAGCTGCGAGCCGCCGGCGTCGGGGTGAGCGTCGGGGAGTGCGAGGCCGAGGCGCGCCGGCTCAACGCGCCGTACCTGATGCTGGTGACGGAGGGCCGCCCGTGGGTGATCGCCAAGTGGGCGATGACGCTCGACGGCAAGATGGCGACGCACACCGGCGAGTCGAAGTGGATCAGCGGCGAGGCGTCGCGCCGCCGCGTGCATGAGCTGCGGGGCCGCGTCGATGCGATCATCACCGGCAGCGGCACGGTGCTGGCCGACGATCCGCTGTTGACGGCGCGGCCGCCGGGGCCGCGCGTGGCGGCGCGTGTGGTGCTGGACCGCCGAGGCCGCTTGCCGCTCACGAGCCGCCTCGTCGCAACCGCGCAAGAGACGCCGGTCATCGTCGTGTCGGACGCGCCGCGCGACGCGCCGCCGGGCTGCGAGGCGCTGACGGCTCCTGACCTGCCCGCCCTGCTGGCGGAGCTTGGGCGGCGGCGGATGACGAACGTGATGCTGGAGGCGGGGCCGGCGCTGCTGGCGGCGTTCCTCGGCGCGGGGCTGATCGACGAGGCGTGGGCGTTCATGGCGCCGAAGCTGCTGGGCGGCGGGGCGGCGGCGTTCGCGGGCGTGGGGCCGGCGCTGATGTCGGAGGCCTGGCGCGTCGAGCCGGAGGCCGTGGAGGTGATCGACGGCGATGTGTTCGTGCGGGGGCTCGTCAGACCGGGCAGTGTGCGGTAAGATCGCAAGGGACGATGCACACGGAGGCACCCCATGCCGACCCCCTGCCGGGCGTGCGGGAAGGAGATCGACGAGGCCAACGCGCCGGGCGCTTGTCCCGCGTGTGGGACCGCCGCCCCCGCGCCGAACGGCATCCGGACAGGGTCCGCACCGGTCGTGCTCATCCCGGAGGTGGCGGATGCGCCGGCCCCCCCGCCCGGGACAGCGGATTCCGCAGGCCGGAATGTGGCGGCCACTTTGATCCTAATCTGCGCCCTCGTGGTGGGGGTGGCCACTTATGTGATCTCCCACCGGGTGTCGGCCACGTTCTCTCGTTGGCTTTCGGGGGCGAAGATCCCCGAAGCGGACTGGCAGGAATTCGCCATCCCCGAGGCCGGCTTCTCCGCGTCACTGCCCGGACGCCCGAGCCTGTTGTCCGCCCCGCCCGGCCCGCTGCCCCCGAACGCGCATGTCCGCAAGTGGGGCCTGGAACGCAAGGAGGACGGCATCGTGTTCGCCGTCGTCCATTTCGCGTTCCGCGGCGTCCACCTCCCGAATCTCGATGAGGTTCACAGGTCGGAGCGCGAGAACATGCTTGCGGTCAGCAAGGGCACCCTCATCTCCGAAGGGGGCGTCCGGCTCGGCGGGATTGACGGCAAGGAATACCGTATCGCCGTCCCGGATGGCGGGCGGATCGTCTGCGTGCAATGCGGCCGCCCGTGCGACGGCGGGGTGGACGTCCTGCTCGTGATGGCCGCCGGTGAGAAACGCCGCGTCGAGGGGGCCGACGGTGCCCGCTTCTTCGGCTCCGTGCGGATCGAGGCGGAGGTGCCGCCGCCGAAGCACGAGCCCCCGAGAACGGACGGCGTGAAGCCGCCGGACAGACCGAAGTCCGAACGCCCGCCCGGGGAACGCCCCGTCTGGGAGGAGACGGCCGCCAACCGTGCCCTGGGCCTGGCCTTCTCGCCGGACGGCACGGCGCTGGCCGTCGGGCACGTCGATGCCCGGTTCCGCCTGTGGGACGTGGCCAGGGGCGTCGAGAAGATGACCCGGCCCGAGCGTATCGCGGTCTGGTGCGTGGCCTGGCGGCCGGACGGCAAGCGGGTGGCCTACGGGGCCAACCACGGCACCGCCGTGGTGTGGGACATCGAGGCGGGGAGGGAGGCGGCCCGGCATCGGGTGCTGCACGAGACGGCGGGCGAGAAGTCGAGTGTGCAGGCCCTCGCCTGGTCGCCCGACGGCCGGACTCTGGCCGTCGGCATACAGCCGCAAGGCAGCACCCACGGGGAGGTCCACCTCCTCGACGCCGAGTCCGGGGTGGCGCGGGCCGTGATGCGGAGGTGCGGGGAGTCGCCGTCGAGGCTGGAGATCGCGAAGGGCGGGGCGCTGGTGGCAATCTTCGGGAGCAAGGCGCGGGTCTGCGACCCCGGCACGCTGGCGGTGCGTCGCGAGCACACGGGCGGGCCCGGCGCCCGGCTCGCCGGCGCGACCGTGTCGCCCGACGGCAAGACGCTGGCCTGCCTCTGCGCCGACAAGAGCGTGCGGCTAGTGGACCTCGAATCGGGCGGGGAGAGGGCGGCCTGGAAGGTCTCGACGGTGGGCAACATCGGATACCACCACCCGGTCGCTTTCTCCCCCGACGGGGCGATCCTGTTGGTGGGCATCCAGGGCGGGGCATTGCACTCCTTCGAGACGAGGACGGGGAAGGAGCGCATCAGGGCCGTCGGCGGGGCGCCTGGGCCGTTCACCCGCTTCGCATTCAGCCCCGACGGCGGGCTGCTCGCCACGCACAACTACAACGGGACGAAGATCCTCGAGGTGGCGCGGCAGGCCGATCTGTTCGGCCCCTGACCGCCCCTCACAGCAGCCGCTCGATGACGCCGTCGGCCACCGCCTTACCACGCCGCGTCAGACGCACCGACGCCCCGTCGTCGGCGAGAAGCCCCTGCTCGACCAGCGCTAGCAGGTGCGGCCCCGCCACCTCGTCC
This sequence comes from uncultured Alcaligenaceae bacterium, assembly GCA_964630925.1. GTDB lineage: Bacteria > Planctomycetota > Planctomycetia > Gemmatales > Gemmataceae > RGDT01. The sequence continues at coordinate 32,529 of CAZVZK010000071.1, forward strand.
AGCCCGAAGCCGGTCTGCGCGGCGAACGCCTCCCGCACGATGCCCTCCATCCGCCGCATCTGCACCGCCATCGTCTCCTTCGCGCGCTCCGGCGGCGCCAGCGTCTCGCCGGACTGCGTCGCCGGGCGGCCCGCCTTCAGATGCGCGATGTACGCCGACAGGTCGCGCGTGTTGATCTCGCGCCGGCCCTCGACGTACCGCGCCGCGCCCAGGCCGAAGCCCAGGTAGGCGTGGTTCGCCCAGTACACCTGGTTGTGCCGGCTCCTCCGCCCCGGCCTCGCGAAGTTCGACACCTCGTAATGCTCGAAGCCCGCCGCCGCCAGCTCGTCGATGGCCAGCTCGTACAGGGCCAGCTCCTGTTCCTCGCCGAGAGGCACCAGGCGCCCAGACCGCCGCTGCTTCCACAGCCGCGTCCCCTTCTCGTAGGTCAGCCCGTACGTCGAGATGTGCCCCGGCGACAGGGCGAGCGCCCGGTGGATGTCGGCCAGCCATGCAGCAGGCGTCTGACCGGGCACGCCGAAGATCAGGTCGAGCGAGAAGTCCATACGCCCTTGCAGGCGCTCGACGGCGCGGGCGACCTCGTCCGGGTCGTGCGTGCGCTCCAGCACGGCGAGCGCCGCCGGGTCGAATGACTGCGCCCCCAGGCTGACGCGCGTCACCCCGGCGGCGGCGAGGAGGGCCACCTTCTCCGCCGTCAGCGAGTCGGGGTTGGCCTCGATGCTGTACTCGCCGCCGGGCCCCAGCGGCAGCCATTCGGCCAGCAGCGCCAGCAGGCGGGCGAGCATCCCGGGCGACAGGTGCGAAGGCGTGCCGCCGCCGACGAATAGCGTCTCGACGGGCCATCGGCCCGTCATGGCCAGCTCGGCGGCGAGGGCGTCGAGGTACTCGCCGGCCCGCGCGTCCTGGCCGACGGCGACGGCGAAGTCGCAGTAGCCGCAGTGGTGGGCGCAGAACGGGACGTGGACGTAGGCGGCGCGCGGACGCAGCCAGGGGGCGGTCACTTGTCCTTCTTCGCCGGCGTCTTGCCGTCCTTGCCGTCCTTCATCGGCGGGCCGTCCTTCATCGGCGGGCCGTCCTTGCCCTTGCCGTCCTTGGCCGGCGGCTTGTCATCCTTGACGGGGGGCTTCTCGCCCTTGAGGACCTTCTCGTCCTTGGGCTCTGGCTCGCGCTCCATCAGGACGGTCGAAGTCTTGTCGGTCTTGAACAGCGTCCTGGACGGCGGCGGGTTGGTGACGATCCAGTCGCGCAGGGTGTTGGCGGCGGCGTCGGTCTGCTTGCCGCCCTCCAGGTCGATCAGGAGGGGGCGGCACTTTTCGATGACGGCGGCGACGTGGGCGTCCTTGTTGGGGCGCATGGCCTCGACCGCCTCCAGCAGGCGCGAGGCGTCGGCCTTCCAGGGCCTCAGGCGGCGGGCCAATTTCGTATCCGGGGGCTGGGCCGCCAGGGCGAAGACGGCGACGGTGACGGCGACCTGATGGGCGGCGAGGTCGGGGGCGAGGTCGGGGTGGCGCTTGTCGCCCACGCCGACCATGCGGGCCAGCCCCACCGCCCCTTCGATGCGCTCGTCCAGGCGCGGGTAGGGGTCGATGCCGGGGAGGAAGAGGAGGGGGTCCCCGCCCGCGATGCGGGCCATCCACAACGCCGGCTTCTCCTTGCCGAGCTCCGAGTGCCCCGCCGCCGCCAGCACGCGCAGCGCGTGCCCACGCAGCACCTTGTACCCCTCCAGCTCGTCGCGCGGCGTGCTCAGCGTGAAGCCGGTCTTCGCGGCCAGGAAGCCGAGCGCCGCCGTCACCGCCTTGTCCTCCGCCTCCTTCTTGTAGACGGGGGGCGTCTGGCGGGGCAGCGACAGGATGTCGCCCATCGCCCGCAGCAGGTAGTACTTCGTCCCCTGGTTGGCACGGGGAGACGACGCCAGCTCGGCCAGGGTGGTCAACAGGTAATCGCCGGTGTCCCCGGCCAGTCGCGGCAGCACCTCTTCGGACCAGTCCTTGATGGTGCCGGGCATGCCCTTGGGGTCGGCGGAGCGGGCGGAGATGAGGTACAGGACGCGGGCGGCGTTGACGGAGGCGATGGGGTTGCCGGCCAGGATCACGTCACGGGCGCGGGCGGTGACGGCGCGGCAGTAGGCCGTCACCATGGCGGCCACGTCGGCCTTGTTCTTGTTGCGGTGCATCTGGTTGAGGCGGGCGTCGAAGTCGGCGACGATGGAGTTGATCTTGCCGAGCTTGCGGTCGTTGGCGTACCAGTGGAGCTGGTAGGTCGCCTCCTTGGCGGCGAAGTCGATGGCGGCGACGTGCTCCTTCTTCGACAGGTCGGCCCTCGTATCGCCCTTGAAGAGCGCGATCCGCAGCGCGCGCGTCGGCTTGTCCCTCTTGTCCCAGTCGGTCTCCGGCTCGATGGTGCCGTCCTGCCCGCGCGACGGCGAGGCCACGGCCAGGATCGAAACGGCCAGCAGGCAGATCGGCAGCGAGCGCGGCATGGTGCGCACCTCGGGGAGTTGCTCCAACAGAAGAGGCTATCAGCCCGGGAGGCGGGGCGTCAACACCCCGCCCGCCTTCTGTTGGCACAACCCACCGCCTAAGCCCGCGTTGGCGCCCTCACTTGCCCAGGCCGGACAGCCGCGCCTCGTCGGACGCAAGGGTGAGCTGGCGGCGTTCCGCGGGGGTGAGGGAGCCGGGCGACGCCTGCCGCGCCGCCTGCCGCAGCCAGCGCCGGGCCGGCTGGCTCTGCGCCAGGGCGGCCCACACCGAATGCAGGTACCACGCGGGCCGCGCCTCGGCGGGCCGCTGCATGCGTGCCAGGGTCAGCTCGGCGGCCGACTTGCACAGCAGCTCCTCGGCGGCGCGGCGGGATCCGGCGTCGCCGACCTCCAGCCGGCGGCGGGCGAGGAGGTACAGGCCGATGCCGCGGTTGAGGCGCTCCTCGTACTCGTCGCCGGTGTCCTCGGCGATCTCCATGAGGAGTGTGTGGGCGCGGATGAGGGCCTCCAGCCCCATCGCGGGGCGGAGCTGGGTCTCGGCGAGGTAGCGGGCCACCTCGGTGCGGGCCTCGCGCTGCTTGCCGCAGCGGACGAGGGCCTCGGCGAGGTGCCAGCGGACGGGGAAGTGCTCGGGGTGGGCGGCGAGGTAGTTGCGGAGGTGGGGGACGGCCTTGCCGTCCTGGGAGACGGCGAGGTGGGCGGCGGCGAGGCTGAGGTGGGCCTGGGAAAACCTGGGGTCGAGGCGGAGGCTGAGCTGGAACTGGCCGACGGCCTCGTCGAAGCGGTCGGCCTCCATGGCGGCCTGCCCGGCGCGCCAGGCCTTCTCGGCGGGGGTGGAGTGGATGGAGGCGAGGAGGAGGATGGGGAGGATGGGGAACATGGCGGCCCCGCGGGTGGGAGGGCGTTGGGGAAGGGATAACCCCAACGGTATCGACCACCCGGCCTGGGGGGGATCAGCGAATCGGGGGGCTCCGGACCGTTGCCGCGTGCGGTAGGATGAGCGGTTCAGAGAGGGATACCCATGCGTGCGACGTTGCCGGTCCTGCTGCTGGCGGGGGTGGCGTGGGGCGCGGCACCGCCGGCGGCGCCGACGCCGGAGCAGGCGAAACTGCTGGCGAAACGGGACGCCCAGCAGACCGCCGGCCACGCGGCGTGGAAGGAGGGGAGACAGGCAGAGGCGATCACCGCCCTTGAGGAGGCCCTGCGGATCGAGCAGCGCGTTCTGGGCCCGTGGGGCTCGCGCACGGCATCGACGGCGGGGCGTCTGGCCGGCTGGCACCGGACGCGCGGCGGCGGGGAGCGGGAGGTGTCTTGCCGCCGCCTCGTGGCGGATGCCCGCCGGCGGCTGCACGGGGAGGGCCACTGGCGGGCGATCGACGGGAGGCTGGAGCTGGCCGATGCCCTGGCCCGAATGGCCCGCACCCAGGCGGAGCGCGAGGCGGTGGCACGGGTCGCGGCCCTCGACGCCCGCGCCGCCGCCCTGTCCAGACAGGGCAAGCACGCCGAGGCCCTGCCCGTCTTGCAGGAGGCCGTCGCCGCCCGCAAGGAGGCGCTGGGCGGGACGCACCCCGACTACGCCGCCAGCATCAGCAACCTGGGGGCGGGCCTGGGCCGGACGGGGCGTCTGGCGGCGGCCGTGCCGCTCTTCAAGCAGGCCGCGGCCATCCTGAGGGAGGCGCTGGGCGAAGGGCACCCCGGCCACGCCCAGGCACTGGACAACCTGGCCGCCCTGCACGAGGACCTGGGCGACAACGCGGCGGCCTTGCCGCTCTTGCAGCGGGCGCTGGCGATCCGCAAGGGGGCCTTCGACGTGGCTCACCCGGACCTCGCGTCCAACCTCCACAACCTGGCCCAGCTCCACCGGAAGATGGATGACCGGAGGGCCGCCTTGCCCTTGTTGAGGCAGGCCCTGGCCGTCACGGGGGAGGCGTTGGGGGAGAGGCATCCCCGGTACGCCACCACCCTGCACAACCTCGCCATCCTGTTGCAGGAGATGAATGACTATCGGGCCGCCCTGCCCCTGCATGAGAAGGCCCTGACCCTTCAGAAGGCGACGCACGGCGAGCGCCACGCCGGGTACGCCCTCTGCCTCCACAACCTGGCCACCCTGCATCACGCCATGGGGGACTGCAAGGCCGCCCTGCCCCTCTTCGAGAAGGCTTTGGCTGTGCGCAAGGTGGCCCTGGGGGTGCGCCACCCCCTGTACGCGACGAGCATCGACGTCCTGGCCGCCCTGCATCACGAGATGGGCGACTACAAGGCCGCCCTCGCCCTCTACGAGCAGGTGTCAGCCGTCCGCAAGGCGGCGCTGGGCGCGAAGCACCCCGACCACGCCCTCAGCCTCCACAACCTGGCGGTGGCCCGTTCCTCCCTGGGCGACCACGAGGCGGCGCTGCCGCTCTCGAAACAGGCGCTCGCGCTCCGCAAGGAGGTGTTGGGCGTGGGCCACCCCGCCTACGCCATCAGCCTCAGCAACCTCGCCGGGTTGCACGCCGCCAGGGGCGACCTGGCGGCGGCCTTGCCGCTCTTCCGGGAGGCCGCCCGGGCCACCAAGGGCTCGCTGGGGGGGCGTCACCCCTCCTACGCCCGGTCGCTCAACAACCTGGCCCTGCAGCTCACGGAGATGGGCGAATACGGCGAGGCGCTGCCCCTCATGAAGGAGGCGCTGGCGATCCGCAAGGAGGCGCTGGGGGAGCGGCACCCCGACTACGCCCAGAGTCTCAACAGCCTGGCACGCCTGCATCAGGAGATGGGGGACGACGGGGCGGCCCTCCCGCTGTACCGGCAGGCGCTGGCCGTCACCAGGGCGGCGCGGGGAGAGCGCCACCCCGGGTACGCTGACTGCCTGAACAACCTGGCCCAGCGGCACATCGGGGCCGGCGACCCGGCGGCGGGGCTGCCGCTGCTCAGGCAGGCCCAGGCCATCCGCAAGGCGACGGTGGGGGAGCGCCACCCCCTCTACGCCCTCGGCCTGTGCAGCCTGGCGGCGCTGCAAAAGGACATGGGCGACTACCGGGCCGCCCTGGCGACCTCCGCGCAGGCGCTCGCCATCAGGAAGGAGGCCCTCGGCGAGCGCCACCCCTCCTACGCCATGAGCCTGGACGCCCTGGCCTTGCTGCACGGCGAGCTGGGCGATTACGCGACGGCCATCCCCCTCTCCAGGCGGGCGCTGGAGCTGCGAGAGGCGTCGCTGGGCGCGCGGCACCCCGACTACGCCAGCGGCCTCAACAGCCTCGCGCTCTTGTTGGGCGACGCGGGGGATCCGGCGGCGGCCCTGCCGCTCTCGACGCGCGCCCTGGCCCTCACCAAGGGGCTGCGCGGCGAGCGCCACCCCTCCTACGCCATCAGCCTCGCCAACCTCGCCTCGCTTCACCGGGACGTGGGCGAGTACGCCAAGGCCCTGACCCTCATGAAGCAGGCCCTGACGATCAAGAAGGAGGTCCTCGGCGAGCGGCACCCGCTCTACGCCTCCAGCCTGAACGGGCTGGCCATGCTCCACCACAAGAGGGGGGACAACGCGGCGGCCCTGCCGCCGTCCTCGGAGGCCCTCGCCGTCACCGCCGCCCACTTGCGCCACCTCGCCAGTGTCCAGTCCGACCGCCAGCAGCTCGCCGCCGCCGCCGCCTTCCGCCGCGTTCTCGCCGTCCGGCTTCTCCTCCACGACGACGAGAAGCACCCGCCCGCCGCCGAACACGCCCTGGCCTGGAAGGGCACGCTCCTGCTGCACCAGCAACGACGCCGCCTCTTCCTCCGCCTCTCCGAAGACCCCAGGGCACGCGAGGCCGCCCTCGCCCTCCAGGACGCCACCCGGCGCCTGGCGGCGTTGCGTCAGTCGGCCTCGGCAACCAGGGAGCGGCTCGACGCCTTGGGGGGGGCGCACGAGGAGGCGCAGGCGGCGCTGGCCCGCCTCTCCGCCGACTTCCGCGCCGCCACGGCCGAGGACCGCCTCACGCCGGGGCGCCTCGCGGCGTCGCTGCCGGATGGGGCCGTCCTCGTCGATTACCTCTTCCACGGCGGCCGCCTGACCGCCTTCGTCCACCGCAAGGGCAGGCCGGCCGCCCGCGTGCCGCTGGGCATGGCCGGCCCCGTTTCGTCCGCCGTCGGCGATTGGCGCGGCCAGATCATGCGCCGCGAGGCCGGCCACGCCGCGGGCCAGGTGGTCAAGCGTCTCATCTGGCTGCCGGTGGAGAAGCACCTCGAAGGGGCGAAGGTGGTCCTCGTGTCACCCGATGGCGTGCTGGGCATGGCCCCCTTCGCCGCCCTGCCCGGCAAGAAGAGCGGCACATTCCTGATCGAGGACGTGGCCCTCGCCGTCGTCCCGTCGCCTTCGGCCATCCCCGGCCTGCTCGCCCCCAAGAAGGACCGCCTGGCCGCCTCCCTGCTGGCCGTCGGCGGCCTGGCGTACGAGACGGAGGCCGCCCCCCCGCCCGCCGCGGCCGATGACCGCTCCGCCCCCCGGACGGGGCGGGCGAAGTTCACCCGCCTGCCGGCCACCGTCGCCGAGGCCCTCGCCGTGCGCGATTCGTTCGAGAGGCTGTTCCGTGACGGAAAGGCGACGCTCCTCACCGGTGGCGCCGGCACCAAGAAGGCGCTCCGCGAGGCGCTGCCGAAGGCGCGGTACGCGCACCTGGCGACGCACGGCTTCTTCGCCCCGGAGCAGGTCAAGCCCGCCCACGGTGGCGGCCCCGACGCCCGGCGCGAGCTGGCCGGCTGGCACCCGCTGCTGCTGTCGGGGCTGGCCCTGTCCGGGGCGAACCGCGAGCCGGGCCCCGGCGAGGGGGACGGCATCCTGACGGCGCTCGAGGTGTCCGAGATGGACCTCTCGAAGCTGGAATTGGCGGTGCTGAGCGCGTGCGAGACGGGTCTGGGCGTGGTGGCGGGGGGCGAGGGCATCCTCGGCATGCAGCGTGCCTTCCAGATCGCCGGCGCTCGCTCCGTGGTCGCCTCGCTATGGAAGGTGGACGACCGCGCCACCCAGCTCCTGATGGGCGAGCTGTACGCCGCCGCCTGGGACACCAGGAAGGTCATCAGCAGGGCCGAGGCGTTGCGGCAGGCACAGCTCTCGATGCTCAGGGACGGGGCCAAGCGTGGGGTGGTGCGGGAGCTGGAGGTGGAGAAGGGGACGCGGCGCGCGCCGCCGTACTACTGGGCGGCGTTCGTCCTCTCGGGCGACTGGCGCTGAGGGCGCATTGCCACCCGCCTATCGACCCCCGACAATGGCCCCATGACGCAACACCACGCGCGCCGCCGCGAGAACGTCGCCCGCCTCGTCGCCGAGCAGGGCCTCGACGCCTTCCTCGTCACCGCCCCCGCCAACGTCGCCTACCTCACCGGCTTCACCGGGTCCTCGTCCGCCGTCGTCCTCACCCCCACACGCGTCCTCCTCGTCTCCGACCCGCGTTACGTCGGGCAGATCGCCGACGAGTGCCCGGACGTGCCCACCCACATCCGCACCGCCGCCCAGAAGCTCCACGAGGCCGTCGCCGACGTCCTCACCAAGCTCGGCGTCGGCTCGTGCGGCTGCGAGGGCAACGCCGTCACCGTCGCCGAGGCCGAGGCCCTCCGCGAGGCCACGCCGGCCATCAACTGGACGGCCGCCCCCGACGCCGTCGAACGCTTCCGCATGGTCAAGGACGACCTGGAGCTGGCCCACACGCGGCACGCCATCGCCATCGCCGAACGCGCCTTCGCCGCGTTCCGGGCGCTCCTGCGGCCCGAGGACACCGAGAAGGATCTGGCCGACGCCATGGAGGGCTTCGTGAGGCGGTGCGGCGGCAAGACGTGCGCGTTCGAGCCGATCATCGCGGTGGGCGAGCGGGCGGCCCTGCCGCACTGCCCCCCGACGGCCCGGCGCGTCCGCGAGGCGGGGCTCCTGCTGGTGGACTGGGGCGCGATCACGCCGGAGGGCTACCACAGTGACTTGACGCGCGTCATCGACACGCATAAAACCTCAACTTCCGGGGCGTCCGACAGGGACCGGCTCAGACACGTCCACGCCGTCGTGTTGGCGGCGCAGGAGGCGGCCATCCGGGCCGTGCGTCCGGGGACGGTCTGCCAGGACATCGACCGGGCGGCGCGGGCCGTCATCGAGGCTGCCGGCTTCGGTGATAACTTCGGTCACGGCCTCGGGCACGGGATCGGTTTGCAGATCCACGAGGCCCCATCCGTGAGGATGAGGTCGGAGACGCAGATCACGCCGGGGATGGTGTTCACCATCGAGCCGGGGGTCTACCTGCCCGGCTGGGGCGGGGTGAGGATCGAGGACGACGTGCTGGTGACGGACGACGGCTGTGAGGTGCTGACCTCGGTGCCGCGCGGCCTGGAGGAGCTGGCCCTGGTGGGTTAGCCAGGGGGGCGGGGAGTGGGCCGAAGGCCTCCCCCCCAAGTTGAAGGAGGAGAGACGGCGTGGCCGAACCGAGCGACTCCCCCCGCCCGTTCGACGTGCGGACGATCCGATACCTCTTCCGCCTGATGGCGTCCAACGACGTCAGCGAGCTGGACCTGGCCGAGGGCGACCAGAAGATCCGCATCCGCCGCGGCCCCCGCGTCGTCCTCGGGGCGGCGCCCGTGGCGGCGCCCGTGGCCGCCCACGTGCCGGCCCCCGCCCCCCCCGCGGCCCCGACGGCGGACAAGCCGGCGGCCCCCGCCGCCCCGGCGAAGAAGCTGATCGAGATCAAGAGCCCGACGGTGGGCACGTTCTACGCCCGCCGGGAGCCGACGGCCCCGGCGTTTGTGGCCGTCGGCACCAAGGTGACGCCGACGACGGTCGTGTGCCTCATCGAGGCGATGAAGGTGTACAACGACGTGACGGCGGACTGCGCCGGCACCATCGCCGAGGTGTGCGTCAAGGACAAGGACTTCGTCGAGTACAACACGGTGCTATTCCGCGTCGATCCCGCAGGCTGAGCGACACCCCCAATGTTCAAGCGTATCCTCGTCGCCAACCGGGGCGAGATCGCCCTCCGGGTGATCCGGGCCTGCCACGACCTCGGCATCGAGGCCGTCGCCGTCTTCAGCGAGGCCGACCGCGGCGCGCCCTACCTGGAGGCCGCCGACCAGGCCGTATGCATCGGCCCCGGCCCCGCCGTCGAGAGCTACCTCAACCGCAACCGCCTGATCGCCGCCGCCGACAAGGCCGAGTGCACCGCCATCCACCCCGGCTACGGCTTCCTGTCGGAGAACGCGCGGTTCGCGGAGGTGTGCCGCGACTGCGAGATCACCTTCATCGGCCCGCCGCCCGAGGCGATGGACAAGCTCGGCAACAAGGACCAGGCCCGCCGCCTCGCCAAGTCGGCCGGCGTCCCCGTCGTCCCCGGCAGCGAGGGCCTCATCCAGCCGGACACCGACATCGTGGCGATGGCCAGGCAGATCGGCTTCCCCGTGCTGATCAAGGCGGCGGCCGGCGGCGGCGGACGCGGCATGCGTGTCGTCCGCACCGAGGCCGAGGCGGCGGCGGCGGCGGCCAGCGCCCGGCAGGAGGCGGAGGCGGCGTTCAAGGACGGTTCCATCTACATGGAGCGTTACATCGACAGGCCTCGGCACATCGAGGTGCAGATGCTGGGCGACCAGCACGGCAACCTCGTCCACCTGTGGGAGCGCGACTGCTCGTTGCAGCGGCGGCACCAGAAGCTCGTCGAGGAGTCGCCGGCCCCCAATCTGCCGGAGGCCGTGCGCCGGGCCATCTGCGAGGCGGCGGTGAAGATGGGCAAGGCGGCGGGCTACTACAACGCCGGGACGTGCGAATTCCTCCTCGACCAGAACAACAACTTCTACTTCATCGAGGTGAACGCCCGCATCCAGGTCGAGCATCCCGTGACGGAGCTGGTGACGGGCGTGGACCTCGTGCGGCAACAGATCCGCGTCGCCGCCGGCGAGAAGCTGCCGTTCCGCCAGGAGGAGATCATCCACCGGGGCTGCGCCATCGAGGTGCGGGTGAACTCGGAGGACCCGGAGCACAACTTCCGCCCCAGCCCGGGACTGATCACCCGGTGGGTGGCCCCAGGCGGGCCGGGGGTGCGGCTGGACACGCACGCCTGCGCCGGCTACCGCGTGCCGCCGAACTACGACTCCCTCGTGGCGAAGCTGCTGGTGCATCAGCCGACGCGGGCGGAGGCCCTGGCGGCGATGCGGCGTGCGCTGGCGGAGTTCCGCATCGAGGGCATCCAGACGACCATCCCCATCCACCGGGCGATCATGGCGAACGAGGACTTCATCGCCGGGAAGGTCGATACGACCTACATCGAGCGGTGGTGGAAGAAGTGACGCGGCGCGGCGTCAACGCATGTCGAGGAAATACTCGGGCCGCCCACGGGGGTCCGCCGTCTGCCGCAGCCGGAATTCGCGGCCGAAGACGGCGGAGCGCCACCAGCCGTCGGGCAGGAGCGTCGGGGCGTAGCCCGCCGGCTCGTGGCGGAAGATCTCGAACGTCAGGCCGCGTCGGGCATCCACGCGCCAGAACTCGGGCGTGCCGGCGGCGTGATGCAGCCGAGGCAGGTCGGCCGTGTCCTTGCCGACGGAGGAGTCGCTGACGACCTCCAGCACCATGTCGGGCACGCCGACGACCTCGACGACGCCGACGGCCCGGCTGTTGGCGACCTCGACGAGCCGCCCGGCGTCCAGCGCCGCGAAGGTCAGCAGCATGCCATCGGGGCCCGTCGAGAAGCTGTTGGGCGGGATCGTCAGGAGCATCCCGGCGGTGACGAACCGGCCGAGGCCCGTCGTCCGGGCGAGGGGGTGGAGGACGCTGGCGAATTCCGTCTTGATGGCGTTGTGCGAATAGAGCTGCTCCATGTCGGCATCCACCCACAGTTGGCCGTCGAGCCAGGCCACGCGCATCTTCTCGGGGAAGGCGTCGGACTTCACCCAGTCACGGAACGAGTCGAGATCGACCACCGTCGCGGGGATGGACCAGGTCGATCCGATCTGGATGGTCTTCAGCGGGCTCGGCGGGGGAGCGGCCGGCGGTGTCAGGGTGGCGCTCATGGTCGGTCCCTCGATGCGGCGGGAGGATGCCCCGCGCATGATACCGCCACGGGCGCGAACAGGGAATGCCGGCCCTCTCCATCGAGCGCTGGTGGAAGGAGTGACGCCCCGCCCCCGCGCCGTGTAGAATGCCCACGTCGCCGGCGCGGCTGAGGGGTGGGCCGATGTCGGAAGCCTCGCGCATCCTGGGAGCCATCGAGAAGGGCGAGCCGTCGGCGGCGGAGCAGTTGCTCCCCCTCGTCTACGAGGAGCTGCGCAAGCTCGCCGCCGCCAGGATGGCCCGTGAAACGCCTGGGCAGACGCTGGAGCCGACGGCGCTGGTCCACGAGGCGTACCTGCGCCTCGTGGGGGGCGGGCAGGCCCACGGGTGGAGCGGCCGGGCCCATTTCTTCGCGGCCGCCGCGGAGGCCATGCGCCGCATCCTCGTCGAGAACGCCCGCCGCAAGATGGCCGTCCGGCACGGCGGGGGGCGTCAGCGTGTGCCGCTCGATGACGCCGACGTGGCGACCTGCCCGCCCGACGAGGGGCTCCTCGCCATCGACGACGCCCTGACGCGGCTGGCCGCGGAGGACGCACGGGCCGCCCGCCTGATCGAGCTGCGGCACTTCGCCGGGCTGAGCGTCGAGGAGGCGGCCGAGGCCGCCGGCCTCTCGCGGTCGGTGGCCTACGAGCACTGGGCCTACGCGCGGGCGCGGCTACGCTGCCTCCTCGGGGGGTGACGGGGTGGCGCGGCATTTCCAACACTTCTCGTTGGAGCGACACTCGAAGGGGCAGGTTCGGAGGCGGGGCACCGCCGGCCGGGCGGGCGCGGTATCGGGGGCGCCGGGGGCAGGGGCTGACACGGCTGACGCCCTGGCCCGCGCGGCGTCACCACCCCTGGTAACAGGCGCAGGGGCACGCCTGATCGCCTGGGCGATTCGTTTCCCATCGCGCGGGGGGGTGTGAGGGGGTCAGGGAGACGAACTTCCTCAAGTGCTTCTAGTGCTTGCATTTGCGGAGAGAATGTTCGTTTCCCTATTTCGTTTCCTTCACTGATGGGCGTCCATACGCCACCATCCGGGGTGTCCGCACTCCCCGGTTCGTTCCCTTCACTGATGGGCGTCCATCCGCCTCCATCCGGGGCGGGGCACGGCCGGCCCGCTGCCGCGGGCCGGGGTCTGATCCGGCTGACGCTTGGGACGGCGCAGCCAACTCCGGCTGTGTCGCTTCAGGGAGGGGTGTCGTTGTTCCCGTTTTTTCCGGACGGGGCGGGCCACAATCTCGCACTGCCTTGTGGACGCCGGGAGGGCCTTCACATGCCCGCTGACCTGGATAGGGCTCGTGATCTGTTCGTGCACGCCGTCGGCCAGGTGCCGCCGGAGCGTTGGGAGGAGCACACCGCCGATGCGTGCGGCCCGGACACCGATCTCCGCGACGCCGTCTGCCGTTTGTTGCGAGCGCACCGGGAGGCCGGAAGCTTCCTGGAGCGGCCCGTCTACCTGGGGCCGACCCTCTGCCTGCCCCCGGACACGGCCACCGATGTGGCGGGGGCCGCCGGGCAGGCCGCCGGCGAGGCCGTCGGGCCGTACCGACTCCTGGAGCTGATCGGCGAGGGCGGGATGGGCACGGTCTGGCTGGCCGAGCAGTCCAGCCCGGTGCGGCGCCGGGTGGCGCTCAAGGTCATCCGTGCGGGGATGGACAGCCAGCAGATCCTCGCCCGGTTCGAGGCGGAGCGTCAGGTGCTGGCCCTGATGGACCACCCCAACATCGCCAGGTTCCTCGACGCCGGGGCGACCGACGCGGGCCTGCCGTTCTTCGTGATGGAGCTGGTCAAGGGCGTGCCCATCAACCAGTACTGCGATGAGCACAGGCTCACCGTGCGCGAGAGGCTGGGCCTCTTCCGCTCGGTGTGCGAGGCGGTGCACCACGCCCACCAGAAGGGGGTCATCCACCGCGACATCAAGCCGTCGAACGTGATGGTGGCCGGCGACGACGGCGGGCCGGAAGTCAAGGTGATCGACTTCGGGCTGGCCAAGGCGGCCGGCAAGGCCCTGACGGAGAGGACCCTGTTCACCGGCTTCGGCGCCCTGGTGGGGACGCCGGAGTACATGTCGCCGGAGCAGGCCGCCCTCAACAACCAGGACATCGACACACGCAGCGACATCTACTCGCTCGGCGTGCTGCTGTACGAGCTGCTCACGGGGACGACGCCGTCGGTGTGCCGGCGCGGCAAGGACATGAGCCTGGTGGAGGTGCTGCGGCGCGTCCGCGAGGAGGAGCCGCCCAGGCCGAGTGACCGGCTGTCGTCCGCGGACGGGCGGGCGGACGCCGCCCCCCTGCGCGGTTGCAATCCCGCGGAGCTGGCGCGGCTCCTCCGGGGTGAGCTGGACTGGATCACCCTGAAGGCGCTGGAGAAGGAGCGTGGCCGACGCTACGAGTCGGCCGCGGCCCTCGCGGCGGACGTGGGGCGCTACCTGAACGACGAGCCGGTGCAGGCGTGCCCGCCGTCGGCGTGGTACCGCCTCGGGAAGTTCGCCCGCGGGAACAGGACGGCCGTGGCCGTGGCGGCGTTGGCCCTGGTGGCCGTCCTGGCCGGCGCCGCGGCCGGCGGCTGGTGGCTGCGCGACAAGGCGGACCTGCGTGGGCGGACCGCCGAGCACGCCCGGGCGGCCCTGGCGGAGTCGCGGGCGCATCAACTTCACCGCCGGTTCTTCGAGGCGCTCGAGGCGGGCCGCAAGGCCGAGGCCGCCCTCGCCTCCGGCGAGCCCGGCCCGGGGCTCCGGGAGGAGGTGCGCGCCCGCCTGTTAGAGCTGCGCCTGCTCGTCCGGCTGGAAGACGTCCGCCGCCAGAAGGGCCTCGCGCGGGAGGTGATGGTCGGCACCACCGTTGACGTCGAAGGCTGGTCCTGGGGCGAGAAGGAACGCGAGGCGGGGAAATGGCGGCCGCTGACGGGCGTCCCCGTCGGCGACGAGGTGGACCGGGCGTTCGCCGAACACGACATCCCTCTCGATGGGGAGAACGCGGAGGAGATCGCACAGCGCATCGCCGCCACGGGCGTCGCCGTGGAGCTGGCGTCGGCCCTCGACGACCTCGCCATGTGGCGCCGGGGGTCCCGCCAGCCGGCCTCACGTTGGCGCCACCTGCTTGAGATCGCCCGCCTCGCCGACCCCGACCCGTGGCGCGCCAGGCTCCGCGCCGCCCTGGAGCGCGACTCCCCCAACGCCCTGGAGGCGCTTGCCGGGGAGGACGACGCACTGCGTCTCCCCCTGCCGAGCCAGCTCAACCTGGCGGAGTCGCTCCACCACGCCAGGAAGTGGGGCCCCATGGTCCGCTTCCTGCGGCGGGCGCAGCGCCTGCATCCCGGCGAGTACTGGCTCAATATCCACCTCGCACAGGCCCTGCGCCGCGTCGGCCGCCCGGAAGACCAGGCCGAGATCGTGCGCTGCTACGCCGCGGCCTTGGCCACACGCCCGCGCGACCCCCTTGCCCAGATCGGCCTCGGCAACGCGCTCAAGGACGCCGGCGACCTCGACGGTGCCATCGCCGCCTTCGAGAGGGCGGCCGAGCTGGACGAGGCCACCTTCCTGGCCCACGTCAACCTCGCCGACGCCCTCGACGACAAGGGCCTCCCCGACAGGGCCCTCGCCGTGATCGACAGGGCCATCCACCTCCGCCCCGACTCCGCCACCGCCCACAGCAACCGCGGCGTGATCCTGGTCCGGTTGAAGAGGTACCCCGAGGCCGTCGCCACCTTCGAGCAGGCCCTCCGGCTGGACCCGAAGCACTCCTCGGCACTCCTCAACCTCGGCAGCGCGCTACGCCAGAACGAGGAGCATGCAAGGGCGGCCGCCGTCCTCCGCCAGGCCTGCTCGCTCCACCCCCGCGACTTCTCCCCGCGCATCTCCCTGGCCAAGGCCCTCGAAGAGGCGGGCAATGCCAGGGAGGCCCTTCCGGCGTTCCGGGACGCCTACCGCCGCCGGCTGCCCAATGCCCGCCTCCTGCTCGACCTGGGCGCCACGTTGCTCAAGCGGGACCTCCTCGACGAGGCCGCGACGGCGTTCCACGAGTCCCTCATGCTCGACCCCACCAATGCGGACGCCCACGCCGCCCTGGGGGACGCTCACCGCGAGAGGGGGCGGCTCGACGAGGCCATCCCCGCCTACCGCGAGGCGATCCGGCTGCGGCCCGGCTACGCGCAGGCGCACAACAACCTCGCGGTGGTCCTGGCCCATCGCGGACGCGTCGCGGAGGCCATCAAGCACCACGAGGAGGCCGTGCGCTTCCGTCCCACCTCCGCCGACTTCCGCCTGCGCCTGGCCGCCACACTGTGCGACTTCCGGGGCGACTATGACGGGGCCATCACCGTGGTGGAAGAGGCGATGAAGCTCAAGCGCGACGACCCCCTGGCGTACGACTACCTGGGCTGCGCCCTGAGCGGCAAGCGCGACCACCGGGGCGCCGTCGCCGCCTTCCGCGAGTTGGCCCGCCTGACGCCTGGGAATTTGGAGGTGTGGGTGAAGCTCGGCAACGCCCACGCCGCCTTGAAGCAGCACGCCGAGTGCAGCGCCGCCTTCCGCGAGGCCCTCCGCCGCAAGCCCGACTATTTCGAAGCCCACCTCGCCCTGGCCCGGGCGCTGGGCAGCCTCGGCCACCGCCCCGAGTCCATCCGCGCTTACCTGGCCGCCGTACGAGTCAGGCCGAACGACGTGACTTGCCTCGCCGAGATGGCGGAAGTGATGGACGCCGCCGGCCGCGCCGCCGACGCCGAATGGGCCTGGCGCCGGGCGATCGATCTGATGCGGGGTATGGTGGCCGGCCCCTCGCCCCGCCCCGAGGTGCGCAGCCGGCTCGGGGGCACCCTGAACAACCTGGCGATGCTGCTTCTCAGGCAGAAGAAGCCGGCGGAAGCCGCCCGCCTGCTGGAAGAGGCCATCCCCCACCAGGACGAGGCCTTCAAGGCCCAACCCGGTACCCCGCGGTTCCGCCAGTTCCTGTCCAACCACCACCTCAACCTCGCGGACGCGAGGCTGGTGCTGGGCGGCCACGCGGAGGCGGCCCGCGCGATCGCGAACCTGCCCCGGCTCTACCCCAACAGCTGGTTCGCCCACTTCCGCAACGTCGAGGTGCTGTCGCGCTGCATCGAGCTGGCGGGGGGGGATGACTCCGCCGTGCGGAAGTACACCCAGGCCGCCCGCCGCCACATCCGCGAGGCCGTCCGTTGCTGCGGCAGCGACGCCTCCTCCCTGGACAGCACCGCCTGGTGCCTGGCCAACTCGCTGTACGTGCGCTCGCCCGCCCTCGCCGTCGAGCTGGCACGGCAGGCCGTCGATCTGGCCCCGTCCAAGGGCGAGTACTGGGGCACGCTGGGGGTGGCCCACTTCCGCGTGGGGGCCTGGAAGGAGGCCGTCAAGGCCCTGGAGCAGGCACGCCGGCGGCGCTACCGGGAGGACGGGGCCGACCTGCTCTTCCTGGCGATGGCCCACTGGCAAGCGGGCAACAAGGAGGCGGCCCACCGCTGGCACGGCCGGGCGGAGGAGTGGATGCAGAAGGCCGGCCGCGTGACCGACGAACACCGCTTCTTCCAGAAGGAGGCCGCCGCCCTGCTGGAGGCCGGCAAGAAGGAGAAGTAACCTCCCACGATCCCTGCACCTGATGACCCCGGCGCGCCTGCCGCGCCAGGGGCGAGGACCTTTTTCGCGCTGTCGTAGACCACCGCACCGACCAAGGAGCATTTTATGTCGTTCCGATCCTGGCTCCGCCCCCGCCGCAGGCCGCTGCTGGAGACGCTGGAGGACCGCACCGTCCCGGCCCTGGCCGCCGCCGATTACGCCGTCGGGGCGAATCCGCAGGCCATCCTCCTCGCCGACTTCGACGGCGACGACAAGCTCGACCTCGCCGCCGCCAACGCCTCCGACAACACCGTGAGCGTCCTGCTGGGTCGCGGCGACGGCACCTTCGGCGGCGCCATCGGCTCCGCCGCCGGCACCGCGCCCGTCTCCCTGGCGTCCGGCGACTTCAACGACGACGGCAAGCTCGACCTGGTGGCCGCCGGCTCCGGGGGCCTGAGCGTCCTGCTCGGCAACGGCGACGGCTCGTTCCAGTCGCCCTCGACGATCAGCCTCGGCTCGACCCCGGCGTCCGTGGCCGTGGGCGACTTCAACGGCGACGGCAAGCTCGACCTGGCGGCCACGTCCAGCTACCAGGGGCCCGGCTACTGGGGCTGGTACGGCTACTACCCGGGCCCCATCTCGGGCGAGGCCACGGTGCTGCTCGGCGACGGAAGCGGGTCGTTCTCGTCCGCCGGCACGGCCGCGCTCGGCTCCGGCCTGCACGCCGCCGCCGTCGCCGCCGACTTCAACGGCGATGGCGACCTGGACTTCGCCGCCGTCAACAGCGACTACGCGACGGCCGTCATCCTGCTGGGGGACGGCACCGGCTCGCTCGGCTCGCCGTCCAGCTACAACACCGGCTGGTACCCGCGGGCCATGACCGCGGGCGACTTCACGGGCGACGGCAAGTTCGACCTCGCCGCCGTCGGGCAGACCGTGGACATCCTGCCGGGCAACGGCGACGGCACCTTCCAGGGCGTCGTGCGGCAGTACATCGACCCCGTGGCCGTGGCCGCCGCCGACTTCAACGGCGACGGGGATCTCGACCTGGTGACGGCCGACCCCTGGGCGGGCGTGGTGATCCACCTGGGCCGGGGCGACGGCAGCCTGTCGCCGCCCATCCGCTACTCCGCCGGCACCGGCCCGGCCGCCGTGGCGGCCGGCGACTTCAACGGCGACGGGCGGCAGGACGTGGCCGTCGCCAGCTCCGGCTCCGGCACCGTCTCGGTGCTGCTCAACAACGGCACCTGGCCGGCCCCGGACGCCCCCTCGGCCAGCATCAGCGACGCGGAGGTCGTCGAGGGCCACGACGGGACGGCCACGGCCACGTTCACCGTCACGCTGTCCGCCGCCTACGGCCAGCCCGTGCAGCTACGCTACGCCACCGCCGACGGCAGCGCCACGGCCGACGCCGACTACCGGGCGGCGACGGGGACGCTGACCTTCGCCGCCGGCACGACGAGCCAGACCTTCACCCTGCAGGTCAACGGCGACCGGGTCGCCGACCCTTACGAGTACTTCAACGTCCTGCTGGAGTCGGACAACACGTTCATCGCGGACGGGGTGGGCTACGGGAACATCACGGACGACGAGCCCCTGGTGAGCGTCTCCGGCGCGGCCGTCACCGAGGGCAACACGGGCACCCGCGACGCGGTGTTCACCGTCGGCCTCGACCGCCTCTACGACATCGACGTCAAGGTGTCCTGGTCCACCGCCGACGGCAGCGCCGCGGCGGGCAGCGACTACCAGCAGGCCGGCGGAGAGGTCACCATCCGCGCCGGCCAGTTGAGCGAGACGGTGAAGGTCCTGATCACCGGCGACCGCGTGGCCGAGCAGACGGAGTACGTCGAGTACGACTGGTACGGCTGGGGCTACAGCTACTTCCGCGACGACGAGTACTTCTACGTCAACCTCTCCGGCTCCGACCACGCCGCCGTCTCCGGCGGGCAGGGCACCGGGACGATCTTCGACGACGAGCCGCGCGTCTCCATCGGCGGCGCGACGGTGACGGAGGGCAACACGGGCACGAAGGCCATGACGTTCACGGTCAGCCTCGCGGCGGCCTACGACGCCCCGGTGACGGTGTCCTACGCGACGGCCGACGGCAGCGCCCTGGCGGGCAGCGACTACCAGGCGAAGTCGGGGACGGTGACGTTCGCCGCCAACACGACCACCCAGACGGTCACCGTGCAGGTCATCGGTGACCGGGCCTTCGAGTACGACGAGACGTTCTACGTCAACCTCACGGGCGCCGGCGCCGCCGTGATCTCCAACGGCACCGGCTACGGGACGATCCAGGACGACGAGCCGCGGATCAGCATCAGCGGCGCCAGCGTCAAGGAGGGGCACAGCGGCACGCGGGTGATGAGCTTCACCGTGACGCTCGCGGCGGCCTACGACCAGACGGTGACCGTGAAGTACGCCACGCAGGACGGCACGGCGAAGGTGTCGGACAACGACTACGTGGCCGCGTCCGGCACGCTGACCTTCGCGCCCGGCGAGACCACGAAGACCATCAACGTGGTGATCAAGGGTGACAAGCGGAAGGAGTCGAACGAGTACTTCTCCGTCGTGCTGAGCGGCGCCAGCAGCAACGCGCAGATCGCGAACGCCATCGCCTGGGGCGACATCCTCGACGACGACAGGCGATGAAAGGAGGGCCACGTGTCCACCGAGGCCGGCACCTTGTCGAGGGAGGCCGCCCCGCCCGCGGCCGAGTTCCGCTACACGCAGGACGAGGGCTTCGTGGCCCTCCTGCGGCAATTGGGGGCGTCGCTCCTGGTGACCACCTACCAGGCCAACAAGGTGCTGGCCTGCCGGGCCGCGCCCGGCGGGCTGTCGATCCTGGTGCGGACGTTCGAGCGTCCGATGGGCGCGGCCCTGGACGGCGGCCGGCTGGCGCTGGGCACGCGCACCCAGGTGTGGCTCCTGCGTGACGCCCCCGACCTGGCCCCGCTCGTCGAGCCGGCGGGACAGCACGACGCCTGCTTCCTGCCGCGCTCCAGCCACGTGACGGGGGACATCGGCGTTCACGAGATGGCCTGGGCGGACGCCCCCGGCGGCGGCAAGGAGCTGTGGGTCGTCAACACGCGGTTCTCGTGCCTGTGCACGCTGCACCCCGACTCCAGCTTCGTGCCGCGCTGGCGTCCGCCGTTCATCACCGCCCTGGCCGCCGAGGACCGCTGCCACCTCAACGGCCTGGCCCTGGTGGGCGGCCGCCCCGGTTACGTCACGGCGCTCGGCGAGACGGACAACAAGGACGGCTGGCGGGCGGACAAGCCCCGGGGCGGCTGCCTGATCGACGTCCGAAGCGGGGCCGTCGTCGCCCGCGGCCTGTCGATGCCGCACTCGCCGCGCTGGCACGACGGGCGGCTGTGGGTGCTGGAGTCCGGCACCGGGCGGCTGCTGCAGATCGACCCCGCCGGCGGGGGGCGGCGGGCCGTGGCCGAGGTGCCCGGCTTCACGCGCGGTCTGGCCCTGCGCGGGCCGTACGCCTTCGTCGGCCTGTCGAAGATCGGTGGAGGCCTACTTGGGCGAGCAAGGTTTGGCGGGGTAGGTGAGCCACTCGCG
>CAZVZK010000072.1:0-51632 GCA_964630925.1 uncultured Alcaligenaceae bacterium
ATTTTCATCATTCCGGGTGCCGCGCAGCGGCATGAGGGACTGAAATGCAAATTCACTGCGGAATTTGCATTTCATGGCGAGTGGTCAGGCCACCCACTCCCGTGCCGTGGCCGCCCTCCACGTCTCATTTTGTCTAACCCCACAGGCCGGGTGAACGGCTACCTCGGAAGAACCGTTCAGCCTGGGGGTGGGTACGGATTCGACGGAACTCCCCACCCTGCCCACTCCCGTGTCTCATTCCGTCCAGCTCCCACCCCCCGGCTGGACGGCCTTCCCGCGGGCACGCCGGGGCGTAACATAGGAGGCGTCAACGCAGGACCGGGCCGTACCCCATGCCGCCCACCATCCACCCCGCCGGCCGCTACGCGCCCGCACCCGATCTGTGGGTGGTGGCGGCGTACTTCAACCCGGCCGGCTTCCGGTCCAGGCGGCGCAACTACGACGTGTTCCGCGGGCGGATCGAGGCGGCCGGCATCCCCCTGGTCACCGTCGAGTGCGTCTTCGGCGGGCGGGCGTTCGAGTTGCCGCCGGGGCCGGGTACTATCCAGATCCGCGGGCGGGACGTCATGTGGCAGAAGGAGCGGCTGCTCAACGTCGCGATCGCGGGGCTGCCCGACGACTGCCGCAAGGTCGCCTGGCTCGATGCGGACATCCTGTTCGAGAATCGGGACTGGGCGGCGGAGGCGTCGGCCCGTCTGGACGAATTCCCGGTGGTGCAGCCGTTCGGCCGGGCCGTGCGGCTGCCGCGCGGGGCGGAGGCCGACGACGGGACGGGGGAGAGTTACGCGGGGTTCGCGGCGGTGTACGCGCGGCAGCCGCACCGGCTCCTGCGCGGGGACTTCGCGGCGCACGGGCACACGGGGTTCGCGTGGGCGGCCCGCCGTGAGGTGCTCGCCGGGCAGGGGCTGTACGACGCCTGCATCGCCGGCAGCGGCGACCACATGATGGCACACGCCTTCTGCGGCGACTGGGCCTCCGCCTGCGTGGAACGGATCATCGGGTCGGCGAATGGGCACCGGCGGTCCTTCACCGAATGGTGCCGGGCCGTCTACCCGCGTGTGCGGGCGCGGGTGGGGCATGTGCCCGGCGCTGTGCTGCACCTTTGGCATGGCGAGGTGGGCGACAGGCGGTATGTGGACCGCAACCGGGAGCTGGCGGCGTTCGCGTTCGATCCGGCGGCGGACGTCCGGGTGGGTGAGGGCGGCTGCTGGGAGTGGGCGAGCGGCAAGCCGGCCCTGCACCGCTGGGCGGCGGACTACTTCGGCAGGCGGCGCGAGGACGGGGGAGAGGCGGAGGGCTGAAGTCATGGGCCTATTCGACTGGCTGGGCTGGCTGTTCGGCGGCGGCCCGGAAGAGACGGCGGAGGATGTCGCGGACAGGCTGGAGCGGTTCGCCGACCGGTTCCGCAACGCGGGCGACGACGAGGCGGCGTCTGCCGCCCGGGAGGCCGCCGACACGGCGAGGAAGATGCCGGACGCGGCGGCGGCCCGGCGCATCGAGGCGGATTTCCTGGCCTCGCGCGGGCTGCGCCCGGACGGGCGGCCGATCAAGCCGGCCCTCGGACGAGCACCCGACGGCAGTGACTATGTGCGGTACGGCGCCGGCCTGCGCGCGGGCGGGTCGAGGGCGTGGCGGTATCACAACCCGGGGTACGTGCGGTGCAATAGCCGGGCGGACTCTTACGGTGCCATCGGCTGCGACGGCGAGCTCGCGATCTTCCCGGACGACGACACCGGCCTCGATGCGCTGTGGAATTGGCTCCGCGACGAGTACCCCGGCCAGACCGTCCGCGACGCGCTGCAACAACATCTCCCGCCCGAGGCCGGGGCCGACCCTGCGGCCATCTGTGCGAAGGCGGGATTGGATCCGGCTGCCAAGGTCGAGGATCTCACGGACGGGGACTGTCATGCCATCGGATCGGCCCTGGAGGCCAGATCGGGCTGGGAGGAGGGGCGGGACTTCGGCCGCGGCGCGGAGGGCATCCCGGACTGGGTCGAGTCGGCCTGGGCAGGTGGCGACAGCGCGGAATCGGCCGGCGCGGGCGCCGAGGAAGCCGATGCACCGGGTGACGCCGGCCCGACGGACAACAGCTAGCCCGTTGCCTCCGGCCCGCCCTGGCGGGTATAGTAGGGGTGGCACCGTGGAGGGCGGCACATGGCGCGGAACGTCGAGCGGCAGGTGGATCGCGTGCGGCGGCGGCTGTTCCTCGGCTCGCTGCTCGCCCACCTCGCGTGGTGCTGGGCGGGGGCGCTGGGCCTGTCCGCCGCGTGGTTCGCCGGCGAGCGGCTCCTCCTCGCCGATGCCCCCGACTGGCTGCGCTGGGCCGTCTTCGGCACGCTCATGGTCGTCGGAACCGTGTTGGCCGTCGTCCTCGCCGTGCGGCGCACGCCGGGGCGGGTGTCGGCGGCGCTGTCCCTGGATGCCGAGTTCGGACTGAAGGAGCGGGCCACCACCGCCCTCACTCTCGACGAGACATCCGCCGTGTCGCCCGCCGGGCAGGCGCTGCTGGCCGACGCCGAGAGCAGGGTGGCCGCGCTTCGTGTCGGCGACCGTTTCCCGTTACGCGTGCCGCGTCAGGCGGCCCTGCTCCCGGCGGCGGCGCTGCTGCTCCTCCTCGCGTTCCTGTTCCCGCTCAACTTCGGCGGCAAGGCGAACGCCGAGGACGACCTGCCGCCGGCGGACGCGAAGGCGGCGGTCGCCGACCAGATGAAGAAGCTGGCTGCCAAGCTGCCGCCCAAGGGCGACAAGGCGGAGGCGCCGAAGAAGGAAGACCTCGACAAGCTCGACGCGGAGCTGGAGAAGTTCTCGCGTCGGCCGACGGAGACGCGCGACCAGATCAAGGACCGCATCCGCGAGGCGCAGGCCATCGAGGAGGAGATCAAGAAGAAGCAGCAGGACGCCGCCGAGCGGCGCGAGGCGTTCCAGCGGCAGATGAAGCAGCTCGAGCGCCTGAAGGCGAAGGAACGCAAGGATCAGAAGGGGCCTGCGGACAAGCTCAACGAGGCGGTTCGCCGCGGCGACATGGAGAAGGCCGCCGACGAGCTGGGCCGGCTGGGCAAGGAGATGGCCAGGAAGGAGGAGGAGAAGGAGCGCCTGCGCAAGAAGATCCGCGACCCGAAGACGGACGAGGAGGAGAAGAAGAAGGCGCAGGAGGAGCTGGACAAGTTGGAGAAGGAGGGCGGCCAGGACGCCAAGGACCGCGACGCGCTGGACAAGCAGCTCAAGGACCTGGAGGACCAGCTCAAGGAGCTGACGCGCAACAAGGAGGACCGGAAGAAGGACCTCGACGACAAGGCGGAGAAGGGCGAGATCGACAAGGACCAGCTCGACCGCGAAAAGAACGAAATCGACCAGGACGCGGAGAAGCTCACCGACGAGGAGAAGAAGGAGCTGGAGGAGCTGGCGAAGGAGCTGAAGGAGTGCCAGCAGTGCATGAAGGAGGGCAAGGACGGCGAGGCCGCCAAGAAGCTCGAAGCCGCCGCGAAGAAGGCCGGCAAGATGTGTGACAAGGACGGCGACGGCCAGAAGATGGCCCAGAAGCTGGCGATGATCCAGAAGGTGAAGAAGGCGTTGTGCCGGGCGGCGGGCGGCGCGGGGATCGGCGCGGGCCGGCGGCCCGAGGCGAAGGACGGCGACTTCGACAAGGAAGAGAAGTTCAGCCCCGCCGAGACGGGCAAGGGCCGCATCGAGGTGGTGGGCGACGGGCCGAAGGGCGGGTTCAAGGGCGCGCGCAAGCCGGAGGAGCTGGCCGAGGAGATCCGCGCGGCGGCCCAGGACGCCCCGGCGGCCATCGACCGCCAGCGTCTGCCGCCGGCGGCGCGGAAGATGACACGCGGGTACTTCGAGAAGCTGCGCGAACAGGACGGGAAGAAGCCGGAAGGGAAGTGACGATGGCGCCCGCCTGGATGCGCTGGGTGCTGTACCTCGCCGGCGCGTACAACCTGCTGTGGGGGGCGTTCGCGGTCCTGATGCCGGAGGTGTCGTTCCGCTGGGGCGGGCTGCACACGCCGGGGCACGCCGGGCTGGCGCCGGAGCTGTACCTGCCGCTGTGGCAGTGCATCGGCATGGTGGTCGGGGTGTACGGCATCGGCTACATGATCGCCGGCACCGACCCGTATCGGCACTGGCCGGTGATCCTCGTCGGCTTCCTGGGCAAGTTCTTCGGCCCCATCGGCGCCCTGGCCGGGGCGATCCAGGGCAAGCTGCCGTGGTCAATCGTGTGGACCAACATCCCGAATGACTACGTCTGGCTGCCGTTCTTCGCGGTGATCCTGTATCAGGCACGGCTGAACATCCTGCGGGAGGGGCCGGCCCCCGGCCTCCAGGCGGCGATGGCGGACGCGAGGTCGAGCAAGGGCGCGACCCTCGCGGCGCTGGCCATCACCGCGCCGACGTTGGTGGTCTTCCTGCGTCATTTCGGATGAACATTCTGCCGCGAGGCGCTGGCCGACCTGGCGAAGGTCCGGGGCGAGCTGGAGGCGCAGGGGACGCAGTTGGCGTTCGTCCACATGGGGACCTGCGAGGATGGCGAGTCGATGCTGGCCCGGCACGGCTTGGTGGACGCCCACCATTTCAGCGACCCGGAAGGGCGGTTGTACCGGGCGTTCGGCATAGGGCACGCGGGCCCGGGCTTCCTGCTCGACCCGCGTCTGTGGGCGCGCGGCCTCGCGGCGCTGGTCTCGGGCCACGGCCTGGGCGTGCCGCGGGGCGACGTGCATCGGCTGGCCGGCGTGTTCCTGCTGCACAAGGGCCAGGTGGTGCGGGGCCGGCCGCTCGCCACGGTGTACGAGCGGCCCGACTACCTGACGCTGGCGGAGAAGCCCGGGTGAATCAGGGCTTGGGCTCGTTGGCGGCCTGCTGCGCCTGCAACAGTCGGAGGAGCACGTTTCGCTGTTCGGGAGAGAGGCCCATGAGGCGGTCCTCGACCGACACGCCCTCCAGACGCTTCTCCGTCGGGATGCCCTCCAGACGCCGCTCGACGGGGACGCTCTCGAGTAATTGCTCGACGGGTAGGTCCTTGAGCGCCCCGCCCTCGATGAGGAGGCGGAATGCGTCCCTCTTGCAGTCTTCCACGGTGTATGGCATGTTCAACCCCTCTTTCCTATAGCCCTCGAACAGTTGGAGA
Source organism: uncultured Alcaligenaceae bacterium (assembly GCA_964630925.1). GTDB lineage: Bacteria > Planctomycetota > Planctomycetia > Gemmatales > Gemmataceae > RGDT01. Next base: position 5,126 of record CAZVZK010000072.1, read on the forward strand.
AGGAAGGTGCTGCCTTCCCGCGAGCGAGGGTTGTAGGTTTGCGCGGCGAATTGCTTCTGCTCGTCCTTGGCGCTGAAGAGATACAGCAGGGCGTTGCGGGCGGCCTCGGGCAGTTGATTCACGACGATCAACCGAATCACGCGGCCGAGATACGGCACGTCGTACACGCCCGCGCTGATCGGGACGAGCGTCGTCTCGCCGGCCAACAGGGAAGGGAAGCGTGCGGCCACGGCGAAGAGGCGGAGCCCGGCCTCGGGGATCAGGTCGTCGAGGTCGGGGCTTGTCTGCTTGCGGTAGTTGACGTAGTGGCCGATCAGCTCCTGGAGAGACCAGGCCGACATGGCCTCGTGTTCCGACTTGAAGGTGATCAGGTTGTGCGCCGCCATCCCGTCGAAGCCGTCGGGCAGCAAGAACCCGTCCGGGAGGTCACCGAGGCGGATCACGACCACATCGAGGAATTGCTGTTTGTAGGACAGGTCCTTCTCGACCTCCACCGTGACCGGCTGGCCGTGGAAGAAGTCCTTCCACGCCATCCCGAAGAGCCTGTGCAGGTGGCGCTGGTCGCTCATGGATTCATTCTACCAGCCCGTTACCGACGGTCCCATGTGATCAGGATGCGCCCGGCGGGCTCCTTGAGCCGCAGCCGGATGAAACGCACCTTGTCGAGAGAGTATTCGGCCGGCCTCTCCAGCTCGACACGTGCCGGACTGACCTTCATCCCCTCCATGTGATGCATGCTCAGCTCGATGGTGCCGTTCGGCCCTGGGCGGGCGCCCGCCAGCAGGATGCCGTTCGGCCCGGCGTGGACGCAGACGGCCTCGCCGACGCGGGCGAACCGTGGCTTCCGCTTCAGACGCCACAGGGTCAGCCCCTCGGCCGGCATCGGCGTGGCCTCGGCCACGCCCTTCGTCCACCGCGAGAGCCGCCGGGCGGACTCGTCGGACCACGTCACCACCCAGCCGATGTTGTACCAGTCGCAGTAGGTGGCCAGGTCCTCGTCGCCCTTCTCTTCCAGGGGCAGCCCCGCCAGGCGGCCGGCGACGAGGCCGGTCGCGGTGTGGTCGATGCTCGCGCCGGCGTCGAGGCCGCCCACGAAGGAGCGGCCCGTCAACACGGGGAGGAGGGCGGTCCAGCGCGACTCGCCGCGGGCCGGCGGGCGGTCCTCCCACAGAATCCGGGCGTCCGGGGTCGTCTGTTCCTTGAGCGCATCGACCACCGCCGTCCGGCCCTCGCCGAGGCCGATCTGCCACGGGACCGGGCGGATGAGGCGGCACGCGCGATCACGCAGGGCCTGGGGGGCGAAGAGCCAGGCCGCAAGCGCCACGACGGCGATCAGGGCGACGGGGGCGGCGACGGAGCGGCAGGAGGCTCGCACGCGCTGCAGCATCCAGGCGAGGGCGCAGGCGGACGGGACGCAGGCGAAGAGGAGGGCCGGGACGATGAGCTGCGACGCCCCGAGCCGGCCCATCACGTCGGACATGAGGCCGGCGAGGGAGAGGGCGAACGCGCCGACGCCGGCGGCGAAGAAGAGGTAGGCGGCGGGGCGTTCGCCGGTCTTGTACAGGCGGGCCAGGCCTACGAGGGAGACAGCGAGGATGGCGACGCCGACGGCGCGGTCGAAGGCGTCGCCCCACAGGGCGGAGCGCCACAGGCCGGCGAAGGTCTTGCTGGCGAGGGGCGTGTCCAGATCGGGCGGGACGCGCACCCACCAGAAGGAGACGAGGTCGCGCAGCCAGAAAGAGTTGGCGGCGACGGCGAGGAAGAGGCCGGCGAACAGGGGGATGTGCCAGCCGACCGAGTGGCGCTGCCCGGCGGCGAGGTAGTACAGGAGGAAGGACGGCAGGAGGAGGATCATCAGGAGGGGGTGGGCGAACCACCCGGCGAGGCCGGCGAAAACGGCGCCGAGGAGCGATAGTGTGCCGGGCCTGTCGTGGTAGCGCACGAGGAGGCCGGCCTGACAGACGGCCGTCAGTGAGGCGAAGAGGAGATCACTGTCGCCGGCCTCCAGTGACTCGCGGCCGGGTCGGCCCCACCAGACGCATTGGGCCAGCAGGACCGCGAGGACGCCGGTCCCGCGGGACAGGCCGACGCCGCGGGCGGCGGTGTAGACCGCCAGGGGGACGAAGAGGCACAAAACAACCTGGAGGATCTTGTAGGCGGCGGGGGAGAAGTGGCCGCCGGCGAGGGCGAGGGCCAGCTCGGCAGGCCGGCTGCCGCTGTCGAAGACGGGGGTCTTGGGGTAGCCGGCGTGGAAGGAGGGGTCGAAGACGCACAGGCTGCCGCGCTCCAGGAGGGAGCGTGCCCCGAGGTGGCCGTGGTACAGGTGCAGGGGGTGGCGGCCGGCGAGGAGGGGCTGATCGTTGGTGAGGGCGTGCCAGGGGTCGGGGCCGAACAGGGCCAGCGCCATCCACGCCTGCCAGGCGGCGAGGGCGAGGAGGGCGAGGAGCCAGAGGGGGTGATGGCCGTGCCGTGCGGCGGGCTTGTCGCTCATGGCGCCGATGGTAGCCGGGATGGGGGATCGGGGGCAAGACGAGCCCGGCGATATCGACGTGTGTCAGAGAGGCGGGCCGTCCGGCGCCGTCGGTGGCGGGCCGGCCCCGCATGCAGCCACCGACCCCGTCGAGGTACTGCCGATGTGTGACGAGGCCGCCTTCCTTGGCGCGATTCAGGATGATCCGCGCGACGACGCCACGCGGCTCGTGTACGCCGACTGGCTCGAGGATCAGGGGGATATCCGGGCCGAGTATCTCCGGCTCGAACACCAGTTGGAACGCATCCCGGCTCGGCTCGCCGAGCTGCGTGGACAGATCGACCCCGATTGGCTCGAGCGGGTCAGCAGGCCCCGACGGCTCGTGTTGGTGTCGTACCCGCCTGAGCGGAAGATCAGCGTCATCAAGCTCGTCCGCGAGATCACCGGGCTCGGGCTCGCGGAAGGCAAGAATCTCGTGGACAGGGCGCCTTCCGTCATTAAGGACGGCCTCGACATCCGCGAAGCGCGGGCGCTCGCGGAGAGATTTTCCGACCACCTGGCCAATGTCGAGGTCGCCATCTCCCCGACGAGTAAGCGGTCTCGGCGTCTCGTGGTACTCTCGTACGCACCCCAGCAGAAGATCCACGTCATCAAGCTGGTCCGGGAGATCACGGGCTTGGGCCTCAGCGCGGCGAAGGCGCTCGCGGAGACACCGGGGAGCACGATCGCGGACGGCCTGTCCGTCGAGGACGCGGACCGACTGGTGTCGCGGTTCGCGGGGATCGCCGCGGCCGCTTCGAGGGTGTCGATCTATTAGCCGTGTCACCCCGGCGCGTAGATCGACCGCCCGCCATCAACGGGCAGCATCGCGCCGGTGATGAAGTCGTTCTTCACCAGCGCCAGTACCGCCTGGGCCACGTTCTCCGGGGTGCCCTCGCGCTTCACCAGCGTCGCGTTGATCGCCTCGTCACGCTCGGCCTGCGGCAGGTCGGGCGGCAGCATCACCGGCCCCGGCAGCACGCAATTGACACGCACACGCGGGTTACGCGTCCCCAGCTCGACGGCCATCGTCCGCGTCAGGGCCGTCACGCCTCCCTTCGACGGGAAGTAGGCGGCGTAGCCGGTGTAGGGCCGGGCCTCGGCCCAGTCGCCCATCGTGACGATGACTCCGCCCTCCGGCTGCGCCACCATCGCCAGGCCGGCGTGCTGGCAGCACAGGAACGTCCCGAGCGTGTTCGCATCGAAATGGCGGCGCACGTCGTCGGCGGTCACGTCCTCCAGGCGTTTGCGTTGCCAGATGGCGGCGCACGTCACCAGCACGTCCAACCGCCCGAAGCGCGCCAGCGCCGCCGCCACCATGCGTTTGACGGCGGCCTCGTCGGACAGGTCGGCCTGGTACGCCTCGGCGTCGGTGCCGGCGGCACGCAGCTCGCGCACGGACCCCTCGGCGTCGGCGGCCGACGAATTGTAGTGCAGGGCGAGGGAGAAGCCCTCGCGCGCCAGGGCGTGGGCGACGTGCCAGCCGACACGCTTCTTGCCGCTGCCGGTGACCAGTGCGACCTTCCGGTTCATGTCCCCCCCAGCGCCTCGACCAGGGGGCGGGCGATGGCGGTCATGCGTGCGGCGATCTCATCGGGCGTGCCTCCGGCCTCGGCCTGGCGCACCAGGGCGCTGCCCACGATGACGCCGTCGGCGTGTGGCCGCAGGAGGGCGGCGTGTTCGGGTCGGCTCACGCCGAAGCCGACGCATAGGGGCAGGGCCGTGCGGGCGCGGAACCACTTCAGGCGGGCGATCAGGTCGTCCGGCAGGCCGCCACGCTCCCCGGTGATGCCGGCGACGCTGACGCAGTACAGGAATCCGGAGCAGAACGACAGGATGCGCCCCGCCCGCTCGTCGGGCGTCGTCGGCGTCACGAGCTGGATGAGGTCGAGGCCCGCCTCGCGCGTCTCCTCGAACAGGCCGAGCGACTCCTCGTAGGGCAGGTCCGGCACGATGAGCCCGGCCAGCCCGGCATCCACGGCCCGCCCGAGGAAGGCGCCCGTCCCGCGCCGCCAGATGAGGCTGTAGGACACCATGCCGACCAGGGGCACGTTCGGCGATGCGTCATTGATACGCGAGATGGCGGTGAACACGTCGTCGATCTTGAGGCCCCTGTCCAGGGCGCGGGTGTACGAGGCCTGGATGACGGGGCCGTCGGCGATGGGGTCGCTGTACGGGAAGCCGATCTCGATGAGGCTGGCGCCGGCGCGCGTCATCGCCCTCGCGCATGCGATGGTGGTTTCGGGTGACGGGTCGCCGGCGGTGAGGAACGGCATGAACGCCTTCCTGCCCTCGGCCCGCAGGCTTGCGAACGTGTCGTCGATGCGGCTCATAGGGTGTCCCCCGTGAGCCGGTCGATCTCGTAACAGTCCTTGTCGCCCCTGCCGCTGAAGCAGACGACGACCACGTCGTCCTTCTTGCGCCCGGCGGCGATGCGCAGGGCCTCATCGACGGCATGGGCCGTCTCCAGGGCGGGGATGATTCCTTCCATCCGCGAGCACAGGCGGAAGGCGGCCAGCGCCGCGGCGTCATCGACGGAGGTGTAGCGGACGCGGCCGGCGTCCTTCCAGGCGGAATGCTCGGGGCCGACGCCCGGGTAATCGAGCCCCGCGGACACCGAATGAACCGGGGCGGTCTGGCCGTCATCGTCCTGGAGGACGTAGCTGAAGGTGCCGTGCAGCACGCCGGGGGCGCCGTGGCTCAGGGTGGCGGCGTGGCCGCCGAGGGATTCGCCGCGGCCGCCGGCCTCGACGCCGACGATCTCGACGGAGGCGTCATCGATGAAGGGGTGGAACATGCCGGCGGCGTTGCTGCCGCCGCCGACACAGGCGACGACGACGTCGGGCAGCTTGCCCGTCTCCTGCAAGCACTGGGCGCGGGCCTCCTTGCCGATGACGGATTGGAAGTCGCGGACGATGCGCGGGAACGGGTGCGGGCCGACGACACTGCCGAGGATGTAGTGGGTGTCGCGGACGCTGGCCATCCAGTCGCGCATGGCCTCGTTGATGGCATCGCGGAGGGTGCGGCTGCCGGTGGTGACGGGGACGACCTCGGCGCCCATCGCGCGCATCTTGAACACGTTGAGCTTCTGGCGGCGGATGTCCTCCTCGCCCATGTAGACCTGGCAGGGCAGGCCGAAGAGGGCGCAGGCGGTCGCGGTGGCTACGCCGTGCTGCCCGGCGCCGGTCTCGGCGATGATGCGGGTCTTGCCCATGCGGCGGGCGAGGAGGGCCTGGCCGATGCAGTTGTTGATCTTGTGGGCGCCGGTGTGGTTGAGGTCCTCGCGTTTGAGGTAGATGCGGGCGCCCCCGGCGTTGGCGGTGAGGCGTTCGGCGAGGTAGAGCGGCGAGGGGCGGTTGACGCAGGCGTGCAGCCAGTGCGTCAGCTCCTTGAGGAACTCGGGGTCTTTGGTCGCGCGGTCGTACTCGGCCTCGAGCTGCGCGAGGGCGGCCATCAGCGTCTCGGGGACGAAGCGTCCTCCGTAGGGGCCGAAGCGGCCCGAGGCGTCCGGGAGTGAGGAGAGTGCGGCCTGCATCGGGACCTGGGTAGAGGCGGGCATCCGTCAGGCTAGGGGCGGGGCGCGGGGCGGGCAAGACAGGGAGGGGAAGTGGGCTCACCTCGGAGGCACAGAAATCCTGGAGAAAGCACAGAGAAGGCAGGAGGAGATGTGGACAACAAAGATATGGTTTGTTTTGTTCATCCTGTTGTCTCTCCCCTCTCCCTCTTCCCTGTCTCCCCGTGTCCTTGTGGCGAATCGGCTATTCACTTCTTCCGGTCCAGCTCGCGCTTGAGCTGCTTCTCGACGTTGGCGAGGCGCTGCTTGATGACGTTGGCCACGTTCTTCGCGTGGCTGCCCATGTCACGCGCGAGGTTCTTGTCCACGTCGGCGAGGGCGGCCTGGATGGGCTTGACCGCCGCCTCCAGCTTCTTCGCCAGGTCGTCGGGCTTCAGGATCTTCTTCATGATCTCGTCGAGGCGGGCGACGTAGCGTTTGCGCCCCTCGGGCGTCTCCATGACGGCCCGCGCCAGGGCGCCCTGGTAGCCGGGGAAGATGGTGTGGTTGACGTCGTTGAACATCTGGTCCATCCCCGAGGGGATGAAGACGAGCTTCTTGGTCTTGGGGTCGCCGTAGATGCGGTAGTTGTTGCGGTTGTTGGGGTAGCCGTCCCAGTCGCAGGTGATCATCTCGACGCAGAGGTAGCTGATGAAGCGGTCCATGTCGATCAGCTTCTCAAGCTCGGCGAATCGTTTGGCCCTGTCGATGCCCCACACCTTCGTCACCGCCTTGAGGTCGGCGTGCCCCTTGGGGCCCACGCCGCTCAGGAGCTGCAACGGCTGGTCGATGTCCCGGAGGAATCCGCCGTCGTAGAGATTGCCGTCGTCGTTGCCGAAGTTGCGACGCAGGAAGCCCTTGTCGTAGCCCTCCTTGAGGTAGTACAGGCCGCGCTTGCGGCCGTTGATGGTGACCAGGGCGTGGGAGACGCGCGAGGCCGGGACGCCGCACCGGCGGAACATCTCGCCGGAGATCAGCTCGTGGAGGTAGGTGCCGTCCTGCACGCTGTTGGCGAGGTGCCACTTGTCGAGGCCGTGGTAGCGCTGCCCGGCGATGAACTTGTTCATGTTGAGGGTGAGGCCGGGCTTGTCGTCGATCCCGCGCGTGCTGCCGGCGGCGCCCTTGACGTGGATGCCGACGTCGAGGCCGACGACCTTGCCGTCCTCCGTGAGCTTGCACTTGACGTATTTGCGCGGCTCGCGGCGCAGCGACTCGAGCGCCTTCTTGTCCAGCTCGATGTCGATCTTGATGGTCTTCGCCTCGATGAAGAAGGCGGTGGCCTCCTTGTCGTCCTTCTTGGCGTCGGCGAGGAGCAGGGCGGGGGCCAGGGCGGCGAGGGCGAGGGCGGTCCATCGGTAGAACATGCGTCGCTCCTGGGGTGCCGTCGGGCCTCGGCCCTGGCGGGCCTCCACCCGACCTACTTCTTCAACATCACCGTCACCGGGGCGGCCCGCTGCAGCCAGTCGCGCCCGCCGTGCTTGGCCGCCCCTTGCAGCGTGATCGAGAGCGCGCCGAGCTTGGCGGCGGGGGCCACCTTGAATTCGACCTTGGCGTCGTTCTTGTCCGCGGGGATCTTGGCCGGGACGAGAGTAACCCCCGGGACGGGCGCCGCGAGTGCGAGGGCGACCTCGCCCTTGAAATCCGGTTGCCGGGTGAGGGTGACGGTGACCGTGAGGCTCTTGCCCGGCTGGGCATCGGGCGCGTCGGCCTTGGCGGCGAGGGTGTAGGGCGGCTTCTCGGTGACCGACAGGCCGACGCGGGTAAGCTGCTCGCGCGGCGGCACGGGGAGGTTGGCCATCGCGGTGACGAGGAGCGCCCGCGTCGAGGCGAAGCGTGTGACCATCCTGTCACCGATCTTGGCGGTCCCGGTGATGCGGATCGAGTGCGGCCCGGACGGGATGTCCTCGGCCTTGAGCTGCATGACGACGGCGGGGACGTTGGGAGGCTTGGGCGGGCCGGCGGGGATGGTCGCCTTGCCTGAAATGCCCTTCGGGCCCTCGACGGTGACCTCGACGGCGCCGGCGTAGCCCTGCTGCTGCATGAAGACGGGGACGCTGACCTCGCCGCCGGGAGCCACGTCGAAGCGGTCGATGGCCAGCGTCAGGGTGAAGTCGGGGGCGTACGGCGTGATGGTGACGCGGTACGCCTCATCCGGGCCGCCCCAGGAGTGCAGGTGTTCGACGGCGAGGGTGAAGTCGCCGTCGGCGGCGGCGGTGAAGTCGAGGCGCGGGGCGGCGGCGGCGTTGGTGGCCATCAGCTGGGCGCCCTTGGCGTCCTTGAGGGCCATGTGGACGTCGGTGGGGGAGCCGTACTCGGCGGTGTGGGCCTCGAGGATGAAGCGCTGGCCCTTCTTGGCGGCGAAGACGTAGTGGTCGATGTCGTCCTTCTTCTCGAAGCGTCCTGTCACGGCGCCGGGCGCGGTGATGCGGTTGGCCTTGGCCGGCTCGTCGTTCGGCTCCTTCTCGGACTGCTCGTCGAGATCGCTGACGGCCAGGGTGACGGGCCAGCCGGGCAGACCGCTCGCGCCGACGGGGGCGACCTGGACGGAGTCGATGGCTGGGTCGGCGGGGGCCTGGACATCGAGGGGGGCGACGCCCTCGACGGTCGGCCCGGCGAAGGCGATCTTCGTCTTGGTGCCACGCCTGATGGCCATCGGCAGGGCGGCGGTGGCGCAAGGGAAGTCGCCGATCCGGAGGCGGTAGCTGTAATCGCCACCCCCGCGGTAACTTACATCGCGGACGGCGACGATGACGTCGCCGGCGTCCTTGAAGGTCATGGTGAGGCGGGCGTCGGTCTGCAGGCCGGGGGCGTCGTTGGAGAAGCCGCCGGGGATCTCGTTGCCCTTGGCGTCGAGGAGGGTGATCTGCGGGTCGAAGCCGGAGCCGAGGCGTCGGCCGAGGATCTCGAAGCTGACGCGCTGGCCGGCCTTCACCGACATCTTGAAGTAGTCGGTGGCCTCGGCCACGTCGGCCTTGCCGGAGACGACGCAGGGGACGGGGACGGCCTGGGCGGTCTTGATGTCGCGGTTGGTGGCGGCCTCGGCGACCTCGGTGAGGGCGTCGATGCAGAACAGGCGGGCGTTGGAGACGCCGCGTTTGGTGGCGACCCTCACGAAGTGGTACCCGAGGGGTGCGTCCTTGGGGATATCGACCTTGAGCCTGGCCGCCGTGGGCGTCTTGTTCTCGACGACGGAGAACTTGGCCGGGAAGCTGGCCCACACCCCGGTGATGTCGCCGAGGTTGGTGCCGGTGATGGCGAGGTCCACGGCCGTGCCGCGCTGGGCGCCGAGGGCGGGGAGGGGCGCGAGGGTGGGCGCCTGGGGGTTGGCGGGTGCGGGGGGCTGGGCCTGGCCGGCGGCGGCGAGGATGAGGAGGGCGAGGAGGGGTGTGCGTGTCATGGGAAGGCCCTGCGGCGGGAGAGTGCGGGACGGCGGGATGGAGTCATGTTACAGGGGTCAGGGGTCAGGGGTCAGGGGTCAGTAAGAGAACAGCCAGTCCACAGCCGAGTCGGCGGGGATACGGCGATGGTCGGGGGCTTGTCTTCTCTTGCTTGCCTTCTCTCGGCTGTTCACCGGCTGTTCTCTGCTTTCTTACTGACCCCTGACCCCTGACCCCCTACCGGTTGGCCTTGTCCGGCTTCGCGGCGTCGGGCTATACTCCCCGCGCCTGATTCCGCAGGCCGACGCGCCTCATCAGGGAAGGAGCCCGATGGACGTGCCAACCCGAGCCCTTTCCCGCGAGCCGCACGGCACGGCAGGCCCCGCCATCGCCCGGCCCCGCCTCACCGTCGTCCTCGTCAACTACCAGCGTTGGGACGACACGGCCCGGCTCGTCAGGCAGCTCCGCTCCGGCCGCGCCGTCCGCGAGGGCCTCGCCGAGATCGTCGTCATCGACAACAACTCGCCGCGCCACCGGGCCATCGCCCGCCTGCGCCGCACCCCCGGCGTCACGCTGCAGCGCTGGCGGCAGAATCGGGGCTTCGCCGTCGCGGTCAACGAGGGCGGCCGTCTGGGCCGAGGCGACTGGCTCCTGCTCCTCAACCCCGACATGACGGCCCGGCCCGGCTTCCTCGACTTGGTGCTGGAGCGGGCCGACGCCCTCGCCGACGCCGACCGCACCGCCGGCATCGCCGGCTTCCGCCTGCTGCACGGCGACGGGTCGCCCCAATTCTCCACGGGCTTCTTCCCGACGCTCGGCAGCACGCTGACACGTCTGCTCCTGCCGCGCACGCTGCGCAAGTACTCGCACCCCGAGGGCTGCGGGCCGCGCCGCGTCGACTGGGTCACCGGCTGCTGCATGCTGATCCGCCGTGACTGCTGGCAGAGCCTCGGCGGCCTCGACCCGTCGTTCTTCCTCTATTACGAGGACGTGGACCTGTGCCGGCGGGCACGCGAGGCCGGCTGGTCGGTGTGGTTCGACCCGTCGGCGACGATCATCCATCACCAGCCTCTGCACGCACGCCCCGTGCCCCCGCACATCCGCCTCGTCACCCGGCACGCGCTGCTGGCCTACGCGGCCAAGCACTGGCCGGCGTGGCAGCGCGCGGTGCTGGGCGGCGTCGTGCGCGTGGAGGCGGCGGCGCGGTGGCTGGGGGCGTGGCTGGCCGGCGACCCCGAGGCCGTCCACACCTTCGCCGAGCTGGGGCGTGTAGTGGGCGAGATGCGCCGGGGCGAGGCCGCCGAGGCCCACGCCCGGCTGGTCGGGGTCATCCGCCGGCAGGAGCGTCAGCATGAGCGGCACGAGGTTGAGCGTGGTCATCCCCAGCCACAGCCGGCCCGACCTCCTGCACGCCTGCCTGAGCCGCGTCACGAGCCTTGCCCCGCCCTCGACGGAGGTCCTGACCGTTGACGACGGCTCCCCCGCCGGGGCCGTGGGCGACGTCGCCCGCTCGTTCGGCGTCGCCGTCCTCCGCCTCGAACGCCGGGCCGGATACTGCGTGGCCGGCAACGCCGGCGTGCGGGAGGCGCGGGGCGAGGTCGTCCAGCTCCTCAACGATGACACCGAGGTGTCGCCCCGATGGGCCGAGGCGGCGCTCGCCCGCTTCGCCGCCCCGGACGTGGTGGCCGTGACGCCCCTGGTCCTCAAGGGCAGGCCGGGCGACGTCCCCGTGGTGGACAGCGCCGGCGACGGCTACTGGCGTGGCGGCGTCGCGTACAAGCGTGGTCACGGCGAGGCGCTGGGCGAACGCCACCTGACCGCCGGGCCGGTGTTCGGCGCCAGCGGGTCGGCGTCGTTCTACCGCCGCGAGGCGTACCTGCGGGCCGGCGGGCTGCCGGAGGCGTTCGGGGCGTACTTCGATGACGTGGACCTGTCGTTCCGCCTGAACCGTCTGGGCCGGGTGTGGTACGAGCCGGCGAGCGTCGTGCATCACCGCGTGTCGTCGTCCTACGGCAGGCCCTCCGGCGAGCTGCTGGCGATGCAGTCGCGCAACGAGGAGCTGGTCTGGCGGCGCAACCTGTCGCCCGCGGAGAAGTTGGCCTGGCTGCCGGCGCACGTCGCCGTCCTGCTGCTCAAGGCGGCCCGCCGGCTGCGCGAGGGGCAGCTCGGGCCGTTCCTGCGCGGGCGCCTCGCGGCGCTGGGCCTCACCCGCCTCACCGACGCCGTCCCCACCCCCTCGCGGTAGCCCGTCACCGTCGCGTTGGCGTCCGCCGTCCCGTACATCGATGTCAGCTTCGCCTGGGCCGCCTGGGGTTGTGGTCGGGCCATTGCGTTGCATTGCACCCCCCAGGCACCCCCCTGCAATGCAATTCCTGCCCTGAAGTCACCTGCCCACTCCGGAGAGTCACATGGCCACTTTCTGGTGAAGTGGCCGTGTGACTCGGCGCCGACTAACGCTCGTGTCACGGACCGTCGGCGAGTGCGCGAGTCACCTGGCCACCTCTGGCCACTTGCCCACTGTGCGCACCCCCGAGCGATGGACAGGGAAGCGCGCCCACCTATACCCGACCCCGATGGCCCGACATCCCACAACCACGCCACACCGCGCTTTGAGCGGTGTCGGCTATTGTGGATCGGGCGAGCCGGTGGCGTCAGCCCCCGGAGTGAGGCACGCCGGCTGCTCCCTCCGGCGGGCTCCGCAGAGCCACCGTGTAAGAGAACAGGGGCTCCGGCACACAAGCGAACCTGCCTTTCATCCCTGGCGTGCCTCCCGCTGATTACAGGCGAAACCGCGATCAGCTCGCCGTCGCCCCGCCATCGAGGACCAGCTCCTCGCAGTTCACCCACCGGGCCGCGTCGGAGGCGAGGTAACAGACGGCCGCCGCGACGTCACTCGGCCTGCCGTAACCCATCGGGTGCATGGAGAGGAGCAAGGCGTCCGCCGTCGCCTCGTCGGGGGCGAGCCCCAGACCCACGTAATCGCGGATCACCTTCGCCCCCATGTCCGTCTTGACCAGCGCGGGGTGGACCGAGTTGACCCGGACGCCGTACCCAAGCCGGGCCGACTCAATCCCGGCGGCCTTCGTGAGCAGGCGGACGGCTCCCTTGCTGGCGCCGTACGCCGACTGCCCGAGGACGCCGACCAGGCCGGCGACCGAGGAGAGGTTGACCACCGAGCCACCGCGTCCGGCCCGGCCGCCGGGGCGCATGGCGCGCAGGCCGTGTTTGAGGCCGAGGAAGACGCCGACCACGTTGACCTCCAGCTCGCGGCGGAACGCCTCCACGGAGGTCTCTATCAGGAGCTGAGTCGTCTCGACGCCGGCGTTGTTAACCAGGACGTCGAGGCCGCCGAATCGGTTGACGGCCTCGGAGATGGCCTCCTCCCAGTCCGCCTCCTGGGTGACGTCGTGGCGGGCGAAGGCGGCACCGTCGAGTGAGGCGGCCTTTTCTTGCCCTTGTTCTGCCAGGATATCCGTCAAGAGCACCCTCGCGCCCAACTGCGCCAGCGCCGCCGCGATCTCCGCCCCGAGGCCGCGTGCCGCCCCGGTCACCAGCGCGACCTTGCCGTCGAGGCGGAACTGCTTGCCATAGTCGAGGACGGCGTTTTGCTCGGAGCTGGTCATTGCGGGGCTCGTGGGACGTTGTACCAAGTCGGCGAACTCGACATTACCCAGACCGCCAGGTGGGTATCACACAGGAGGCCTTGCCGGCTGTCAAGCACAACCCGCGACGATCAGTGACACCACCAGGTCGTTTAGCGACGGGATAATACAAGCCGCCGGTCCGGTGAGGTGGGCTACATGTCGGGGAAAGCCGACCTGCCCCCGCCGTCTTCTGCCACGTCCGGTTCGGCGTGTCGTGCGAGTCGTACCTTGGCGCCGAACAGCGCCGCCGCCAGTTTGGTGGCGAACGAGACGACGAATAACATGGCGACCCCGAGCGACAGGCCCGCCGCGAGAACGACGGCCAGGTCGATCACGGCGTACGCCCCCCAGACGACCCACGCCGGCCGCACCCCGAGCTCCCGCCGCCACCAGCCGGTCACCCACCACCCCGCGGCGAACATCAGCGGGATGCCCGCGACGATGCTGCAATACGGCGCGGCGGCCTGGATGTGATCGTTATAGTAGCTCGCGTCATGGCCCGGATCGATGACGTGGCCGTAGACGACCATGTACCCGATGCTGACAGCGACATTCGCCACCAGCACCAGCACCGTTACACCCACCAGCAACGCCACCCGCCCGAACGTCATGCCACGCCCCCCGCCGTTGGCAAGTCCAGTTGCATGTACTCGTCGCCGCGAGAGTAACCCGTGTCGCCCGGCGGGATCGCGTGGCGGAACCCCAGTCGCTCGTACAACCGCAATGCGGCTTCGAGTTTCGAATCGCTCAGGAGAATGACCCGAGCGGCCCCGGCCCCGGCCGCGTGTCGGATGACCGCCTCCGCCAGGGCCCGCCCGTAGCCCCGCCCTTGGTAGCGGGGCGTTACCGCCATCTTGCCCAGCTCGAACGTGTCCGGTCCGTGGCGGAGGGCGGCTGCCGTCCCGACCGGCGTGCCGTCCTCCAGCGCGAAGAAGATCGCGCCGCCGGTGTCGATGATCGTACCGGCCGGGTCGCGGAAGTACCGCTCGTCCTTCGGCTCGACGGCGAACCAGCGTTCGAGCCACTCGCGGTTGAGCGACTCGAAGTAGGCCCGGTACGGCGGCGAGTATGCGACGATCATTGCCTCCCTCCCTTCGGGCCTTCCGCCTCGGGACGTACCGCTCACCTGCCGGGGCCGCGTAGGTGAGTTACGAACTCCCAGAACCGATGTCGCCGGCCGGGTCAGGTGCGCCTGGTCCGGCGTGCCTTTGGACCCACGCCAGGCGCGCGGCAACACGCGTGTTAGCAGCCGCGGCCACCTTGCCGCGCCGGAGACAGCCGACGAGCTGCGGCCCGTACCAGTCGGTGTCGTTGTCGATCGTCAGCCGCCGGATCGACCACCAACGGTCGAAGAACTCGACGCTCAACACGTCCGTCCCGAACACGGCCGCGAACCCCTCGTCGGTCACGGTAGTGTCGTAGTCGTGGAGGGACGCCAGGAACACCAACTTGACGTACTCGGTGTTGTCCTCGGCCGTCCAGTCCGTATTGCCGCCCTCGCGGTTGGCCAACACACGGGGTTCGAGGAGCAATTCGAGCAGCACAGCGTCATCCAGCCGGGCGGCGAGGGAGGCAGCCAGACCGGATAGGGCTTCGATCAGGTACAACGCCGTGAACCCCATCCGCGCCTCCGCCGCCGAACGCCAAGTTCACCTGCCGCGGCGGCTGGCGCGGCAGTGACCTTTGGAAAGCCGAACTGCCGCCGCAGTCAGGTGCAACGACGGGCTCGGCCCGACCACCTCACCAGTCCGGTAGTTCACCCGCATCCAGCAGATGGCTATGGTAAAACGCCCCACCGAACCGCGCGCCCTCCAGCCGCGCCCCGCCGAACGTCGTCGCGCACAGCGCGGCATCCGTGAAGTCCGCCCCGGTCAGGTCGGCCCCGGCGAATTTGCAGGTCTTGACGTTGGCCCCCCTGAATTGGACTCCCCGGAGGCTGCCCCCCCGGAAGTTGGCCACCACGAACGACCGGGACAGATCGACCCCGTTCAGGCAGACCCCGCTGAGGTCGTTGGCCGGGTCAGCGTCGAGTTCGGACTCGGCGAAGTCCCGCTCCCCGCGCCGGTAGCGCTCCAGCAAGTCGCGGAAACTCGTCACGGCCACCATCGGGATGCCCTCCTCCGCCGAACACGATCAGTGAATCGGCCCAGAAGTCCCGCGCCGCCGCCGTCGCTCATCGTCCCTCATCGCACTTCGCAACTGAAATGCCGACCTGGCGCACCCCCGTCAGCACTCGGGCGTTGACGAGCCGGGCCTGTGGTTCCGGCCCCTTCTCCCACCCCACCCTTTGAAGCCCCAGGCCGGAACCACAGGCTGGCAGACAACACGCCACGTTGCAAGTAACTCCGGTAGTCGTCCCAGGCGTCCTAACCGTCCTACCTGCCGGCCCCCCCTCCACACGCCTCGCCGCCGCTTGCGGGTTCGCGCCCGCGCACGCCCTCCCGCACGCTGCACCCCACGCGCCTTCACTCCCCCTTCGGCAGCCGCAGCCCCGAGAGCAGCGCCTTGCTCCCCCGCGGGTCGAAGTCGTTCATCCGCCTCAGCGCGTCGGGGTACTCCGCCTCCAGCGTCCGCTTCCGGTCCGGCAGACGCAGCCGCAGCGCCTTCCCCAGACCCTCCAGCGCCGCCGCCGCCTTGTCGTCCTTCGGCATCCCCTTCGTCTTGATCAGCTCGTTGTGGATCACCTCGAACCCCCACGCCGCCTGCCGCGCCTGGTCGTGGTCCAGCAGCCGCCCCGTCTGCATCGTCGCCGGATACGCCGCCAGCAGCTCCCGCGCCTCCTTCGCCGTGAACTTCGCCGGACGGTTCAGCCTGCCGGCCAGGCCCTCCGCGAAGGCAGCCAGGGCGCGCGCGGCCTTGGCCGCCGACTTGGCATTCCCGAACGGCTGCGCGTCGAACGCCGCGTTCACGGCCCCCAGCAGCTCCTCGAACCGCTTCGCCTCCGCCGCCCCGCCGTCCGGCAGCGCCTTGATCGCCAGACGCACCAGCTCGGCCGACCACGGACGCATCGGCACACGGCCGGGCTTGCCCTTCCCGTACCCACGCACCTGCCGCCACGAGGGCGACTTGAGGTCGTGGTGGCACGCCATGCAGTCGAAGTGCGCCAGGTCCAGCCCGGGGTTGTCCCTCCCGTCGGCGGCGATCAGGTTCATCGCGTCGCGCAGCGAGATGGCCGCGCCCACGAGGGTGAGCTGCGTCTCCTCCAGCTCGCCCTTGCGGAGGCCCAGCTCCGCGGCGACCGCCGGCTTCTTGTCCCGCAGGTTCTCCCAGTGCCGCGGCATCTCGTTGCTGAACGTCGCCAGCTCGAAGCCCGGCATGATCGGGTGCCCCGCCGCGTACATCTCGTGCGTGACGAACTTGCCCTCGGCGGCGTTGCCGACATGGCAGGAGGAGCACAGCTCCGCCCGCAGGAGGGGGTCCCGCAGGTTCTTCTGGCCGTACTTCTCCCACTTCACCTCGGGGCTCAGGGGGCGGAACTTCACCGCGTTGATCTGCAGGCTGTGCGCCCCGATCCACTCGCTGTACGCACCGTGGCACGCCACACAGTTGACCCCCTCCTTGATGTCCCAGCCCACCGTCTCGCTGTCCTTGCGCACCTGCGGGTCCTCGAACCACACCGCGTGGCACACGAGGCACGCCTTCGCCTTCGTCACGTCGTACCCGAGGATGCGCGCCATCTGCTTGCCGCGGGCACCCGTCAGGCCCTTGTAGGCGTCCGCGTGCTTGTCGGTCTTCTCCCACTCCACCGCCTCGTCGCAGCGGCACAGGAGGTCCTTGTCCTTGAGCCACTTCTTCGGCGGGCTGCCGCCGTGGCAGCCGGGGTTGGAGCAGGCCGACACCGGGTAATACAGCGGCGTGGCCGACGTGCCCCCCTTGGCCGCCGGGGCCTCCCCTTTCTTGTCCCCCTTCTTGCCGTCCTGCCGCGCGTCCGCCCCCGGCATGCCCCACAGGGCGAGGAGGGCGTAGGCGGTCAGCCCGGCGGCCCACAGCTTCCATCGCGCGATCTGCGGCATGGCGTTCTTCCTGCCAAGGGTGCGGTCTAGCGGACACCACGGAGCAGCTTCAACACGTCGTCCGACCTGTACCCCGTCGGGGAGTCATACAGGGGCCGGGTGCCTTTCGGGAACGAGCCCCGCAGCGCCTCGCGCAGCCCCTTCAGCGGCAGATCCTTCCCCGGCGCGCCCATCTCGTTCAGGGCGTAGTTCATCGCCGCCAGCCCGAGGTACGCCTGCGTCCCGCCGTCCCACCCCTCCTGCACCGGGGCCTCGTTGCGGGCGATCCGCCCGACGATGGCCTGCGCCGTGTCCTTGTCGATCTTCGCCGACGCCTCCGCGTCCGACCACGCACCCGCCAGGGACGCCGCCTCCGACGCCAGCTTGCGGACACGCTCCCGGCTGGGCAGACGCTGCTGCATCTCCGTGTCGATGTCCAGCAGGATCCGGCGCAGCCGGGCGCCCGTCTTCCCCGGCGCCCTGTCCTGAAGGAGCGCCAGGTTGGATGTGTACCACGTCTGCCACGGGATCGCCCCCGAGCGGATCGTCTTGCCCTGCTTGCGGGCCGCCTCCGCACGATCCGCGGTCCGCCTCTGCCGCTCGCTCGGCGAGGTCAGGCCGTGGTGGCAGGAGGCGCAGTCGGCCTCGGCGAACTCCGGCCAGGGGGCGTCCTCACGCGAGGCACGCGACGCCAGCAATTCGAGCGACGCCTGCGCCGAGGCGGCCTGCCCCTGCAGCCAGTTCCGCGCCTCGCGCGCCGGGTCGGCCTTCCGCTCCTGCTCCTCCCGATACGTCCAGTGCCGCGGGTAGTTGGCGTAGTACGCGGCGTACTCGAACTTGAGACGCGGGTGGCCGGCGGCGATCAGGTCGTGGTTCACCTCGCGCGAGCCGTCCCCGACGTGGCACTTCATGCACGAGCGCACCCGCGTCTTCGGGTCACGCAGATCCACGAACCCGGGCGTCGAGCGGTCGAAGCCACGCTGGTAGTGGGTGGACTTCCAGTGTTCTGCCGGCCCGTGGCACTGCTCGCAGCCCGTGCCGTCGCCGTGCAGCGCCTGCGGCACATCCGCGCCGAGGCCGTGGCACAGCAGGCAAAGCTTGTTCTCGTGGGCGTTGCCGCCGCCCAGGTTCGCCTGGATGCGTTTGGAGTCGGCGTTGAACAGCGCCTGATAGGCGCGGGAGTGCGGATCGACGGCCGCCCAGGTGGAGTACTCGCTCCCCTGCGTGCCGAGGTCGCCGTTGGCGTGGTGGCACGCGGCGGAGGCGCAGGAGGCCACGCCGAGGGTGGCCGGCACAACCCGCGCGGCGGCGGGCAGGGTGGCGGGCGGCCCGTCGCCGTGCATGCGGGCCTGCCACAGGGCGAGGCCCAGGCCCAGCAGCACGGCGGCGGTGGGTACGAGCAGGCGGCGCATGGGTGCATCCTGGGGTGATCCTATCCCTCAACATATGCGGGCGCGGCGGGCAAGGCTCAAGGAGAAAAGTCCCCGGAACACCCCGCCGCCGATGGCGCGACCGGCGCCGCCTGCTAAGGTGGTACTCATGGACCTCGACGCCGAAGTCTGCTACTGCTTCCACGTCACCCGCCGCAAGCTCCTCAGCTTCCTGCGCCATGACCGGCCCCGCGTCGCCAGCCAGATGTCCGCCTGCGCCGGCGCCGGCACCGGCTGTGGATGGTGCGTCCCATACCTGAAGCAAATGTTCGAGAAGAACGGCGGCCCCACCGACCTCGACGCCCTCCAGGCGGATGAGTACGCCAGGGGCCGCCAGCAGCACATCCAGTCCGGCAAGGGCACGCCCCCCGGCGCGGGGCAGAGCACATGACCGCCATCCTCCTCCTTGCCCTCGCCGCCGGCCCCGCCGTCGAAAACACCTTCGCCACCGGCTGGCGCGGCAACGGCACCGGCCTGTACCCCGACTCCACGGCGCCCACCGAGTGGCACCGCATCCCGCGCGGCGCCCTCGACGGCCTGACCGCCCGCGCCGGCAAGGCCGGGGACGGCGTCGCGGTCCGCAAGGGGCTCCTGCGCCATTGGCTCGTCCTGGGACCGTTCCCCGTCAAGGACTCCGTGCGCGGCTTCGCCGAGGCGCCATTCGCCGAGCCGTCGTTAGACCCCGCGCCCGGCGACAAGGCCGGCGGGCTGGAGTGGAAGGCGCTCACGTCGCCCGACGACGACATCTTCGTCTTCGGCACCGCCGTGCCGCCGTGGCTCGACCTCGGCAAGGCGCTCGGCTACAGGAAGAACCAGGTCGCCTACGCCCACACCCGCCTGCACTCCCCCAAGGGCGGCAAGGCCCGCGTCGTGATCGACCACGGCAACGGGCTGGCGGCGTGGGTCAACGGCAAGGAGGCGTACCGCTCCGCCGAGCGTCGCATCCAGCTCGGCTACTACCCGCAGCTGAGCAAGTTCGAGCTGGCCCACGCCGACCCGGAGTCGCCCTCGTTCGACATCGACCTGAAGCCCGGCTGGAACCGCCTCCTCTTGAAGCTCGCCGCAGACAACAAGGACGGCTTCACCGACATGCGGTGCATGCTGCGTCTGATGGACCCGCCGGACGTGAAGTACGAGACGAAGAACGTCCGCTGGATGGCACCGCTGCCGGGCCGCAGCACGTCCACGCCGATCCTCGCCGGCGGCAAGGTGTTCGTGATGTGCGAGCCGGACCAGCTCGTCTGCCTCGACAAGCTCACCGGGCGCGCCCTCTGGACCGAGTACATCAACTACTTCGAGGCCCTGCCGCCCGAGGAGAAGCGCAAGCGCCCGGCCTACGCCACGAAGATCGACCCGCTGATGGCCTCGCTGCGGAAGGAGGCCGACCCGCGCAAGCGCCTGCGCCTGCGGGCCGAGATGCAGCAGGAGCTGCTGGCCATCGACAGGGACCGCTTCCGCATCGCCGGCAGCGGGCACTTCGAGTCGCACTTCGGCATCGTCGGCTTCACGATGCCGACCCCCGTGAGCGACGGCGCGCACGTCTGGGTGTGGAGCGGCATGGGCGTCGCCGCCTGCTACACGCTCGACGGCAAGCGGCGTTGGATCACGCGCGTCGAGGCGACGGAGCTGAACTACGGCTCGTCGCCGGCGCTGGCGGGCGGCGTCCTGGCGGTCTTCCAGAACAAGCTGTACGGCCTGGACGCCATGTCGGGCGCGCTGAAGTGGGAACAGCCGCGGGTGCGGTACAACATCGCGGCGATCCTGGCCGGGCGTCTGAACGGCGAGGCGGTGTTCGTGACGCAGCGCGGCGACGCGGTGCGCCCGTCGGACGGTGAGCTGCTCTTCTGGCAGCGCGAGAGCAGCCTGTCCGGCGACACCGGCTGGTCGCCACCGGTGATCCTCGGCGGCCGCGTCTACTCGCCGAAGTACGGCGTGACGAACCTGCGCGTCTTCGACTACGCCGGCACATGGAAGCCGGCGTCACGCACGATCCAACTGCCGGAAGAGGTGTCGCGGCGGGACGGACGGTGGATCGACCGCTGGACGGCGGGCTCCCCGCTCGTCCACGACGGCCACGCGTACCAGAGCGACATCTACCATTCGCTGTACGTCAGCGATCTGAAGACGGGCAAGATGGTGGTCCGCCGCGAGATGGAGATGGAGGGCCTGACGCACTACAACGCGGTGGCCGTCGCCGCCAGCCCGACGCTGCTCGGCAGGCACGTCGTCGTCCAGGACAACCAGGGGACGGCGCTCGTGCTGTCGCCGGGAGTGAGGTACCAGGTGGTATCACGGAACCGGCTGGCGACGCAGATGCCGCGGCGCCTGCCGATCCCGGCGCAGGAGACGATCGGCTACGCCCCGCCCGTGGCGGACGGCGACAGGCTGTACATCCGGGGCGAGGGCCACCTGTACTGCATCGCGAAGGACGGCGGCTGATCGGTGGATGAGCGGGCGGGGCTGGGCTTGGTCCAACGGTCAGCCGCGTACCCGCCTGCTGACGATGTCCTGATACGCTTGATCCCACAATTCGTAAAGCCGTCTGGCTCCCATCGCTGGCACTTGGAACCCCTCGGCGATCATCGCGGCCAAGCAATCGTCGTAGCTCGCGCTTCGGTTCGCGCCAACAAAGTCGTTGATCCACCCTCGTAGATCGTCCGCGCTCAACTTGCTTCGGTCGATCCGCTCCCTTCGGGGCCTGCTATCGCTCATCGCATCAGTCCTCCCGGCCGGATCATGGCATCGGATCCCGCTCCTCGTACTCGCCCTGCTCGGGCCTCTCCCAATCCCCCTGCCATTTCCCTGCCGTCGCCAGGATGGCCTCGCGCCATTCCTCCTGCGACATCGTCGCCGTGGCCGGCTCGACCGTGACCACGACCTCCGTGTCCGCGTCGGCCGGCCCTAAGGGCACGGCCAGATGCAGCACGCTATCGCTCCCGACACGGGATCTCACCACGACCCGATTCATGCGGATGACTCCTCGTTGAAGCCGGCCCCGCCGTGTATCACACACCACAGCCCGCGTCGTGTCAACCGCCTTCTCTCTCCCTCCACAAGGAGCCCGCCATGCGCCGCGCGTCCCTGGCCCTGATCCCCCTCCTCGCCCTCACCCTCCCCGCGGCCGACGACAAGGAGCCGGCGCCGCTCAAGGTCGGCATCATCGGCCTCGACACGTCGCACGTCGTCGCCTTCACCAACATCCTCAACAAGAAGGACAACAAGGGCCCGCTCGCCAACATCCGCGTCGTCGCCGCCTTCCCCGCCGGCAGCCCCGACCTGCCCATCTCCAAGGACCGCCTCGAGGGGTTCACCAAGACCCTCAAGGAGAAGCACGGCGTCGAGATCGTCGACTCCATCCCCGACCTCCTCAAGAAGGTCGATGTCGTCCTCCTGGAGAGCGTGGACGGCAGGCCGCACCTCGCCCAGGCCCGCCCCGTCATCGAGGCCGGCAAGCCGCTGTTCATCGACAAGCCCGTCGCCGCCTCCCTCGCCGACACCATCGAGATCTTCGCCCTCGCCAAGAAACACAAGGTCCCCTGCTTCAGCAGCTCCTCCCTGCGCTTCTCCGACAAGCTCAAGGCCCTCGCCTCCGACAAGTCCATCGGCAAGCTCGAACGCTGCGACACCACCGGCCCCGTCAGCCCCCTCGCCGGCCACCCCGAGCTGTTCTTCTACGGCATCCACGGCATCGAGATGCTGTTCACCGTCCTCGGCCCCGGCTGCGAGTCGGTGACCTGGAAGGACGGCGTCGTCACCGGCAAGTGGAAGGACGGGCGGATCGGCACCTTCAAGCCGGAAAAGGGGTACAAGGCCAAGGTAACGGGCGACAAGGGCACCGCGGAGAGCGGCGGCGGTGACTACAACGGCCTGGTGAGGGCCATCGCCGTCTTTTTCCGGGACGGCAAGCCGCCGGTCCCTGCCGAGGACACCATCGACATCGTCGCCTTCATGGTGGCGGCGGAGGAGAGCAAGAAGGCGGACGGCAAGGAGGTCACCATCGCCGACGTGATGAAGAAGGCGCGCGACGAGATCGCGGCGCGTGGCAAGAAGTGACGCGGAGGGAAAGGCAGCCTGTCATTCCCGGCGTAGCCAGTACGGGGAGGACTCCCATGCCCGACTACGACGGCGGGTTCAAGATCGCGGCCAACGCCTCCGGGGCGGGGCTGGCCCGGCTGGCCGGCCTGAAGGTGGACGGGTGGACGCCCATCCCGGAGACCGTGCAGACCACGGAGCGCCTGGCCGACAAGGCGTTCAAGGCGAAGCAAGCTGATACCGATGTGGTGGTGTACATGGAGGCGTACACCGTCTGGGTGGAGAGCGCGCCGTGGAGCGTGTTGGCCAAGAGCGCCCTGCTCTCCGAGAAGTACAGGCTGCCCACGAGGACGCTGGTCTTCATCCTCCGCCCCAAGGGCTACAGGGAGCTGGGCGGCACCTTCCGCCTGGAGGCGGGCGGCGAGCCGGCCAGCCAGGTGTGGTTCCGCGAGGTGCCGATGTGGCGGGTCAAGCCGGAGCCCTGGTGGGACCACCATCCGGGCTTGATGGCGCTGCTGCCCCTGTGCGATCATGGCGTGGGCGCGGCAGAGGCCGTGGCCTCCGCCGCCGAGTCCATCAAGAACCGCTCTCTGGACAAACATCGCCGGGCGGACCTGCTGGGGACGCTGGCCATATTCGGGAAGCTGATGGACGAGACGATCGACCCGTTCGCCATCATCGGGAGGAAGCTCATGCACGAATCGCCGATCGTCCAGGAGTGGGTCAGGGAGGGCGAGCAGAAGGGCGTGCGCCGTGCGGTGCGTAGCCTCCTCGTCGCGCGGTTCGGCGAGCGCAGAGTGAAGCCGCTCGACAAGCGTCTCGACGCGATGACCGATCTGCCGGAGCTGGAGGCCCTGTTGCGGAAGGTCGCGGACGGTGAGGACCTGGCCGAGCTCAAGAAGCTCCTGCCCTTGTGAGGCTCACGCCTTGCCGAGTACGAGGTCCAACGCCCAGCACCCCCGCACATGCGGCCCAGGCGAGCGGAGATGAGCGAGGATGTCGGCGTCGGTGCAACCCGCCTCCTCCAGCGCGTCCGAAAGCACCGCGAGGCGGGCCACATCGAGAACTCCAGATGGCAGGTGGCGTTGTTCGTAGGCGGCCTCAGCGAGGGTGGCGTGTACGCGCGAAGGGGCCGAGTGGGGCGTGGCGGGGCGGAACGAGTTGCCGAAGATGTCGCGGGCTACTGCGGTCTGCTCACTGACCGGCCAATCGAGTTGGAAGAGGACGTTTGTCGCGGCCTCGTCGGCCTTGCGCGCCAGGGCGTGCGAAACAGCCGCCTTTGCAGGACCCCGCCGATGCCTGTATTCGTCGTCCTCATGCCAGCCGACATGGTGGGCCTTCTCCCGCCCCTGTTTCCGCTCCTCCGGCCCTGCTTCCCCCTCGGCCACCCTCTCCGCGAGGTCGATCCCTGCTTGGGCCTCGGGGATGAGCATGTGGGCGACCTGGCGGCAGCAGGCGGCGGCGAACAGCCGGAGCTTCCGACGGCTCACCTTGCCACGGAGGAATTCAAGCATCCGCTGAGGGTCATCGCACGCCAGCCACTCCGCCTCCGTCATCGTCACCGCACCTCGTAGGTGATCCGCCCGTGTTTCTGCGAGCGGCTGATGCGGTCACTCGCGTACAACCCCGCCAGCACGAACTCCACGCACGACGCCCGCACCGCCTCGCTCTCCGCCGCGTTCACCTCGAACGCCTTCTCCCACGCCTTCGGCACGCGCTTGAGCCTCTCCGCGTAGTGGGCGCTCGGCAGCATGTCGCCCACCTCCACCTTCACGCCCTTGCCGAACACCTGCGCGATCTCCTCCAGCCCCCCACGCTCCACGTACTCCTCGAACACCTTGCGGATCGCCTCCGCCACCACCGCGTCCAGCACCTGACGCTCGCTCATCTGCTGGCTGCCCATCAGGTCCAGCTCCAGCTTGCCAAGCGCCGAGCTGTAGATGTGCCCCAGGTCGCTGATCCGCGGCACCGCAGGCCGCTCGTTCAGACGCACGGCCCGGTGCCGGGCGCTCGCCACCATCGTCCGGTAGTTGGCGATAGAGAACCGCGCCGACACCCCGGACTGGTGATCGACGTACTTCGACTTCCTCGCGCAGATGCTGATCTGCTCCACGATCTCCTTCATGAACAGCGGCACCACGACCGGGTCGTCGCCGCCGAGGTCGATGGCCGCCTCCGCCTCCATGATCTCGATGCCGAGGGCGCGGTCGAGCGGGTAGTGCGTGTGGATGGTCGAGCCGATGCGGTCCTTGAGCTGCGGGATCACCTTGCCCGAGCGGTTGTACGTCGCCGGGTTGGCGCTGAAGAGGATCAGGACGTCCAGGTCGAACTGGATGGGGTAGCCGCGGATCTGCACGTCGCGCTCTTCGAGGATGTTGAACAGGCCGACCTGCACCAGCTCGTCCAGCTCCGGCACCTCGTTCATCGCGAAGACACCGCGGTGCATGCGCGGGATCAGGCCGAAGTGCAGCGCCTCCTCCGCCGACATGCTCGACCCCGCCGCCAGCTTCGCCGGGTCGATCTCACCGATCACGTCCGCGAACTTGGTGCCCGGCGCCAGACGCTCCGCGTACCTCTCGCGCCTGGGCCACCACGCCACGGGCACCTCCTCCTCGGGCCTGCCGGCGACGAGGCGCTTGCCGAGGGCCGTGATGGGGCGGTACGGGTCCTCGTGGACCGGGCAGCCGGGGATGTCGAGGTAGGGGATCTCGTCGTCGAGAAACCGCACCAGCGAGCGCATGAGCCGGCTCTTGGCCTGGCCCTTCTCGCCGAGGAAGAGCATGTCGTGGCCGGCGATCAGGGCGAGGTTGATCTCGGGGATCACCGTGCTGTCGTAGCCCACGATGCCGGGGAAGAGGTCGGCGCTCTCGCGGAGCATGCGCAGGAAGTTGTCGCGGATCTCGTGCTTGACGCTCTTGGAACGCCAGCCGCTGGCACGAAGGGCCGCCAGCGTCGCTGGCCGGGCAGATGTCACGGTCTCGCCTCCGTATCGATTCGGGCACGGAGGTATTGTAGGCGCGGCACCCGACGCACGAGCGGCGGGGCACCGAGCGCCCCGCCCGGCCGCCCAGCCCCGGCACGGCATCACGGGGGGATCCGACCCTCGCGGCGCAGCTTGATCAGCCCCGACTCAATCTGCCGCTCCGCGAGGCGCAGCACCTCCGGCGGCGACCCGCGGTACATCTCCACCGCCAATTCCGCGACCGGACGCGCCCCGCCGGCCACCGCCGCCAGCAGCTGCGCCTCGCGCTCGCGCCGGTGCTTCAGCGCCTGGTCGATCATGTGCTGCCCCCGCATCGTCGGCGGCCCGTGCGCCGGCAGCAGCAGGCGCATCGGCAGCCCACGCACCCGCTCCAGGGAGGCGACATACTCCGCGAGGTCGCCGTCGTCCGGGTCGATGATCACCGACGACAGCGGCGAGACGAGGTCCGCCGCAAAGAACAGTTGATGCGCCGGCTCGTGGAACACCAGGTGCCCCGGCGCGTGCCCCGGCGTCAGCAGCGCCCGCATCACCCGCCCGCCGCCGAGGTCGAAGGCGTCTCCCTCCTCGATGGAACGGTCAACCGCGAACGGCAGGCGCGCCGCCGCGTCGCGGTGCGCGAGCAGGGGCGCGTTCAGCTCGCGCCGGCAGCGCTCCGCCGCGCCGACGTGGTCGGGGTGGTGGTGCGTCAGGATGATCCCGTCGAACCGGCCCTCCAACTGCGAGAGGAGGAGGTCCTGCTCGGCCGGATCCACGGGGCCGGGGTCCAGGAGCCAGCGCGGCCCGGTGCCCACGACGAACGAGTTGGTGTACCGCGTCGGCGGCAGCCCCTGGCAGTCGCAGGGGATCATCCGCACGCCGGGGCCGAACCAGATCGGAGGGTGGCGGTTCTCGGCGTCGTCGAGCGCCGCCGCCAGCCGCCCCGCCCACGACTCCGGCGGCGTGCCGCGCAGCAAGTCGAGGATCGACATCGTCGGAGGCGACAGCGGCAGCGTCCCGGCCTCCCAGCCGGCGAGCGCCTCCTCCGGCGTGTACCAGCCCCCACCCGTCAGCTCACCAGGCCACACCTCTGCCGACTGCCCGCCAGGCAGCCGCGCGACGAAGAAGCGCGTGTCGAACCGCACCGGGTTGAACGGCGGCGTGATGAGCCGTCCGGCAGGCAGGAGGGCCGTTCCGGAGACGCCGACGGGGCCCGTGCCGGCCAGGAAGGCGCGCCGCAACGCGGCGGGGTCGGGGACGGGGTCGCCGAGCAGGACGCCGGTCTCCTCGAACAGCTCGCGCGCGGCGCAGGCGGCGGCGTCCTCGCCCTCATCGACCTTGCCTCCGGGGAAGGCGACCATGCCGGGCATGAAGCGCAGCGACATCGAGCGCGTCACCAGGAAGACGCGCCCGCGGTCCTCCAGGATCACGCTCGCCGCCGGGAGGAAGCCGCTCATCGCCAGTCCCCGCTCAGGACGAACGCGCCCCACCAGGACACCGGCGAGCGGCGCGTCCCGCCGGGGATCTTCTCCGCCGCCATCCCCGCGCCACGCAGCCTCTCGCCGGCCTTGAGGCCGCGGGCGAGCTGGCGCCCGCGTTCCTCGACCTCGCCGGGGTGACGGATCACGTACAGCTGGGCTCGCCGCAGCGCCTCGGCGGGGGGGGAGTCGCTCAACGCGTCGTAGAACCGCTCCATGAGCAGGGAGGTGGCCGCGTCGCTCACCGACCAGAGCGAGGTGACGGCGGTGCGTGCCCCGGCGATGTGCAGGGCCCGCTGTAGGCCCAGCACGCCCTCGCCGGCGGCGATGTCCCCCAGGCCCGTCTCGCACGCAGACAGCACCGCCAGCCGGCACGCCGACAGGTCCAGGCCGACCAGCTCCTGGGCCGTGAGCACCTCGCCCCCCGCCAGCACCAGGCCACAGCGCAGGCCGAGGACGGCCTCGTGGCCCGGCTCCGCGTAGCCGTGGGTCGCCAGGTGGAGGTGCGTCTTGCCGGGGAGTGAGGCACGCAGCCGCCCCGCCGTCGCGTCCGCGCCGCCCAGGAGCTCCCCCCTGAACCGCTTCGCCACACCGGACGCCTCCGCCCTGGTGCCCGGCAGGGCCGGCCACTTGCCCTCGCCATACTCCACGCCCCCCAACGCGAGCAGGGCCGGGGCGGCGGGCCCGGCCTTCGCCCCCCCCGCCAGCGAGCGCGGCACGGGGATGACGGAGAACGTCCGCTCCTCCAGCAGGAACGACCCGCGTTTGCCGCCCGGCAGCGCCCCGAACGGCACCGAGGCCACCGGCCCGTCGGGCGAGAGCAGCACCGTCGAGACGCCTTCCAGGTGCGGCTCGAGCGGCAGCCAAAGCAGGCGGCGGAGGGCGGCCCCGTTCCGCCCCGAGCCTGTGTCCTTCCGCCAGGCGTTGATGGCGCCGGACAGGGCGTCCAGGCCGCCCAGCTCGACTCGCGCCGTCGGCCTGCCACGCCGCAGGATGAATGCCGTCAGCCTCGCCCGGAAACGCTCGCGCACCGGGCGGGCATAGTCGCTCCACCGGTACACGAAGAAATCGACCAGGGCGGCGTCCTCGGGCAGGAGCCGCCTGAGGCTCTCGGGGGTGGCGGCGACGGCCCCCCGGGCGGCCCGGTAGCCCTCGCTGGCGAGGGCCAGCCGCGCCTCCAGGGCCTCCTTGCGTCGCGCCAGCGCGTCGATCCTCTCCGCCTTCCCGCCGAGCACGGAGAGCCGGCCGAGCTCACGCGCCGCCTCGTCCCATTCCGCGACCAGCCTCGGGTCGGCGATCCGGCCCGCGCTGCGCTGAGCCTGCTGGTTCGCCTGCACCGCACCCTTCCAGGCGAAGGTCTGGGCATGATCCGACGCGGGGTCGGGGGGCAGGGAGAGCAGGAGGCCGAGCGGGGCACGCAGCCTCGCCTCGGCCAGGAGCTGCTCCCGCTCGGATTGCGCCCCCGAGGCCAGGGCCAGGTACCGCCGCGCCGACTCCAGCCCACGCGTGCCCGCCTCCCGTGCTTCGGCGTGCTCCCCACGCGACTGCCGCACGGAGGACAGCACGTCCAGGGCGTACGCCCGGCGCGGGTGATGGCCCGGCAGCTTCGCGCGGGCCAGCCTCTCCCCCTCGGCCGCGAGCCGCAACGCGGCATCCCGGTCCCCCGCGTCGCGGCCCCCCTGGGCCGCGTTCAGCAGGAACGTATGGAGCTCCGGGTGCCCGGTCTCGCGGGCGATCTCCAGGGCCAGGCGGTGCGAGCGTTCGGCGAGGGCCGTGTCCCCGCTCAGCCCGGCCTCGAGGCCGAGGCAGCTGAGCAGGTCGGCGTACTGGCGTGTCCGCGTCCGCCCCTGACGGATGTAGATCTTGCCGGCCTCGATGAAGCGGGCCAACGCCTCGCGGCCGCGTCCCAGCCGCGACAGCGAGCGGCCGATCAGGTCGAGGACCGCCGCCTCGCCGGGGTACCCGCCGCCGTGGGCCTCGCGGTAGATGCAGCCGCAGCGGAGCAGGGCGTCCAGGGCCGCCGCGTCGTCGCCGGCCTGCTGCTGGAGGCTGCCGAGGTTGTAGAGCAGATCGCCGAGGGCGGGGTGAGCCGGGGCGAGCAGCGCCTCACGCGTGCGCTGGCAGAGGAGGAACTGCCGGCGGGCCTCGGCGAACTCCCCCCGTTTCTGGTGGATGTTGCTCAACGTCTCGCGCGCGTGCGCGGTGAACAGGTGGCCCTCGCCCATCGTCGCCCGGTAGATCGCCACGGCCTCCCGCGCCGGCGCGAGGGCCGCGTCGGCCTCCCCCTGGTCGCGGAGGGCGGCGGCCAGCCCGTTGAGCAGGCCCGCGGTCCGGGGGTGCCGCGGCCCCTTGAGCTTGCGGCAAAGGGCCAGCGCCCGCCGTGTCGTGGCTAGCTGCTCCGCGAACCTCCCCGTCAGCCACTGCTCTTGGGCCAGGAGGCGGAGCGCGGCCAGCGTGACGGCGTGCACCTTGCCGAACAGGCGTTCCGCGAGGGCGAGCGATCTCTCCCCCAGCCGCTCCCCCTTGCTCAACAGGCCGTGGTAGGACGGTTTCGTGCCCGCCGTGAGCCACCCCTCCAGACGCCGATAGTCCTTGCGGCCGGCGTCGTCGAGGGCCGCGACGGTTTCGACCACGGCGAGGCCCTCCGCCGCGTCCTCCGTCGCCCAGTGGCCCTCGCCGCGCAGCAGACGCGTCCGCGCCAGACGGGCGCGGCTGAGCGCGACGGCCTCCCGCATGGAGTCGTGTTCGACCTCCTCGTCGATGAGCCGCGCCTCCAGCTCCTCGTTCGACCCGCGGACCATGCCGAAGGCGGCGCGGTCGGCAGTGAGGATCTGACGCAGGAGGGCGCGGGGGTCGCCCTTGGCCGCCTTCGCCTCCTCGATCCTCGCGGCCTGCTCGCGCACCCTCTCCCGCTGCGCCGGCGACAGAAGCGTCTCGGCGTGCGGCCCGGCGGCCAGCGCCAGCAGCAGGGCGATCACGGCGCCGCCGGCGGCTCGGCCGGCTTCTCCGCCGCCTTCAGCCCCCGCTCCACCGCCTCCAGCAGACGCTCCATCGCGAACGGCTTGCGGATGTAGTCGATCACGCCCAGATACTCGGCGTAGGCCTTGTGCCGGCTCCCCTCGTTCGCCGTGATCATGATGATCGGCGGCGCGTCCGCCTTGTCCTTGAAGTGCTCCAGTACCGGGTAGCCGCCCATCCGCGGCATCATCATGTCGAGGATCATGAGATCCGGCCGCTGCGCGTACACGGCCTGCTTGCCCTGGTGGCCGTCACGGGCCTGCAGCACCCGGTAGCCCTGCCGCTCGAGGATGGCGCGCAGATTGTCGCTCAGCTCGACATCATCATCCACGATCAGGATCGTCCGGGATTCCGCCATGGGAACGCACCTCGCTCGATGAACCATGCGACGGGGTTCATCTTAGCAAGGTTCGCCCCCGCGCCACAAGGCGCCGGTCACCGCCGCCATCTCGCGCGGCCGTCGCCGCACGCCGTGTGGCCGCAGAACAGCAGCCGCACGCCGCGCCGGACACAGGGCCGCATTTCTGGCCGAATATGGACGGCCCGCGCCGCGTCTAATACTCAAACAACAGGGCAGGCGTTTATGCGTCCCCGACCGAGGAGTCCGCCTCATGCCGCGCCGCCGTCCCGCGTTCACGCTGATCGAGCTGCTGGTCGTCATCGCCATCATCGCCATCCTCATCGGCCTCCTCCTGCCGGCCGTCCAGAAGGTCCGCGAGGCCGCCGCACGCATCCAGTCCGCGAATAACCTCAAGCAGCTCGGCATCGCCTTCAACGCCTTCGAGGGCGTCCACGGCCACTTCCCCAACGGCGGCGGCTACCCCACGCCCTACCCCGCCCCGTACACCCAGCCCTACGACGCCCACACGACGATCCCCGGCTACGGGGTCTTCCGACCCTACTGGGGCGACCCCTCCCAGCCGGCCCGCTACTGCCTCGGCTCGGCCTTCTATCAGCTCCTGCCCTTCGTCGAGCAGGAGGCGCTGTTCAAGAGCCCCCTCGCCTGCTTCTCCACCCCCGTCAAGACCTTCCACATGCCCGCCCGCCGGCAGGCCGTCGCCGCCCTCAACCCCGAGGAGCCCGCCACCGACTCCGTCAACCCCGGCTGGAGCTACTCCAGCGGCGGCCTCGGGGCCAGCGCCCGCAGCGACTACGCCGCCAACGACCAGGTCTTCTTCACCACCTACGGGCAGTGGGGCAAGGTGTCCACCGTGGCGAGCATCGGCGACGGGCAGTCCAACACCCTCTTCATCGGCGAGAAGGCCATGAACCCCCGCTCCCATGCCACCGGCTCGTGGTACTGGGACGAGCCCTGGGTCATGGGCGGCACCGGCGGCACGGGCCGCTGCGGCGACGGCGTCTACCAGGATTCCACCCTCGTGAACTACCCCAACTACCCCGAGAGCCGGGCCTGGAGTGAGCCGGCCGGCGAATCCTGCGGCGGCGGCACCTGGGGCAGCCCCTCGCCGGGCGGCGCCCAGTTCGTCTACGGCGACGGCAGCGTCCGCACTGTCAACTTCAACGTCAGCCAGCCGACGCTCCGCCTGCTCATCCGACCCTACGACGGGCAGGTCATCCCGAACTACTGAGAGACGAAGATGCGCTTCCTCCCTCTCGCTTTCCTCCTCGCCGTCGGCTGCGGCGGCCCTCAGCTCGCCGCCGTCACCGGCAAGGTGACGCGGGGCGGCCAGGGCGTGACGGCCGGCTCCATCTACCTCCACCCCGCCGACGGCGGGTGGAAGGGCGAGCCGCCGTCGTCGGTCCTCCAGACCGACGGCTCCTTCACGATCAAGACGTACCCTCACGGCGACGGCGTGCCGCCAGGCAAGTACAAGGCCACGCTCACCCCGGGGCTCGCGCAGCGGATCGGAAAGCCAGACCTCGCCGACCCCCAGAAGACGCCCTGGACGCTGGAGGTGCCCGCCGCCGGCGTCTCCGGCCACGTGTTCACCGCCGACTGACGGAGAAGGACCATGAGCGCAACACTCGCACCGGCCGCCGCGCCGAACCGCACCCCCGAGGGGGCGACCGGCGTCATCAAGTTCCACGCCTCGCTGAACGTGCGCGATCTAGAGAGGTCAGTAGCCTTCTACGCAGCCCTCTTCGGCGTCGGCCCGGCGAAGCTATACCCGGACTACGCCAAGTTCGAGATCGACGACCCGCCGCTCGTGCTGTCGCTCAAGCCGAAGCGGGCCTGCGCCGGCGGGCCGCTCAACCACCTCGGGCTGCGTCTGGTGTCGGTGGAGCAGCTCCGGGCCGTGCAGAAGCGCTTGCAGGAGGTGGGGGCGCGGATCGGCGAGCAGGACGACGTGACGTGCTGCTACGCCCGGCAGACGAAGCTATGGATCACCGACCCCGATGAGACCCTGTGGGAGGTGTACGTCCTGCACGAGGACGCACCGAGCTGGGGCGAGAAGGACAAGCACTGGAAGCTGTACGCCGCCCCGCTCAAGGCGTTCGGCATCTGGGGCCTCATCAAGCGGGCGTGGAACAACGCCTTCGGCGCGAAGCAGAAGCCGGTGCCCATCGAGCAGCGCGTGGCCGGCGACGGCGCGGAGCGTGGGCCAACCTCATGCTCGCCCTCCCCGAAATAGGCCCCATCGGCCCCATTGAGGTCACCACCCTGGATGAGCTGTGCTACTGGCTGGGCCTACCCCTCCGTTGGGCGCATCAGGTGCTCCACAACGGCATGGGTGTGCTGCGCGTCCTCGACATCACCCGCTTCCGCCCACTGCCGCACGGCCTCATCCCCGCCGATCACCCCTGGGCGACCGGCAAGAAGCCCGGCACCGACGACTTCATCTGGCACGACAACGTCCTCTTCCGCACGCCGCGCCCCGAGGGCGAGGATCTGCACTCCGACGAGGTCGTGATCGAGGCGACCGGGCGATTCCTGGCGTGCCGCGCGGCCCAGTCGGCGGGCAAGGTGATCCCCCAGGGAGTCCGCCGCCGCATGCCCCACGGCATCAACTACATCCACGGCAGCTCGCATTACAGCTCGGGCATCTTGATCTTCACCGACTTCAAGGAGGCGTGGGGCCACTTCTCTTGCGGCCGGTTCCGCGACGAGGTGCGCCGCTTCGCCCGCCGCGAGCGCCGCGAGGTGCTCATCCTCTTCCGACGCCGAGACTACGACCCCAAGGAGCTGGCGTATTTCTCCTGCTCGCTGCGGACGTTGTTCCCGTGGTTCTGCAACGCCAACGGCCCGCGCGGCAAGGTGCTGTGGGGCAACGAGGCGCCGTTCCCCGCCGCCAACCTGATCACCGGCCACTGGGCCGATGACGTGTACGCCCTTAAGAAGCCCGGCGGCGCGGCCAAGGTCGTCCGGCCACCCATCGCGTCCGGCCAGTACTTCCAGGCCGCCCCGTACCACGGCGACAGGCGCGAGGCGATCTGGCCGGAGCGGCTGCTGGCGTGGCTCACGGACCGGCGCGTGCGTGCCAGGGGTGAGCGCGGCGGGATGTTCTTCGTGGACCGCCGCGAGGCGTACCGCGACCAGTTCGAGCGCGGCACACAGGGGAAGGCGCTGGCCGACTGGTGACGGGGTGGGAATGGTATGGAAGGAGACGGTTGGTGTGGCTGGGGTGGGAGATGCGCCGCCATTCACACCACCCCAGGCCACACCCCTGATCCGTGCCTCACCCCTTCTCGCCGCGGATCGACGCCTTCAAGACGTGCGTCAGCCGGCCCTGCACCGCCTTGTGCAGCTTCTCGATCTCCTTGTCCGTCAGCGTCCGGTCCGCCGCCTGGTACGCCAGCGCGAACGCCAGGCTCTTCGTCCCCGCCGGGATGCTGTCACCGCGGTACACGTCGAACAGCCGCACGTCCGACAGCATCTCGCCGCCGCCCTCGCGGATCGTCTGCACCACGGCCTCGCACCGCGTCTCCTCCGGCACGATCACCGCCACGTCGCGCAGGGCCGCGGGGAACCTGGGCACCGGCGTGTACGCGAAGCGGCCCGATGCGTACGTCCGCATGCCGGACAGGTCGAACT
The DNA here is from genome assembly GCA_964630925.1 of uncultured Alcaligenaceae bacterium. Lineage (GTDB taxonomy): Bacteria > Planctomycetota > Planctomycetia > Gemmatales > Gemmataceae > RGDT01. The sequence goes on from CAZVZK010000072.1 coordinate 39,112, forward strand.
CCGCCGCCAGCACCGCCCGGCCGCCCAGGCCATACGCCGCCGCCACCTTCGGGTGCAGCTCGCCCAGCGGGCCGTAGGGCGTGCAGGTGCGGGTGAAGGCGAACAGGTACGCCGACTTGCCCGGATGGAACGCCTCCGATCTCGGCCCGTGATACACGCGCGGCAGGTGCAGGTCGTCCAGCAGCGCCTCGATGACGCCCTTGAGGTCATAGAAGTCCATGCACGCCCTGGAGCCGGCGCCGCCATCGCCCCACGCCTCCGGCAGCCGCCGCCCGCACAGCACGACGGCCACGCGGCGCGGCTCGTTGGGCAGCGCCCCGCCCGTCGTGTGGTACACGCTGCCGATCTCGAACAGGCGCACCGCGTCGAAGTTCTTGAGGTTGCGCTCCGCCGCCTCCAGCAGCCCCGGCAGCAGCGAGCGCCGCATCACCGTCCGCTCGCTGGAGATCGGGTTGGTCAGACGGACGTACTCGTCCGGCTCGCCGAGGGGCCTCTCGCGCTCCGGCGTGGTGAGTGCGTAGCTGATCGCCTCCTCCAGCCCGGCGGCGACGAGCAGGTCGCGGACCTTCTCCTCGAAGTCCAGCTCTGGGTTGCCGCGCTGCGCCGGCAGCGGCTCGCGCAGCAGCGTCGCCGGCAGCGCGTCGTAGCCGCGCAGCCGGGCGATGTCCTCGATCAGGTCCGCCGGGCCGTCCTGGATGTCGAGCCGGTGGGGCGGCACCGTCGCGTGCAGGGTCTCGCCCTTCACCTCCGTCTTGAACTCCAGCGCCGACAGCAGCCGCGCGCACTCCGCCAGCGGCACGTCGTCGCCCAGGATGCGCACCACCTCGCTCCGCTTCAGCTCCACGGTCCGTGGCGGCAACGGCGCCGGGAACGACTCGACGACGCCTTTCGCGACGGCGCCGCCCGCCGTCTGGCGGATCAGGTCGGCGCAGCGGTGCAGCGCCAGCGGCACCATCTCCGGATGCACGCCCTTGCTGAACCGCGTGGCCGCCTCGCTCGGCAGGTCGAGCGCCCGCGCCGTGCGGCGGATGGAGACCGGATCGAAGCTGGCCGACTCCAGAAGGACGTTGCGTGTCTGTGCGGTCGCCTCTGTCTCCAACCCACCGCGGACGCCGGCCAGGGCGATGGGGCCCTTCTCGTCGGCGATGACGAGCATCTCCGGCGTGAGCTTGCGTTCGATCTTGTCGAGCGTGACGAGCGTCTCGCCGGCCTTCGCCGGGCGGACGGTGATCGTCGGTGCCTTGCCGCCGGCCCGCTCCCTGAGCTTGTCGAAGTCGAAGGCGTGCAGCGGCTGGCCCATCTCGAACAGAACGTAATTCGTCACATCGACGAGGTTGGCGATGGGCCGCTGCCCCATGTACTCCAGCCGGAATTGCATGTCGGACGGCGACGGCCCCCACGTCACGCCCTCGATCAGGGCGCACGAGTAGCGCGGGCAAAGCGCAGCGTCCTCGATGCGGACATTGACTCTGCCAGCGATGTCGGGGCCCGTCGCGGCCGCCGGCGCGGGCGGGTGGATGAGCGTCGTGCCGGTGAACGCCGCCACCTCGCGGGCGATGCCGACGAGCGACAGACACCGCGCCATGTTCGGGAGGATGTCCACCTCCAGCACGATGTCGCCCAGGTAGTCCGCCAGCGGGGTGCCGACGGGGGCCTTGTCGTCGAGGAGGATGATCCCCTCATGCTCCTCGTTGATGCCCAGCTCGAGGGCCGACATCACCATGCCTTCACTCGCGACGCCGCGCATGGGCTTCGGCACGAGGGTCGAGAACTTCTTGGGGGTGACGTGCCCATCCCAGTAGTCGCAGCCGGACAGTCCGATGATGACGTTGAGCCCAGAGTCGCCGATGTTGAGGTTCGGCGCTCCCGTGACCAATTGCATGGTCCGGCCTTCGCCGTACTCGACCTGGGGGAGTTTGAGTTTGTCGGCGTTGGGGTGCGGCAGAATAGCGGTCACCCGTGCGACGAAGAACTTGTCGCGCGCCCAGATGGGCCCCGCCTCGCACTGCCGGACCTTGAGGCCCTCAGGGACGGGCAGGCCGTAGGAGCGGAGCTCGGCGACCTCCAGCCCCGCCATCGTGAGCCGGCGGGCCAGCTCGGCGGCGTCGAGGCCGTGACGGACGTATTCGGCGAGCCACTTCAACGGCACCTTCATCGGCGGCATCCCTTGGTCTTGCGAGCGATCCCGAGTGAGTCATCTTACGATCCGGACACCCCGCGTCGGCCGGGGGCTCGCCCGCCGCCGCCGGGGCGTGTAGGATCGGGGTAGGCGCCGCCACCCAGGGAGCCCCCGCATGAGCGACCATGACGCCCTCCTCGCCGCCGTCATCGCCGACCCCGGCGACGACCTGCCACGCCTCGCCTACGCCGACTGGTGCGACGAGAACCGTGACCCCGACAGGGCCGCCTTCATCCGCGCCCAGATCCAGCTCGCACGCACGCCGGACGCCAAGGATCTCGCACGCGCCGCCGACGCCCTCCTCCGCAAGCACCGCGACGCATGGGCCGCCCCGCTGAAGGAGTGCGGCCTCGGCCCGCCGCGGTACGAGCGCGGCTTCGCCCACAAGATCGGCATCCTCGACGAGGCCCTCTTCGCCGACCACCACGCCCGCGCCGCCGCCCTCGCGCCGCTCAAGGAGATCGTGTTCGAGTTCGACTTCGACGCCCGTGGGGACGGCGAGTCGTCCGGCGGGCCAATGGAGCACATGCTCGCCTCCCCGGCCGCCGGCCTCATCACCCGCATCGAGATGGGAGAGCCCGAGGGCCTGCCCCTCCTCGCCGACTTCCTCGACTGCCCGCGTCTCGACGGCCTCACGTCCCTCCAGGCCGTCTGCCTCACGGACGACGGCGGCGCCGAGGTGGCCCGGCTGATCGCCGCCGCCACGCAGGTCCGCCGCCTGCGCTCCCTCACCCTGTGGGCCTTCGACCTCGGCGACGAGGGCCTGACCGCCCTCGCCGGCGCCCCGCACCTGGCCTCCCTGGAGGAGCTGGACATCGGCGACCAGGAGGGCGGCAATTCCTACGGCATCGGCCCCGTCGGCGTCCGGGCGATCACCTCCTCGCCCTCCCTAAGCGGCCTGCGCGTGCTCAATCTGTGCGGCAACCGCGTCAGCGACATCAGCGCGGCCATGATCGCAAACGCCCCCCTCCCGAAGCTGGAGACGCTGCACCTGTGCGGCTGCGGCCTGACGGAGGTCGGCCTGCGGGCCCTGGCCGGGTCGAAGACCCTCAAGGGCCTCAAGACACTCACGCTCGACCTGATGAACCTCACCCTGCCGACAGTCGAGGAGGTCATCGCCTCGCCGGTGACGGGCGGGCTGGACTTTCTCTATCTCGGCACGCAAGGCCGCCCCGGCGACTCGGCACGCGGCGAGGCCCTGTTCCGCCTGCACTTCGGCGAGGAGGTCTACGCCCGCCTCAAGGCCCACTTCGGCGGGCGCGTCTCCTGCGAGCAGATCGAGTGGTATCCCTGAGCCGTGAAGCGAAGCGTCCCCGGCCGGAGGGGCCAGGGACGGGTGTAGCGGCCGGGTGTGCGGCGTGGGTCACTTGCCGCCGAAGAGGCGGCCCATGAAGCTGCCGGCGGGCTTGGGCGGCGGGGGCGAGGCGGCGGCCGGCGAGGGGTGGGCCACCGACGAGGCCTGCGACGGGGCGGCCCCGCGGCGGCTGGTGGCGTCCTGCAACTTCGCCTTCAGCTCCTCCATCTTGCTCTGGAGGGCGCCGTTGCGCTCCAGACGCTCCAGCTCGTGGCGGATCTCGCCGGTGAGACGCTGCAGGTCGTTGCGCTGGCGGGCCATCTCGGCACGCTCGCGGGCCATGCCGATCTCCATCTGACGCATCTGCTCCATGAGCGCCTGCTCGTCCTCCTCCAACTGCTTCCGCTCGCGCTCCAGCTCCTCGCTGAGCTGCAACAACTCGTCCTCGCGCGGCAGCGGGCCGCTCCGCTTCACGGGGGCGGGCGCGGCGGCTGCCTGCTCCGCCAGGGCGCGGGCCTCCTGCAGCTCGGCGTGGATGGTGCGGATCGTCTCGTCCTTCGACTCGAGCAGCGCGTCGTACTCGCGGAAGCGCTCCTCGTAGGCCTGAAGATCCCCGGCGGCCTGGGTGGCCTCGGCGAGGGCCGCCTCCAGGTCCGCGCACAGCTGGCGTAGCTGGGCGTTCTCCTCCTGCAGCGCCGCCGCCGGGTCGGCCACGGGGCCGTCGAGCGTGTACCGCGGGGCGTGTGCGGAGCCGCCGCCACCGTAGGAGCCGTATCCGGAGAGGGGCCTGGCCATGTTGATCGTTGTCTCCCGAGCCGTGCCGGGGCCGCGCGTTTGCGGCCTCCGCAGCAACCATAGCTCGCGGAATCGCCGCGCGGGGGGCGTCGTGCGGAATTTCCATCCGGGGAGTGGGGCGATCACCGCCAATCTCCGCTAAGGACGAAGGCGGCCCAGTAGTACGGGGGCAGCCTCTTGCCTCCTTTCATCCCGGCGACGGCCTCCGGCTTCAGCCCCACGCCGCGCAGCCGCCCGTCGCCGGGGCGTGCGTTCAGCATCGCGAGCTGGGCCGCCCGCAGCGCCTCGGCGTGCCCGGCGGCTTTCCTGGCGCCCCAGGCGGCGGCGTACATCTCGCCCATCAACCTCCGCGTCGCACCGTCATCGACCTTCCACAGCGACGAGACGACGGAGCGCGCCCCGGCGAGCTGGAAGGCACGCTGCATGCCGAGGAGCCCCTCACCCTTCTCGGCCTTGCCCAGGCCCGTCTCGCATGCCGACAGGACGGCCAGCTCGAGCCTGGAGAGGTCCATCTCGGAGACCTCGAGCGCCGTCAGGATGCCGTCCTCCGCGCCCTCCTTGGCGGGGCGGTTGGCGCCAGACAGCGCCAGGCCGGAGAAGAGGAGGGGGTGGCGTCCGGGCGGCGTGCCTTCCCTGCCGGCGGGGGCCGCGTCCCCCCGCGGTGAGAAGAAGCCGTGCGTGGCGAGGTGCGCGTACCGCACCTCCCCGAGCGCCTCACGAATCGCCGCCTTGGTGGCCCTGCCGCCGCCCAGGGAGATGGCAGCCGCGCCGGCGAACGCCCTGCCGAAGGACGCCCGCACGGCCAGCGCCTCCTCCGCGGCGCCGGGCAGCGCGGCGAAACCCCTCCCCTCCTCCCCGTAATCCAGCCCGCCGACGGCGAGCAGCGACGGAGGCGGCCGGCCCCCGTCCTTTGCCGGGGCGAGCATCTCCGGCAGCGACTGCGGCACCGGGACGACCGCCACCGCCATTTCCTCGATCAGGTACGAGCCGGCTTTCTCGCCCGGCAGGGCGGCGAAGGGGATCATCCCCAGCACCCCGTCCGGCGAGATGAGGGCCATCTTGGCCCCGTCCAGGTGCTTCTCCAGTGGCGTCCAGATCAGCCTCTTGAGCCGCAAGCCGGCCTCGGCGTCGGGGCGTCCGCTGACGAGCGCCGCACGCCAGGCGTTGGCGGCGGCGACGAGGTCGGCGGCGGGGCCCAGATCGACGCGGGCCACGGGACGGCCGCGGCGGACGACGAACGCGATGCCGTGCACGGGGAAGGGGTACAGCGGCCTGCCGCCCTTGCCCGCCAGGCCGTGCCGCAGGAAGAACAGGTAGTCGATCAGGACGGCGCCCTCGGGTAGCGCATTCGCCAGCGTCTCGGGCTTGCGCGGCCATTCGGCCCTCGCCGGGCCCAGCGGGCGGCGGGATAGCCCCGCCTGGAGACGCTCCTGCTCGGCGTGCAGCCCCTCGGCCTCGCCCTTCCGTCCGGCCGCCCCGGACCATGTCAGCGCGGCGAGTCGGGCCGCCACCTTCTGGAGGCGCTCGGCCGCCGCGCGCGTCGCCGGGTCGGCCGCAAGGCGGGTGTGGAGGCGGCGCTCCTGCTGCCGCAGCATCGCCGCACCCTTCCAGGCGAGGAGGTGGCCGTAGGCGTCGGCGTCGGGCAGGGAGAGACGCAGGTCGAGGCGGCCGCGGGCCAGGTGCAGCGCGGCGAGGAATTGCCTGTCCGCACGCAGCGAGGCCGCCCCGCGCAGCCGGGCGGCTGAGTGGGCCAACGCCCGCTCGCACGCCACCCGCGCCCTGGCCGCCTCGCCCGCCGCCAGGAGCGTGGCCGCGAGGTTGTTGAGCGCGGCCGCGTGGCGCGGGTGGTCCTCCCCGAGGGCAGACCTGTACACAGCGAGGGCCTTCTCGTGCAGAGGCAACGCTTCCGAGAATTCGCCCCGGAAGAAGTGCGCCTCGGCGAGGCCGGCCAGGCTGTCGGCGTACTCGGGGTGACGCACGCCACGCGCCGCCTTGCGGATGCTCATCGCCCTCTGGTGCAGGGGCAGCGCCTCGTCGGCGGCCCCGGAGCGGGCGAGCATCTCCGCCTGGACGTGGAGGGCGGCCGCGTACCCGTGGTGCCTCTCGCCCAACGCCGCCTTGAGGCCGGCGCACGCCTCCTTGTGCAGCGCGAGCGCCCCGGCCTGGTCCTCCGAGAAGGCAAGGACCTGGGCGAGCATGGCCAGGGCCGTGGCGTGATGCGGGTGCTTCGGGCCGAGGGCGGCACGCAGGATCCCCGTCGCCCTCTGCTGGAGGGCGAGCGCCTCGCGGAATTCCCCACGCTGGAGCAGCACGCCGGCGAGGCCGCTCAGCGACTTGGCGTACTCCGCATCCTTCTCGCCGAGCAGCTCGGCGCGGAGGCCGGCGGCCCGGCGGAACCACGTCAGCGACGCGTCGAGGTCGCCGGCCTCGTCGAGCGCCATCGCCAGTGAGTTCATGGCCATGGCGCACTCGGGGTGATGAGGGCCGTGGGCGGCGCGGAAGACGGCGAGCGCCTGGCGGTGCGAGGCCGCGGCGGCCTCCGGATCGCCTTGCTCCATGAGTAGCATGGCGAGGTTGTGCAGGCCGAGGGCGTAGGCCGGGTGTCCCGTACCCAGGGTGTCCTTTTCGATGGCCAGGGCCCGCCTCGCCAGCGCCAGCGCCTTCCTGTCGTCGCCGGTGAGCGTGTGCATCAGGGAGACGTTGTGCAGCGCCGACGCCGTGGAGGGGTGTCGTGGCCCGAGGACCTCCTCGCGGGCGGAGAGGACCTCCGCGAACAGCGGCAGGGCGGCGCGGGCGTCCCCCTCGCGGTGGAGCGCGGAGGCCCGCTCGTGGGCGCGATCGGCCGCCGCGAGACGTCCGCGCTGGGCCGGGGTCAGGGAGATCAGCCGCTTCGCCAGCTCCCAGCGGCCGCGTGCATCGACGGCGTGGTGGTGATCGGCCCCGTAGAGACGCGCCGTGAGACTCCACTGCCGCTCGGAGTGCGCCGCCGACTCCTCCAGGCGTCCCGCCTGTTTGGCCCACTCGGCGAGCCAGTCCGTCTGGCGGCGGGCGTTGACGGCGTCGGGGCCGAGGGCCTCATCGACGGCCCGCCGCGCCATCGCCATCGTCGCCAGCGCCTGATCGCGTTTGCCGGCCTGCCACTCGTCCTGCGCCCGCCGGAAGAGGCGGAGGGATTCGGCGTTCCCCGCGGCCTGGGCGGCGGTGGGCTCGGCCGGCGGTGCGGCGTGCAGGAGGAGCAACAGGAGGGCGGTCATTTCCAGTCTCCTGGGAGGACGAAGGCCGCCCGGTAGTACGGCTGAGGACGGGTCGTGCCTTCCTCGATTTCATGGGGATCTCTCATCCCAGTTTCGGCGGCGGCTGGCCGGGCAGATCCACCGGGGCGGCCGAGGCGGCCTTCGCGCCGGTCACGAGGGATAGGAGGTCGGACGCGCCGACAGGCCCCGGCAGGGCGAACAGCTCGCCGTACAGGAAGCCGCAGCGGGCGCCCGTCGAGGCGTTGTGCCCGGCGATCATGTGGCGGACGCGGTCGAACCGCTTCATGTCGAACTGCGACTCGTAGGCCTGGATCGCCCGCATCTTCTGCTCGAACGTGTCGCTGATGTCGATGACGAACGTGGCGTGGTGGTGCTTCACGTCGGCGTCGAAGGGGAACAGGGCGTAGACGAGGTGCGGCACGCGCCAGGGGGGCGTGCCGTCGAACCTCTCGTCCCACTTGGTGAGCTGCGAGTAGAAGCGGGCGGCCTCGATGAGGAGCTGGGCCTGGTAGTGGTCGGGCGACGCGGCCGGGGTGCGTCCGTGGCAGCCGATGACGGCGGTGGGGCGCAGCCGTCGGAAGACCGTGGCGAGGGCGAAGCGGTTCTCCGGGCAGTCCATGAGGACGCGGTTGGGCAGGCCGAGGTTGATGCGTGTCGGCACGCCGAGGATCTTGCGGGCCTCCTCGGCCTCGCGGGCGCGGATCTCCTCGCTGCCGCGTGGCGTGGGCTCTCCGGTGGTGAGGTCCACGATGGCGACCTTGTGGCCCTGCTGCACGAGGCGGGCGAGGGTGCCGCCGCAGAGGATCTCCAGGTCGTCGGGGTGCGGCGCGACCGCGACGACATCGGTACGGTGCGGCTCCGGCTCGGCCATCGGCTCACTCCTGTTCGAGATCCCGGCTTATCACCTTCCTCGCCGTGCGGAAGCACGGACATCCTCATCCGCCCGACGGCGAACGCGAGGGGCGGCCCTCGCGTGACCTCCATTCTATTGGGCGTACCCTTCGGGTGAGGTGGCCTGGGATGGGTGTCCTGGGCCGGGGAGGCGTCGGCAGGGTTGAGCGACTTCAGCCCCATCCGATCGCCGAGGAGATCGTCGCGCGCCGCGAGAAGCTCATCCGCCGTCAGCGTCTCCTGCATCAATGACGTGCCCCGAGCGTCCCGCCGAGCCTGCATGCGGATGACCCGCGCCCGCTCGCGCTGGCCCGCCTCCTCCGTGCAGTCCGCGAGCGCGAGGCGGGCCACGGGGTCCGTCATCGCCTCCTCCAGCAGCGCCACGATCTCCGTCATGCGGACGCCCCCCGCCGCAGGCGCAGCTCGCCGCGGAGGCTCACCGTCGAGGGGATCCACCACGACCCCGACAGCCAGCCCCCGCCACCCAGGCGCAGGGCATACAGGCCGCCCTCCATCCCGTGCCCCTCGACGCGCGACACCACGAACGCCACCACCCGCCCGACGGCGGCCCCGGTGAAGTGGAACGTGCCGCGCAGCACTTGGCCCGGATACATCCGCGAGAAGTCCTCCTCCAACACGCCCGCGAGGTGATTGCCCTCGCGTGAATGGAGCCGCATCGTCGTCGGGATGGCGAGGCCGCGCTGCCACAGCGTGCCGCGCCACGAGGAGCCCGCCGTCAAGGGGCCGGCAGCCACCTCCGCCGCGTCGGCGAGGATCAGTGGCAGCAGGGACGCCCCCGCGCGGAACGCCAGGTACTCGGGCAAGAGCGGCGCGATCCGCGGCCCGAGCCACGAAAGCTCACCGTCCTCGATGGCCAGGACATCGATGGGCCCCTGATGCCGCTCGTCCTCGTCCACGCGACGCACCAGGGCCGCGCGCCGCGCCTCGCCGCGCTCCTCCAGGGCGTCGGCGAGGACGAGGCGCGCGTCGCCGTCGTCCATCGCCTGTTCCAGCAGCGGAACCAAAGGAACAGTCATCGCAGGCCCTCACGCCGCCGCCATTGTACCGCCCCGCCACCATCCCTACACTGCCACCATCCCACCCGCCGGAGAACCCACCCATGCACCGCCTCCCCGCCTGCGCCCTCCTTCTACTCTCCATCACCGCCATCTCTGCCGAGGACTGGCCCGGCTGGCGCGGCCCGCGTGGCGACGGCACCTCCGCCTCCACCAGGGCGCCCCTCGACTTCGGCCCCGCGAAGAACGTCAAGTGGTCGGCCGACATCCCAGGCACCGGCTACTCGTCGCCCGCCATCTCCGGCCCGCGCATCTTCCTCACCACCTGCATCGAGGCCGACCAGAAGCGCCTGCTCCTCTGCCTCGACCGTGCCACGGGCAAGGAGCTGTGGCGTCAGGAGGTCGTCAAGGCGCCGCTGGAGAAGAAGCACTCGCTGAACAGCTTCGCCAGCAGCACCCCGGCCACGGACGGCGAGCGCGTCTACGTCGCGTTCAAGGCCGACCCGGACATGGTGGTCGCGTGCTACACCGTCGAGGGCAAGGAGCTGTGGCGGAAGACGCCTGGCAAGCACCTCTCGGTCCACGGGTTCTGCTCGTCCCCCGTCCTGCACAAGGGCCTCGTCATCCTCAACGGCGATCAGGACGCGAAGGCCTACATCGTCGCGTTCGACAAGAAGACGGGCGAGGAGAAGTGGCGGGCCGACCGCCCCAACAAGAAACGCTCCTACTGCACGCCCATCCTCATCCCGTGCCCCAAGCGCGAGGGGGTCACGCAGCTCGTCCTCTCCGGCAGCAAGTGCGTGACGGGCTACGACGCCGACACCGGCAAGCTCCTGTGGATCCACGACGGGCCGACGGAACAGTACGTCTCGAGCCTCGTGCCGTACAAGGACATCCTCTTCCTGACGACGGGCTTCCCGGAGCGGCACCTGATCGGCCTGCGGGCGGACGGCGAGGGCCGGATCAACGGGACGAAGCACGTGGTCTGGCACGTCGATCACAAGGAGAACGGCCCGCAGGGCGCCTCCTACGTCCCGTCCCCCATCGCCCACGAGGGCCTGTTCTACTGCGTCTCGGACGAGGGCTGGATGACGTGCGTCGCCGCCGACACCGGCAGGCGTGTGTGGAAGGAGCGCCTATCGCGCGAGCAGCACTGGGCGTCGCCGATCCTCCTCCGCGGCCACATGCTCGTGGCCGACAAGGCCGGCAAGGTGCGGGTGATCAAGGCCGGCAAGGAGCACACCGTCGTCCGCACCATCGACATGGGCGGGCAAATCTTCGCGTCGCCGGCCGTGGCCGGCGACGACCTCTTCATCCGCACGACGGCGAAGCTGTACTGCCTCGCGGAGTGATTGATAGACAAGCTGTCCACGGATCACACGGATAACACGGAAAAGAGCCAATACAGGATCGAGATTAGGATGTCGATACCTATTTGTGCTTCTTGGTTCTGATCCGTTCGATCCGTGAAATCCGTGGACAGCTCTTCCATCAATCACTCGGGATACAGGGCCGTGCTGAGGTAGCGCTCGCCCAGGTCGGGCAGGACCACGACGATCAGCTTGCCCTCGTTCTCCGGGCGGCGGGCCACCTGGACGGCGGCGGCGGCGGCGGCGCCGCAGGAGATGCCGCACAGCATCCCCTCCTCACGCGCCAGGCGCCGGGCCATCTCGAACGACTCGTCGTCCGTCACCTGCACCACCTCGTCGATCACCGCCAGATTCAACACGTCGGGGATGAAGCCCGCGCCGATCCCCTGGATCTTGTGCAGGCCCGGCTTCGGGTCCTTCCCCTCGCGCTTCTGCGTGATCACCGGGCTCGACACCGGCTCCACCGCGATGCACTGGAACGACGGCCTCCGCGCCTTGAGCACCTCGCCCACGCCCGTGATCGTCCCGCCCGTGCCCACGCCGCTCACCAGGATGTCCGCCTTGCCGTCCGTGTCCTTCCAGATCTCCTCGGCCGTCGTCCGCCGGTGGACCTCCGGGTTCGCCGGGTTCTTGAACTGCTGCGGCATGAACCAGCCCCTGTTGGCCGCCAGCAGCTCGTCGGCCTTCGCCACCGCCCCCTTCATCCCTTGCTCGCGCGGCGTCAGTACCACCTCGGCGCCGAACGCCTTCAAGAGACGCCGACGCTCCAGGCTCATGCTCTCCGGCATCGTCACCACCAGCTTGTAGCCACGCGCCGCTGCCACGAACGCCAGGCCGATGCCCGTGTTTCCGCTCGTCGGCTCGACGATCGTCCCGCCCGGCTTGAGTTTGCCGTCGCGCTCGGCGGCGTCGATCATCGCCGCCCCGATCCGGTCCTTCACCGACCACAGGGGGTTGAAGTTCTCCAGCTTGCCGACCACCGTGGCCTTGCACCCCTGCGTGACCCGACGCAGGCGTATCAGCGGCGTGACCCCCACGCACTGGGTGATGTCGTCGAAAATGCGGCCCCTCATGGCGGCTCCTCCGGCGGGCGTCCAGGGGTTCAGAATACGCCCGCCGCCCGAGGTGGGGCAAGTCGCCCGCCGATTTCGTACCCCAGCCCCGTTTCCGCATTCCCACCGTAGCGGCGGGATCGGGCGGGTGGCCCGATGGCCGCGAGGGAGAGAAGAGCATGTCGCGTCTGATGATGATCGCGCTCGCCGCCGTGGGGGTCATGGAGCTGATGCCCTCCGCCGCGAACGCCCAGTACTCCGTGTACATCTACAACGTCCGCCGCCCCTACCAGGGCTGGTTCCGCTCCGGCCTGACCAAGGACGTGAACAGGAGCGCCGCCGTCTGCCAGGCCAGCATCAACCAGCGCGTGGCCGAGAACCGCCGCTACGGCACCGACTTCGAGGCCTTCGGCATCCACCGGGGCACCGCCCAGAAGATCACCCGCCCGTCGTCGGCCGTCTACGTCCCGCGCGGCTACCGCGTGTCCATCGAGGCGCCGGAGGACGGCCTGATCCTCACCCACGCCCCCTGCGGCCCGCCCACGCCCGCCGAGGCCCTGGCCACGCGGCGCCGGCCCGTCACGGGCCGACGCGATGAGGTGGCCTGACCAAAAATCGGTGGAGGCCTACTTGGGCGAACAGTCTGCATAGAATGGCAGGGTAGGGGTTG
>CAZVZK010000073.1:0-51579 GCA_964630925.1 uncultured Alcaligenaceae bacterium
CCCTGACCCCTGACCCCCCCTGACCCCTATGCCCGAGGAGCCGACCCTCCCGCAGACCACCCTCCGGGGCGACGCCAACCCCGGCGGCGCCCTCGCGCCCACCCTGCCGATGGCCGCCGAGTCCGCCGGCGTCCTCCGCGTCTTCGGCGACTATGAATTGCTCGCCGAGATCGCGCGCGGCGGCATGGGCGTCGTCTACAAGGCGCGGCAGGTCAGCCTCAACCGCCTCGTCGCCCTCAAGATGATCCTCGCCGGCGAATTGGCCTCCGACGACGAGGTCAGCCGCTTCCGCGCCGAGGCCGAGGCCGCCGCCAACCTCGACCACCCCAACATCGTGCCCATCCACGACATCGGCGAGCGCGAGGGCCGGCACTACTTCACGATGAAGCTCATCGACGGCGGCAGCCTCACCGCCCACCTCGCCCGCCTCGCCAAGGACCCGGCCACGACGGCGGCGCTGCTCGCCAAGGTGGCCCGCGCCGTCCACCACGCCCACCAGCAGGGCATCCTGCACCGCGACCTCAAGCCCGGCAACGTCCTCCTCTCCGCCGACGGCGAGCCGCACGTCGCCGACTTCGGCCTCGCCAAACGCTTCGGCGCCGGCCACTCGGCCACGTCCGGCACCGTGGGCACGCCGTGCTACATGGCCCCGGAGCAGGCGGCGGCACGCAAGGGCCTGACGGTGGCGGCCGACGTGTACGCGCTCGGTGTCATCCTGCACGAAATGCTCACGGGGCGGACGCCGTTCCAGGGCGGCACCCCCTACGAGGTGCTGGTGCAGGTGATCGAGAAGGAGCCGCCGCCGCCCTCGTCTTTCAACCCCGGCATCGACCCCGACCTGGAGGCGATCTGCCTCCGGTGCCTCCAGAAGGACCCCGCCCGCCGCTACGAGTCCGCCCAGGCCCTCGCCGAGGACCTCGAACGCTGGGGCCGAGGCGAGCCGACGCTGGCCCGGCCATTGCCCCTGCTGGGCCGCGTGTCGAAGTGGTTCCAGGCCAACGGCAGGGCGGCGGCGATCATCGTCGCCGTCGGCCTGGCCTGGGGCGCCTCGGTGGGCATGGCGATGGCCGCCTCGGGCCGGCAGGAGGGCGAGTACGGCTTCGCCTTCTGGACCGACAGCCCGCTGCACCCCATGACCTGGGTGCGGGCGTTCGCCGCCAGCCCCACGGCGTGGTGGATCCTGGCCGGCTTCGCCGCCCTGCTGACCGTGTCGTCGGGCTGGCTGTTGACGCACGGGGCACGCGGCAAGTCGCCCGCCGACGCCGGCAGCCACGCCACCGCCGCCGGCATCATCGCCGCCGTCATGGGCTACCTGTTCTTCGCGCCGTTCGCGGCCACGGCCATCGGCAGGCCGCTGCACCCGGTGACGCTCGATTACCGCAGCGACCTGCGTGCCATCGCCGCCGACCCGTCCCACCCGCAACGCGCCGACCTCGATTACCTGCGTGGCCATCTGCCCGAGGACAAACGCGCCCTCGCCCACGCCGGCTGGGAGGCGGACCTGCGCGATGTGCTGCACGCGGTGAAGCGGGCCAACGCCGTCCACCAGGCGTTCCGCGGCGTGTGGAGCGTGGTCGTGCTGGCGATCCTGTTCTTCGTGCCGGCGGTGATCGTGACGACGTGGGCGGCTGCCCTGGCCGAGGAGTTGGCCGGCCCCGGCGTGGCCGGCGTGCTGCGTTACGCCGAGCTGGCGGTGCCGGCGGTGCTGGCGCTGGCGGCGGGAGAGGCGGTCTTCATCGAGGTGCGGACCATCATCGCCACCTACGCCGCCGGCCCGGCGGCGGGCGCCGGCTACACGTCGAAGAACCTGCCGTTCTGGGTGGCGGCGGCCGGGCTGGCGGCCGCCGGCGCGGCGCTGGCGCACCGCGGCCTGCTGATGGCGTGGCCTCTGGCGGCGCGGCTGCTGGCGTACGCGGCCTGGCTGGCGCTGGCGTGCGTGCTGCTGCCGGGCCTGTGGAAGTGACGCGGTCAATACCCGGGAAGTGACACGATCTCGCTCCCGCAAGGGAAGTCGATGCGCTCAAGGAGAATGAGTCAGTGACCCCGATTCGCATCGTCCTGAAGCCGCAAGCCACCTGGGCCGATGTTCTATCGACTGGGGGGTCAGATTCCTGGGAGCGGCGGGGGTTCACGCCGCTCTGGCAAGATCAGCCTCACATCAAGCGCTACAGGAGTGTCGATGGGCGCTGCTCCATCACCTACGTCCAGGATCCGCTCCGCGAAATCCGCTACTACCACCTCGCCGGGGACGACCTGGAGACGCACGCGGGGCTCATCCGCAGCCGCATCTTGGCGTACACCCGCGAGGAGATCGCGACGCTGATGGCCGACGCCCTGACGCCGGGCGAGAGGATCGCCGCCGTCTACCTCGCCGCATGCGCCTCGCCCGATCCCGATGAGGCTCTCCTCGCATTCCTAACGCATGCCCTGGTCGATCTTGAGACCTCGGTCCGGTGGGCAGCGGTTGACGCGGCCCTCGTGGCAGCGTGGCCCGCCCTCCGGGCGCCGCTCGAACGGACCGCTGCGGCCGATCCGTACACGGGCATCCGGGTTTTCGCCGCCGAAACGATCAAGACCCTCAAGGCCAGTGCCTGCGACGCCGCGCTGGCCGCGTCCGAATTCACGCCGCTCCCTGCCGATCCGCGTAGGGTCGCGCCGGTGACCGGGGTGCGCGACGATTGGTACGAGGCCGCCTTCGGGGAGCGCCCTCCCCCGCCTCCAAGCGGGGAGGGGGAGTTACTCATGCCGCCCTGGCTCGCTGAGCTGATACGCGAGGGTGACTGGGGCGACTACCACTGGCACTCGCCCGAACTTATCCACCGCGCCGCCAGTCTGGCGGTCGAGTTCAAAAGGCCCAGGATCGTGATGTTGGAGGAGGACCTGGCCGACAACCGCGCCCTCTGGGGGGCGATGGTGCCTGTGGCTAACGGGCCACAGTTCATTGACCGCGTAGCGAGGGCATCCCAGTCCCGGCTGTACGTCAACCGTGACTGCCCGGAGGGCCTGCTCCTGGCATTATCGGAGGACGCCCCTCCGACATTGTGGATTCCTGCCGGGCGGTCCCGAGCGGAGGTGGAAAGCGCCGCGTCCGCCTACTTCTTCGCCGGCATCCCGCCACTGCCGGGGCTGCCATACCAGGGCCGGCTCTTCCTCGCCACCCAGGTCACCCTCGGTGGGACGTTCTTGGATCTTGTGCGAGCCGTGCAGGAGAACCCGTTCACGGACATGGTGTCGTGGGGGAGCAGCCAGCCCGCCGACCCCTACCCCGAGGAGATCACCGACAACGTCACGGCGGACGACGTGCGGCGGTTCCAGGCCCAGGCCGCGGACTGCCTCCCGTGGAGGTGCGTCAGGACCCGATACTCGCGGTCAGTGATTCAGCTCATCGACTGGCGGAACGGCTACTTCGCCGACCTCTACTTCCGCCCGACCTCCTCTGCGGGTTGGGTGGAGGCGCACAACTCCCGACTCTGGACCGACTTCCCGCCGGGCACCCCTGTTGATGTGGTCGGGGCGCTGAGCGGCTTGGCGTGTCTCGGCCCGGACAGAATCCGCCAGCAGGCCGAGGGGGCCGATGCCCCGGACCAGAGGCGGGGCATGCTGGAGATTGTCGGTTTTCTGGAACGCGCGCCCGAGCTCTCCTGAACGCCGTGATGCCCCACCGAACCTCCAACCGCCGCCCGTGTCCTCCCCCTCACGAAGCATCGAGAGGAGGGACGCCCCATGCCGAAGCTGAACCAGGTCAACGCCATCCTGTCGGCCCGCAAGGGCGAGGCCGAGAAGGCGGTCAACGAGATCGGCAAGCTCCTCCAGAAGGAGCAGCTCTTCTCCGGACGCGAGCGCACCTACCGCCCCCTCGACGAGGTCAACGGCCAGCGCCTGCCGCCCGAGTCGCAGAAGGTCCAGCAGCGCGCCGACCAGCTCCTCGTCCAGGCCGGCGAGAAGTGGGCCGAGCTGTGGAACCTCGTCCTCACCCAGGACACCGGCAACCAGTCGGCCCGCGCCGACATCGTCGTTGACGGACGCACCATCATGACGGCCGTGCCGGTCACCACGCTGCTGTTCCTCGACAAGCAGCTCGCGGAGGTCGAGGCCCTCGTCGGCAAGATGCCGACGCCCGACCCGGCGGAGGACTGGGCCCACGACGCCAATAGCGGCCTGCTGAAGTCGCCCGTGAGCGAGTCGCTGCGGACGACCAAGGAGCCGACGGTCATCGTCAAGTACGACGCGACCGACAAGCACCCGGCCCAGACCGAGACGTACATGAAGGACGTGCCGGCGGGCTACTGGCGGCAGGTACTGTACTCCGGCAGCATCCAGGCGGACCGCAAGAACGCGATCCTGGCCCGCGTCAAGAAGCTGCACGACGCGGTGAAGCTGGCCCGCGAGCAGGCCAACCTGATCGACGTGGAGCGGCAGAAGGCCGGCGAGCCCCTTCTGACGTACCTGTTCGGCAAGGAGCATGAGGCATCGCCGCACACCGCCCGTGGCGGATGACGCACCGCCCGTGGCGGATGACGCCCGTCCCCTGAATGCCTTCGTCCAACAAGGGGGACGTGTACTTCCCCTCCGCAGAAGTCGATGCTCCTGCGATCCCCCCTCTCCGCTTCGGAGAGGGGGTTAGGGGGTGAGGTAGCAACCATACACCGTTGAAAGCACAGGCGTGCAAGGCTGAGGATCAGGTTCAGGCTGAAAAAGCGCCGCACCGGTAATACCAACGAAGGCCTCGCATCCCCTCGTCACGGGGGCGGCGGGGCGCCGGCAGGCGGGTCAAGTTGAGATTCTCACGCCAGGCTCAAGCCGTGCGCCGCGAAGGACGGCCCCAGTAAACCGGTAGGACCCTTGAGGTGCGGGCTCATCTCCCGCCCCCTGCTCTCCGCCCAATTGGGGGTCTGGGGCGTCTCGCCCCCAGCTCACTTGACCGATGCGGGGGTAGCTCAACCGTAGAGCGCGAGGTTTCATACACGCCGGCGGGATCATCGACCCGTCCTTCGACAATCGGCGCTCGACCTCCCCACCCCCGGACGTAACTCCGTGGAGGGGGGCCGAACCCAGCCCCCGCCCGCCGGGTAAAGCGGGTCCGGGGGCGTTTTCATGCGCGATCAAACCACCAGCGCATCCCCGAACCGCTCGCGCAGCAGGGCCTGCCCGCGCTTGCCGATGTGGCAGCCCGTCAGGTCCAATTCGACGAGGTGGGCGGGCGTCTTCGACGAGGCCAGCTCCGCCGCCGCGTGCCCCGGATGTTGCCCGACAGCCGCAGGCGACGCAGGCCGGCCAGGTGTTCGCTCCGGGCGAGGTCGGGGACGCCCTTGTCGGTGATGTCATTCCCCGACAGGTCCGGCTCGCGCAGGCCCGCGAGGTGCCGGCACGATGCGAGGCGTCCCAGGCACTCGTCGCGCAGGCGGTTCTGCGACAGGCCGATGCGGATCAGCTTCGCCGCCTCCGGGCGGGCGAGGAGCCGCTCGACCCCCGTGGGGCCGACGCCGCTGCCGTCGTCGCCGCTCACCTCCGCCTGGGCGACGCGGAGGTGGCACACCCGGGCGAGGCTCCAGCCGAGCCGATCGACGCTCGGGAGGGCGGCGGCCGCCGGATGCGAAGCAGGAGCGGTGTCGCCGCCCTCCCGCCTACCGTGCGGCTCGGCAGTAGCCTCGGCCGCCTCGCCCTCCCGCCCATGTTCCCGACCCCGGCGGGGATAATCCGGAAAATCGTTGCGCCCCGCCGCTCCGGCGGATAGCTTGTAATGTGCGCCCTCGTCAGAGGCCGCACATTCTCAAGTTATCCGTATCGGGGCGGACGTGAACGACGGTGATTATCTCCTGCGCGCGATCCAGGCCGACCCCGGCGACGACCTGGCGCGGCTGGCTTACGCCGACTGGCTCGAAGAAGCCGGGCGGGCGGATCATGCCACCCTCATCCGCATCCAGATCGAGCTGGAACAAGCACCGGATGAGCTGATGCTGGCGGAGGAGCAGCGCCTCCTCGGCCCGGCGGGGGCGAGCGTGTGGCAGCGCCGGCGGGAGTGGGCGCTGCCAGAGGCCGTCCGCGGGCGTTGGCCCGAGGACGTCGGCGGGTGGGAGTGGCGGCGCGGATTCCCCGAGGTGTGGCACTGCCCGGCCGCCTTGTGGGATGCGTGCGGCCACATCATCCTGGCGGCGGCGCCCGTGCGGCGCGTCGTGCTGATCGGCCGCGAGCCGCACCCGGCGCGACGCGGGCCGGAGCGGACGTGGTACCGCGACGACGCGGAATGGGTGCATCGCCCGGCGGAAGCGTGCCTCCCCCCGGCCCTGTTCGACCGCCTGGAGCCGGCCGCCCTCGACCTGGCCATGTTCGACCACGCCCGCATCTACCCGACGAGGGCGGACGCGCTCGCGGCGCTCTCGGACGCCTGCATCGGACGTGCTACGGTGTCAGGCTGGCGGTGACCCGAGGGCCGAGACATGCGCCTCCTCGCAACTCTGCTATTCATCGCGGGGCCGCTCCTGGCGGACGAGCCGAAGGCCGACCCCGCCCTCGCCGCGCAGATCGCGACGCTCAAGAAGCTCGGCGCGAGGCTCACGCTCGACGACGAGGGCAGGGTCATCGGCGTCAACCTCGGGGAGCGGCGGGTCACCGACGGCGACCTGGTACACCTCAAGGGGCTGCGGCACCTTCAGGAGCTGGACCTCACCCGCACGAGGATCACGGGCGCTGGACTGGCACACATCAAGGATCTGGCCTCCGTGCGGCGGCTGTTCCTCACCGAGACGAAGGCCGATGATGCCGGCCTCGCTCATCTCAAGGGGCTGAAGGCCCTCGCGCTGATCGGCCTGTCGGGGACGAAGGTCGGCGACGCCGGCCTGGAGCACCTCCACGGCCTGACGGGGCTCAAGCAGGTGTACTGCCTCGGCACGGCCGTCACGGAGGCCGGGGCGAAGAAGCTCCAGCGGGCCTTGCCGAAATGCGACATCACCCGTTGACGGCACCCCGAGCGCGCAGGAGGATGTCCCGCACAGGAGGCCCCGCGCCATGACCATCCTCACCCCCCTCTGCCTGCTCGCCGTCCTCGCGGCCGCCCCGCCGCGGGCCCTCAAGCCCATCCCGGAACGCCTCGTCGTCCTCACCTTCGACGACGCCAGCAAGTCGCACTTCACCGTCGCCAGGCCGCTCCTCAAGAAGTACGGCTTCGGCGCCACCTTCTTCGTCACCGAGGGCTTCGACTTCCCCACCAATAAACGCGACTACATGACGTGGGAGGAGATCGCCGCGCTGCACAAGGACGGGTTCGAGATCGGCAACCACACCCTCGGCCACGTCTCGGTCACCGACAAGTCCATCAAGGATCTCGCCGAGCAGGTCCGCGTCCTCGCGGCCCGTTGTAACAAGCACGGCATCCCAACGCCCACTAGTTTCGCGTACCCCGGCAACGCCATCACGCCGGCCGCCCTGCCCATCCTCCGCGACCTCGGCATCCGCTTCGCCCGCCGTGGCGGCGCGCCCGAATACCCCTACAAGGAGGGCGACGGCCCCGCGTACGAGCCGGGCCTCGATCACCCGCTGCTCATCCCCTCCGCCGGCGACGCCCGCCCCGGATGGAAGATGGCCGACTTCGAGCGTGCCGTCGCCAAGGCCCGCCACGGCCGGATCGCCGTCCTGCAATTCCACGGCGTCCCCGACACCGCCCATGCCTGGGTCAACACCTCCGAGAAGCAGCTCGCCGGGTACATGAAGCACCTGCACGACAACGGCTATCGCGTCATCGCCATGCGCGATCTGGCGGAGTACGTCGATCCGTCCGTCGTGCCGAGCGACCCGCTGGGCGTGATCGCCGACCGCCAGCGCCTGCTGAAGGCGGGGCTGAGCGGCGACAACGGCAGGCCGGCGAAGGACGACGCCGACCTGGGCTTCTGGCTGCGTAACATGGTTCGGCACGGCTACGAGGTCACGGAGATGGCCGCCGCGCTCGGCGCGAAGGCCGACGAGGTGCGGGCCGCGCTCGAGCGGCTGAAGATCGACCCGAAGGCGGCGGCGGAGAGGCCCAGGGACCGCCTGCTCGTGCTGCCCTACCCCGGCGGACGGCACCCGCGCATCGGCTTCCTCGACGGGGCGATCAGGCCGAGGCGCGAGACCAAGGTGAGCGTGTTCGCGCCGTGGGCGGGGGGCGGGTACGCCGTCGTGGACGTGCCCGAGGCGATCTGGTGGGATAACGGCGGCAAGCGGGAGCTGCTCTACCTGGCGCACACCCACATCCCGACGACGTGGGACAGGGCGGGCAAGGCCCTGGAGCCGCTGGAGTGGCGGCGCGAGGAGGGCGGCGTCCTGGCCGTCGAGCGCCGCCTGCCCAACGGCGTGGTCTTCGGGGCGAAGGTGACGCCGGGGAAGGCCGGCGTCGGGATGGAGCTGTGGCTGACCAACGGCACGGAGAAGACGTTGAAGGGCCTGAACGTGCAGGTCTGCACGATGCTGCGTGGGATGCCCGGCTTCGCGGGGAGGTCCAACGACAACAAGGCCTTCGCGAAGCCGTTCGCGGCGTGCCGCGACGCCTCGGGGACGCGGTGGATCATCACGGGCTGGGGGCCGTGCGTGCGGACGTGGGCCAACGCGCCGTGCCCGTGCCTGCACTCCGACCCGGCGTTCCCCGACTGCGGCCCGGGCAAGACGGTGCGGGTGAAGGGCTGGCTGTCGTTCCACGAGGGCAAGGACGTGGAGGCGGAGATCCGCCGGCTGCGGAAGCTCGTGTTCGCGGAGTAACCGCCCCACTACCCGCCGCCCTGTGCCGCCCGGAACGTCCGCCAAACGCCGTCGTCGCCGCGGATCTCGTTGGGCACGAACAGCGGCTTGTACTCCATCGACTGGCACCCGGCGACGTAGTACCCGAGGTAGACGTACGGCAGCCCGCGCCGCCGCGCCTCCGCGATCATGCGCAGGACGTTCCACGTCCCCAGGCCGCGCCGGGCCAGCTCCGGCTCCCAGAAGAAGTAGATCGCCGACAGCCCCGCGGCCGCCGCGTCCCCGCCCGGGATCGGGTCCGGCAGGTGATCGACATACCCCACGCCGACGAGCCGGCCCTCGTGGTAGTAGCACCACTCCTCGACGGGGAACGGCTGGACGACGAACGAGTCGGCGTAGCCGTCGGCGTCCTTGGGCGCCTGCTCGCGCCAGCCCTTGTTCCCGCCCTGGTACTCGTGGAACCGGTCATACAGGTCGAGCTTCTCGCGCGTCACCGCCGGGGTGCCGATGCGCAGCTCGACCTCCCCCTCGTTCTGCCGCCGGTTGCGCCGCTGGCTGCGTGTCGGCGTGAAGTCGTTGACGCGCACGCGCAGGGCGCGGCAGGAGGTGCAGGCGCGGCAGGCGGGACGGAACAGCATCAGCCCGAAGCGCCTCCACCCCTCCAGCATGAGCCGCAGGTACTCGCCACGCGACAGCTCGGCGACGGCCTCGTACTCCATGCTCGCCTGCTCCCACGCGAGGTAGGCGCAGGGGCCGGGCGGCATCGTGTAGCGGAAGAGCGACTTCATTTTAAGGGATGAGGGATGAAGGATGAGGGATGAAAAGGATGCGGGTAGTGCGGGTGACTGATAGGATTTTCATTTCATCCCTCATCCCTCATCCCTCATCCCTCCTCAAACGCCCGGCCCGCTTCATCAGTTGGCCGGCCATCCAGTCGCCGATGGGCCGCGGCAGGACGCGCATCAGCCACAACTGCCACGACATCAGACGCGGGAACGAGACGAACGCCTCGCGGCGGCGGATCGCCGTCAGGATGCGCGCCGCGGCCTGCTCCACCGGCATCAGCAGCGCCTCCGGCACGCCGATCTTCGCCGTCATCGGCGTGCGGATCCAGCCGGGGCAGACCGTCGTGACGGCGACGCCCTCGGCACGCAGCTCCACGCGGAGGGAGTCGCACAGGGCGTTGCACCCCGCCTTGCTGGCGCTGTATGCCGCCATCAGCGGCATCCCCCGGTACGACGCCAGGCTCGACAGCACCACCAGATGGCCGCTCCGCCGCGCCCGCATGCCCCCCAGGACCGCGTCGATGGAGTTGACCACGCCCATGAGGTTGACGTTGAGGATGGCGTTGACCTCCTCGGCCCGCCACGACGCCGCCGGCGTGGCGCGTCCCACCCCCGCCGACGCCACCAGGATGTCCGTCGGCCCGAGGCGCTTCTCCAGGCCGGCCACGGCGGCGCGCAGCGCCGCGACGTCGGTCACGTCGGCCACGGCCCCCGCGAACGCCCCGCCCAGCTCGCCGGCCAGGGACTCAAGCGAGGGCACCGACAGATCGACGCCGGCGACGCGCGCGCCCTCAGCCACGAGCAGCCGGGCGAGCTGCCGGCCGATGCCGCTGCCCGCCCCGGTGATGAGCGCCGTCTTGCCGCGGAGATCCCCCATGAGGCCATTGCACGGGATCGCCCCGCCGCCGTCAAGCCCGCGCCGTAGGATGGGCGCATACCTCACCCCCACCACCGAGACGGCCATGCCCCCCGCGTACCTCGACCTCCTCCGCAAGTACGACACCCCCACGGTCTGCAACGTCGTGGAGCTGTTCAACATCCACCCGCGCACCGCCGGCTACATGGACGCCCGCATCCAGGCGTGCTACCCGAAGCTGCCGCCGATGGTCGGGTACGCCTGCACCGCCACCTTCCGCTCGGCCTCGCCGCCGAAGGCCGGCAACGTCTACGGCTCGCTGGACAAGCAGCTCGAGGCGTTCGCCGCCCTGCCCGGGCCGCCCGTGGTCGTCTTCCAGGACATCGACAGCCCCGTGGCCGCCGCCACCTTCGGCGAGATCATGTGTACCACCTACAAGGCGTTCGGCGCCGTGGGATTGGTCACCTCCGGCGCGGGGCGCGACCTCGATCAGGTCGAGGCACTGGCCTTCCCGTGCTTCACGTCGGGCACCATCTGCGCCCACGGCTACTGCCACATCCCGAGCATCGGCGTGACGGTCCACGTCGGCGGCGTGACGGTCCACAACGGCGACCTGCTGCACGGCGACCGCAACGGCGTCACCACGATCCCCGTCGAGATCGCCGCCGAGGTGGCCGACGCCTGCGCCGAGTTCATGGCCGCCGAGTCGGTGATCCTGGGGTACCTGAAGGGCACGTCACTGACGCCACGCGGCTTCGCCGAGGCGCGTGAGGAGTGCAAGCGCCGCGTCGGCGTGATCGAGAAGCGCGTGCGGCGTCACGGCGCCGAGAAGTAATACGCCGCGATCCACGCGATCGTGCCCAGCACGATCACGGCCACGCCCCACTTGCCGCGCCCCTTGAGCGACGACCACAGCACCAGGCCCGTCGCGCACACGACCAGCAGCACGACACACGAGGCGTCGATGGCCAGCGACCACAGGAAGCCCGTGTTCTTGCCCTTGTGCAGGTCGGTGAACAGGCCCATCACCCCGCTCGACTTGTGACGCAGCTCGGCCTTGCCGTCCTCGCGTTTGATCGTCGCGGTCATCGAGCGGCCCGCGCCGGAGAAGCCGACCTCGACCTCGTCCTCCGGCTCGTCGTTGAACAGCGTCGCCGCCCCCACCGCCCCGTGCTTCGCCCGCAGCAGCTCCACCACCGCCAGCCTGTCCACCGGCTTCACGAGCAGCGCCGGCGGCAGCGTCGCCTCCGTCTCCCACTCGCGCGGCGCGTTCAGGCCGAACCAGTCCTCGTGGTTGAGCAGGAAGCCCGTCACCGCGAAGAACAGGATCAGCGCCAGCCCGAACAGCGTGACGTACAGGTGCACCAGCCGGCTCCACTTCAGGAGCCAGCGGTAGCCAGGCGAGGTGCTCACTTCTTCTTCCCGTAGGTGACCACGGTGTCGCCGGCCTCGGCGTTCTTCTCCAGGGTGAGCGTCGCCCCCTCCGCCCCGCACTCGATCTTGCCCGTCTGGAAGACGTGCTTGCCGTGCTCGCGGTGGACCTCCACCTTGACCGTGTACGTGCCGCGCGGCACGGACTGCTTCCTGTCGTCCTTGCCGTCCCAGACGATCTCGTACTTCCCCGGCCCGCGCGTGGCCCGCGTCACCGCCTTGACCAGCGCCCTGTCGCCGCCCCCCACCTTCCACCAGCCGGACATCGTCGGCAGCCACTTCGGGCTGTTGCCCCACACCGTCACCGTCCGCACCGGCTTGCCGTCCGCCCCCTCGATCCAGATGGCCACGTACGGCCGCCGCGCCTTCCGACCCGTCGTCGGCTTCAGCAGCTCCAGGGCGAATGCCACCTGGAACCCCTCCGGCCAGCCGTCCGCCTTCGCCCCCTTGGCCGGCAGCTCGTCGGCCACCGGCTCCAGCGCGCAGAAGCCGTCACTCCTGATCTGCTCGCCCGATGGCGTGACCAGCAGGCACTCGACGCCCGGCAGCGAGCGCACCAGACGCAGCCCCTCCGCCGGCTTGAGGATGCACAGGAGCGTGGCGAGCCCGTTGGCCGTCGTCGCGTCCGCCGCCGTGACCGTCGCCGAGGCCACGCCGTCGGCGGGCCGCCCCGTGCGCGGGTCGATGAGGTGCGAGTGCCGCCGGCCGGCCACGTCGTGATAACGCTGGTAGCCGCCGCTCGTCGCCGCGGCCCCGTCGCCCAGCCACAGCGCCGCCAGGGGCGGGGCGTTGTCGGCGGGGGACGCCGGGTCCTGCACGCCGACGACGCAGCCGCCCCACCCGCACAGGTCGCCGCCGAGGTTGACGAGCAACGCGGGCAGCCCCAGAGGACGCACGGCGTCGGCGGCCTTCTGGAGGATGTACCCCTTCGCGGCCGAGTTCAGGTCGAGGGGGGCCGAGCCGAGGCGTGTGGCGATGTCGCCGTCCAGGTGCCAGGCCGGCCGCACCGCCTCGCGGGTGGCCTCGCGCAACGCCGTGACGTCGGGCCCCTCCCCCGACCGGGCCGCCTCGGCCCACAGGCGTGAGAGCGCCGCCGTCGCCGGGCTGCACGCCCCGCCCGACAGGGTGCGGAGGCGGCCGTACTCCGCCATCACCGCCCGCAAGTCGTCCGAGACGCGCACCGGCCCGGATGAGGCGGCGAAGCGAGACAGCTCGCTCTCGGGATCGTGGACGCTGAAGACGGCCCGCAGGCGCTCGATCTCGCCAAGGGCGGCGTCTTCGGCCCGCAGCGCCACGTCCAGCGAGGGGGCCGCGCCGGTGATGTCCAGCGAGGTGCCCAGGATGTGGTCGTGGCGGAAGGAGAACGGCACGGAGGCCGGCGCGGGCGCGGCGGCGCAGGCCGCGACGGCGCCCAGGCCGGCCGTGAGGAGGTCGCGTCGGGTCGGCTGCGGCATGGGGGGCTCTCGGGCCGGTGGATTCTCGGGTGATGAGAATATACCGGGACGGCGATGAGAGCTCCATGAAAGGCCGCCGGTCAGCCGCGCCGCGGGCCGAGGCGGCGCTTCAGGCCGCTGAGGCGACGCGAGGCCGCCGAACGCGTGTCCACGGGCGGCGGCGTCGGCGGGCGGGACGGGGGCGCCGGCGTCTGCTGGGCCGCCTCTTGCTCCTGCTCGCGCGACATGGCGTTGAGCAGGAACACCACGATGCCGGCCACCGCGAGGCCCACCAGGCCCGGCAGCGCGATGTCCGGGAGCGGGGCGAACCGCAGCCCCACGCCGGCGGCGATGGCCACGCCCATCCACATCAGGCCCGTGGCCACCGGGAAGCCGCCCTGCACGGGCGCGGCGGGGGCCGGCGCGGCGGGGGCCGGCGTCGGGGCCGCCTCGGGGGCCGGCGCCGGCGGCTCCTCGATCATCGTGAAGTCGGCCTCGCTGTACGGCGCGGCGGGCACGCGGCGCGACGGCGGCTTGGCCACCCGCCGCTTGCCACTCTGTTCGGAAAGCCGCGATGGGGTGACGGGCGCCGTCGGACGGGCCGGCTCGGGGGCGGTCCGCGCCGCCTCGGCCAGCACCTCCACGGCGGGGCGGCGGCCCGACGCCGGCCTCGCGCCCGACGCCAGATCCAGCGCCGCCACCAGCGACAGGTACGCCCGCGGCGCCGGCGACTCGGGGCCCTCCTGCACGGCGATCCGCCCCGACAGGGCGGCCTGCGTCACGGCGTCGTCGAACGGGATGACCTCGGGGAGGATGCGCGTGCCCAGCCGGCCCCGCAGCTCGCGCTCCCAGCGCCCGCCCACGTCGTCGCCCTCGGCCAGCGTCAGCACCACGCCGCGCAGCCGGATCGAGTGTTCGGCGGTCTTCGACCGCTGTCCCAGCTCCAGCAGGGCCGGCAGCGTCCGGTGCGCCAGGGCCTCCGCCCGCATCACCACGATGAACTCGTCGCAGGCGGCGAGCAGCTGGTTCGGGTTGGCCCCGAGGAACGGCGGGGTATCGACCACGAGGCAGGTGTACTGTGTGCGGAACGCGGCGGCCTCGGGCAGTGCCAGCAGCCGGCCCAGATCCGCGTCCGGGCAGCCGCCGTCCTCGTAGGGGCTCAGCACGTCCAGGCCGGGCACGACGTCGGGCACCAGGACGCCGGGCAGGTCGATGCCGGCCTCGCGCAGGGGCCGCCGTCCGGGGTGGTCGGCCAGGGCGAGCGCCGCGGAGATGTTCGAGAGGGGGTCCGCCTCGATGAGGAGGACGCGCCCGCCGCCCAGGGCCGCGCCGGCGGCCAGGTTGATGGAGGCGGTCGTCTTGCCCACCCCGCCCTTCTGGCTCGCCACCAGCAACTTGCGCACGTCGGTCCCCTCTTGGCCGTCGGGGCGGGCACTACCCCAGCTAACCCTAGCACACGGGCGGGGCGGGTGTGGCCCGCGCTGGAAATTCCGCCGCGGCGTGTCCGATCGGCCTTCGCCGTGCGTTGGAGGGGATGAGGAGGCGTCACCTGGACGCCCGCCCGCCCGTTGGGTACAGTTCACCTCGTCATCCCGTCGGAGCCGTGGAGGCAACATGCTGGACCTCACGATGCCCCACTCCCGGGCCCTCCTCTCCGCGCCGGCCCCGGAGCTGATGGCGCGTCTCGGCCACGACCTCGCCCAGATCACCCCCCTCCCCCCCCCCGAACGCATCGACGCCCTCCTCCGCGACCAGCAGTCGCGGTGGGAGCGCGGCGAGTGCGTCGGGGCCGAGCTGTACCGCCTCGCCGCCCCCCAGGCCGTCGGCGACGACGACACCCTGCTGTACCTCATCTCGGGCGAATTGCGGCTGCGCGGCGCCGCCGGCGAGCGACTCGACGCCAGGGAGTACCAGAGCCGCTTCCCCCAGCTCGGCGACACCATCGCACGCCAGATCGAGGTCGAGACCGCCCTGCTGTCCACCGAGCAGGCCGGCGCCCTGTCCGCCTACTCGACCCTCACCCTCGTCTCCCAGGCCCCGCGTGTCACCCCCGAGCTGGCCGGCGTCCCCGGCTACGAGGTCCTCGGGGAGCTGGGACGAGGCGGCATGGGCGTCGTGTTCAAGGCCCGCGACATCAACCTCGACCGCCTCGTTGCCCTCAAGATGATCCTCCCCGGCAAGGGGCAGGCGCAGGCCACGCGCGAACGCTTCAGGCGCGAGGCCGTCCACATCGCCCAGCTCAAGCACGCCAACATCGTCCCGGTCTACGGCTACGGCGAGCACGAGGGCAACATCTACTTCGCGCTGGAGTACATCAGCGGCGGCTCGCTGCACCAGAAGCTCCAGAAGGGCGACGGCAAGCCCTGGGCCTTCCCCGACGCCGCCCGCCTCGTCGCCACCCTCGCCGGCGCCGTCGCCTACGCCCACGACCGCAAGATCATCCACCGCGACCTGAAGCCGGCCAACATCCTCCTCGACGAGGGCGGACAGCCGCACGTCACCGACTTCGGGCTGGCCCGCCAGGTCGAGTCGCACGGCAACACCCTCGACGGCGCCGTCGTCGGCACGCCGGCCTACATGGCCCCCGAGCAGGCCAACGGCAAGACCGAGTGCATCGGCCCCGCCGCCGACATCTTCGGCCTCGGCGCCATCCTGTACCAGCTCCTCACCGGACGCCCGCCCTACCAGGGCGTGGACGTGCGCACGACGCTCAAGCAGGCCGAGCAGGGCCGCGTCGTGCCGGTGCGCGAGGCCAACCCCAAGGTGCCGCGTTCGCTGGCCCGGATCGTGGACCGCGCCCTCGCCCACGAGCCGAAGGACCGCTTCCAGACCGCCCATGACCTGCAGAAGGCGCTGGAGGGCTACCTCGTCCCTTCGTCCGGCTGGCTCATCGGCCTCGCCGCCGCCTCCGTGGTCCTCATCACCGGCAGCGTGGGCCTGGCCGTGGCCGACCCCTGGCAGACCTTTCAGAAGGGCGCCATCGTCAAGCCGAACCCGGACACGAGCCCCGAGCCGGATCCGCCCAAGGTGCCTCTCAACGGGGACTTCAAACTCACCGTCTACTCCAAGACCGACAAGAACCGCCAGGGCCGCGTGCTGAGCGACGCCAGCATCCTGCCGCTGCGCTCCGGCGAATTGATCCAGTTCCACGCCGAGCTGAACCGCCCCGCTCACGTTTACGTTCTGTGGATCGAGGGGTCCACCGGCGACATCGACCCCTTCTACCCGTGGGACCGCCACGACCCCGACGCGCTGAAGAAGGAGGCCCCGCCGGTGCCCAAGACGGCCCGCGTGCGCATGCCCCCCCAACTGGACCACGGCTTCCCGATGCAGGGCGACAGCGGGCTGGAGACCGTCATCCTGATGGCCCGTGAGACGCCGCTGCCCCCCAACGTCCACCTCGGCGAGGTGCTCGGCCCCATCCCCAAGGCGCCCCTGAACGAGCCGGGCGAGTTCGTGATGCGCGGCGTCAACCGCGTCGATCCCAACGCCAAGGACGGCCCGA
Source organism: uncultured Alcaligenaceae bacterium (assembly GCA_964630925.1). Classification (GTDB taxonomy): domain Bacteria; phylum Planctomycetota; class Planctomycetia; order Gemmatales; family Gemmataceae; genus RGDT01. Next base: position 16,717 of record CAZVZK010000073.1, read on the forward strand.
CACGCGGCGCCAAAGAATTTGACATCGGCGACGGCCTGCGCGGCGTCGAGCTGCCGCCCTTCAACCGGATGCGTGGGGCCGGCAAGGACCCCGAGGCCATCGACGAGCCGGTCCTGCGTCTCATGCGCAAGGTGAGCAAGCACTTCGACGTGGTGCGTGCCGTGCGGTTCGCGTACAAGAAGTAACCGGCCCAGCCGCGAAGGTGGCCATGACGAGCCCCGAGAGCCTGCCGACGGATCGTGACGGCGTCGAGGCCCTGGTGCGGCGGCGCGGCCCGCTGCCGCCGCACGAGGCCGCCCTGCTCGTCGCCTCCCTGGCCGACAGGGGCCAGGACGTCCACGCCCTGGGCGCGTCGCTGTACCTGGCGCTGACGGGCCGCCCGGCGCCCGGCGGGCCGGTGACCGACCTCACGCCCTCCACGCCGCCCGAGCTGGCGGCGATCTGCCTCGTCTGCCTGGAGCAGAAGCCGTCGCGGCGCTACGCCTCGCCCGCCGAGCTGTCCGCCGCCCTGTGGGCGTACCTGTCACGGCCCGCCCCGCCGCCGCCGCCCCCGCCCGTCCGCTGGGTGATGCCGGCGGGCGTCGGTGTCCTGGCGCTGTGCCTGCTGCTGGCCGGCGTGTGGGCGGTGTCCGGGCCGCGTTCGCCGGAGAAGCGTGCCGACGTGGGGCCGCCGCGGACCGACGGGCCTGAGCGGGAGAAGCCCGAGGGCGAGGGGCCGGGGCCGGTTGATGTGAAAGCGGGTGGCGTCGAGCGCGGCCAGATGGGGGGCGAGCTGTCGGTCTTCGTGACGGAGAAGGCCGGCGGGGCGGCGCGGAACGTCCTGGACCGGCGCGCCAGGCCGCCGGCGGCCGGCGACCTGATTCATCTGGAGATCGAGCTCCTCACACCCGCCTACGCTTACGTCCTGTGGATCGACGGCAAGGGGGCCGCCGATGCCATCTACCCGTGGGACCGCCAAGACCCCGACGCGCTGAGGAAGCCCGCCCCCGCGCGACGGGCGCCGAAGCACTTCCGCCTGCCGTCGGAGGCCGGCGACCATTTCCCGCTGGCCGGGGAGGGGGGGATCGAGACGGTCATCCTCCTCGCCCGTGAGAGGCCGCTTCCCGCCGACGTGCGTCTGGCGGATCTGCTGGGCACGGTGTCGGCCAGCCCCCGAGAGGCCGGCGCCGTGCCGCGGTATTTCTCCGTCTCGGGGTCGAAGCACCTGTTCCCCGGCGCGGACATCCGCCTCGATCCGGCGTCCGTCGTCCCCGGCTCGGCGCTGGACCGGGCCCGGCAGTTGACCGGCCTGTTCCCCGTCGTCCAGGTCGTCCGGTTCCCGTTTTCGGGCGAGCGGACGAGGCGCTGACGCGGCGGGGGTGAGGGCGCCGGGCCTCAAGCCGAGCCTGGCCCAGGGAGTGCGGCTTCCGTTGGCTTGTCACGCCTTGACCTTGCCGCCCGGGAGGGCCGCCAGGTTGGCGAACAGGTGGACGAGCGAGCGCATGAGGCTCTTCCAGTCGGCCTCGTGCAGGCTCTCGTTGGGCGCGTGAGGGTTCGACCGCGGGTCCTCGATCCCCAGCAGCAGCGCCGGCGCGCCGCCGAACAGCTCCGCCAGCGGGCCGACGAAGCCGATGGTCCCGCCGGGGACGGGGATGCGGCCCTTGCCCCAGTACAGGCGTGACAGGATGCGGCGTCCGGGGCGATCTACTTCAGGGCTGCTGCGGCGGCCTCCCGCACGGCCGGGTGGTACGCGAGCAGGTCCACGAGCGCTGGCACCGCCGGCCTGATGTCGCGGTCGATCCTCCCACGCGTCTGAATGCCCTTGCCCCGGAGTAACCGTTCACCCGACCTGTGAAGTTAGACAAAATGAGACGTGGAGGGCGGCCACGGCACGGGAGTGGGTGGCCTGACCACTCGCCGTGAAATGACAATACCGCAGTGAATTTGCGTTGCAGGGGGGTGCCTGGGGGGGTGCAATGCAATGCAATTCGCCCCACCCCGGCCACTCCACCCGTCCACTTCCGTCTAATTCCCACCACCGCCTGGTCGGTTACGCCCCGGAATCCGCCGAGTGCGTGAGTGGGGGCCGCGGCCGCGTTCTTGTCACCGGGGCCGGCGATCGCAATGAGGGGGTGAACGACGAGAGAGTGTTCCTTCCAACCGACGTGATCGCACAGGCATCCTACTCGGTGGAGGCTCGCCGCGTAGGCGCGGCGGCGGCCGGGGTGGTATCATGACCGACAGGGGAGGCCCCGATGAGCGAGCAGCGTCAGTGGCACCGGCTGTTCGGGGCGGCGTGGATGGACCGCGTTCACGCTCAGCCGATCACCGTCGAGGTCGAGAAGGACCTCTCGCTCCAGCAGCAGAGGCTCGACGTGCTGCTGGTGCGGGCCACGGAGGACAGGCCGATCACCATCGAGCTGCCCGACGGGTTCGACGACTTCGGGCGGCACAACCTCATCACGTTCAAGACCTACCGGGAGACGCTGACGGGCTACTCTCTCAACGAGCTGATCGGCCACTACGTCGCCTACCGCAAGTTCGTGAGCGACAACCCCGACGACCTCTTGCCCGAGACGGACTTCCGCCTCTATGCCGTCAGCGCCCGTTACCCGCAGGCGCTGGCGTCGCGGCGGCCGCTTCGGGAGCTGTCGGCGGGGGTCTACGAGTCGGAACATCACAGCGGCACGCTCCGGGTGATCGTCCCGTCGCAGCTCCCGCGCGTGGAGCGCAACGCCCTGCTGGTGCTGTTCGCGGCCAGCAGGGATCAGGTGGAATGGGCGGCGCGCACCTACGAGCTCCGGTCGCCCGCCGCCACCGGCCTACTGCGGGAATTGTTCAAGGGATACCAGAAGGAGGGAATGCCGATGCCGTACACGCTCGAGGACTTCCGGAGGGACGCCAAGAAGAGCCTCTTGGAGGATCTGACCATAGAGGAACGCCTGGAGGGCGTCCCCGTCGAGAAACGCCTGGAAGGGGTGCCCGCGGAGAAGCGTCTGGAGGGCCTGTCGCCGGAGGAGGAGGAAGAGCTGCTCCGCCGTCTGCTGGCGAAACACCCCCAAACACCGCCCGAGGCGCCGAAGCCCTGACACGCCGCCGGCCGGGGAGACAATCGCCCGCGCCAGGAAGCGGCCCCCGTCAGGGGCCGCTCGCCTGGGGGAGACGCGGGGCGTCACGCCTTGACCTTGCCGCCCGGGAGGGCCGCCAGGTTGGCGAACAGGTGGACGAGCGAGCGCATGAGGCTCTTCCAGTCGGCCTCGTGCAGGCTCTCGTTGGGCGCGTGCGGGTTCGACTGCGGGTCCTCGATCCCCAGCAGCAGCGCCGGCGCCCCGCCGAACAGATCCGCCAGCGGGCCGACGAACCCGATGGTCCCGCCGCAGCCGATCATCGCCGGCTTCGCCTTGTAGCCCTGCTCAAGCGACATCAGCGCCGCGTCGAACGCCGGGCCGGCGGGGTCGGTCATCCACCAGTCCACCGAGCCGGCCGGCTTCACCGTCACCTGCACGCCCCACGGCGGGTCCTTCGTCAGGTGCGACTTGATCTGCTCGTAGGTCTGGGCCGCGTCCATGTCCGGCACGATGCGGCACGACACGATGGCCCGCGCACGCGGCAGCACCTGATTCGACACCTGCTTGATCGAGCTGGCCTCCTGCGCGATCACCGTGATCGACGGCAGCCGCGTCGTCGCCTCGTTGATGCCCACGCCCTCCGGCGTCGCGAACGACACCCCATCCAGGATGCCCATGTCCTTGCGCCACTTGCCCTCGTCCTCCGGCAGCGCCTTCAGGGCGGCCCGCTCCTTGGCCGACAGGGGCCGCACCTTGTCGTAAAGGCCGGGGACGGGGATGCGGCCCTTGCCCCAGTACAGGCGGGACAGGATGACGTTCAGGGCCACCGCGGCGTCGGCCAGGGCGCCGCCGGCCATGCCGGAATGCACGGGCATCTGGGCGCTCTGCACCTCGACCTCGGCGGCGACGATGCCGCGCAGGGCGTAGGTGATGCTGGGGAGGCCGGCCTCGATGTTCTCGGTGTCGAAGACGACGATCACGTCGGACTTGAGGCGGTCCTTCTCCTTGGCGAAGAAGCCGAGGAGGTTCTTGGAGCCGACCTCCTCCTCGCCCTCGACCAGCATCTTGACGTTGACGGGCAGCTTGCCGTGCGTCTTGAGGTACGCGGCGATGGGGCCGAGCTGGGCGGTGATGGCGCCCTTGTCGTCGGCGGAGCCGCGCCCGAAGAGCCGTCCATCTCTTCGGGTGAGTTTGAACGGGTCGGCCTGCTGCCACTTCACGGAGCCGACGTCGTTGACGGGCTGCACGTCGTGGTGGGCGTAGAGGAAGACGGTGGGCTTGCCGGGGGCGCCGAGCCACTCGCCGTAGGCGTAGGGGTTGGAGTCGGTGGTCTTGAGGACCGTGACGTTCTGCAGGCCGGCGTCGCGCATCTGCTTGCAGACGAGGTCCGCGCACGCCTGGATCTCGTCCTGATGTTCGCCGTCGGTGCTGATGCTCTGGACGGCGACGAGGGCCGCCAGGTCGGCCACGAGGGCCTCGTGGTTCTGCTCAAGCCAGCCGAGGACAGCCGCGTCGCTCATGATCGTCTCCCTCCGGGGCATCGCGGACAGTGTAGGGAGGAGGCCCCTCCGGAGCCATTCGGCACTTGCGTGGTGTCACGATGGTGCTATAATGCCCTGAATGACGGAGGGCATTCGATGAAGCTGAAGAAGGCGTTGGCGAGGCGGATCAAGACGCTGCGCGAGGCGTCGGGGCTGTCGCAGCAGGAGGTGGCGACGAAGGGCGACCTCAGCCTCTCGCTGGTCTCCAAGCTGGAGCAGGGCAAGAAGGGCGACCCGAGGGCGAGCAGCCTGCTGGCGCTGGCCGTCGCGCTGGGCGTGACGCCCGGCCAGCTCCTGGACGACCTGTTCCCGCCCTCGGCCGACAAGGCCGAGGCCGGCGAGAAGCCCGAGGGGGAGAAGGCCGAGAAGCGGAAGAAGAAGGCGCGGCCTGAGAAGGAGAAGAAGCGCAAGAAGGCGTCGTGAGCCGCCCCCGTTTGACAGCCCCCCCGGCCCGGCCTACAGTTGAGCAGGGCCGGCACGTCCTCGGAGGGGTTGCTATGTTCGCGCGAGCCTTGGCGTCCTGGGGCCGTCTGCTGGGCTTCGGCCCGGCGGAAGGGGCCGACGAGGAGGAACGCCGCGCCTGGGGCCGGGCCCCCTGCGACGTGCCGACGCGCGTCCGGCCCGCCAGCGCGGCCTCGGCGGCGTGGGAGGACGTCCGCGTCCGCAACGTCTCGCAGGGCGGCATCGGGCTGCAATGCCCGTCCGCCCACACGCCCGGGTCTCTGCTGAGCATCACCGTGCCCGGCGCCGGCGAGGACGCCGAGGTGCTGGCCTGTGTCGTCCGCTGCGACACGCTGTCCACGGGCGATTACTCCGTTGGCTGCACGTTCGCCGCCGTCCTCGACGACCACGACCTGGCCCGCTTCGGCGCCCGCCGGGCCCCCGGCGACGGGGACGACAAGCGGAGCTGGAAGCGTTTCCCGTGCAAGGCGCACGCGTTCATCCAGAAGGTGCGCGCCCGCGAGCCGGCCCCGGTGCGTGCCGCCGTCGTCAACGACATCTCCGCGGGCGGCCTGGCCGTCGAGGCCGAGGGCGACCTGCAGGTCGGCGACCTGGTGCAGATCGACCTGATCCGCGACGACGAGACGCTGTTCAGCACGCTGGCGAGCGTCGTGCGCGTGGGGGCCGGCCACGCCGCCGGCAGGCGTCTGGTCGGCGCCAACTTCATCGGCGAGCTGCCGGAGGACCGCCTCGCCCGCCTCATGGAGTGACGGCGCGGCCAGTGAACCGATCAAGAAGAGGTGTCCACGGATCACACGGATCTCACGGATCAAAGCAGAAGACAGGCAGGCAGGCGGAAGACCTCATGTCTTCTGCCTGCCTGCTTCGATTATTCTGCGTTCTTCCGTGAACTCCTTGGAATCCGTGGGTTGCTTCTCTCTTCTCGCCTTCCGGTCACTCGGCGCTGATCCAGCCGCGGTGGATCTGCCCGCCCCGCAGGATGTAGAACTGCAGCGCGTTGCCCGGCGCCCAGTCGGGGTGCGTCAGGACGTAGTGGACGTTGTCGGGCACCAGCATCTCCCACTGGTGCTTCTCGGAGCCCCCGATGCCCAGGCCGATCAGGACGTCGCCCCGGCGGATGCCCGCCTTCGCCGCCGGCCCCTCGCCCCGCACGTCGGCGATCAGCAGGCCGCCCTTCAGCTTCGGGTGCGTCCGCGTCACCTCGGCGGCCCCGGCCAACGCCTCCACCTTGAGGCCGACCTTGCGCCACGACAGGCTGCCGCCCATCGCCGGGAGGCCCGGACGCTCCTCGCCGTCCGCCAGCGCCTCCAGCGTCAGGTCGGCCGACTTGTCGGCCGAGCCCCGGCGCACCACCAGCGCGACCTTGCGGCCGGCCTCGACGCCCAGGATCGCCCGCTGCACGTCCAGCGAGGACAGGGCGCGGTGCCCGCCGACCTTGACGACCTCGTCGCCGGCCCGCAGGCCCGCCCGCGCCGCCGCGCCGTCCGCCTTCTCCAGCACCACCCGCCGCGACGCCACGGTGTCCGCCACGTCGTCGCGCAGCGTCAATCCGGGGTCGGCCACGCCGGCCCGCGCCCGCTCCTGGGCCAGCATGCGCGACGCCACCTGGATCATCGTGTCCACCGGGATGGCGAACCCGATGCCCTGCGCCCCCGCCCGGATGGCCACGTTCACGCCCACCAGCTCGCCGTCCATGTTGACGAGCGGCCCGCCGGAGTTGCCGGGGTTGATGGCCGCGTCCGTCTGGATCAGCGAGCGGTAACGCACCTCGCGGTTGAGGGTCACGTCACGCCCCACGGCGCTCACCACGCCCACGGTGACCGTGTGGTCGTAGCCGTAGGCGTTGCCGACGGCGATGACGGCCTCGCCGACCTCGACGTCCTTGGCGGTGCCCAGCGGCATGGTGGGGAGGGCCTTGGCCGGGTTGATCTTGATCAGGGCCAGGTCGTTCTCGGTGTCGCGGGCCAGGATGCGGGCGATGGAGGTGGTCCCGTCGGCGAGGCGCACACGCAGCGTGCTGACGTCGTCCACGACGTGCTGGTTCGTGATGATGTAGCCGCGCGGGTCGATGATGATCCCCGTCCCCATCCCGTTGACGCGGTTCTGGGCGGGGGAGGTGGAGTACAGGTCTTCGGACCCGGCCCGGACGGAGCGCTCGCTGTGGATGTTGACGACGGCGTCCTTGATCTTCTTGACCACGCCGACGACGGGGGACGAGCGGGGATTCCAGCCGCGGGGCGGGGGCGTCTGCGCGCGGGCGGGCACGGAGATGAGCGCGGCCCCCAGGGCGAACGCGGCGAGGAAGGTCCGATGTTTCGTCATGGCGCCTCTCAGTTGGTGGGCGGGCCGCGATGGACCGGGACGCCTGTAACCATCGGCCCGCCGCGTCGCGGCGCTGGAAACCGAAACACCCCGGCGGGCCGCTTGACGGGGCGCCGAGGTGGAGGGACGCCAAACACTCGCGCGGCAACGCCTGGGCAAGATGGGGGGGCTGGGGGTCAGCCGTCCGCCGGGTCGAGGTCCCACAGGAAGATCCGCCCGTCCTCCGCGCCGGCGGCGGCGGTCATGCCGTCGGGCGACACCGCCAGCGACAGCAGGCGCCCCGCGCCCCAGTCGTAGGCGTTGATCAGCCGCCCCACGCGGGCGTCCCACAGCCGGGCCGTCCCGTCCCACCCCGCCGAGACGAGGCCGCGGCCGTCCGGGCAGAACGCCACGCGCGACACCGGGCCGGTGTGGCCGTCCAGCGTGCCGAACACCCTCTGCTGGTCGAGACGCCACAGGATGACCTTGCCGTCGTCGCCGCCGGAGGCGAGCATCTTGCCGCCGGCCGCGGCGTCCGCCGTACGAACCCAGTCGGAGTGCCCGGCGAGGGACCCCTGTTTCTGCCCCCAGGTGGTGGACCACAGCGCCAGCCCGCGGTCGTGGCTGGCGGTCACGAGTGTCTTGGCGTCCGGCGTGAAGGCGACGGCGGAGACCGGCCAGCGGTGGGCGCGGATCGTCAGCGGGCTCTTGTCGTCCGGCGAGCGGATGAGGCGGACGGTCCCGTCGCCGGAGCCCGCCGCGAGGGCGCCGTCGGAGGCGTAGGCGAGTGACCACGCCCCGCCGGCGTGCCCGCTGTACATGTGCTTCTGCTTCCGCTGCTTGACCGACCACACGCGGACGGTGTCGTCCCACGCCGCCGAGGCGATCTCCTCGCCGTCCGGGCTGAACGTGATGGCCCGCACCCAGTCGGCGTGGCCTTCGAGGGAGTACAGGGGGGCGCGGCGTTCGCCGTCGAGGCCCCATACCATGACGGTGTGCCCGTCGCCGCCGGACGCGAGTGAACCGCCGTCGGGGCTGTACGCCAGGCAGCGGACCGGCTCCTTGTGCTTGACCAGCAGGCGCATCGGTGATCCCTCCCGTATCATCGTAGCAGCCCGATGCCGTCCGGTAGGTGACCCTCGCCCAGGGTGGAGGCACATGGACGCCTATCAGTGAAGGAAACGAACCAGGGAAACGAACTTTCCCGCCGCAAGTGTCAGCAACAGAACGACTTGTGGAAGTTCATTTCCCGACCCCCCTCACACCCCCCCTGCCGCGGCGTCCCGCCTTCGAATGCCCGATCTACTGATGGTGAGGCCGACATGACCCGACGCACCCTCATCGCCCTGGTCCTCGCCGCCGTCGCCGTCGTCGGCCTGCTCGGCTGGCGCTTCCTGCGTCCGTCCGGCGACCGCCCACCCATCGCCGGCGACGGCGCCCCGGCCCTGGCCGTCGCCGAGGACGAGTGGCCGCGCTTCCGCGGGCCGACGGGGCTGGGCGTCGCCAAGGGCAAGGCGCCCGTGGAGTGGTCCGCCGACAAGAACCTCCGTTGGAAGACACCGCTGCCGGGGCCGGGATCCTCCAGCCCCATCGTCTGGGGCGGGCGCGTCTGGGTGACGTGCTTCTCCGGCCACGACGGCGGCACGCTGCGCCGCCACCTCGTCTGCGTGAATCGTGAGGACGGCAAGGTCCGCTGGACGAAGACCGTCGATGCCGCCCTGCCGGAGGACCACTACGGCGGCTTCCTGGCCGAGCACGGCTACGCCAGCAACACGCCCTGCACCGACGGCGAGCGCGTGTACGCCTTCTTCGGCAAGACGGGCGTGATCGCCTACACCGTGGACGGCGAGGAGGTGTGGCGTGCCGACGTGGGCAGGCAGTCGTCCGGCCGCCGCTGGGGGTCGGCTGCCAGCCCGATCCTGTACGGCGACCTGCTCATCGTCAACGCCTCGGAGGAGGGCCGGGCGGTCTTCGCATTCGACAGGAAGACGGGCAAGGAGGTGTGGAAGGCCCCGGCACGCTCGACGGAGCTGAGCTTCAACACGCCGGTCCTCGTGCCCGTGGCCGGGGGCAAGGTGGAGATGGTGCTGACGGTGCCGGGCCAGATGTGGGGGATGGACCCGCTGACGGGCGGCCTGCTATGGCACGCGGCCACCGGCCTGGACGGCAACGTGTCGCCGAGCGTCGTGGCGGCGGACGGCGTCGTCTACGCCACGGGCGGCTACAGCCCGACGCGCACCGTCGCGGTGAAGGCCGGCGGCAGGGGGGCGGTGACGCCGGAGTGGACGGTGAACGATGCGGCCTACGTCCCGTCGCCGGTGGTCCACGACGGGCATCTCTACCTCGTCGGGCACGAGGGGAACGCCTTCTGCCTCGACGCGAAGACGGGGGAGCAGAAGGGGAGGCGGCGTGTCGGCGGCGGGGCGAAGGTGTACGCTTCGCCGGTCCTTGCCGACGGACGCCTGTACGCGGTGACCCGGCGGGCGGGAACGTTCGTGTTCGAGGCGGCGCCGGGGATGAAGCAGATCGCCGTGAACAAGTTCGCGGGGGATGAGAGTGATTTCAACGGCTCGCCGGCCGTCAACAAGGGCGAGATGTTCCTGCGGTCGGACCGGTTCCTCTATTGCGTGGGGGAGAAGAAGGAATGATCATCGCGCCGCTCGTCCTGGTGTCCGTGATCGCGGCGGGTCCGCCGGACCTCGTCGCGGCCGCCCTGCGCTCGCTGGCGAGCGGCGACGTGGCGGCGCGTGTGTGGGCCGCGAGCATCCTCGGCCGCGTCGGCCCGCCGGGCGACGACCTGGCCGGCGAGGATGACCTCGCCGTGGCCGCGCTCCTCCGGGCCAGCGGGCGCGATGCCGACGAAGACGTGCGCGAGGGCGCCATGTCGGCCTTGTGCCGCGTGACGCGCGCGACGCCGACGATCCTCCGTCACTTCGGCGAGGCCCTGCGCGACGGCCCCGCAGGCAGGCGCAGGGAGGCTGCCTTGCACCTCCACCGCGCCAGCGCCGACGTGATGCCGGCCCTGCGTGTGGCACTCTCAGGCCCTGGCCCGCACACGTCAGACTGGCCGCTCCTCATCGCGCGCCGCGTCGGGCCGCGGGCCGTGCCGCTCCTGCCGGCGCTGGTGCTGGCGCTGCAAGACCCCGACGCGGACACACGGCTGAGCGCCGCATTCGCCGTCCTCCACGTCGCGCCCGGCGTGGCGACGGATCGCGTTGACTCCCTCATCGCCGACTACGCCAGGAATTCCGTGACCGTCCTTTCGTGTCTCAGCCCGCCGGACCATGACTTCGGCAGACACTCGGACCTCCCGCGCACTATCGCCGCTCTGGTGGCCGAGGCCGGCAAGGGTGAGGTGCTTCGGCAGGAGATGGCCCTGGAGATCCTCTGGCAATTCGGGCCGCGCCTGAAGCCGCACGCCGCCGCCCTGCGCAAGCACCTCGCCTCGCCGCACATCCACGTCCGATTCCGCGCGGCCAAGGCCCTCGTTCTGGCCGGCGACGTGGCGCCCGCCGTCGCGGCCGCCGCGCGGGAGCTGGACGCCGACGACCCGACCGGCGATTGGCTGATCTTCGCCTCCCAGGCGGGGCCGGCGGCGCGCGACCTCATCCCGCTCCTCCGCAGGCATGCGCGCGGCGAGGACGCCGGCATGCGCCAACTGGCGGCCAATGCCATCTGGCACGTCGGCATGCGCCGGGAGGGGCTGGCGTCGCTCACGCGGCTGGCCGACGGCCCGGACAAGGGGATGCGGCCGTTCGCGGCGCGGGCGCTCGGCCGGATCGGCCCGCCCGCCGCCGTGGCGGTGCCGGCGATCCTCCGCGGCCTGCGCGAAGACCCGGCTCATTTCCGGGCGTCCGTCCCTGCACTGGCCTCCATCGGCCCGGCCGCGGCGGACGCCGAGCCGGCCCTCCGCTCTGCCCTCAAGCACCCGGAAGAATGGTTCCGCATCCACGCCGCCGCCGCGCTGCTCAAGATCCGGCCTGGCCACGCCGCCGCGCTCGACGCCCTGCGTGATGTCGCCCATCGCGATCCGGAGCTGTTGCCGCACGCCCTGCGTGTCATTGCCGACGCTGGCCCGGCGGCGCATGTGGCGGCCGCGTGGGTGCGTCGGCTCCTGCGGCACCCCGAGGACGGCAGGTTCGCCTCGACGGCGCTCTGGAAGATCGACCCCGACGCCGCCCGCAAGGCCGGCGCGTGGTAGTTCCGCCTCCGTCGCTACAATGCCTCCACCCCCGGAGGCCCCGCCATGCTCCTCTTCCTGCTCGCCGCCCTCCACGCCGCACCGCCCAACCACCGCGACGCGGACCGCGTCCTCCGCGAGGTCGCCGGCAACGCCGAGTACCTCCGTGGCGTCCCCAAGAAGTTCGGCGCCGTCGTCAGGATCGACGGCAACACCGTCACCCTCCGCTTCGACAAGGACAAGGCCGATACCACCTGGCCGCTGATCGACGACGCCGAGGTGAAGGTTTCCGGCTGGTGGGGCCGGGCGGCGCAGATCAAGGCCGGCACGCGCGTGTGGGCGTGGATGAAGACCGACCGCAAGAACAAGCCCGTCGCCATCGCCATGCTCGCCGACGACGTCAGCCAGAAGGACATCCACGGCACCCTGAAGGACGCCGACAAGCCGGCCTTCGAGAAGGCCCGCGACGCCCAGCGCCTCTGGCTACGTGGCTCCTGGCTCAAGGACGGCGTCCCCGGCTCCGTGGCCTTCGTCCACGTCTTCTCCGGCGAGATGGACTTCCTCATCGATCACGAGGCGATGCGTTGGGCACGCTGGCTCCAGAAGGGCGACAAGGTGCGTCTCATGGACGACCCGCCCATCGACGCCGTCGTCAAGTCCACCACGCCGTGGCGCGAGCGTACGCTGTTGCGCCTGGTGGCCAGGCCGCGCGACCTGACCGGCCTGAAGGCCGGCCTGCGGCTGGGCCTCAAGATGGACGCCCCGCCGCCATCCGTCGAGGCCGACAAGTTCCCGCCGGACATGGACAGGCCGCGTGGCCGCGAGGAGCGGATCGAGTGGTTCCTGGCCAGCGTCTACTGCACCTGCGGCGTGCGTGGCGACACCTGCACCGGCATGTTCTACACCCTCGCGAGCTGCAACCCCAACGGCTGCGGCCAGCCGAACTCCATGCGGAAGAAGCTGGCGAAGCTCATCGACGCGAAGCTGACGGACCGGCAGATCATGGAGCGTCTGCTCAAGGAGGAGGGGCTCGGCCTGTTCCACCCGCACCTGCTGCCGTGACCCTCGCCTGGGCGGGGGAATCCGGCTTGCCGTCGGGCAGCCGGCTCCCCAAAACAAGGGGAACGCCCCTTGCCCGAGCGCCCGATGTCCGCCCCCACCGCCACCCTGACGCCGTTGCTGCGCCTCTGTAACGAGCTGCGCCTGTCGCTGCGAGCCGGGGCCGACATCGACGCCGAGGGCCTCCTCGCCGAACACGAAGACCTCGCCTCCGACCCCGAGGCGGCCGCCGAGCTGATCGCCGTCGAGTTCGCCACGCGCCGCGAGCTGGGCCAGACCCCCAACCCGCTCCTGTGGCTGCTCCGGTACACGCAGTGGCGCACGCCCCTGCGCCGACGCCTCGTCGGCCTCGGCGCCGTCCCGCCCGAGGAGCCGGCCTCCGCACCCACGCGGGCCTGGAACACCTCCGCCCCGACCCTCGGCCTGGCCATGCCTGGCCGGCGGGGCGACGAGAGCGCCCCGCCCTCCCCCCCGCCGCTGCCGCCCCACGAGAAGCTCGGCTTCGTGAAGCAGGGCGGCATGGGCGTCGTCCACCGCGCCTACGACCACACCGTGGGCCGCGTGGTGGCCCTCAAGACCCTGCGTGGGGGCGCCGCCGCCTCCACGCGCGACCGCATCCGCTTCTACCGCGAGGCCCGCGCCGCCGGACGCCTCAACCACCCCAACATCGTCCCCGTCTACCACCTCGGCCTGTTCGAGGGCGTGGACTCCTTCACCATGCCCTTCTACGAGAAGGGCAGCCTCGCCGACCTCATCGCCGCCCGCCGCATCCCCCCGCGCGAGGCCGCCGCCCTCCTCGTCCAGGTCGCCCGCGGCGTCCAGGCGGCGCACGACGCCGGCATCATCCACCGCGACCTCAAGCCCGCCAACATCCTCTTCGACGACGGCGGCGCCCCGCGCGTCGCCGACTTCGGCCTCGCCCAGCAGGAGGACGGCGAGAGGCTCACCGCCACCGGCGCCCCCATGGGCACCTACGGCTTCATGCCGCCCGAGCAGGCGGCCGGCCAGCGGGCCCTCGGCGTCGGGGCCGACGTGTTCGCCCTCGGCGCCGTCCTGCACGCCGTCCTCACACGCCGCCCGCCCTGCGGCCCGGACGGCCACGCCGGCCGGGCCGGCGTGGCCGGCGACATGCACCCCGGCCTGCGGGCCATCATCATGCGCTGCCTCGCCCCGCTGCCCAAGGACCGCTTCGCGTCGGCCTCCGACCTCGGCGCCGCCCTCGAAGCGTGGCTGGCCGGTGACGCCATGCCCGTCCCCCCGCCCGTGCCCCCGGAGAACCGCCGCTGGGGCATCGCCGCCCTGGGCCTGCTGGCCGTGCCCCTGCTCACGGGCGCGATGCTCCTGACATCCCCCGATCCCGAGCCGGACCGCAAGGAGGCCTGGCTGCGGTGGGTGGCGCGGGAGCTGAAGGCGGGCCGCACGGTGACGCTCGTCGGCCCGGCCGGCCCGCCGCGCTGGTACGAGTGGCGCACCCACGCCAACCGCACCCCCCTGGAGGCGGCCCCCGGCCCGATGGCGTTCACCGCCGCCGGCGTGACCTACCTCGAGCTGCTCCCCTCGATCCCCATCCCCCGCTACCGCATCCTCGGCGACGTGGCCCTCGTCACGACGCCCGACGGCGCCGCCGTCGGCCTCTACGCCCTCGGGTCGGAGGCGCCCGCCCACGGCGCCGTGGAGCATGACCAGTACACCGTCGGCTACACGTTCGGCCGGGGCACGCTCCTGCCGCGGATCGGGGTCAGGCATTTCCGCACGGCGACGCAGGAGCGCCGGGCCTCCTCCGGGCACCGGTTCCGCCCGCCGGACCGGGAGCCTCTCTGCCCGCCGGCGCTGGCAGGCGTGGCCGCGTGCCTCGCGCCCCTCGGCCCCCGACCCGACCCGGGCGCCGCCGCGGCCCTGCTCGCCGCCGCCGACGCCCACCAGCGCGCCGGCTCCTTCCACCGCCTCGAGCTGGAGGTCACGCCCGCCGGGATCAAGGCGTCGATGGACGGCGTCGAATTGGACACCCTCCCCGCCCGCCAGGCGCCCGGATTCTTCGCCGGACACTGGCGCCTGCTCCAGATCGCCCGCGCCCCCTTGCCCCCGCGCCCCGTGCCGCCGTTCGACCACGCCGGCCGCGCCGGCCTGTTCCTCACCGGCGGCACCGCCGCCTTCCGCGACGTCCGAGTGATCCCCCTCCATAAATTGAAGGAGTGAAGTATGGCCGTCTCAGTCAGCATCGACAAGCCCATCGGCCCCGTGGCCGGCGGGAACGTCATCATCACGGGCCGGGCGACCCCCGCGTCCACCGTCCGCGTCACCATCGTCCCCGTCGCCACCGCCGACCCGCCCCAGGCCTCCGGCCTGATCACCGCCGACGGCGCCGGCGCCTGGAGCGCGTTCTTCGGCGGCCTGGGGGCCGGAGTCCGCTGGGGCGTCCTCGCCACCGCCAACGCCACCGGCGTCCACGACTCCGACAGCCAGGAGTTCATGTCCTGACCCCCTCCCCCGGCGCAGGACGGCGTCGGCCCGCCACAACCCCCCACATGATCACCCTCCCCTTCCTCGCCGCCCTCGAGCCGGCCCGGCCGCGTCCTCATCGCCGGCGCCGGCGGGGGCTTCGACGTGTTCCGCGGCCTGCCCCTCTACTCCGCCCTCCGCGACGCCGGCAAGTCGCCCTTCCTCGCCAACTTGTCGTTCACCACCCTCAACACCTGCCGGGCAATCGTCGTGCTGCTCGGCCCAGGCCGCCCCGTCAGCAGGCAACAGGAGTAGGACGAGTATCCGGACCGACCCCGACCCCCGTCTCGCGCAGGATATCTGATCGCGTGAACGGTCATGTCGATGCCGTCGTCGAAGTCCCGCACGCGACAGCTCACGACGCACCGGCCTGCGATGGCCCGGATGGAGGCGCGGGACAACGACCCCTGGACGGCGCGACTTGATCAACACGTCACCGGCCTCCGGGCTCCTCGCGCGCTGCCCGCCAGCCACCGGAGGATAATAGAGTCGGTGCGCAATAGCGGCCAAGGGCCGTTTAACTCCTTGTCCTACTTGCAGTTGCGTCGAGATCTGAGCGCGTGGCCAGTTCTGGCCGTAACAACTTGCAGCCAAACGTTTTGTGACGAGTGACCCCGTATTGCGCACCGACTCTAATGAGGAGGCGGGGGGCGATGCGGTTCGGAGGTGACGACCTGGGTCGTCGTCACGAAGGGCGTGCCCAGGCGAAGCGATGCAAGAGCGTGAAGGCCCCGAAGAGCAGCGCCGTGAGCAGGCCGCAGACGGCCGCGAGCCTGTAAGAGTGGCCGAGTTTGTCTTCCATCCCCAGCTTCCCCGGCCGGGACACGGCAACGAGCCCGGGGAAGAGAGACGCGGCGAGGAAGGCGAGGGGGAAGCCGACCAGGGCCGACACCATCATCAGCAACCCCGCCCCGACAGTCACAACGACGCGCAGGATCTCCCAGACACCCTTTGTGCCGGGCTTCACCCCGCCAGCCATCTCCGAGGGCTCAGGCACGGTTCGCCCTCTCCTCGCTCGATGCCCAATACCCCCGGCAGGATTCGAACCTGCGACCACCGGTTTCGTCCCACTTCGGCTTTAGCCGCCGCCCGGAGGCGTTCGTGGGCTGGACTGTCTCTTCGCCATGCCATCCTTGGTTTAGGCGGCGGCCGTACAGTCTCTGCACGAGGACATTGACGAGGGGCCGAAGCAGTTGATATCGTTCAACCCGTCCCAGCGTCACGCCTCGCTCAGGATTGCCATGACCGCGTGCCCGGTTTGCGGTAGGGAGACCAACAACCCTCGTTTCTGTTCGCGGTCATGCGCCGCGAAAAGGAACAATGTGTTGGCCCCGAAGCGGCGGAAGGAAGGCAGATGCGCCGTCTGCGAGCAACAGGTGCCGAGACGGAACAAGTACTGCGATTCCCACCGCCCCAAGGCACTCGACCGCTCTCAACCCATCGGGAGTATCGCGGACGACTCCGAGCATCGTGCTTGTCGTCATGCCCGCCTGAGGCAGGACGCCCGTCGGGCGTACCTGGCCTCGTACCCCGTGAGGTGTGTCCGCTGCGGCTATGACAAACACATCGAGGTCTGCCATCGAAGCCCACTCACGGGCTTCCCGCTCGACACACCCATCTCAGTGGTCAACTCGCTCGACAACCTCATCGGGCTGTGTCCGAACTGTCACTGGGAGCTGGATAACGGCCACTTGCGGCTTTAGGTTTTCCTGATCAGGCCACATTCACCGCGTGGTTTCCCCTCGCGGTGCCCAATTGTTGACTAGGAAACCGATGCTCTATCCCCTGAGCTACGGGGGCATCTCATCGATCATCATAGGGGGAGGCCCCGCCCCCCGCAAGCCGTCCCGCCGCCCGGTGATGTCTGGGCGGGCTGGATCGTCTTTGCGGATAGGGCGGGATGTCCGGGTCGGGCACGCCTTGACGCGCATCCCCCCTCCGGACAACAATAGGACAGATGGCTGACGCCCCGACGCGGTTCGCCCACTTCCACCCACCGGCAACGAAGCCACCGGCCTTCGCGGACAAAGGACCCCAATCTCATGACAAGGGCGTTGTTCACCTCCCTCGTCGGCGCGCTCCTGCTCGCCGCCGCCTCCACGGCCAGGGCAGAGGACGCCAAGCCGACGCGCTACGTCGTCCTCGCCGGCATCTCCGCCTACGGCAAGGACAGCGGCGTCAAGGACCGCAAGCACGCCGAGGCCGACGCCCGCGCCCTCTACAAGCTCTTCACCGACCCCGCCGTCGGCGGCGTCGCCAGGGATAACGCCCGCCTCCTCCTCGGGGCCGGCGGCGATGACGCCAAGAAGGCCACCCGCGCCGAATTCCTCGACGCCCTCAAGTGGGCGGCGAAGTCGGCCAAGCCGGGCGACGAGGTGTTCGTCGGCTTCTTCGGCAACGGCGGGCCGCTCGGCGAGTCCGGCGACCGGCGGTGCTACTTCCTCGCCGACAGCACCTTCAAGGGCCGCGACAAGGACGCCGTCGCCGCCGACGAGATCGAGGACGCCCTCAAGACGCTCAAGGCGAAGCACCTGTGCGTGTTCCTCGACATCGACTTCACCGGCTTCGTGCAGGAGAAGGGCAAGGCCATCGCCGAGCCGACCCTCGGCAAGGCGCCGTACCGCGAATTCCTCGGCGACGACGCCTCGGAGGACCACCAGCCCCTGCCCGGCCGCATCGCGTTCCTGGCCACCAACGGCCTCACCACCTCCGTGGACCTGAAGGACCACGGCCTGTTCGCCACGGTCCTGCTCGACGGCCTCAAGGGCGGCGCCGACGGCGAGGGCTTCCGCGACGGCTACGAGGCCGACGGCCTCGTCACCGTCGACGAGATGTACCGCTACATCAACAAGAAGCTGCCCGAGCTGGCCCGCGCCCACGGCAAGGACGAGAAGGAGAAGGAGCAGGACCACTTCGTCCTCCCCGGCCCCTCCACGCACTACGTCCTGACCAACAACCCGCCGGCCAACAAGGCCCGCGTCAAGCGCCTCGACCTCGTCGCCGAGCTGATCAAGGACGGCAAGCTCACCGGCAAGATGGCCGAGGAGGCCAAATCGCTGCTCGACCGCATGCCGACGCTCAAGAAGCGCCAGGAGCTGCGCAAGGCCTATCAGGCGTTCGTCGATGACCCGAGCAAGTACGACACGCTGCGGACGAAGCGGACCGAGATCCTGGCCAGCATGAAGCTGAGCAACGAGGCGGCCGACGCCTTCGCCGACAAGGTGATGGAGGCGGTGGCGATGGTGCGGAAGGACTACATCCGCCGCGTCCAGCCCGGCAAGATGGTCCGCTGGGCCGTCCAGGGGCTGTACGCCGCCCTGGAGGAGAAGCTGCCCCCGCGTATCGAGGAGAGGCTGAAGGACGCCGAGAGCCTGGCCGGCAGCGACCTCAAGCACCTCCTGATGACGGCCCGCAAGGAGCTGGGCAGCCGCGAGGACATCGAGAATAACCGCGACCTGACGGTCACCCTCCAGCGGATGCTGTCGAACCTCGACCCGCACACCAACTACTTCGACCCCGAGACGAAGAAGCGGCTCGACGACGACATCGGCGGCAACTTCACCGGCATCGGCGTGCAGATCCGCAAGGACCTGGCCTCCGACTGCCTGCTCGTCGTCTCGCCGATCAAGGGCAGCCCGGCGTACAAGGCCGGCCTGTGGGCCGGCGACATCGTCACGCGCATCAAGCGCGAGGTGGACAGCGACGGCAACCCCATCACCGACGCCAAGCTCAAGGACCTCTCCACCAAGGGCATGCCTCTGAACCGGGCGGTGAAGACGATCATGGGCCAGCCCGGCCAGGAGGTGGTGCTTACCATCAAACGCGAGGGCCGCGCCGAGGAGTTCGACGTGACGATCAAGCGTGGGCGCATCCCGGTGGACTCGGTCCTCGGCTACCGCCGCAAGGCCGACGACGACTGGGACTTCGTGGTCGATCACAAGAACAAGATCGGCTACATCCGCCTGACGGGCTTCGCGCGGACGAGCTACCGCGACATGGAGATCGTCATGCGGGACCTCGTCAACAAGGAGAAGATCAAGGGGTTCGTCCTCGACCTGCGTGGCAACCCCGGCGGCCTGCTCGGCGAGGCCATCAAGATCACCGACCTGTTCATCGCCGACGGCGTCATCGTGGGCATCCGCGAGCGCGGCAACGCCGAGAGCGAGGAGCGCCACAAGGGCCGCTTCGAGGGCAGCCTCCTCGGCTTCCCGATGGTGTGCCTGATCAACGGCGGCAGCGCCTCGGGCAGCGAGATCGTCTCGGCGGCGTTGCAGGACCACGAGCGGGCCAGGATCGTCGGCGAGAGGAGCTACGGCAAGGGCAGCGTGCAGAAGCTGTTCGAGTTCAAGGTCGAGAACCCCAAGACGGGCATCAAGGAGGAGGCCGAGATCAAGATGACCACGGCGACCTTCTGGCGCCCGAACGGGAAGAACCTGAACAAGGCCAGCACCTCGGGCAAGGACGAGGACACCTGGGGCGTGGTGCCGGACACGACGATCAAGCTGTCGCGGAAGGAGACACGCGACCTGTACGAGGCGCAGCGCAACAGCGAGACCATCGAGCGCCCCGACCGCAAGGGCAAGACGACGAGCGAGTTCAAGGACCGCCAGCTCGACTTCGCCCTCGAGTACCTGCGCGGGCAGATCAAGCTGGCCGGCAAGGCGGGCGGCCCGCGGGGCTCGGGCGGGTGACGCCGGCGGGCCGGACGTGACGGATGTGCCGGCCCTGCCGACGACAACGAAGGGGCCCACGCCTTATCGGGCGTGGGTCTGTTTCTTTTCGTCAAGTGATTTGCCCCCGGCGGCGGCGCGGGAAGGATTGTCTATCAAGCCGGCCCCATTCAGGGAGGGGGAGGACGGCACAGGCCCGGCCCGCAAGGGGAGCGTCCATGTCGCGTCTACGTCGAGTGCTGTTGGCGGCCGCCGGGGCGGCCGTCCTCCTGGTGGCCGGCTGCCGCACCACCGACCCGTGCGGCTGCGAGCCGCCCCGCCAGGGGCTGTTCTCCCGGCTCGGGTCGGGCCGGCTCTTCGGGGGCGGCCACAACAACGGCGGCGCCGTCATCGGCACCACCGTGAGCAGCCCGCCCGTGATGTCCGGCGGCGTGTACTCCGGCCCGATCTATTCAGGCCCGATCACCGGCCTGCCCGAGGGCTACTCGGGCACGACGATCGAGGGCCCGATCCTGCCGGGGACGGCCGCGCCGCCCTACGCCATGCCGCCGATGCCGCCCGCCGCCGGCACCTTGCCGCCGCCGATGGTGCTGCCTGAAGGCTCTGCCCGCCCCGTCCCCGCCGACCCGTCGCTGAGGCGCATCGGGTGAGTAGAGGCGAGCGCCCCGGCGTGAGCCCGCCGTGTCTTTCAGACACGGCAGGCGAGCGCCCGCGCCGGTCCTCACCCCCCGACGATCTGCCGGTACAGCGCCTCGTACTCCGCCGCGCTGCGGTCCCAAGACCAGTCCTGCCGCATGCCGTTGAGCATGATCTGACGCCACGTCTGCGGGTCGCCGAGGTAAATATCGGCGGCCCGCTCCACGTTCTGCCACAGCCAGTGGGCGTCATAGGGCACGAACGAGAAGCCGGTCGCCGTGCCGTCGGCCAGCGTCCGCGGCGTCGTGTCGGTCACCGTGTCGGCCAGGCCGCCCGTCGCCCGCACCACCGGTGGCGTGCCATAGCGGAGTGAGTACAGCTGATTCAGCCCCGACGGCTCGAACGCCGACGGCATCAAGAAGATATCCGCGCCGGCCTCGATGCGGTGGGCCAGCGGCTCGTCGAACCCGAGGCGCAGGCCCATGCGCCCCGGGTACCTCGTCTTCAGCCTCTGGAACAGGTCGTGATAGGGCCTGTCGCCGTCGCCCAAGACGACGAGCTGCCAGCCCTTGTCCAGCATGCCGGGCGCGACCATCCCGACGAGGTCGATCCCCTTCTGCTCCGTCAGGCGGGCGACGACGGCGAACAGCGGTGTGGCCGGCTCGACGCTCAGGCCCATCTCCTTCTGCAAGGCGCGTTTGCAGGCCAGCTTGCCGGACAGGTCGTCGGGCCCGTAGCGGGCGGCGATGCGCGTGTCGTTACGCGGGTCCCAGTGGGCGTAATCCACGCCGTTGACGATGCCGCTGAGGCGATGGCTCTCATGGGAGAGCAGGCCCTCCATGCCGCGGCCGTAGGCGGGCGTCTGGATCTCGCGGGCGTACGTCGGGCTGACGGTGTTGATGCGGCCGCAGAAGACGATGCCGGCCTTGAGGAAGCTCAGCATGCCGTGGAACTCGACGCCCTCGGGCGTGAAGAGGCGCCAGGGGAGGCCGGCCAGGATCATGTCCCAGTGCCAGAACGCGCCCTGGAAGGCGATGTTGTGGATGGTCAGCAGCGTCCGGGTCCGCGAATAGCGCTCGTCGTCCCAGCCGTAGACCTCGCGCAGGTAGGCGGGGATCAGGCCGGTCTGCCAGTCGTTGACGTGGACGACGTCGGGCCAGTGCGGCAGGTGGGGCAGGGCCTGGGCGACGGCCCGGTTAAAGAACACCCACCGTTCGCAGTTATCGGCGTAGTCGCGGCGGGAGCCGTCGGGCAGGGTCTCCTGATAGAGCCCCTTCGCCTTGCCGTCGTCGCGGCCGAAGTAGCCGTCGTTCTCCACCAGCCAGACGGTGACGCCGTCGGGCAGCGACGACCGCCACAGCCGCGCGTCCATCATCCGCCCGCCGACCGGGACGGAGAGGCGGATGTCGGTCGGCACGGGGGCGGTCTGGGCGCGGCGGGCGGAATTGTGCAGGGGGAGGATGATGTCGCACGACAGGCCGCGGCGGTTGAGCGCGCCGGGCAGGGAGCCGGCCACGTCGGCGAGGCCGCCCGTCTTGGCGAAGCCGACCACCTCGGAAGACGCCAGCAGGATGCGCATCGATGCTTCTCCCCCCTCCCCCACCGCAAAGCCGGTGGGGGAGGGGTCGGGGGTGAGGGGGGATCGCACTTCGGGGGACATGGCCTTATCTCCCGTCGAGCCTCCGCCCCCCTCACCCCTGACCCCTCCCCCCCGACAAAGCCAGGGGGAGAGGGGACAGAGCCGGGAGGGGGTGCGAGTCGGAATGACTATACTACCATCCGCATCGGCGCCGAGCCACGGGGGACGGACAGTGACCACGACGACGCTCGACAAACGCGAGGAGCGCATCCGCTCCATGTTCGGGGCCATCGCCCCCAGCTACGACCTCCTCAACCACGTCCTCAGCCTCAACGTCGATCTGTGGTGGCGCTACCGCACGACCCAGATCGCCCCGCCGGACCTCAAGGACCCCGCGCCCATCCTGGATGTCTGCTGCGGCACGGGGGACCTCGCCCTCGCCTACGACCGGGCCGCACGCGGCAGGCTGCCCATCATCGGCACCGACTTCTGCCTGCCCATGCTCGTCCCCGCCGTCCGGAAGGCGGCGAAGCGCCGCGCCTCGTCGCGCATCCAGTTCCTGGAGGCCGACACCCAGCGTCTGCCGTTCCCCGACGACATGTTCCAGCTCGTCACCGTGGCGTTCGGGCTGCGGAACGTCACGGACACGGAGAAGGGCCTGCGCGAGATGGTGCGCGTGTGCAAGCCCGGCGGGCGCGTGGCCATCCTGGAGTTCTCCAGGCCGCGAGACTGGCTGTTCGGGTCGCTCTACTCCTTCTACTTCCGGTCGATCCTGCCGCGCATCGGCCAGTGGGTCTCGAAGAGCAAGGACGACGCGTACAATTACCTGCCGGCGAGCGTGATGGAGTTCCCCGACGGCGAGGACCTGGCCCGTATCCTGCGGGCGCAGGGCCTCACGAAGGTGAGCTTCCACCCGATGACGTTCGGCATCGCCACCCTGTACGTCGGCACGAAACCAGCGCATGGATGAATCCGCCTTCCTGACGGCCATCGACGAGGGCGACGACGACACCCTGCCCGTCTACGCCGACTGGCTGGAGGAGCAGGGCGACGACGCCCGCGCCGCCTTCCTGCGCGTGCAGGAGGTGACGCGGAAGCTCACCCACAACCGCAAGGCGTTCCTCCCCGCCGCCCGCTCCGCCGTCGCCCTCGGATCGACCCTGCCGCGCGGCTGGGTCGGGCGCGTGTCGAGGCCGTACCTGTCCGGCACGGTCTGGGCCGGAAACGACTCGGGTAACGCCTACTACGTCTGGCGCTTCCTGAGCGAGGGGCGCATCGAGTATTCGTCGCCTTCAGGCGACTGGAATTCGGCGTCGTGGAGGCAGATCGGGCCGCTGGTCGTGATGGAGACCAACTACCATTACGCCACCTATGAGGGGCTGGCGGCGGGGCGCATCCTGCGCGGGTGGGCCGCCAACGTCGTCTCGTCGCACTGGACCTGGGACGTGCGTCTCATGTCGGAGAGGTCGGCCCGCGCGGCGGCGCCGTACCAGGATCGCTGGGCCCGGCCGAGGCGGCGGCGGCGTTGACGCGGCGGGCGAACTCCTCGACCGCCTCCTCCTGCTCGTTGGTCTCGACCGAGTGGGGGCGCAGCTTGCGGACGCGCGTGATGGCGGCCGCGGCGCTCATCCCGGTGCTGACCATCCACGCGGCGAGGACGACGCCGGTGCGGCCCAGGCCGGCCCCGCAGTGGACCGCGACGCCCATGCCGCCGGCGAGGGCGCGGTTGATCGCGGAGACGGCGCGGGCCAGGGCCTCCTGCTCGGGGGGCTCCATGTCCTCCATCGCCTCGTGGTAGACGAGCATGCCGGCCTCGTCGCTCCAGGCCGGGCGCGGGCGATCCTCGGTGAGCGAGATGAGGAGCTGCACGCCCTGTTGTCTGAGCCAGGTCAGGTCGCCGGCGGAGCGTGGCCTGGCGAGGGCGGCCAGGCGCGGCTTGTCGATCCAGGAGAAGCCTTGCGGCGCGGACATCACGGGCCCTCGTTCCGATGCGGGCGGGATGGGGCCTCACCGCAGCGGCTTGTGCCCGAAGTGCAGGCGCGTCAGGTTGGCCTGCTCCCACACTTTATCGTCGCCGCGGAGGAAATCGCCAAGGTTCGCCGTCGTCGTCCCCAGCGCCGCCGCCGCCTCGCTCAGCCGGCCCTCGAACGCATACAGCACGTCGAGGCATACGCCGGCCGCCGGCCAGAACCGCGCGTCCTTCGGCGAGACGTGCAGCCGACCCTCCGCGTCGCGCGCCGGGGCGAACTCCGGGTGCGCCGCCAACGCCTCGGGGGCGAGGGCCTCGGGAGCCAGCGTCTCGCGGAGTTTGAGGTAGAACGCCTGCCGCAGCCGGCGGACGGCCCGCGCCTTGTTCTCGTGCTGCGACCGGCTCTCCTCGGCGATGACCAGCAGGCCGGACGGGGGGTGACGCAGGCGCACCGCCGAGCTGGTCTTGTTGCGTTTCTGCCCGCCGGGGCCGCTGGCGCGGTACGTATCGACCTCGCACTGCGTCAGCAGCTGGTCGTCCGTCAGCGCGGTCCAGGTGGCCCGATGCATGGTGTCGCTCTTGCTACACCCGGGGTTCGAAGACTCACCCCGGGCTTTATTCTCGTCGCCGAAGCGGCCCGAAATCCGGTCTTCGGCTGTCGGCTGTTGGAGCCGCTTCGGCGACGGCTGCTGGCTGTTGCCCACGCCGAGCGAAGCGAGCCGTGGGCCTTCTCACAGGTAACGCTCCAGCCCGCGTCTGCGGATCTCCTCGACCAGGTCCTTGACCGCGCCCTCGTCCTCGCGGCGGGCGATCAGGGTGCAGTCGCCGTCCTGGACGATGATGAGGCCATCGACGCCGATGGTGCCGATCAGGCGCTCGGAGGGGCCGACGATGATGCAGTTGTCGGTCCGGACGCCGACGTGACGGCCCTGGACGGTGTTGCCGGAGGCGTCCTGCGGATTCATCCGCTCCAGGGCGAGCCAGCTCCCCACGTCGTCCCAATTGTACGGGGCCTGGACGACAAGTACCTCCGGGTGCTTCTCCATCACCGCCTTGTCGATGCTCGCCTTCGGCAGCTTCGGGTACTCGGCGGCGAGGATTTCCGGGGCCGCGGCGATGCGGAGGATGGCGGAGTGCAGCTCCGGCGTGTGCGTCTGGAGGGCGGCGAGGATGGTCCGCGCCTTCCACACGAAGATGCCGCTGTTCCACGAGTACTCGCCCGAAGCGAGGAACGCCTCGGCCCTCTCGCGCGGCGGCTTCTCGACGAAGCGGGCCACGCGCGCCGCGCTCACGCCCTGGCGCTGGCCGAGCGGAGCCCCCCGGTGGATGTAGCCGTAGCCGGTGCTTGGGAACGTGGGCGCGATGCCGAACGTGATGAGGGCCGCCGGATGCTCCTCGGCGAGCTGAGCCGCCGCGTGGACGGCGCGTCCGAACTCGCGCAGCGGCTCGATGACGTGGTCGGCCGGCGTGACGAGGATCGTGGCGTCGGGGTCTTCCTTCGCGATCAGGGCGGCGCCGAGGCCGACGCAGGCCGCGGTGTCGCGTCCGGCGGGCTCGCCGACGAGGTGGGCCTTCGGCAGCGTGGGGAGCTGCCGGGCCGTCTCGTCGAGGTACGCCTGGCCGGTGATGACCCAGCAGTGTTGGGGTGGCAGGGCGCACGCCTCCAGGCGGTCGAAGGCCATCTGGATGAGGGTGCGTTCACCGGACATGGCGAGGAACTGCTTCGGGCGGGCTGCCCGGCTCCTCGGCCAGAAGCGCGTGCCCCCGCCGCCGGCCATGATCATCGCGTGTAGCATCTGTCGGCCTCCTTTCCCCTCGCAGTGTAGCCGGCGACGGCCCCGTGGGAAAAGAGGGACGCATCTTTCGCCGGTGGACGCTTGTCAACAAGGCGACCCGTCTGGTATGCTCCGCGATGCCCTGCCAGCGAGGAGAAAGCACGTGCCACACATCACCCTCGATCCCGCGGCGACCTCCCTACTCGCCGCCCTCTCCGGGAACGTCGAGATCCGTGACGCCGAGGGCAAGGTCATCGGCTATTTCCGCCCCAGGCTCGATCCCGCCATGTTCCCCCAGCTCGAACCGCCGATCAGCGAGGAGGAGCTGAATCGTCGGGAGAAGGAGCCAGGCCGGCGCTACACCACCGAAGAGGTGATCGACCTCGCCAGGCGCCGCGCCGCGCAGGAAGGCCGCTGATGTACTCGGTCGAATGGCTCCCTTCAGCCGCCCTGGAGTTCGCCGACATCTGGCTGCCTCTCACGGCGGAACAACAGGCCGCCATCCTCGCCGCCCTCGCCGTTTTCAAGCAGGCCCTCACCACCGACCCGCTCGGCCACGGCGAGTCTCGCGATCACGGCCACCGGGTCATGCTGGAAGCGCCTCTTGGCATCCGATACCGGATCGAGCGTGCCGGCTACACCGTCTCGATCCTCCAGGTGTGGCGATTCTGACCTCGCCGCGGCCGGTTCTCCCGGTTGCCTGCCGGCGCTGACCACGCCGGAGCTGGCGGCGTTGCTGCGGCAGGGCCAGTCTGAGAGGGCCATCCTCGACGCACTGGGCGAGCGGTGCAAGCGGCGGTTCCGCTCGGCGTGGCACTTCCTCGACTGGGCCGGCTCCAACGGCGTCGACCCCCTGAAGTGATGTCGGGGCCGCCGGTCAGGGCGTAGCGCGTGTGAGCGTGTGAGCAGGTGACTCGCGCACTCGCCGCCTATCCGTGACCCTGTGCGTCGGTTGACGCCGAGTCACATGCTCAACGGGGGTGAGCATGTGACTCGCGGGAGTGAGCAGTTGACCCGGCGCCTCGGCCAGAAGCGCGTGCCCCGCCGCCGGCCATGATCATCGCGTGTAGCATCTGTCGGCCTCCTACCCCGTGCCGTCCCGCCGCCCGGCGGGCCACGGGCGTTTGCCCCGTTTCCTATGGGCCGCCGCGTCGTTCGTCACCCTCGGGGTGGCGAGGGGCCCACGGTCACCACTTGACGGTGACATTCGCCCCCAGGAATGCCCCCGAGGCCACGTCCACCCGGTCGCTCAGGTCGCCCAGCTGGCTCTGGCCCTCGCCGTAGTAGCGGTCGAAGGCGTACCCCGCGTTGAGGTCCAGGGCCGCGTATCGGCAGACCCCCCAGCGGACGCCCGTGATGAGCCGCTTCTCGAAAGCCAGGAAGCGGTCCCGCCGATCCGCCCGGCCGGCGAGGAAGTAGGCCTCGTTCAGCCACTCGAAGCCGCCGTAGACGCTGACGCCGTCCGCCACGCGATAACTCACCTGCGAGGTGACGTTGATGACCGGGACGTAAAGGAAGGTGAAGGCCCAGTCGTCCGCGGGCCGCCACGTGATCGAGAAGGGCAGGCCGATCATCATCTGCAAGGTCTCGTCGGGCCTCCACGAGTAGGCGACGCCCGGGATGGGGAACGGGATGTTGCCGGCGGGCGAGTACATGAGCGAGAAGACCCAGGCATCAGGCCCATCGCGGACCGGCACCTTGAGGCTCGCGAATACGTTGGCTTGCATCTCCTCCAGGCCGTGGAAGGGCCGGTCGCTGGCCGACCCCAGGCTCAGGCTCAGCACGCCTTCCCAGCCGTTGTCGAACTGGTGGCGGTGCATCAGGCCCAGGCTGACGTTCCACAGGGCGTCCGGGAAGCGGCGTCCGGTGTCGGGCAGGACGGCGTCGGTGAAGAACAACGTGTTGCGCACCGAGGCCGTCAACAGCAGCAGCTCGCCGTCGGCCTTCCACAGGGGCACCGCGCCGGCCGCGCCCTCGCGGATCAGGCCGAGGCTCGCCGCGGTGCCTTCGACCCGCTGCGACGGGTACCAGGCCGCCCGGTATCCCGGCGGCCCCATGCCCGGCCCTCCCATCCCCCCACCGCCGCCCATCCCCCCGAACGGGCCGCGCGGCGGGGGCTCTCCCTGGGCGGGAACGGCCGGAGTGGGTTCGAAGACCGCCGGCCCGGGAGGCGGGGGGGCGGCTGCTCCTGGCCCCGGGCGCCCCCGGCGGCGAGGAGAGCCAGCACGATCACCCCCCGGAGGGATGGCCGCGAGGCTCGGAGGTTGGCTTTCATGCGCGGGCACGTAACACATTCCCCGGACGACGGCAAGAGCGTTCGCCGCCGTCCGCCGCCTTCGTCGCTGGACGGGCCCGTGGAGAGCGTGCATGAAGCCTCATTGCGAAGGGACGCACCGAACGGGCATCGTCCGTTCGGCCGCGTGCGTTCTGGTGGCGGGGCTGACCCTGTTCACGGTGGGCGCCCTGTTCTACCTGGGGGTCCCTGTGGTGGCCCCGGGCATCCCGCCGCAGTTCGAGAACGCGCCCCTGTTCCGCCCGTGGGCCGGGTGGACCTCCGCCTACATGGCGCTTCACCCGTTCGGTTACGGGGTGGTGTTCGCCCTCTTCTACCTCTGGCTCGTTGACAGGGGTGGGGTGCCGCCGGGGTGGTGGGGCGGCCTGCTGTACGGCGCGGGGGTGTTCCTGGTGGGCAGCCTGCCGGTCTACCTCCTGGCGTTTGCCTCCTTCGCCGTCTCGCCGGAGGTCATCGCCTCGTGGGTGATCCAGAGCCTGTGTCAGTACACGGCCGCGGGGGCGGCCGTGGGATGGATCGCGGCGGCGCCGGTCAGAACGGGGGCCTCCTCGGGATGAGGTGTGGCCGCCGTCGATCGGCCTCCCGGCGGCCCGAGTGCCCGTGCTCCATCCTGCGCGGGATTCCTCCTTGCGTCCCGCCCGTCGGCGCAGATAATGAACACGATCCCTCTCCTCGGGAATCCCATCATGTGTGCCAACGGCAAGTACGTCCTCCTCGCGCTGTTTCTCATCCTCGGGCCGGCCGGCCTGCGTGTGATGACCCGGCAGGGCCCCCCGAAACTCGATGTCGGCGTCGATGACGTGGAGGCAGGCCGACACCTCTTCGAGCATGAGTTCACCAGGGACGACCCGCTGTGCGCCGGCGGCGACGGCCTCGGACCCGTGTTCAACGCCTCCTCGTGCGTGGCCTGCCACAACCAGGGCGGGGTCGGCGGCGGCGGCGGCCTGAAGCACAACGTCACCACGTTCGTCCGCCAGCCGGACTTCCGCACCGAGGCGCCGCTGTCGGGCGTGATCCACGCCGCGGCCACGGAGGCCCGCTACCTCGAGACGCTGAACATGCTCAGCGACGACCTGCCGGCGATCTCCCAGCCGCCGCTGGCCCTGCTCCAGGAACGGGCCCGCGACTCGTTCCACTGCCGCCTCCCCGGCAACGGCCGTGCCCAGGTGTCCCAGCGCAACACGCCGGCGTTGTTCGGCAGCCGCCTCATCGACACGCTGCCCGACCGCGTCATCATCGCCGAGGAGCGCAACCAGCAGGTGCGCCGCGGCCTGGTCGCCCCCTCAACCGAGGACGCCCCCGTCGGCCGGGCGCTGCGGCTCGCGGACGGGCGCGTCGGCAAGTTCGGCTGGAAGGCCCAGAGCGCCAGCCTGTCCGACTTCGTGCAGGCCGCCTGCGCCAACGAGCTGGGGTTGAGCAACCCCGGACAGGCGCAGCCCAAGCCGCTCGGCTTCCTCGCGTATGAGTCGAAGGGCCACGACCTGACGCAGAAGCAGTGCGACCAGCTGACGGCGTTCTGCGGCTCCCTGCCGCGGCCCGTCGAGCGTGCACCAGTGGCCGATCACGAGCGGGACAAGGTGGAGGAGGGCAAGCAGCTCTTCACCTCCATCGGCTGTGCGAGCTGCCACAGGCCCAACCTCGGCTCCATCGAGGGCATCTACAGCGACCTGCTGCTGCACCGCATGGGCCGCGACCTGACCGGCGACGGCGATTACAACGAGCCGCCCCGCCCGCGTCCGAAGGAACAGGGGCCGAACCAGAAGGGCCCGCTGCCGGATGAGTGGCGGACGCCGCCGCTGTGGGGCGTCGCCGACTCGGCGCCGTACCTCCATGACGGCAGGGCGGCCACGCTGAAGGACGCCATCCTGCAACACGGCGGCCAGGGCCAGAGCAGCCGTAACCGCTTCGAGGGGCTTTCGCCGCCGCGGCAGGAGCAGGTCCTCGCCTTCCTGAAGACCCTCCGCGCCCCCGGCGTGAGCCCCTGAGCGCGACGCCCATGGCCGTCATCCACATCATGTGCGCCTGCGGGAAGTACCTGCAGGCCCCGGAGGAGGCGGAGAGGAAGGGTTTCGACTGCCCGGCGTGCGGTAGGCGCGTCGGCGGGCGGGCGAAGAGGCCGCGCCAGCCGGCCCCCGTCCAACGGCCCGTGATCCTGGACGCCCCCATCCTCCTGCCGCAGTGGGAGGAGAGCAAGGGGGACAGCCGGGACGAGCCGCGCTACCGCGTGGTCTCGGAAGAGGAGGAGGCCGACCTCAAGGCCGAGGCCGAGCGGAATCGCGAGCGCCCGAAGCGCCGCAAGAAGCGCGGGGACTATGACGCCGCCCCCGCCCTGATGGTGCCGTTCCTGGCCGGCAAGCCCCTCCTCTTCCTCTCGCTCGCGCTGGCGTGCGGCGTCGGCCTGGTGCTACTCCAGCTCGCGCGGGCGGGGACGCTGCTGGAGTCGGCCGAGGGCTCCGTGCTAGCGGGGGCACTCTGCGTCCTCCTCCTCTTCCAGGCCGGGTGCTGGTACAGCATGCTCTCCGCGGGCATGGCCGGGGAGTATGATCTCGTGTCCCTCGACGGGCGGGGCTTCCTCCGCATCCTCGTCGGGGTGGGGTACGGCGTCGTGTGCTTCCTCGCCGGGCCGGCGTGGCTGCTGCTGGGCGCCTACCACTTCTGGCTCAACGCCGGCGACCTGACGTGGTTCGACTGGTGCGTCGTCGGCGAGCTGGTGGCCGTGGCCGCCGCCTACTGGCTCTTCTGCCTGCTCGCCGTCACCGCGGACGGGCGCGTGACGAGCGCCAACCCGCTCCGCGTCGTCGCCCTGGTGCGCTGGCTCGGCCCGGTCCGGGCCGCCGTGGCCGCTTGCGTCGCCGGGGCCATCGCCGTGGTGTTCGGCGGCCTGGCGTGGGTCTGCCTGGCGGCGCTGCACGAGAGCGTCGGCGCCTGGCTGTGGCTGATGACCATGATCCTCTCGGCCCAGGTGTGTACCGCGTATCTGCTCGTCTGGCTCGGCACGCGCTGCGGGGCGCTCCTCCGCGAGCAGCGCCGGGCCACGCCGCCGGACGGTGACGGCGTCTCACCCCACGTACCCGATCACGCGCCGGCCGGCGTATGACGGGAGGTCCGCCAGGGGGCCGACCTCGACCTCGCCGTGCGGCTCCGCCCCCGCCGCGAGGAGGCGGCGGCGCGAATGCTCCAGGAGCGCCGCCCGCACCGTCTCCGGCGAGTCGGCGCCCTCGGCGTTCTTGAGAGGGGCGAACTCGTCCTCACGCGCCGCTTCCAGAAGTACCCAGCGCGTAGCCCTCGGCAGCACGTCGAAGATGAAGCGCTCGAACTTCAGCGCGTTCGGCTCGGCGGGGTCGGGGTCGCCGATGTGTGGGACCTTCTTCTTCGCGACGTGCAGCGGCAGCCCCTCCGGGTCGGCTGTCATCCGCGTCAGGAAGCCGACATCGAAGACGTGGATGGCCGGGCTCGCCGCCCACAGGCGCAGGCGGCCCGCTTCCGTCTCCTCGGCGAGCGCCCGCGGGAGGTCGGAGTATTCGATGATCGTATGTCGCCCGTCCACGAGGGCGAAGACGCCCGCCTTCTCCGCCGCGTCGCGCTTGGCGATCACCTTGCTCGACACCTCGGCGTCGGCGGCGATGTGGTGGCCGAGGAAGACGGGGTCGGCGATCTCGACGAGGGGGTTATCGACCTGGAAGTAGAAGACGTGCCGCACGCCCTGTCGTTGGAGGCGTTTCAAGAGCCCGGAGGAGGCGAGGGCGGTGAGGGTGCCGCCGTGGCCGTCGGGGCTGAGGAACGGCTTGCCAAGGGCCTCCAGCAGCGGCTCGCCGGTGCGCAGGGAGAGGGTCGGCATCATGCCCTGCTGGAACATCGACACCTGCCCCGGCTCCAGCCCGAAGGCACGGTTCTCGGCGAAGTACGCCGCCGTCTCGTCGTGGGTGGCGGCGCTGGTCATGATGAGGAAGGGGACGGGGCGGCCGTGGCGGCGTGACAGGGCCAGCACCTTCTCGGCGAAGATGTGGAAGAGCGTCTTGCCGGACAGCGGGCCGACGGGGAACATGCCCTTGGGGTGGTCGAAGCCGAGGCGGCTGCCCTGGCCTCCGGCGACGAGCAGGACGGCCACCTCGCCGCGCGAGAGCGCCGCCTCGCCGAGGGGGCGGAGGGAGGGGTCGGGGCGCGTGACCGGGGCCGGCTTGATGGCCTCCGGCGGCGGCAGGGGGTGCGTCCTGTCGCGGAGGGCGAAGAGCTCGGCCAGAAGCCGCTTGTCGAACATGGCGTCCCTCGCCGTCAGAAGTCGATGGACAGGCCATCATACGCCAGCGACACGCCGGAGGGCAACCTGGCGTTGACCTCCTCGTGGTCGAACTCGTGGCTGAGGTGGGTGAAGAAGGCCTGCTTGGGGCGGAAGCGCGAGACGGCGTCGAGGGCCTCGTTGATGCCGAAGTGGCCGGGGTGGACCTTGTAGCGGAGGCAATCGACGATGAACACGTCGAGGTCCTGGAGCATGGGCCAGGAGGTGCGTGGGATCTCGCTCACGTCGGTGCAGTACGCCAGGCCGCCGATCCGGAAGCCGTACACGTCGAAGTGGGCGTGGATGAGGGGGATGGGGATGACGGTCTCGCCGAGGACCTGGAAGGGGCGGCCCTCGATGCGTTCGAAGCGGAGCTTCGGCACCCAGCCGGCGGGGAGGCCCTCGGCCTGCTGCTCGAAGGCGTAGGCGAAGGTGGAGCGGATCTTGCCCTCCGTCTCGCCGGAGCAATACAGCGGGACGGCGTGGCCGAGGGCCTTGCCGACGGGGCGGAGGTCGTCCAAACCCATGATGTGGTCGGCGTGGTAGTGGGTGAAGAGGACGGCGTGGACGATGCCGACCTTCTCGCGGAGGAGCTGGAGGCGCAATTCGGGGGTGGTGTCCACGAGGAGGTTGCCGCCGGGGAGGCGGAAGAGGACGGAGGGGCGTGTGCGCTGGTTCTTCGGGTCGGGCGAGGTGCAGACGGGGCAGTCGCAGCCGATCATGGGGACGCCGGCGGAGGTCCCCGATCCGAGGAAGGTGAGGGTGCGCCGGCTCATGGTCGTGAGTATCCCGTCGGGGCGTGCCGGTGGATGATAGCGGAAGCGACGGCGTGCGCGAAGGCTTCGCCGAGCGGCCCACTTGCGGCGCGGCCCGGCGTCGGCGACAATGGCGTCATGCTGCGGATTCTCCACGACAGACGCGAATGGCTGCGGGTGGCGCTCGGCGCCGCCGCGCTCGGCGGCGCGTCCGCGTCTGGCTCAGGCACGAGAACCGCCCGGGCACGCTCCGTCCTCATCGTCTACGCCGGCGGCGGGCAGAGCCACATCGACATGTGGGACCCCAAGCCAGACGCGCCGGCGGAGATCCGAGGCGTCTTCAAGCCCATCGCCACCAGCGTCCCCGGCACGCGCTTCTGCGAACACATGCCTCGGCTGGCGAAGTTGGCGCATCGGTTCGCCGTCGTGCGAAGCATGTCGCACGACGACCTCGACCACGGGTCGGCGTGTTACTGGGCGCTCACCGGGCAGGCGCACGCCCGCAAGTCGTCCAACCCCCTGCCGAAGCCCGCCGACATGCCGACGATGGGCGCCATCGTACGGCGGCTGCGTCCCCACGGCGTGCTGCCGTACACGGCGGCCCACATCAACGGGCCCCTGCTCGCCCCGGAGCTGATCTCCGCCGGCCAGCACGCCGGGCTACTGGGGCGCTCCTTCGAGCCGCTCGTCGCCGGCGACGTGACGGACGGCGTTCCGGAATTGGCGGCGCTGGAGCCGCGAGGCGAGCTGCCGGCGGTGCGGCGGTCGCGGCGGCGGTCGCTGCTTGAGTCGCTGGAGCGGCACGCCGGGGATGACCCGCTGCGCCGGCAGGCGCACGCGCTGCTCGGCAGCAGCGTGGTGCGGTCGGCGTTCGACCTGTCACGAGAGCCGACGGCGGTGCGCGAGAGGTACGGCATGCACCGCTCGGGCCAGGCGGTGCTGCTTGGTCGGAGGCTGGTCGAGGCGGGGGTGCCGTACGTCGTGGCGTTCTACCACCCGTCGATCCGGGGGCAGGACAAGGAGCCGGACGACACGAACGCCTACGGCTGGGACACGCACAACGACATCTTCGAGGCGCTGCGGGACCGCCTGCTGCCGCGTTTCGACCGGACGTTCGCGGCGCTGCTGGAGGACCTCTCTCAGCGCGGGCTGCTCGACTCGACGCTGGTGGTGTGTATGGGGGAGTTCGGGCGGGCGCCGCTGGTGGCGATGGAGAAGACGTTCGCGGGCTCGACGCCGGGGCGGAAGCACTGGGGGGGCGCGTACTCGATCGTGCTGGCGGGCGCGGGTGTGCGTGGCGGCAAGGTGATCGGGGCGACGGACCGGCGTGGGGCGTACCCGACGACCACGGCGTACACGCCCGGCGACGTGTCGGCGACGATCTTCGACGCCATCGGCATCGACCCGGCGGGGCACTACCGCGACGCGCTGGACAGGCCGTATCGGGTGAGCGAGGGCAAGGTGATCTCGGAGTTATACCGGCCCTGACCGAAATCCCCGGCAGGAGAGGTCGCCGAGCGACACGCGGGCGGGGTTAGCGGGTACGGGCGAGCTGGGTGCCGCTCGTGGCCCTTGACGAGCCCCTCCTGCTTGTCGCGTTTGGCCTTGAAGAGGAAGCTGCCGGCCTTGTGGAAGGAGAGGCCCAGGCGTTCGAGGAGTTTGCGGGTGCCGGTGAGGGGGTAGGGCTTGCCGAAGGTGTCCTTGATGGTAACCGACCAGGCGGGTGTGGGCATGAGACGGGAGTAGACAGGTGGGATGGCCGGGGTGGTGCGGATTGCATTGCATTGCACCCCCCCAGGCAACCCCCTGCTCCGAAAATTT